>JAJKHS010000056.1 GCA_021154885.1 Thermoanaerobaculum sp.
CGCCGCCCGGCGGCAGAACAAGCCGGTAGGCGCCTTCATCGGGTGGGCGGCAGACTTCACCGCCGCCTACTTCTCTGAGGAAGCTCTCCAGGAGCGTCACCCCCAGCGGGACCCGATCCTCTCCCGCCTGGAGGAGAAGAAGCGGCTCCGGCGCCTTCTCGACGCCGGATGGCACGCCCTGGACTTCCTCCCGCCGCCCTCCCGGTCCCCGGTGTGCGGCAGCATCCGGGACCCGAAGAAGGATCTACGGGAAGCCCTGGAAGCCGTGGCCCGGCACCTCGACGACATGCAGGAGTACCTGTGAAGACGGTCGCGTTCACAGTCCGCGCCACGGAGAAGCAGTCCATCCGCTGGAAGCAGGCGGCCGATGGAGTGGGCCATATGGAGGTCGGCACGTGGCTCGCGGAAGCGGCGGACCGCTACCTGGAAGCCGTAGCCAGGGCGGGCAAGCTGGTGCCGATGGGCTGGCGCCGGGCCGTCTTCTCCGTGCGGCTCGCGAGCGGGGAGATGGCTCCCGTCTCGGGCTCCGTCTCTCACCCGTTCGCGTACTACCGGGGGACGGACGCCGGAGCGGACCGCTACAGCGGCTTCTTCACCCTGGTCTACTACCCTTCCGGGCGGATCATCGCTACCCTCCGGTCCGCCGCGCAGTGTCGCTCCCTCGCTTCCGAGCTGGCCCGCCTCTGGGTGCGCTGGGGCGGGAGCGAGCCCATCGAAGATCCCCCGGCCGGTCATTGATCGGCACCGCGGGGAAGCTCAGTAGCAGAGACGCAACGTAGCACCGGGGCCGGTTCCGAAGAAGGGGCCGGCCCTTTTTGCGCGCGACGGCCGGGGCGTGGGCGAGCCCGGCTGCTCCCTGCACTCCCTGGTCCACCGTCCAACGCGGCGGGTCGTCGCCACGCTCCCCGTTCGGAAGTCCTGTATGGCGCTCGCGGCGGAGCTGGCCGCGCTCCGGGTTAACTGGCGGGAGACCGATCCGGAAAAGGTGCTCGGGGAAGCTCCGGACCGGGTGAAGGCACAGGAGGTCATTCGACTGTTTAAGCAGCTCACGTAGTAGCAGGAACCGGGGGCGGTCCTTTCGCGGGGGCCGCCCTCTTTGTCTTTTTCCCGAGACATGCGCGCCCATCAATAGCATTGCAGGGCAGAAGTCCCGCAGCTAGATTAGACGTTGGTAGCACATTGCTGCCTCATGCGGAATGTGACTCGCAAATGAAAAGGGAGCCGAGCCATGGAATTTCGGGTGATGAGAGTAGCTCTTGATACGAATATCTTTCACAACGACCGCTCGCTTGCAGGTGGCAGCTTCGAAGCGCTGGCTCGCTTCGCGGAGGCTGGCCACGTAGAAGTTCTTATTCCCGAGGTCATAGCTAGAGAATTCACGGCGCTTTCAAGCGAACAACTCGAAGCCGTCGCGAGCTATCGTGAGGCAATTAAGAAGCTCCGCAACGCGTTTCCCAATAACCTGGGACCTCGCATCGACACGCTTAAGAAGAATGTTAAAGATCTGATCGAAAGCTTTGAATCTGAGGCTGCAAGTATGTTCAATTTATGGATGGGGCGGGTAGAGGGGCGCGTCATTAAGCCAGGCAGTGAACATGCGCAACGTATTCTAGCAAAGTATTTCGAGGGGGCTCTGCCATTTGGCACTAAGAAGGCGAGGAAGGATTTCCCTGATGCCTTTATTGTGGAAGTAATCCTTGATCTCGCTGTTGATGAGAAATTGTTCTTTGTAACCTCTGACAGTCGAATGCGAAATACTTTTGTTCACGTCTCCAACATAACTGTCTTCGATAGCTTGGAGGACCTCCTGAAGGCGACAGAGTTTGTCGCCAGACAGAAAGAGGTAGAACTGGCGATCAACCTTCCGCGGATTGTTCAAATCATAAATGAAAACAAAGAAATTTTTGGTAATGCGCTCTTGGAAGGGCTATCCAATACAGCTAAGTATGCGCACTACAAAGGCCGCGATGAGGATGAAGATCTTTATATTGACGTGCTTGAGGAGATTGACGAGTGGTCCCTCGGAACTGATGATGCAGAGTACATTGGGGAAGGCGTGGTCTCGATCTCATTTGAAGCGATAATTGACGGTTCGGTTGACCAGCCGACGGACTACGGAATGGATTGGTTCCCTTATTTATCCCGTCCCGTGGTCGATGCAAGAGTGGATGTTGGGGGGGTGTGCTCTTTCATCGTCGATCCTCTTGATCTTGCAGATCCGGCGACCTGCTTAGAAGTAGAAGGCGGGCTTGGGCGTGTTCGCTTAGAGGTAGACGACCTTCATTATATCAATGTTATCTCCGCAAGACGTTACTGATGTACCTCATGGATTAGGAGCACCCTCAGAGGATAGGATAGGGAGGAGTCTACCTTCTACTCGCCAGAAACCTCCCAAACCTCTCGCTCGTTTCCTCCCTCAACGCTCGCTCAAGCTCCTCTCCGATCCCTTCTCCATTCGACACCAGCACGAGGAGCTGTCTCACGTAGAGCGGCAACGAATCCACGCTCACGTTACTCTGGACTTGGACAGGACCGGTCACCTCAATGGCTTGTGACGGATGAAAGCCGCAACGGTCTAGAACAATCTGACTTGCCCGTACAATCGTAGGGAGATCTTTCGATTTTAGAGCCTTGTGCAGTCCTTTGAGTGCAGGCTCTACCAACTCGCCGAGCCGCTCCCTTGCAGACTTCTTGACCTGTGGCGCCCGGCCGCCGTGAGTCGCACAGACGGTAGAGCCATTGATCGCCCACCGTTCGCACGGTCGGGAGCCGTCTGAGACGCGGGCCGAGCATCGCTGTCTACGGGCTTCCATGGGTCGTGCCTTTCATGTGTGACTGTGCCTCTTTATACTATTGTATTACTGGCCTACTATGTGAAGTCTATGAAGCGGGGGACTTCATTATCCCGGACTTCATGATGTCGCCTTCCTGATATGCGAGACTTCCCGCGTTGGACTTCATGAAGCGGCCTTGGTGAAGTCGGAGACTTTTCACTCACGGCGCGCCCGCTCCTCCTTTACTTCTAAGAGATAATCTAGCGCAGCCCGCGCCATACGGTGGCGGAAGCGCACTCTGTTTCTGAAGTGGTCCACGTATTCTTTGCACTCCCTCCTGGTATTCTCTGCGAGGCAATCTTCATCCTCCCATGCGGCAAAACACGCGATAGTTGCCACCACCATGCGATCCTCGCTCAGAGTCTCGACAACGGTAGTGAGTAGCTTCCTCGATTCCTCTCCGTAAAAGAACGTGAGCTGCTTAAAGCCACCCAAGCGCTTGAAGCCAAAATCTCTCAAGAATTCTCCTAAGTCTTTGTCTTCATCCGTCCCAAGGTCTCCTAATGCGCGAAACTCATCTCTTAGCGTGGCATAGTCCCTAATCTCCGGCCAGTCGGCTACCTTCTTAATGCCGATGTGGAGAGAGCAGTGCCAAATGGCTTTTAAGGCTACCGCTTTCCCGCATAGAGTAATCTCGGGCTTAATCTTTTCAACGATATGGTGGCCTAGAGAGGGCATACACTTGAGAGAGAGACTCTGCTCTCCTGAATTCCTATCGAGAAGGAAATTGTAGTAGCTTTCGCTCAAAGTTGCGGCGACGGTTGCCGAATTGACGGTCGCTGTGTATTCGGGAAGAGCGATGTAATCCGTCAAGAACCCCTCCACTCCTTCTATCAGGCTCGTGTGCTCAGAAACCCGTCCAGGCCGTCCGACGTGTCCAACCCGTCCGCGCTCTGGCGTGACAATCGCCTTAGCCTTTAACTCTTCTGCTGTAGGCTTGGTGGGACGGATAACCATTAGGTGAGCCTCCCGGCCCGAGCCCTCATGCTCTCCTCAGAAACCTGTCCAGCCCGTCCAGGCTGTCCAGTCGTGTGCGCTACGGCTTTCATGCTCAGCCCCGGCCGCCACGGGGAGAAGCTTGTCCGGTGTCGGATGTTGAGGTCCGCTCCTGGTGCCGGAGGTACTCCTCAAGGCTTGCGAGCCGGTAGCGAACGGAACCGCCGATCTTCACGAAGCGCGGCCCGCCACCTCTGACGCGGAAGCCTTCCAGGGTCCTCGCGCTCACGCCCAGAAAGTCGGCGGCGGCGCGGGTGTCGAGTACGGCGGGGGCCTGTCTGCTGCTGGATTCTTCTCTGGTTTTCGTGTCCATGCGCAATGATGCGCAGGTGCCGCTGGACATTCGGCCCCTACGTGTCCAGCGATTTTTTCTCCAGGCGTTCGATGCGCTTGACCAGGGCGGCGATGGCCCGCCTCCGGTCGTCGGGATCGGCATGGTCGATCTCGCGGCCGTGCTCGTCTACGAGCACCGCAGCGATGGCAGGCCGTCCGTGCTCAGGGTGCTCGTCTCGGTACGTCAGCACAGCAGCGAGTAGAGCTTTGTTGTCGCGGACGGTCTTGTCTCGCTTCGTCTCGTGGCCCTGGCGCCTTCCCTGGCTCGCGCCGCGATGAATCCGGTCAAGCTCACGCTCCATCTCCCGCCGACGCCGCAGGAGAGCCGTATCCCATGGTTTGGGTACGCCGTAGTCGTCGTAAACCACGTCGGGCAGGGGATTAGCTGGGTGCACCCGGAGCGGTTGCTTGGTGCCGTCGCGGAGGATCGCGTAGTCAATCCTCTCCTCTTGCCAACTGTCCTCCCGCCGCAGGGCGCGAGCCCAAAACTCGGCGTCATCCGAAGAGATGTCAGCTACGGCTGTGAAGTGGACCGCTTTGGCTTTTGCGCGGGCCTCTTCCAGTACGGCGCCGCCTGCTTCGTCGAGAGCTTCCACACAGACATAGGGGTACATGCCCTCCAAATCCTGGTCCTCCATGTGGACGGTATCGCCGGGCTCGTAGGCGACAGATTCGCCGCCCTCCCACCCATCTCCTGGGGCCGGCCTCCCGCCCTCAATCCAGCGGAAACGCTTGACGACACGGTAGCGACGGCCGCCCATGCGTCACCCACCTCCCGCCGGGCTTGTTCCCTTCCCTACGGTGGCCGAGATCGTTCGGCCCGCTGACATCCTGCTGACACGCTGGGATCGGCGGATCGCTAAGTCTATGAAAATAAAAGGCTTCGCACCCAATCGCCCGAACTTGATCATCTCGAGCACGGTCGAGAGGGTGTGGAAGGGTCGCATGGAGCGACCATTCTATAGAGGTTGGGCCGGGGACGGCGGTACCGCCCGGCCCCGTCGTGGCCGCCTACTGGGCCTTGACCTGCAGGAGCCGCAGCGGCTGGATGCCGAAGCTCTCGATGTCGACGGTGCCGGCGGTGATGCTCACCTTGGCCGCGGCGATGAACTTGCCTTCCCCTTTGCCGCTGCTGTCGAGATGGATTTCGATGTAGCTGAAGGGGTAATCCCGTGAGAGGGCATCGGTGACCTCCTCGCGGAAGGAGATCGGCCGGTCCATCATGAGGCGGACCACACGACCGCCATTGCCCTCCGGCCGCGAGGTGGCGACGGCAATGGGATAGCCGAGGCCGCCGCCGATGCGGATGTACCCCGCTTCGAGGTTCCACAGGGCTTCCCGCAGGGCGCCCGGGCCCTTGTCGGCGAGGATTCCCTTCAGCTTCGCGATCTGCGCGTCGGAGGAGTAGTGGTCGATGTGGATCACCACCGGGGCGGTGCCGCCCCCTGTCATGTTGACGAGGACGGCGGTGAACTGATCGCCGTGCGACTGCGCCACGAGGGCGCCCGAGATGAGCAGTGTGGCGACGACTGCGAGCAGCGCCGTTCTCAGTAGCGTGAGGTTCCGGTGACCCTCTCTCTCTTTCCTGTGCATTGCGGACCTCCCATAGGTTGCACTAACCCCAGCGAAAATAATGCAAATTCTGAGCCGAAAAGGGTCCCCGGGAGAGCCTCGGGGACCGAAGGGCGGGGCTAGTTACTGCGGCGGCCGATAGCCGTTGTCGCGGTTGTAATCGCGGTCGTAGGGATTGCGGCCGCGGTCATACCGGTCACCGTCGTAGCGGTCGTGCCCGTAACGGCCCCAGCGGTCATAGCCGTTGCCGCCGTAGTACCGGGACAGCTCGGTCATCAGGTTGTAGATCCGCTCCATGCCGCGGTCGACGTACGGCCGCGGGCGGACACTCTGCATGGTGAGCCCCAACTGGTTGAAGGACTCCTCGAGCCGCGCGAAGTCGTTCGCGGTATGCCGGGGGTTCTGCCGGTTGCCCTCCACCTCGTCGTGGAAGTGGGCGGCGTTCCCGGCAAGCTGCCGGAGGTCGTCCAGCATCTGGGCCTCGTACTGGTCCGGCCGGCGGTTGTTGCGTGCGGCTTGGCGATAAATGTTGCGGGCGGTCTCGTCAAGCTGGTGCGCCAGGTAGGACACGCGGTCCATGTGGCCGTAGTCGGGGTAGCGGTTGCCATATCGGTCGGGGTTGCGATAGCCCCCGTACTGGGCCTGCAGGGCGGGCGCCAGCAGGAGGGCGAGAAGTGCGGCGGTGATCAGGGTGGTGCGTCTCATGGTTGTTCTCCTCCTTGTTGACGCCAGAGGTAAAAGCAACCTCGATGCCAGAGCAGAGAAATACTGAAAAGAAAAGGGTTACGGCGATGATGGCCCAGGAAGGAAGATCCAGGAGTGTCCTCCGGGAAGGACGCTCCCGCTCCAGGTCAATCTCCCCAACGCAGCTCGGAATTCCCGGTTTCGGGAATCCCGAAGCGATCCAGCAGACGCAGAGTGTAGTGGTCGAGGAAGCGGCCGAGGTCCTCGCCGCCAATGTAGAAGGCGGGGACGGGCGGCAGGATCACCGCCCCGGAGAGGATCAGGCGTCGCATGTTCTCAATGTGGACCAGACTGTAGGGGGTCTCGCGAAAGCCGAGGACCAGGGGCCAGCGCTCCTTCAGGGCCACGGCGCCGGCGCGATGAACAAGGGTGCGGGCCGAGCCCGTCGCGAGCGCGCCCAGCGTGCCGGAGCTGCACGGCAGGACCACAGTGCCCGTGAGGCGGTAGGACCCCGAGGCGATGGGTGCGTCGAGCTCGCCGTCGCGGTGGATCAGCACCTTGCCCCTCGCCTCCGTGTCCGGCACCGCCGCCGCCAGGAGGTCGGCCGCGCCCGTCTTCTCCTCTCCGAGCTCGTGCCGCAGCACCTGGCTCGCCCCCGCGGACACCACCAGATGAATGCGCTCGATCTCCGGATGAGCCGCCAGCCGGCCCAGCACGTGCCGGGGGAGCAGCATGCCGGAGGCGCCGGAGACGAGGAGGGCGAGGCGGTGGGGCATGGCGGAGATCCTACTCCGGATAAGAGAAGCCCTTCACCTGGATATCCCCTGTAGATTTCTGAGTAGCCCTGTGTTACCCTGGATATCAATAGACATGCTTGAAGAAACTCCCATGACCCCCGACATCGATGCCAACACCTGGTACTCTCCCCGAGAGGCGGTGCCTCTCCTAGACCATCAAGTCACGGAAGACACCCTGAAAGGATACTGCCGCCGGGGGGGAGTCGAGGCGAAGAAGGTGGGTCCCAAGAAGGAATGGCGTATTCGGGGCAAGTCCATTTTGCATCTCCGGGAGGAATGGGGTATCGAGCCTTGACTGTTGAACCGCCTGAGCGTAGCATGACGCCCCTTTCCGCTCTCCTCGGGAGCTGCGTCCGAGAGGGGCCGCTCAGGCAAAGGAGAACACCATGACACTCAAGCAAGATATGACTGCTATCGCTCCGCAGGAGAGAGAGATCACCGGTCTCGACGATCCAGAGGTGCGACGGCGTTTTGAGGAATCCCTCCGCCGGCTACAGAAGCAGACCAAGCCGTTGATCGATGCCGTCCGCTCGTCGGAGCGGTTGAGCCAGCGGGACTTGGCGATCCGCATCAACACGCGCCTCTGACTCGCATCCTGTGGCCAGACCCCGGCAGCAGGTCGAGATTCTCTCTCTTGGCACCCAGGAGCTGCACGAAGTCCTCAAATTGACGGAGCCGCCTTTCCTCGTCGCAGGAGAGGCGCTCCGACAACTCGGCTACATCGATGACTTCGTTCGTGGGCTCGGTTGCCATTCCCTGCTGATCGAGACCCATTACATCGATCGACACTACATGGAAGACTACAGCGTCTTCTACTCGCGCAATCTATATCCCTTCGAGAACTTCTGTCGCCGTCTGCATTTTTTCACCTGCGACCAGGAGGAGTTACACTCCAGCCTCGAGGAGTTGCGGCGCGGTGCCCGCGACCTGCCGGAAGAGGATCTTCGGGCCCGTTGCGGCGAGTTCTCACGCCAGTCTTACCTTGGCTTCAGCATCATCAAGCCGCTGCCAGGCTCCCCCGTGGGCCGGACGGTCCTGCGGCCGTACCCCGAGGGCTCCAACGGCGGAGTGTCGCGCCGGTTCCCTTGCATCCGCTACTACACTGTCCACTTGGGCGGGCTGGCGTTGACCGTCCGCGGACTGGCATTTCAGCAGCAGGACGTTGGTGTCAGCGCCTGCGCGACCACCGCCCTTTGGTCCTCCTTGCAGAAGTTCCAGGATTTCGAGGATATCGGCTCCGCCACTCCGGCGCAGATCACGATGCTCGCCTCGCAGTACGCCCTTCCCTTCGGGCGGGCCATGCCCTCCGAGGGGCTGTCGACGGACCAAATGTGTCAAGCCGTGCGAGCCCTTGGGGTTTCGCCAAATCTCTTTCAAGCCGTGGACTTTCACACCGCCCGAGGCTATCTCTATTCAGCGATCTCCTCACAGGCGGCCCCCATTCTCATCCTCTGGGACTCTGTACAGGACAGCTACCATGCCGTCGTAGCCGTCGGCATGGACGTGCGAACCTCCCAGCAGAGCCCGACAAACGGTGCGACCGCTTTCGCCGAGGACCGGGCCAGCAATCTCGTAGGACTCTACGTTCACGATGACCGGATAGGTCCATATGTGCCGGCACCGGTGAACCTGACAAAAGAAGGACTTCTCTCGCTTGACCTCCCTGATGGGCCATGGTTCCTGACCCACATCCTCATCCCCATGCACGCCAAGATCCGGCTCTCTTTTTCTGGATTGCGCGAGATTTCGTTCCGACTGCTGGAGGCCATCCAAGCCTTTCGGGAGTCAGTCCTCGGCCAAGTGGGGGCGCTCTCGTTCGATCCTCGAATTACCCCTTCGCACCTCTACCTCAAAGAGCTTCTGACCAGCGAACCGGAAGTGACTCCCGAGCGGGTGGAGCGGCTTTGGAGCAAGGTGCCCCTCCCGCGCTATGTTGGGATCGTGCGGATCGAGGCGGATTTCCTCGATCCAATTCACTTTCTGGTCGACTGTACGAGCACGGAGAGGAACGTCCACTCGCTCGCTGTCCTTGCGTTGCGCACCAAACGAGACGAAACACCACACGTCGTGAAATTTCTGGCCGACCGCTACGACTGCCCCGTTATCGACTGACCTCAGCCGGGCCCTACAACGGGAAATCCAGGTTATAAACCCACCGCCCCCGCTGCACCGACAGCGGCAGGCTGCCGCGGTCGAGGCCGCGGAGCACTTCGCGGCCCAAGGCCTCGGCGGAGGCGGTCTGCTGGCCGTTGGCGCCGAGGATGACGTCCCCCGGGCGCAGCCCGCGCTCGGCAGCCACGGAGCCGTTCACTACCTGGCGAATGGCGAGACCGCCCTGGACCGGCTCGACCTTGAGACCCACCGAGCGCTCCAGCACCTGGAGGCCCAGGCCCTGAGGCGGATGGACCGGCTTGAGGCCCACCTTCAGCGTCCGGTCACCCCGGCGCAGTTCCAGCTCCACCGGGCTGCCCGAGGGCGCCGTGTAGAGGGCCGTCCCCACGTCCTCGCGGCTCACCACCGGGTGGCCGCCGGCGGCGACGATGACGTCCTTCTCCTGGAGGCCGGCGGCGGCGGCCGGCGAGTCCGGATAGACCTTGAACACCAGGGCGCCCCGCCTGGAGCCGATGCCGGAACGCCGCGCCAGCTCGGGGTCGACGGTGAGCAGCCGGGCACCCGACCACAGCGGCTGCAGCTCGCCGAAACGCAGCAGGTCGTCGACCACCCGGCGGGCACGGTCCGCGGGGATGGCGAAGCCGATGCCCGTCGCCCCCGAGATGATGGCGGAGTTGATGCCGATGACGTCGCCGCCGACGTTGACCAGCGGACCACCCGAGTTGCCCGGGTTGATCGAGGCGTCGGTCTGCAGGAAGTCGGTGAACAGCCGCTCCCCCCGCTCCGAGGGAATGGTCCGCCCCACGGCCGAAAGGACGCCGGTGGTCACCGTGTTGGACAGGCCGAAGGGGTTGCCGATGGCGATCACCGTCTCGCCGATCATCAGGTCGGAGCTCCGCCCCAGGGGGATGGCCGGCAGGTTGCTCGCCTTGACCTTGAGCACGGCGATGTCGGCGTCGCGGTCCGACCCCAGCAGGTCGGCCACGATCTCCCGGCCGTCGAGGAGGGTGACGGTGACGCGTGAGGCCCCCTCGACGACGTGGGCGTTGGTGACCACGATGCCATTGCGGTCGATGATGAAGCCGGAGCCCAGCGACTGGGCCTGACGCTCGGTGCCGAGGCCGAAGAGGCCGAAGAAGGGGTCCGCCTCGCGCACGGTCGACTGGGCGGAGATGTTCACCACCGCGGGCGAGACCTTCTCCACCACCGTCACCAGCGGCGTCCGGCGGGCCGACTGCGGCGTCTGCGCCGCCGCCGGATTCGTGAGGCCCATCAGGCCGAGAATGAGCAGCACGCAGGAGCTTGTCGTAAGTCGTCTCATGGCACCCCCTAGAGGGTAGTATGGGAATCCCCATCCGGGGAATCACGGTTTCTCTCGTCGGGCCACCCCGCTCGGTGGGGTCCCATCCTGCAGAACGCCCTGGAGGACGCAGGGTTCCGAACCGAAAGGAGGCTCTCCATCGTGTCTGTCCGAATCAGCCTGTGGCTGTGCGGCCTGCTGACCCTGGCCACCGCGGGTACAGTCAGCGCCGCCGGCAAGGCGACGTCCGGTGACATCTTCCCCTACACGGTCTCCGCCACCACCCTGGCCAACGGCCTGAAGGTGGTGGTCATTCCCTATGACAGCCCGGGAACCGTGGCCTATTACCTGGTGGTGCGCACCGGCTCCCGCGACGAGGTCGAGGCCGGGCACAGCGGTTTCGCCCACTTCTTCGAGCACATGATGTTTCGCGGTACCGAGAAATATCCGGAGGAGAAGTACAACGACATTCTCAAGAAGATGGGGGCCGATTCCAACGCCTCCACCGCCGACGACGCGACCACCTACCACATCGTGGGGCCATCGAGCGAGCTGGCCACCATGATGGACATGGAGTCCGACCGCTTCAAGAACCTGAAGTACAGCGAGGACGCCTTCCGTACCGAGTCCCTCGCCGTGCTCGGCGAGTACAACAAGGGCGTTTCTAACCCCGTCCAGCCAATGTTCGAGAAGCTGCGGGACCTGGCGTACGAGAAGCACACCTACAAGCACACCACCATCGGCTTCGTGGCCGACATCAAGGCGATGCCGGCCTACTACGATTATAGCCGGCAATTCTTCAACCGCTTCTACCGCCCGGAGAACGTCGTCCTCCTGGTGGTCGGCGACGTCCAGCCGCAGAAGGTCTTCGACCTGGCCAAGCAGTACTACGGCGACTGGAAACCGGGATACAAGGCCCCGGCCATCGTGGCCGAGCCGCAGCAGCAGGAGAAAAAGACGGGCCATCTCGACTGGCCGAACCCCACCCGCCCCTATCTGTTCCTCGGCTATCACATGCCGGCCTTTTCGACCAGGACGGTGGACTCCGCGGCCCTCGACATGATCGGCGATCTGCTGTTCAGCGAGTCGGCGCCCCTCTATCAGGAGCTGGTCGTCAACAAGCAGTGGGTGGACTTCATCCAGGGCGGCACCAACGACAACCGGGATCCCAACCTCTTCATCGTGCTCGCGCGGGTGAAGTCGGAGGACCTGATGCCGAAGGTCAAGGAGACGGTCGACCGCTACCTGCAGCAGCTCGCCACCCAGCCGGTGGACCCGCAGCGGCTGGCGCGGACCAAGTCGCACGAGCGCTACGATTTCGCCCTCGGGCTGGATACCCCGGGCAAGGTCGCCGCCCAAGTGGCCGAGGTCCTCAGCCAGAGCGGCGACGTGCAGGACATCAACCGGCGTTTCATGCAGTTCGAGAAGGTGACCCCGGCGGACGTGCAGCGGCTCGCCCGTGCCACGTTCCAATCCCGCAACGAGACTGAAGTAACCCTCTCCCATCCGGCCGGCGCGCCGGCCAAGCCCGCGCCGGGAGGTGCCCATGAGTAACGCCAGGATGATCTTTGCCGGTAGCCTGCTGCTGGCGCTGGTCCTTTCCGCCGGCATCGGTACGGCTTTGGCGCAACAGGCCGGCACCGGCATCGACGTCGTCGAGCTGCCCAGCGCGAGCTCGCCGCTGGTCGCCCTTCGCCTCCAGTTCAACGTCGGGTCGATCCACGATCCCGCTGGCAAGGAGGGGCTCGCCGCCCTGACCACCGCCATGATCTCCGACTCCGGTACCCAGAAGCGCTCCTACACGGACCTGGTCGAGGCCCTCTACCCCTTGGCGGCCGACATCAACGGCAATACCGACCGCGAGGTGACACTGATTGCCGGTATCGTTCACCGCGACAAGCTCGCCGACTTCACGACCCTCCTGGAGGAGGCCGTCCTTCAGCCCGGCTTCTCGCAGGCCGACTTCGACCGCAACAAGGAGCAGCTCGTGGCGGGGCTCACCAACGGCCTGCGCAGCAACGACGAGGCCCTCGGCCTCGAGCTGCTCCAGGACGAGATCTTCCAGGGCCACCCGTACGGCCACTCTCCCCGCGGTACGGTGGAGGGCCTGAAGAGCATCACCCTCGACGACGTCAGGGCCTTCTATAAGCAGAACTACACCCAGGCTCACCTGATGCTGGGCGTCGCCGGCGGCTACCCCGCGGGCTACGTCGCCAAGCTCAGGCAGGACCTCTCTGCCCTACCCCAGGGAGTGAAGGATTCCAAGGACCTGCCAGCAGCGCCGAAGATCGAGGGGCGCAACTTCACGCTCGTCGAGAAGCAGACCGGCTCGGTCGGCATCCACTTCGGCTTCCCGCTGCCCATCAACCGCGCCGCCTCCGACTACTACCCGCTGATGGTGGCCAACAGCTTCCTCGGCGAGCATCGCACGTCCAACGGCCGGCTCCTGCAGCAGCTTCGCAGCAAGCGGGGGCTCAACTACGGCGACTACTCCTACATCGAATACTGGGCCAACCCGCCGCTCACCAACAACCCGAGCCCCAACGTGCCCCGGCGCGAGCAGTACTTCTCGGTCTGGATCCGCCCGGTGGTGCCGGTCGATGCCCAGTTCGCCCTTCGCGACGGCCTCTACGAGGTGCAGCGGTTACGGGACAAGGGGATGACGAAGGAAGAGTTCGAGCTGACGCGCGACTTCGTGGTCAACTACTCGAAGCTGTGGGCGCAGAGCCTGTCGCGGCGCCTCGGCTTCATGATGGACAGCCGGTATTACGGCATGCCGTACTACATCGACGAGATCGACGCGCGGCTGAAGAACCTGACGGTGGACCAGGTCAACGCGGTGATCAAGAAATACCTGCAGACCGACAACTATGACGCCGTCTTCGTCACCGCCAACGCCCAGAAGCTCAAGGAGACTCTGGAGAAGGACGAGCCCAGCCCGAAGACCTACAATGCCACGCCGGAGCCCGACGTGGTCGAGGCCGACAAGACGATCCAGGCGCTGAAGGTGAAGCCGACGTCGATCCGGATCCTGCCGGTCGACCAGGTGTTCCAGAAGTAGCTGCGTCCACATAGCGGATAGTTGTAGCCTTGGAGGCTGGATAATCCAGCTTCCGAGGCTACGATCGTCCAGGGCGGAGGAAAGGCGCCGTCTCTACTCCTTGACTCCTTGCATGCAAGACGAAAACAAGACGTTCAACCCTGTCAACAACGAAGCTTTGACCCGAGATAAGGGCCTCAGCGAGACCGCACTCCGCCTGCGCGATCTCAGCGATATCGCCGGGACTTGGCAGGAGGATAGTGAGTTCGACCAGGTGATCGAGGAGCAGGATCGGATCGACGAGCGAGGCACTTTCACACCCTCTTATGACTCCAGCCGGAAGTACTTCGGGGAAGCGCCAAGCTCCGCCTCCATCCCGCCCGCCGCTACGATCTCCTCCCCATCCCGCCCAATCACTCCGGCCGCAGGGCGGGGGAGAACGGCCCTCGCCGGCCCCGCCGCGCTCCACCCCACCACCACCTCGGCACCGTCCGCCCGGCGGAACCGGTACAGACGGGCCGGCGCTGGCGCCGGCAGCACCTCCTCCAGCCGGGCGCCGTCCAGCTCGCGGATCAGGGTCTTCAACGCCAGGAAAGACGGCCGCCTTCGGGGATTTTCAGGATCAGCCGGATCGACCAGCCCGTACCCCCGGGCCACCACCTGCCACCAGAAGACGCGCTCGACGAGGCCCGTCCCCAGAGTCAGCAGGTAGTACCGGACGAGGTGGTCCGCCTGCGTCTCCTCGTCCACCGAGACGTCCCGGCCGGCCGGCGAGTGCGGTCCCTCCCGCAACGGCCAGTTGACCTCTGTGATCCAGCAGCGGCCCGCGGCGTTGCGGGCGGTCTCTGCGATGGCCTTCAGGAGCACCACCTTGTCCACCGAGTCCAGGCCCGCCTGGCGGTTCTCCGGCGCTCCCCGGCGGTCGACGTAGAGGAGGGCCGAGACGGCGTCGAAGTGGAAGCCGGCCCGGCGCAGGTTCAGCACTCCGGCCGTGACGTGGTACTCGAAGTCGATCACCGACGGACCCAGCAGCTCGACCCCGGGCTCACGCCGCAGGACCTCCTCGGCCGCCCGCGCCAGCTCCACGTACTCCCGGACGTTCCACACCCCCCACTTGCTGCGGTTGATAGCCTGGCCGATCTGGAAGCGGTGGCCGTAGGGCGCGAAACGGGGGCCGATCGAATCCAGGGCCCGGCGCCAGCGGGCGGGATCGCGCACCAGCTCGCGGGTCTGGGGGAGGGCGAAGGTCAGCTCGCAGCCGCGGGCGTGGAGGGCGCGGGCCAGCTCCTCCTCGGCATCGTGGTCGTCCTCCCACGGGTGGAGTCGCAGGAGCACGTGGCGCACCCCCAGCTCTTCCACCAGTGCGACCGGCGCCTCGGGCACCTCGGGCCACGGGCGGACGCAGACGCCGATCCCTCCGAAATCCACCGGCGCCTTGTAGAGAGTCCTCTGAAGCTGCCGATAGCATCGCCAGATCCGCGGCAGGGCGGAGGCGATGGCCAAGGCCTGCCCGCCATGGGTGCGGACGTCCGCCAGCCGCACCCGCAGCTTGTCGAGCCGGCCGGCGTGCTGGTGGGGCTGGTCCGAGAGGCGGTCCCAGACCACCTTGTCGCGCGCTCCGGCGCCGGCCGGGGCATCGGGAATGTGGGCGTGGGGCGGGCGCGGCAGGATCAGGTGCCTCAGCCGGTCGCGCCAGCCGCGCACCCGCCTCTTGGATTCGTTCTTGAGCACGAAGCCGCGCTGGTAGGCGAGATAACGTCCTCGTCCCTGGACAGGCTCCTCCCCCCAGTAGCTCGCCAGTAGCAGCTCCTGGTGCTCGGGCCGGAACAGGGCCAGCCGGGAGAGGTCGCGCAGGCGCTCGGAGGTGCTCGGCGGCCGTCCGCTGCGGGTGCGGTTGAGGTCCACCAGGTAGAGATCCGTGGGCCGGCCTGCCGGCCCGAAACGGAGGAGGACGTTGCCGCCCGACAGGTCGCGGTGCCAGAAGCCCGCGTCGTGAAGGCGGCGGGCGGCGCGTCCCAAGGCCGCGACGAAAGCCGGGAAATCCACGCCGGGGAACCTCTCGGCCTCCTCTCCCGCATTGGCGGCGCGGAAAAGGTAGCGCGCCTCGGTGACTTCGGCCAGGTGGCGGCAGACGTAGAAGGCCGGCCCGCTCTCGCTCGTGGATTCGAGGAGCATCACCGGCTCGGGCGTCTGGAGCCCGGCGGCGAGGAGGGCGTTGGCCACCCGCCAGCTCTTCGCCGCCTTGCTCCCCGCGAGGCGCCGCCGCAGCCGGTCGCGCAGCGAGCGGTGGCGGAACTGCTTAACCACCACCTCCAGCGGCCCGGCCACGGTCTCCAGCCGGGAGACGTAGAGATAGTTGCGTCCCCAGTGCAGCGTCTTGAGGGCCGCCCCGGGGTCGGTCAACCGCGCGATGGCCGCCGGCAGGTCCAGGGGGCGCAGCTCCGATCTCCCTGCGGCCAGCTCGCCGCTCCAGCCGGGGAGGGAGAACCTTTCCGTCGCTGCCTCAGAGCACCCCCACCCGGGGACCCTCACCCCTGTCCCCTCTCCCGCCCCCTCGCCACCCCCCTCACCGGGAGAGGGGAACCCGATTGGAGCGGTCTTGCTGATCTCCCTCGTCCTTCTTGTCCTAGCTGTCCTTGTCGTCTTTTCTTGCTTTTCTCCCTCTTCTCCCGGGGTGGGGGGTGGGAGGGGGCGGGAGAAGAGGGCCGGGGTGATGAGGGTCTTGGGTGGGGGAGCTGAGACAAAATTAGCGCCTCTGGGGCCGGGGGGTGAGGGCCCAGTCAGACCTCCACGACGTCGAAACGCTCGTGGTGCAGCTCGGGGTCGCTCTGGATCAGGATGTGGACGCCGAGGGTGCGCTCCAGCTCGTCGAGAATGGCCCGCTCCTCCTGCTGCAAGGCGCGGGAGATCTCGGGGTGGACGCGCAGCAGCAGCTCCGAGTTGCCCGTGCGCCCCCGCAGGTGGAGCAGCTCCTTGCGCAGATTGAGGCAGATGGTGGCCACCGACTTGATCCGCCCGCGGCCGGAGCAGTAGGGGCAGGGCTGAGTGAGCAGGCGCTCCAGGTTGGACCGGCTGCGCTTACGAGTGATCTCCACCAGGCCGAACTCGGAGATGTTGAGCAGCTTGGTCTTCGCCCGGTCCTTCTTGATCTCGCTCTCCAGGCTGGCGAAGACCTCCTCGCGGTGGACCGCCTCGATCATGTCGATGAGGTCGATGACGATGATCCCCCCCAGGTCGCGCAGGCGGATCTGGCGCACGATCTCCGAGACCGCCTCGAGGTTGGTCTGCAAGACCGTGTCCTCCAGGTTGCTCTGGCCCACGAAACGGCCGGTGTTGACGTCGATGGCGACCAGCGCCTCGGTGGGGTTGATGACGATGTAGCCGCCGGACTTGAGCCACACCTTGGACTTGAGCGCCGCCTCGATCTGCTCCTCGATGCCGAACTGCTCGAACAGGCTCGCCCGCTGGCGGAAGAGCTTGACCTTGGAGACCAGACCGGGCTGCACCTGGTCGAGGAACTCGACGATCCGCTCGTAGGTCTCCTCGCCGTCCACCCAGAGGACGGCGAAGTCGCTGCGCAGGAGATCCCGCACCACCCGCAGGGCGAGGTCGAGGTCCTGATGGAGGAGGGTGGGGGCCGAGACCCGGCTCGCCCGGTGGCGGATCTTCTCCCACAGCCGCGACAGGTAGACGAGGTCGCTCTCGAACTCCTCCCGCCCCTTGCCCTCGCCCACCGTACGCACGATCAAGCCGCCGGCCGTCACCGGGAGCTGGTGGAGGATGCCCACCAGCCGCTCCCGCTCCGCCTCGTCCTCGATGCGGCGGGAGACGCCGAAGTGCTTCACAGTGGGCAGCAGCACCAGGTAGCGCCCCGGCAGGGTGACGTGGGTGCTGATGCGCGCTCCCTTGCTGGGCAGCGGGTCCTTGACGACTTGGACGATGATCTCCTGGCCGGGCTTCAACAGCTCGTCGATCGAGGGGGAAGTCCCTGGGTGCGCCGCCGGCAGCTCGTCGTGGTTGCGGGCGTCGTCGATCTCCAGGTCCTCCATCGCCTCGACGTCGGCCGCCACGTCGCTGACGTAGAGAAAGGCGTCGCGCTCCAGGCCCACGTCCACGAAGGCGGCCTGCATGCCGGGCAGCACCCGGGTCACCCGTCCCTTGTAGACGTTGCCCACGAGCCCCCGATGGCGGTGCCGCTCGACGAAGATCTCCGTCAGGCGGTCGTCCTCCAGGACGCCGATCCGCGTCTGATGCGGATCGCTCTCGATGAGCATCTTGAGACTCACGGTCGGGGATTGTATCCCGGACCCTCCCCCATTGGCCGCCCGCGACGAAAATGCTCCCCGCACGACGCGTCGTCGTCTGGAGACGACAGAAATTCTCCGTAGACGATGCGCCGTGATACGGAGACGACGTGCCGTTGGCCGCGGACGATGGAAATGCGCCGCGTACAGCGGAACATCGTAAGGAGACAACGGTCCAGATTGAAATGCGCCGCGTATGACGGAACATCGTAAGGGGACGACGGTTCATCGTACGCGTACGGCGTGCCGTTGTCCGCGGACGACGGAAATGCGCCGCGTACGACGGAACATCGTAAGGGGACAACGGTTCATCGTACGCGTAGGACGGGACTGCGCCGCGTACGACGGGAGACCGTAGGGCATGACGCACCCTGGATTTCTGGCTGTGCTAAGCTTTTTAGAAGAAGGCGAGCAGCGTATCGATGAGGTGGCGGTTCAATCCTCTTCCGCCGCCAGGGTCTTGACCAACTCGGGGGTAACAGGACCGGCGTCGGGCCGTACGGGGAAGAGGCGGATGCCATTGCGGGTGGCGGTGGGCTGGGTAGGGCCGAGGCCGCGGCGGGCGAGATCAGAGATGATGGTGCCGATAGGCACGCCTCGTTGAGCGGCCAAAGCGCGGGCCGAGGCCAACACGTCGTCGTCAAGGGTGAGCGTGGTTCTCATATCATCAAGCGTCACGCATCAAGCCGGTGGTGTCAAGAGGCGTTAGGCGATCAGGGTCCCGTGTCCGTCGCCGACCGGACCTGCGAGGACCGTGGCCTCAGGGGCAGGCCACGGGTCTCTTCGAGCGTTGAGCCGGCCTGACGCGCCCTGGATTTTTCTGGCTGTGCTAAGCTTTTCAGAGAGAGGCGCCGAGGTAAAGCACTATGAAGAATCGTGACATAGCTCTTTGCTCTCCGGAGATCACCATCCCCAACGTGCGGCTCGGCCTCGAAGACCTCCTCGCCATCATCCACAGCCTCGATGAGCCGTCCCGTGCCCGTGTGGCCCGTGCTCTTGCCGAGACCGAGATGGACGCTCGCTTCAAAGATCTGATCACACAACTGGCCGCGCGAGCTCCAGCCGAAGACGTCACAGATGCCGACATCGATCGCGAAGCGCAGGCGGCGCGCAACGCCGCCCAGCCGGAATGAAGCCAATCCTGAAAGGAGGTTAGTTCTGTTCTGCCCACAAGAGGAATCGATCAATCGAACTGTGGCAAACGGCGAGGCCGCCTAATCGAGGGTATCAAGCGGGGCGGTTTCCCCGTAGTCTCGCGGAGCGCCTCTCCTTGACCACGATGGTTCCGGTTGATCCCGGCGATGTGCCGCGTTCCATTGCTCTCTCCCAGCGATTATCGCTGTACTCGGACAAGCTGAACGAAAAAGCCATAGATATCGCACTGATTGCCTGTGCAGTCGTGAAACTTGCGAGCCCGGTTATAGTTGTCGTTGAGTCCAACGCGCTGCTTGTCGACCTCGTCGAAGACGGGATGCAAGATTGACGGGACCTGTAAGAACACTTGGTCGGCTGCATGTTTTGAATCAAAGGGTCCGGCATAGACGGGCAGTTGCCAATCTTCATCCTCTCCCTTCTTTACACCTCGAAGCTGAAGGGTCTTTAGGGTCCAATATGACTGCGGCGCGTAGTGAGAACTTACGTCGTCTGAAACGAGTCCTTTAACGCCAGCCTTTCCCAGAGCCGATACGACATCCCTTTGCCATCCAATATATGCGCACGCGTGACACATCTCAAATGAGATGTAGAATCCCGAGTAGTTCGCGGGTATCTTTTTGATTCGCGCCTGCGTCGTTGTGCTGCGGCTCTGGGCAGCCAAAGAATAACTGAAAGCGGCGGTGATGAAAACGAACGAAGTCATAAGGCAATGGGCATATCTCTTCATGATTTCCCTCCAACATTAACCGGGGTGAAAGCGCCCGAATCCACCGCCCTCTTTCCCGACTGGCCCGATCCGACTAACTTTCAGGCGAGGTAATGATATCACCAAACCAGCCAGTACCTCGTCACTCCAAAAATGACGAGTGAGTTCCCGACAGGCTCCTGGAAAAAGCTATCTCATCTGTCGATCTATCCACCGGCCCAACGGGCCGGGAGACCCTAGCCCAGGACTGAGGCCGCAGGCCGATGCCCTGGGGAAAAAGGGCAACCCTCCTTGCGGCCTGAAAGGCCGCGAGAACTTTTCCACCAAGGACTGGCCGGCCCAACGGTCTCGCGGCCTTTCAGGCCGCACCGCGTTGTCATCCCTCCACCCAGGGCATCGGCCTGCGGCCTCAGCCCTGGGCTGGGATCTCCCGGCCCGTTGGGCCGGACGGGCCGCCACTCACGCCGGTGTCTCTTGCCGGGCTGCTGCGGTATACTCGACAGACGCGAAAGCGCGTGGGCGCACACATGGACAGGTTCGCTAACCAGCGGTGGCTCCGGATGGCAATATTGTTTGCCGTCGTGTACCCCGTCGTGGGCATCACGTTCGCGGCGCTCGCCAATCCCTCTGCCTCCAACGAGATGCGTATCACCTGGCGGCTGGCCGCGTGGTTGATAAGCGCCGCGGCATTCGCGGCTCACGTCGGGTACGAGCATTTTCGACTGCGGAGCTCACCTCTTCGAGCAGCACTGCACGTCTCGGTGGCGGTTGCCTTGGGGGCCTTCGCTCTTGCCGTTTGGGTGAACGTTCATGCACACTGGGGGGCTTCAAGCCACCCGAGCCCGCTCGCGCCCTTGGCGCTCGTCGTGTTCCCGGCGGTGACCGGGGTGCCGGCGTTTGTCGTCGCCCTTGTTGCCGTAGCCGTACTGGCCCGACTGCGCCGGCGCAGTCAGTAAGATTGCGATCACATAGGTCCTGAGCCTGGGCAAGGTAGCCGACACAGGAGCGCTATGCAAATTCATGAGGCCGTGATCAAGACGACGCGTCTGTTGTCCGCTGCAGCAGCAATCTGGTGCCTTGGAGCATCCCTCGTCGTCTGGTTCAGCCCGGTCATTCGGACCGGCTACGAAGGAACGGCTTCGGGCGCGGTCTCGGACCGTGACGCCCTCTATCGTGTCGAGTCGTTCCGCCAGTACGCGGGCCCAGTGGGCGTCTTTGTTCTGACGCTCTTGTGCCTCCTCGCCGTAACGGCATTCGTCGGTGTCCTCCAAGGCCGGCGTATCCTCTACACGGTCTGCTCGATAATGCTCTTGGCCTTGTCAGTCGTCACCGCCTTCTCTGTCGGGAGCCCGTTTATCCCGGCCGCAGTGGTCCTCGTATTGGTCTCGCTCGTAGGGTGGTGCGCATCGCCGGCGCGAGTGAGGGGCCAGCCTACCGATTGACGTACCGCCGGATGTCCACTCCCAGGATCAACCCCACCGAGATGAAGTTGACCATGGTGAAGGAGCCGCCGTAGGAGAGGAAGGGGAGGAGGGGATGCCGCTCTGGTTGGCTGCTACTCATTGACATGCGTCACGTGACGGATTACGCTTGAGCCGTGATCAAGACGTTCGCGGACCGGGACACCCAGGAACTCTACTCGACGGGCAAATCGAAACGGTTCCCGCCGGACATTGTCAAGCGGGCGATGAGAAAGCTGGAGTACATCGACTTGGCTACCCAGCTCGACGACTTGAAGGTCCCGCCCGGCAACCGGCTTCACGAGCTCAAGCGGGATCGGACGGCGCAGCACTCTATCTCCGTCAACGACCAGTGGCGCATCTGCTTCCGGTTCGTCGACGGCGACGCCTACGATGTCGAGGTTACCGACTATCACGAATGACGAGGTGCGACATGAGCATTCCCAATACAGGCCAGAGAAGGGTCCGCCCCACCCATCCGGGCGAGATGATTCGAGAGGACTTCCTGCCGGACTACGGGCTCACCGTCTCGGGTCTCGCCGGGGCATTGGGCGTTTCCCGCCAGACGATCAACGAATTGCTGCGGGAGCGGCGGGCCGTAAGCCCGGAGATGGCGCTTCGCCTCTCTCGCCTGTTCAGCAATGCCCCCGAATTCTGGCTCAACGCGCAGCGTGCAGTGGATCTGTGGGATGCGGCCAAGGCCATCAAGACGCAGGTTGAGAGCATCAAGCCGCTGAAGGTCGCGTAACCAAGGAGCCAGCCTACCGATTGACGTACCGCCGGATGTCCACCCCCAGGATCAGCCCGGTCGAGATGAAGTTGACCATGGTGAAGGAGCCGCCATAGGAGAGGAAGGGGAGGGGGATGCCGGTGATGGGGGCGAAGCCCACCACCATGGAGCTGTTGTAGAGGATGTGGAAACACAGGAACGACAGCAGCCCCACCACCAGCAGGATGCCGGCACGGTCCCGGGCCCGCATGGCGATGCGGGCGGCGCTGGTGATGAAAAGGACGTAGAGCCCCATCACCGTCAGCACCCCCAGGAACCCCCACTCCTCCGCCAGCACGGCCAGGATGAAGTCGGTGTGGCGGGCGGGGAGGAAGCGGAGCTGGCTCTGGGTACCCTGCATGTACCCCTTGCCCGTCAGCTCGCCCGAGCCCACGGCGATCTTGCTCTGCCGCACCTGATAACCCGCCCCCAGGGGATCGGTCTGGGGGGCGAGGAAGGTCATCACCCGCTGCCGCTGGTAAGCCTTCATGCCGAACGTCCAGACGCCGGAGACCAGCACCAGCCCGGTGACCACGGCGATGACCAGCAGCCGCACCCGGACCCCCGCCACCAGCAGCGTGCCGATGAGCAGGGGCGCGAACATGGCCGCGCCGCCCATGTCGGGCTCGACGGCCACCAGCACCATGGGCAGGGCCACGATGAAGATGGCCGTCAGGATCTGGCGCAGGTCGAGAATGCGGGCGTTCAGGCCCGCCAGGTAGCGGGCCAGGAAGAGGCACGTCGCCAGCTTGGCGAACTCCGACGGCTGGAACTGCCAGGGGCCGATCTGCAGCCAATTGGCCGCCCCGCCGCGCACCACGCCGTAGCCGAGGACGCCCACCAGGGAGGCGATCCCCAAGCCGTAGAGCACCACCGAGAAGTCCAGCAGCACGTGGTAGTCGATGCTCATCGCCACCACGAGGAGCACCAGCCCGATCGCCACCCAGCCGGCCTGGCGGGGAAAGTAGTCCACCACCATCTCGGAGCTGGCGCTGTGCACCGTGGCGAGGCCGATGGCGGCGAGCAGCAGGACGGAGAGCATGAGCCCGCCGTCGATCGAGGACAACAGCCGCAGCCGCGGCTGGTCCTCATGGAGCGGGTGGCTTCCCGTTATCGATCCCGAAATACTTTGCATAAAGGGCCTGTACGATCGGCGCCGCCACCCGGGACCCGCCGCCGCCGTGCTCGACGAAGACCGAGACCACCAGCTCGGGGTTGTCGGCCGGGGCGAAGGAGGTGAACCAGGCGTGGTCGCGATACTTGAAAGGGAGGTTCTCGGGCCGTGTGCGCTGAGCGTAGGCGATGACCTGGACGGTGCCGGACTTGCCGGCGATCTCGACCCCCTTCAGGCGGGCCGAGCCGTACGCCGTGCCCCCCGGCTCGTTGACCACCTCCCACATGCCGCGGCGCACGGTCTCCAGAGCATTGGGATTGATCGCCACGCGCTCGGGCGGCGGCATCTTGGCATCCTTGAGCAGATGAGGAACGACCCGGAAGCCGCCGTTGGCCACCAGCGCCGTCATCTCGGCCATCTGCAGGGGCGTGAGCAGCACCGGTCCCTGGCCGATGGAGACCGAGATGGTCTCGCCCGGGTACCAGGGCTGCTTGCGGGCCTTGAGGCTCCACTCGGAGTCGGGGACCAGGCCGTGCTTCTCGCCCTGGATGTCGATGCCGGTGGGCGAGCCGAGCCCGAACAGGCGCGCGTACTTGGCGATCTTCTCGATGCCCAGCTTCTGGCCGAGCGTGTAGAAGTAGACGTCGCACGAGAGCTTGAGCGCCAGGTGGGCGTTGACCGAGCCGTGCCCCTCCTTGCGCCAGCAGCGGAAGGGGCGGCCGTAGAAGGACTTGGCGCCGGTGCAGACGACCGTGGTGTTGGTGTCGAAGGCGCCCTCGGTGAGGCCGGCGGTGGCCATGACGATCTTGAACGTCGAGCCGGGGGAGTAGGCGTTCTGGATGGCCCGATTCTGGAGCGGATGGTTGGGGTCCTCGATGAGGGCGTTCCAGTCGTTCTGCTGCAGCCGCCGGGCGAAGAGGTTCGGGTTGAAGGAGGGGGAGGAGACCAGGGTGAGGATCTCGCCGTTGCGCGGGTCCATGGCGACGATGGCCCCCACCTTCTCCGGGCCGTCGAGCCAGCGCGCCGCCTCCTGCTGCAGGTCGAGGTCGATGGCCAGGGTCAGGTTGCGGCCGGGGACGGGGTCCTTCCGCCCATACTCCTCCAGGAGCTCGCCGCGGCTGTCCACCACCACCACCCGCCCGCCGTCCTGGCCCCGCAGCTCGGCATCGTAGGTCTGCTCGATGCCTTTCTTGCCCACCATGTCACCCACCCCGAGGCCGCCCTTCGAGTGCGCGATGTCCTCCAGGGAGGCCTCGCCCAGGTAGCCAAGGATGTGGGCGGTCTGCTCGCGGTGGCGGTAGAGGCGCAGGTGCTGCACCTCGACCTCGAATTCCGGGTACTCGTAACCCTCGACGCCCAGGCGGGCCACCTGCGACAGGCTGAGGTTCTCCGCCACCAGCACCGGCTTGAACACCGGCACCCCGGCGTAGCCGTCCACCAGCGTCCGCAGGTCCTCCACCGGCCGGTCCAGGACGCTCGCCAGGAACTCCAGGCTGCGGTGGACGTCCTTCGTCCGGCTGCGGTCGATCATCAGGTTGTAGCTGGGGACGTTCTCCACCAGCAGCCGGCCCTTGCGGTCGAAGATCAGGCCGCGGGGCGCCTTGATGGGGAGCTTGCGCAGCCGGTTGTTCTCGGCCAGCTCGCGGTAGTAGTCGCCCTGGACGAGCTGCACGAACCAGAAGCCGGTGGCGATCGCCACCAGCACGCCCGTCACCACGGCGGTCAGCACGCGCACGCGGCTGATCAGATCGTCTCGATGCTCACGAACCACCTGCATGATGACTGCCTCAATTCATTCGGAGCCGGTTCATGCGGCCGCGCCGCCGGGCCTCCGACGAGCGGCGCCAGTTGCCCAGGGCGACGTAGATGGCCAGCCCCAGGAGCCCGCAGGTCCCCGCCCGCACCGCCACCCAGACGGGGCTCGGCAGCTCCGGGCTGGGGAGGAGCACGAGCACCAGCCCCACCACGATCGCCTGCTGCAACGCCGAGGCGAAGCTCACCACCGCCAGCACCCCCGTCGGCCGCTGGATGACCAGCCGCTGCGCCAGGCGCGCCGTGACGTAGCCGACAATGGTATCAGCGAACCCGAAAAGACCGAAGGGGCCGCCGGTCAGCGTGTCCTGGAGCAGGCCGACGACGAGCCCCACCAGCAGCGCCGACAGGGAGCTCCCCTGCAGGCCGTGCAGCACCACCACCACCAGGAAGACGTCCACGACGCGGGCGAAACCCGGCCAGAGCTGCATGCCCACGAAGTGGACCAGAGCGGCCAGAGCGATGGCCGCGAGGAGCTTAAGGGTGGCCACTGGGATTGTTCTCCTTCAGTTTCGGCGGCACGGCGTCGTAATCCAGGAGATAGACCTGGTCGAGGGCGCCGAAATCCACCGCGGGGGCGAGCTCGACCTTGTGGAAGAGCTGCCCGCCTCCCTCCACCTTGACCACGGTGCCCACCGGGATCCCCCGTGGATAGACGCCGTCGATGCCGGCGGTGAGCACCTGGTCGCCCACCCGCACGTCCGTCTGCAGCGGGACGTAGTCGAGCACCAGGGCGCCGCTGCCCCGGCCCCCTCCCCGCACCACGCCCTGCCGGTGGGTGCGCAGGATCATGCCGCCCACGCCCGCGGCGCGGTCGGTGATGAGCTGCACCTTGGAGTAGGGCCCGGCGACGGCGAACACCCGCCCCACCAGCCCGTCCGGCGAGAGCACCGGCTGGTTCTTCCGCGCCGGGGCGTCGCCGGTATAGAGCACCAGGGTGCGCAGCCAGGAGGCGTAATCCACGTAGACCACGTCGACCGACCGTATACGCCCGGCCGGCGGCGTGCCGTAGCGCACGGCCTCGCCCAGGCGGCGCATCTCGCCCTCGACGTCGCTCAGGCGCAGCAGGTGCAGGCGCAGCTCCTCCACCTCGCGCCTCAGTCGCCGGTTCTCCTCCTGCAGGCCGCCGCGCAGCTTCATGTCCTGGCGGGCGTCGGAGAAGCCGCGGGGGATTGCGGCCACGGTCCGGGCCAGGGGCCCCAGCAGCCGCAGCCCCACCGTCTCCGCCCGCGTATGCCCCCCCCGCGCACCCTGCACCGCGAGGAAGACGAGCTGTCCGACCAGCACGACGATCAACACCCAGACGGTGCGGCGCTCGTCCACGCGCTCGAGATCCCAGCCCCGGGGCTACCGGATGGAGACCTTGCGCAGCAGGTCAATGTCGGAGAGCACCTTGCCGGTGCCCAGCACCACGGAGGCCAGAGGGTCCTCGGCCAGCACCACCGGCAGCCCGGTCTCGTCGCGCAGCCGCTGATCGAGGTTGCGCAGCAGCGCGCCGCCGCCCGACAGGACGATCCCCTTGTCCATGATGTCGGCCGACAGCTCCGGCGGCGTGCGCTCGAGGGCCATGCGCACCGCCTCGACGATAGTTGCCACAGGCTCGGCCAGAGCCTCGCGGATCTCCTCGTCGGAGATGGAGAGCGTCTTGGGCACGCCCTCGACCAGGTCGCGGCCCTTGATGTCCATCTTGAGCTCCTCTTTCAGAGGATAGGCCGAGCCCAGCTGGATCTTGATCGCCTCGGCGGTGCGCTCGCCGATGAGCAGGTTGTACTTGCGCTTCAGGTACTGGATGATGCCGACGTCCATCTCGTTGCCGGCGATGCGCACCGAGCGGCTGTAGACCGTGCCGGCGAGCGAGATCACCGCCACGTCGGTGGTGCCGCCGCCGATGTCCACGATCATGTTGCCCGACGGCTCGGTGATCGGCAGGCCGGCGCCGATCGCCGCCATCATCGCCTGCTCCACCAGGAAGACCTCCGACGCGCCGGCGCGCATCGCCGAGTCGCGCACCGCCCGCTTCTCCACCTGGGTGATCTCGGAAGGGACGCCGATGACGATCCGCGGGTGCACGTACATCTTGCGCCCGTGGGCCTTTTTGATGAAGTACTCGAGCATCCGCTCGGTCACCTCGAAATCGGCGATGACGCCGTCCTTCATCGGCCGGATCGACTCGATGTTGCCCGGCGTGCGGCCGAGCATCTCCTTGGCCTCGATGCCCACGGCCTCGATCCGGTTGGTGATCTTGTTGATGACGACGACGGAGGGCTCGCGCACGACGATACCCTGGCCGCTGGCGTACACCAGGGTGTTCGCGGTCCCGAGATCGATGGCCAGGTCTTTGGAAAAGTAACGCAGCAATGAGGCGAACGGCATCAGCCTTCCTGATCCTTGTCTGGAAAAACCCGCCGCGGAATGCGGCCGGCGGCGGGAGAGTTTACTTCATCTTGTTCAGGGATTTTCGACAAAAACGCGATGACGGCGGACGGTTTCGTTCCCCCAGGCGTCCCGCGCACGAATCTCGATGATGTTCCAGCCTTCCTTGGTCAACTGTACAGGCTTGTTGAACGAACCGTCGACGCCGGTCTTGACCTGCTCGCCGTTGACCTCGATCCGCGCGCCGGGATCGCTGCGCCCCGCGACGAAGAAGATACTACCGTAGGTCTTGACGTCGTCCAGGTCAAGGGTGGGCGGCCGGGACTCCTTCTTCTCGCCGCCCGTGGCACGGGAGGAGGCGACGCGGAACTTGCGCGCCCCGCTCCACGGGCCCAGCAGGCCGTCCGGGCCGTAGGCGGCCACCCGCCACTGGAACGTCCCCTCGCCGCGTACCCCCAGGGTGGCCCGGGTGCGCGTGCGGTTCTCGGCGTCGATCACGTTGTCGACGAACAGCATGTTGCGCGAAACCTGGAGCGCGTAGCGCGAGGCCCCCGCCACCGGTGCCCAGGCGAGGACCAGCTTGCGCGTCTGATCGAGGTCTAGGGCCAGGTTGTCGTCCGGCTCCGTGGGTGCCGGCGGCGCCGGCAGCGGCTTGGCCTCGGAGAGCAGGTCGCCCGTCTGCACCACCTGCTGGAGGCTCTTGATCTCCCGCGTCAGGCCGCTCTTGGAGGAGAGCTCCACGACGCCGCGCGTGGCGCCGAAGCGCCCCTGGCTGGAGCCCTTCTCGACCGCCACGAAGGCTTCGGAGTCCTCCTTCACCCGTGCCATCGCTCCCGGAGTCTTGACGTTGCTGCCGGACTTGTCCGAAGTGCTGAGGTTCACCCAGCCGTACTCCATCTCGATCGCCTGCTCGGGCGCGCCGCCGGCGGCGCCGCTGGGCGTGACGATGAACTGGGTGTTGGGCCGCACCGTGTAGAGGGTGCCGTCGACGAACATGATCTGCGCCGAGCCGTTCTCGCCGGTGCGCACGTAGTCGCCCGGCTGGAGGTGGGAGCGGACGCGCGCCTCCTGCCAGTCGCCGCCCTCGCCCGGCCGGAACTCCACCTCGCCCTCCACCTCGTTGAACTGCGCCTGCCCCGACGAGCCGCGCAGGGCCAGGGCGTCCAGGATCGACAGCAGCACCTTGCGGCTCCTCTGGCCGGCGTCGAGAGCGCCCACGAAGTCGTGGACCGCGAAGCGGGATTTCGCCTCCTCGAGGCTGGTGCGGCCGGTGGCATACTCGGCGGCGAAGCTCGCCACCCGCTTCTCCGTCCGCAACTGCTCCAGGAACTGGCCCGCCTCGACGATCACCGCCTGGGCCTGGTGCTCGACCGACCGCCGGTCCACCACCTGCCAGCCGAAGAGGCCCACCACGACCAGGACCAGAATCAACAGCAGGAACCCCCAGCTCCGGAGGGTATCCACGGAGACGCTGTACCAGTCCTTGCCAGCTCGCGAGGCCTTCCGGGGGGGCAACTTCAGATCCCTTTCATGTTGGCACGTCAATATAACATGGGACCCTCACCCCTGGTCCCCTGGAGGGCCGGGGTGATGAGGGTTGCCCGCCGGCTGCGTCGCTGCTAAAGTGACCGGCTCCTAAGGAGTCTTTCCCCATGCTCAAAGTATTTCGTGACAATCTGAAAAATCTCGCCTGGATCCTCTGGGCGATCATCGCCCTGTTCGTCCTGGCACTGGCCGTGGAGTTCGGCGGCAACGTCCGGCAGGCGAGCCAGGGCCAAGGCGTCGCCGCCACGGTCGGCAGCGAGCGGGTGACGACGCTGGAGTTCCAGCGCGCCTACAAGAACCTCGACAACCGGTTCCGCCAGGTCTACGGGGAGCAGTTCACTCCCGAGATGGCCAAGCAGATGCGGCTGCCGCTGCAGGCCCTCGACCAGGTGATCGGCACCAAGATCCTCCTCGGCGAGGCGCGCCGCCTGGGGCTCACCGTCTCCGACGCCGAGGTGCGCGACCAGATCCTCGAGATCCCCGGCCTCAAGGACGATCAGGGCAACTTCGTCGGCCAGGAGGAGTACGTCCGGCGGCTCCAGGGCAGTCAGATCTCCCCCGCGGAGTTCGAGCGCGAGCTGCGCGACGAGCTGCTCCTGGATAAGCTCAACACCGCCCTCGCGGCCAACCTCTACGTCGGCGAGGACGAGATCCAGAAGGCCTACCGCGACCAGGTGGAGAAGGCCAAGATCCGCTACCTCCAGGTCCCCCGCGCCCGCTTCGCCGCCGAGGTCAAGTCCTCGCCGGCCGATCTCGCCGCCTACTTCCAGGCCCACAAGGCGGAATTCCGCCTGCCCGAGCAGCGCGACGTGGCCTATCTGCTGGTCAACGGCGCCCAGGCCGCCCAGCAGGTGAAGGTGACCGATCAGGACCTCCAGAGCTTCTACGACGCGCACAAGGCCGACTTCTCGCACGAGGAGCAGGTCCACGCCCGCCACGTCCTGGTCATGGTCAACGACCAGCGCACCGACGCCCAGGCTCAAGCGCGCATCCAGGAGGCGAAGAAGAAGATCGAAGGCGGCGCCGACTTCGCCAAGGTGGTCGCCGAGTACTCCGACGACACGGCCTCCAAGGCCAGCGGCGGCGACCTCGGCTCCTTCGGCCGCCACCGCATGGTCAAGGAGTTCGAGGATGCGGCCTTCAACGCCCAGCCCCACAAGCTGGTGGGTCCGGTCAAATCCAGCTTCGGCTACCACCTGATCGAGGTCCTCGACAAACAGCCCGCCGGCTCGCAGCCGTTCGAGCAGGTCAAGGAGATGATCCGCGCTCGCCTCACCGCCGAGCGGGCCCGCGACCTCGCCGCCGCCAAGGCCAAGGACCTCGCCGCCCGCCTGACCAGCAGCAAGCCGCGCAGCGCCGACGACCTGAAGGCCCTCGCCCAGCAGAACCCCGGCGTCACCTTCGCCGAGACCGGCAAGTTCGGCTCCCAGGACATCATTCCCGGCATCGGCCGCAACCCCAGCTTCAGCGCCGCGGCCTCCGGCCTCAAGCAGGGGGAGGTCTCGCAGCCGGTGCAACTGCCGCAGGGCTGGGCCATCCTCTATCTGAAGGACATCACCGCCCCCCGCACGCCCGAGCTGAAGGACGTCGAGCCGCGGGTGAAGGCGGCGGTCGAGAGTCAGAAGCAGCAGCAGATCGCCATACAGAAGCTCGAGGCCGCCCGCAAGGAGCTCGCCGCCGGCAAGACGCTGGACCAGGTGGCCGCGGAGCTGGGCGTGCAGGCCAAGGACAGCGCCGAGTTCGACGGCAACGGATCGATCCCGGGGATCGGCTACAACCCCGAGCTGGCCAAGGCCGTCATGGCCCTGCCCACCGGCCAGGCCGGCGGCCCCGTGGCCGACGCCCAGGGCGCTGTGCTCTTCCAGGTGACGGATCATAAAGGCTGGGATCCCAAGCAGTACGCGACCAACCGCGAGCAGACCCGCTCCTCCCTGCTGCAGAAGAAGCTGAGGGAGTTCGAGAACGCCCTCGTCCAGCAGCGCCGCCGCGAGCTCGGCGTCGAGTACGACAAGCAGCTCCTGCAGGGCCTGGAGGTGCCGGTGCCGCAGCAGGGGTAGGCCGCCATGATCGGCTACCTCCAGGGCCAACTGCTGAAGGCCACGCCCGAGCGGCTCCTGCTCGACGTCCAGGGGGTTGGCTACGAGGTCCACGTCCCCCTCTCGACGTGGTACGAGATCGAGAAACGGCGCGACGAGACCATCCGCCTGTTCATCCACACCCACATGCGGGAGGATGGCATCGCCCTGTTCGGCTTCTGGACGGAGCGGGAGAAGCTCCTCTTCGAGCGGCTGATCGCCGTCTCCGGCATCGGCCCCCGGCTGGCGCGGGTGGCGCTCTCCGGCATGGCGCCCGACGACCTGCTGGGCGCCATCGCCGCCGGCGACGTCGGCCGCCTCGCCACCATCCCCGGGGTGGGGAAGAAGACCGCCGAGCGCATGGTCCTCGAGCTCAAGGACAAGATGCGCGAGCTCGCCGCCGAGCTGCCCGAAACCCCCGCGGCCGCGCCCGCCGCCGACCAGGACGTCGTCTCCGCCCTCGTCAACCTTGGCTACAAGTCGAGCCTCGCTGAGCGCGCCGTCGGCGAAGTCCGCCGCGAGCGCCCCGACGCCGCCTTCCACGAGCTGCTGCGGGCGAGCCTGAACCGGCTGTCGCGGGCCTGAGGCGATCTCTTCACCTCCCTGCCAGCGCGCTTCTAGAACGGTTAACTCTGGTAGTCGATGCAGAGCCGAATCGTCCCGTCAGGCGATTCGCTACAGTCCGACCACCCTCCAGGGTAGGAGTATTGGCATGCGTAGCAGGTCCCTGAAGAGTTATAACAGCCCAAGACGGTGGGAGACGCGCCATCGATCCGCGAGCAGCCTGTGGCGCTCTTCGGCATGCGGGAAGACGGAGCTCCTCCTTGCAGAGCAGCACCGGCCAGAAGAATCAAGACCGGCAGAATTCGCAGCGTAGCTCCAATCGGTGTACGCATGATTGCTCCTATTTAGAGGCTCGGTAATTCAGTCAGGAGGATTTCTCCCTGGTTATCCGCCTTGCCCATGCTGACGGGGAAGCCAGAGCCCGACAACAAGAGGACGATCCTGCCGTTGCGCACGTCGCCGTGCAGCCGATCGAACGGGCGCGTGCCCACCACCGGTACCGTGTAGGTCTTGACCCTTCCGGCCGCCAGCACCTTCAGCTCCCAACGCGCAAGCCCGTCGCGGCCCACAGACCGTACCAGGAGCCCCGGACCCTCGGACAACGGCAGGATGTCATCCAGGACGTGGTGAGCGCTCAGCCAGCGCTGCCAGGTCGCGGGGTCCATACGGAGCTTGGCCTCCTCTTCATCGCTCAGGCCGGAGCAGTCGGTGTTGAGGCCGACCTCTTCACTGGTCCAAGAGCGGATCCGCTGGCCGTTGGCGGCGAAGAGGTAGACCCCCTTCTGAAAGCCGGGAACGATCACGAACGACCCATCGCCGAGGAAACGGACAGCGCCGAGATCACCGAAGATACAGCGGGAGAGATGGGGCGCCCCCGGCCCGCCATCGTCATAAAGGACCGGTTTCAAGTCGTCCAGCCCGGCCGTGAGCGTACCGAGCCAGGCCACTGCCCCTGTAGAGAAAGTCGGGTGCTCCGTACCGGAGGTACCGAGGAGGAGCAGCCGGTCGCCCTGGAGGTCCATGTCCTTGGCCAGCCCGATTCCCGCTCGTTGAAAAATGATCCTCCCTTCGGTCTCCGACTTCCGGGGCCTCCAGGCCAGGTACCAGGACCCCGCGCTGACGGCGAGGAAGCGGGGGGAGACCGCCAGCCGGTGATAATGATCGAAGCGGCCGAAGGTCTTGACGTCCGGCACCGCCGTGCGCCTCCTGATGCCGTCGAGCCCGACCTCCGCAACCCCGTCGCGATCCCAGGCGATGAAGACGGAGTCGTCGCTGGCCCAGCGGACGTCCGTTGCGATGGAGCCCGCTGGGGGCAGGGGGAGGCGCTGGAGAAGACGCAACACCTTGGGGTGTGACTCGGCATGGATTCCCAGGCAGCCCAGGAGGGCCACGATCAGGCAGGGGGCCGCAAATCGCTTCAGACGTTCCATGGTCTGCTCTCCTCGTCTCCAGAATTTTTGAACTCTCTCAGATTTTAGCAGATTCGACCTTTTTACAGCAGCCTTGCTTCTCCCCATCCCCCAGGACGGTGAAGCCTGCGCTATACTAGAAACCGAGGAGGGCGTGTTGCCGCACGCCCTCCTCGGAACAACCCTCAGTAGGTACGCCTCGGGAGTTACGGTTTACCGGCAGGAGCCGGGGCCGGCGTTTGCGGCGTCGGCTCCGGCGGCTTCGGCGTCTGGACCTTCTTGGTGCGGGGGCGGACCGGACGGGCTCCGTACTGCACCAGCCGCTCGCTGTCGATCCCGAAATGCGCCTTCAGGGCGGCCCGGACGCGGGCGGCCAGCTTCCGGCCCTTGTCCAGCAGAGCCTTCCGCTCCTTCGTCTCGTCCTGCTTGATGCCCTTGCGCATCTCCAGCCGGGCGTTCAGGTCCTTGGTGTCCGCCACCACCTGCTCCAGTGACGCGATGTGGACGTCGAGTCCGGGCACGTCGGCAGCGCTGGCCTTCGCGTTGACGACGAGGTTCTGCAGGTCCAGGGTCTGATTACCAATCGAACCAGGCATTTTCTTTTCTCTCCTTTCGTCCTTGTTGGGTTTTGGGCCTGTTCCATCAGCCGAGCTGACGGGCGAAGTCGAACACCGCCGCGGTGAGGCCGCTGGCACCGTTGCGGTGGGGCAGGGTGAGGAGCACCCGGGTGCCTGCAATCCCCAGATGCACCGGCTGGCGGTCCGCCGTGGCCAGCTCGGCCACGAATGAAGCCCACTTCGCGGCGCCCCCGGCCTGCGTGAACTCGCGGAGATGGCCGATCGCCTTGCCGTCCGGCGACAGCTTCCAGCCCGGCATCTTCCTCAGCTCCTCCTGCACCCTCTCCGGCTTGAGCGCTCCGCTGGGACGGCGCGTCTTGCGCAGCGTCCTCACCTGCTCCACCGCCACCGCCTCCAGCACCGGGTCCTGCTTGACCTGCTTGCTCATGGGAACCTCCTTGGGTTCTCGAACATCCGGCGCCGTCATGACGCCGGAAGACCTGTGTCTCATTTCATGCGTTCCATCCAGGGCCTCAGCAGCCGGGCCATCGCCTTGAGGTGATGGACCAGCTCCTGAAGCTGTACCGGCGGCAGCGGCTCCCCGGCCTGGCCGAGCCCCAGCTCCTCCATGGGCACCGCCAGCACCTCGCTCAGCGCCGCCAGATCCTCCAGCGACGGAGCCCGCACTCCCCTTTCCCACCTTCCCAGCCGCTCCCGCGTCACCTCCAGCCGCCTCGCCAGCTCCGTCTGTTTCCACCCCTTCCGCTTCCGAATCCGGACAATCCTCTGTCCAAGATCCCTTTTTTGCTCATCCCATCTCATGATGCCTCCCATTGCGCTTCACTGGAGATGGATAGTCTGCGAAGCGTATCTATCTATCAACGAAAATTTCTGTGCCGCTACGGTCGGTCTTGAGATTATCCGTGATTGACTATTTGGGATGTCGGGACTAAATTGCGATCGGAGAGTACGAGTTTTCTGTCCCCCGGCTTGGAATCGTGCCCCTTCGGAATCGACGGCGACGACGGAAAAAGAGACAATTGCGTCTCACCAGGGGACAAAATCCGCCCCTGTTCGCGAGACCGGGAGCACTTGCTCTGGAATGGAGCTCGCGGGTATCCGAGCCATCCCGGCGACGGGTCGCTCCGCGGGCCTTAGGAGGGTCGAATGTCTCAGCGAAATCGAATCCCCTGCGCCGCCATCACCCTGGTGGCAGCTCTCTTCGTGGCGGCCCCCACGCCCAGCTCCGCCGCCCGGCTCCCTGCGGGAAGACTCCCCACGGCAGGCGTCTGGGAGCGGGCCTGGAGCTGGCTCGCCGGCCTCGGGCTCCCTGGGGGTGGCGCCCTCCCCGGACTGGCGGCGCTGTGGGAGAAGGAGGGAGGGATGATTGACCCAAACGGCCAGACGAAAACGGCGGCCCCGGTTCCCCCTCCTCCCGCAACCCTGCTGAACTCCAAGCCCGACGGCATCCAGTGATCAGCCGGCCGGGGGTAGCCGAAGATGACCGCCCCCGGCATGCCCGGAACTGGCAACCGGGGACTGCCTTGTGAGAGAATTCGCAGGAAAGGGGGAAAGACCTGTGGACCATCATCCGACGGCGGCAGAGCTGGAAGGGTTCGTCCTCGGCAGCATCTCCGCCGAGGGCGCCCAGGCTGTAATCACCCACCTCGTCCACGGCTGCCGGACGTGCAGCTCCGTGATGGCGCCGTACCTTTCGATGCTGCTCGGCCAGGGGGGCCGCCGCTTCGCGGCTCCCCCTCCTGTCCGGGAAGATCCCTATGACGGCGCCCTGAACCGGGCGCTCGACTCCATCCGGCGGCTCGGCGTGCCGCTGCCGGCCGTCAAGACCCAGGAACAGAAGAAGCGGGAGGCTGTGGACCTGCTCACCTCCCGCGGGCTCGAAGGGCTCCAGGACGTGCCGGAGGACCTCCAGGGGCTCCCCCTCTACGAGGCGCTGCTGGAGCGGAGCTGGGCCTTGCGCCACGAGGACCCTGTCCTGATGGTGCAGCTCGCCCAATTCGCCGCGCTCCTCGCCGACCGGCACGATGACGGTGAGCTCAACAGCCAGGAGCTGGCCGACCTCCGGTTGCGCGCCTGGGTTGAGCTGGGGAACGCCTACCGCGTGGCGGACGAGCTGGACCGAGCCGACGACGCCTTGGGCCGCGCCGCGCAGCTCTTCCTCGCCGGCAGTGGGGACGAGATCCTGGGAGCACGCTTCTTCGACGTCCAGGCTTCCATGTTCGCGTCCCGACGCCAATTCGAGCTGGCGTGCACGTGCCTAGACATTGTGGCCGGCATTTACCGGAGGCACGAGGACGAGCACCTTGTCGGTCGCACGCTCATCAGCAAGGGCATTTACATCGGGTACAAGGGAGACGCCGAAGAGGCAGTCCAGTTAATTGCTCAAGGCTTGGAGCTCTTGGACGAGCAACGCGACCCAGGACTTATTTTCTCCACCATCCAAAATCAGGCTTGGCTTCTCGTGGATTGCGGGCGTTTCCGGGAGGCCCGCTACGCGCTTTGGGAGCTGCAGAGACGTCATCTTGGCGGCCGCGTCAACGAGTTGAAGGTCCGCTGGCTGGAGGGGCACATCTTCGTTGGCCTGAATGACTTCGACCACGCCGAGCGCGCCTTGCAGCAGGTGAAAGAAGGCTTCGAGGAGAACGGCCTGGGATACAAGGCGGCGCTGGCCGGGCTGGAGTTGGCAGCGGTCTGGCTACAACGGAACCGCCTCGAGTCCGCGGAGAAGATGGCCCTGGAATGCACCCAGACCTTCCTCTCACTGGGCATCCAGCGAGAGCTCTTGGCCTCGGTCCTGGTGCTCCGGAAGGCGGCCGAGAAGCGGTGCCTGACCCTCACCCTCCTCAACCAGGTCATCGACACCCTGCGCGAGGTGGAGTGGGGTTCGAGGAACGGCTTCAAGCCGCTGGTGGAGCCGTAGGAGCGGTACCGCCACCGGCCGCTCTGGGCCCCTGACTGTCCCATACGCGCTAACTTTGCTTAGAGTAGGGGCGGGTCTGGAGGGGTGGGAGGGGGCTCGACCCGCCCTGCACCGTCGAAATCGTCTCCGTCAGGGCGGGTCTAGCCCCCAACCTGCCGTCCAGACCCGCCCCTACCCTAGGCATCGAGGTCAAAGTTAGGGCCCCTGGGACCCTGCCCCTACCTCCCAGCCCGGCCCAGCATCTTCTCCAATGTCGCCTTCAACATGATCTGAAGCTGCTCTTCGGAGTACGCCGAGGCGTGGACGGGCGGCGGAGGAGGCTGCAACTGCACGTTTTGCAGCAGGTCCCGCAGCCTGGACGAAGCGAGCGAGCCCGCCGGATTGCGCGGATAGGCCAGCGAGAAGAACTCCGCCGGATCGATACCCGCCGCCCGGCAGATGCGGATCACGTGGTCGAGCCGCAGCTCGCTCGCGCCGGACAGCAGCTTGCTGACATAGCTCGGGCTCATCCCCAGGCGGCGCGCAACCTCCCGGTTCGTGATACCGAGGATCTTCAGACTCACCTTCAACAGGTTGACGAGCCGATCGGTCTCTGGGTCCATGATGGGATTATCGTACACAAATATCTCGCCGGTTACAAGAAACTCGCCTGAAGGTCGTTGTTGACAAATGGGAACACCTGGTCTAGAACTAGAGTCGCCGAGGAGATGGCGGGTGCACGCGATTTCCTGAGGCGGTCCAGCGACGCCTATTGCGTCGCTCGGAAATCCCGAACGTGGGAGGAGAGATCATGAGCACACGGCGGCCTGAGTCCCTGAATGCCTTCAGCGCGGAGTATCTGGATGCGGTAAAGCAGCACGACGAGCCTTCGACGTCGCTCGAAGCGGACACGTCGGGCCCCTTCTCGCTCGTCGAGCAGGAGGGGATGCTGGCCCTGTTCCGGACCTGGGAGAGCGCCGAGAGGGGGGACGTGCCGCAGGCGCTCTTCCGCCATCGGGAGACGGCGCTGCTCTTCCAGGCCATCTGGCCGGCGGTGGGCCGCCACCCCCTCTTCCAACTGCGGCCCTCGCCGTCCACCCGGGGCTTCGAGCTGGAGCAGGAGGGCGGCGAGCTCGTGGGCAGCCTCAAGCACTTCAATCCCGACGCCGTCCTCGGCGGTCACTTCGCCTCCTATCTCACCCGCACTCCCCCGAGCCTGGCCCTGGTCCTCGAAGCCTGTGGCCCGACCACTCAGAGACACATCGGCCAAATCCTGGGAGCCCGGATCTTCGAGCGCTGACCTCGGCGCTTCGCGAAGCCCGGTCCGCGCCTCGCGAGTTTTCGCAACGGGCTCGCCAGCCCCGGTCCGGGCCTCGCCAGCCCCAGTCCCCGCTTCGCGAGTTTTCGTAACGGCCTTGCGAAGCCCGGTCCGCGCTTGGCGAGCCCGCGGGAGGCCTCGCGAAGCCGGGAACGGGCCTCGCGAGGCCCGGAACGGGGCTGGCGAGGCCGCGGGGGAGGTTGAACAGGCCGGTCACCGAAAACCGTCCGCCAGATCGCACTCGCTTTACCCGAGGTCGAAGAGTTGATGCGACGTCCCCTTGACTTGCTGAGCTTGCCCATTGTACAGTTTTCTGTACAGAAGAGGTAAGTCACCATGGACTCGATTTCTTACACCACAGTACGGGCTCGACTGGCCAAGACCATGGACCACGTTTGCGAGAGTCACGAACCCGTCATCATCACCCGCAGCGGCCAAGCGGCGGTAGTGATGCTCTCGCTCGCGGACTACAACTCCCTCGAAGAGACGGCCTATCTGCTGCGCAGCCCCAAGAACGCGAAGCGTTTGCTTGAGGCGATTGCCGATCTTGAACGGGGTGGTGGCACGGAACGAGAGCTCGCCGAGTGAAGCTCATCTTCTCCGAGCAGGCTTGGGAGGACTACCTGTATTGGCAGAAGACGGACCGCAAGGTGCTGGCACGGATCAACAACCTCATTCAAAAAATCCAGCGCGAGCCGTTTGGCGGCGTCGGTAAGCCAGAGCCGCTGAAGCACGCCTTCACGGGCTACTGGTCGCGCCGGATCAACGACGAGCACAGGATCATCTACAAGATTCGAGACGACTCCGTTCTCATCGCTCAGCTCCGCTATCACTACTAGAGGCCGGAGTCAGGGGCGAGGAAAAGCCCGGCGGAAACCGGCTAGAATCCCACCCATGACCGCCGAGGACAGCATCCTCTCGGGTGTTCCCGATCCCGAGGACCTGGGGGTGGAGCCGTCGCTGCGGCCGCAGAAGCTCGACGAGTACATCGGTCAGACGAAGGTCCTGGAGAACCTGCGGGTGTTCATCCGCGCGGCGCGGGAGAGGCGGGAGTCGCTCGATCATGTCCTCCTCTTCGGTCCCCCGGGACTGGGCAAGACGACGCTCGCCCACATCGTGGCGAGCGAGATGGGGGCGCCCCTGCGCATCACCTCCGGCCCGGTGCTGGAGCGGGCGGGGGACCTCGCGGCCATCCTCACCAATCTGGACGCCGGAGAGGTGCTGTTCATCGACGAGATCCACCGTCTGGGTCCGACGGTGGAGGAGATCCTCTATCCGGCGCTGGAGGACTTCCGCCTCGACCTGGTGATCGGCCAGGGTCCGGCGGCGCGGACGGTGAAGATCGACCTTCCCCGCTTCACCCTGGTGGGGGCCACCACCCGCGCCGGCCTCATCAGCGCCCCGTTGCGGGCTCGCTTCGGCATCGTCCACCGCCTCGACTTCTACCGCCCGGAGGAGCTGACGAAGATCGTGCAGCGCTCGGCCCGGTTGCTGGGCATCCCCATCGCGCAGGACGGCGCCGAGGAGATCGCCCGCCGCAGCCGGGGGACCCCCCGCGTCGCCAACCGCCTGCTGCGCCGGGTGCGCGACTTCGCCCAGGTGGCGCGGGCGAAGCGGATCGACCTCGACGCCGCCAAGAAGGCCCTCGCCCTGCTGGAGGTGGACGAGTTCGGCTTCGACGACCTGGACCGCAAGATCCTGAGCACCCTGATCGAGCACTACGACGGCGGCCCGGCGGGCATCAAGTCGCTGGCGGTCGCGGTGGGCGAGGACCGGGGGACGCTCGAGGATCTCTACGAGCCCTATCTCATTCAGGAGGGCTTCCTCCAGCGCACCCCTCGCGGCCGGGTCGCCACCCGCCGCGCCTACCAGCATCTGGGGTACGCGCCCCCTCCCGGCACCACCGGAACGCTCTTCTGACGTCGACCGGTAAAATCGCCGCGATGCGCCACGCCGCCCTGATCTACAACCCGCGGTCGGGGCGCCAGCGGCACGCCCAGGTGCTGGGCGCCATCCTGGCGACGCTGCGCGCCGGGGGGTTCGACGTCGAGCCCTCGCCCACCGCCCATGCCGGGCACGCCACCGAGCTGGCGCGCGAGAAGGGGCGGGAGGTGGAGGTGGTGTTCGCCTTCGGCGGCGACGGCACCATGCGGGAGGTGGCGGCCGGTCTGCTGGGGAGCCCCGCGGCCCTGGGGGTGATCCCCGGGGGGACGGCCAATCTGCTGGGCCTCGCCCTGGGGCTGCCGCGGGACCCGGTGGCGGCCGCGGCTCTCCTGCCGACGCTCCCCGTCCGGCCGTTCGACGTCGGCCTCGCGGGGGGGAGCCCCTTCCTCATGATGGTCTCGGCCGGGCTCGACGCGGCCGTCCTGGGATCGCTCGACATCCGGCTCAAGCGGCGGTTCGGCAAGGCGGCCATCGTCGGCCATGGGCTGCGGGAGTGGTGGCGCTATCCCTTCCCCGTCCTCGGCCTGGTCGCCGACGGCGAGCGGATGGAGGCCACCTTCGCCGCCGTGGCCAACATTCCGTTCTATGGCGGCGCCTTTCGCCTCGCCCCGGACGCCCGATTTGACGACGGCTGGCTCGACCTGGTGCTCTTTCGCGGCACGGGGCGCGCCGCCGCGCTATCTTTCACGGCAGACGTGCTCCGCTCCGCCCATGTCCGCCGCCGCGACGTCGCCGTGAAGCGCGTCCGCGAGGTGCTCTTCGAGGCGCCGGCCGGCGCGCCGGCCCAGGTGGACGGCGACCTCTGCCCGGAGCGGCTGCCCCTGCCGGTCCGGCTGGCGCCGGAGCGATTGTCCGTGCTGGCACCCGGATAGGAAGAGAATGCCGGTCTGAAAAGGAGAGGTCGAATGCTGAGAAAGCTGATGCAGACGGACGACGACGTCGGGATGCTGATCGTGCGCCTCGCCCTGGGGATCGTAATGTTCCCCCACGGCGCTCAGAAGCTGCTGGGCTGGTTCGGCGGCCAGGGCTTCGCGGGGACGATGCACGGCATGACCGGCATGGGGCTGCCGGCCGCACTGGTGGTCCTGGTGATCGTCACCGAATTTTTCGGCTCCCTGTCCCTGATCACCGGCTTCCTCGGACGCGTGGGCGCCCTCGGCATCCTCTGCCTGATGCTGGGCGCCATCTTCATGGTGCACCTGCCCTACGGCTTCTTCATGAACTGGATGGGGAACCAGAAGGGGGAGGGATACGAATACCACCTCCTGGCGATCGGCATCGCCCTGGCGGTGATGGTGCGGGGAAGCGGCAGCCTGTCGATCGACCGCGCGCGGTCGGACAAGGGGAGCTATTACTTCAGAAGGTAGGGGCAGGTCAGGCAGTCTGACGGCAATCCGTAGCGCTCCGCGACAGGTCGAACGCGGTGCGGCTCACGGCAGTATCTCACCGCCCGAGAGCCTGATAATTGTGTTCACGAATGCCTTGAGCTCGGGGCAGGCCTCAATGGAGACCGAGAGATCGTTGTCCTTCAGTATGCGAAGAGCGTCTCGGGGTTTCACGTAGCTGTCGCGGCACTTCCCGCGCTCAAAGATTTCCTTGATCCGTGTGGCCGGAGGGCGGTTGTGGTTCACTTGTTCGGGCGGACCCGAGGGCCCGCGCATGTTGTGCTTGGCAAGCTTCTGGACTGTCGGCCAATACGGTAGGAGCCAAGCTTCGAAGTCGTGATGAGCTACATGTGGATAGAAGCGCTCGTTACCGCCAACCCACTCTCTCATCTTCGCCTTCGCGTCCGCGGCGTCCGTGAAATCGGATGTACCCGTATACACATCTGTGAGTGCGATGACGGCATCGGACGGCGGGCGCTTGGTCAGTAGGTCCTCGACAATCCGGCGCAGTCTGTCACCTTTCGGGATTCGCCCGTCAAAAGGCCGAACGGAGAGGCTCGGCATCTTGCGAGCCAAGTGACGAGAGAGAACGTCCCGGAGGGAAGGTAGAAAGACTCGCTCCGTCTCTCCCTCGACGAGAATGGTGATCTTCACGACGACGCCCCTAACCGCCTCGTGCGCCAGAGTTCGTCCAAGCTATAGTCCGCGAGCCAGTCATCAATCTGCATCGTGTCCGCCCACGTGAGCTTGGCTGACCCGTCCTCCGTTTCCACGACCAGGAGTTCCTCTGGCGTGAGGAAGCGCACGAGTCGGTCCGAGTGAGTCGCAACGATGATCTGGCTGCGTGACGATGCCTCCCGCATCAATTTCACGAGCAGACTCTGCAACTCTGGATGCAGACTCACCTCAGGCTCGTCGAGCAAGGTAATGGGCGGGAGGTCGCGGCTACCAAGCAGGGTGGCGAGCCACAAGAAGCGAAGAGTACCCTCGGAGAGCTGATGCATGTACATCGGCCGGGAGTAATTCTTGTCCTTCCATGTCAAGGCCAGCATGCCGGCAGCCGCAGGTGGGAAAGCAAGCCGCTCGAAGTCCGGAAAGGCTGAAAAGAGGGTGTCTTCCAGCACTTCGAAGCGTTCAGGATCGTTCTCGCGGAGCGAGTAGAGGCAGGGTACAAGATCTTCGCCCTGAGAGCCTGGAAGACTTGCCGGCCGCATCTGCTGGGGCAGACGAACAGACGACTTGGGACCGACGTTTAAGGATGCGTAGAACGCGGTCCCTGCGAGCGTCTGTCGGAGTTCCTCAGGCTCACGAAACATCTTGGGCACCTGCGAAAGTGCCGTCTCGAGTGGGTTCAAAGCCCAGTCCGGTCGAACGAGATTTGACTCCCGCGTGTCGAAGTATCGAACGTTTCCGTTTTCCGCCTCGATATGCTTAAATGGACTTCGCTTGCCACGGTTCTGCGTTAACAACTCTCGCTGAATCCAGTATCCTTGGCCCTGTGGCTCAAGCCGGAAGCCATAGTTGAGTGGCTGATAGCCCGGGACTGGAGAGGACACGTCGAGCTCGATCGCCGTCGCCTTGTCGCGCGTAAGGATGTCACCGATCCCTCCAAGGTCGGAGATCCTGGCGGACATTTGCCCATTACAGGACGCGGAAAGGAGGGATAGCACTTCCAAGAAAGAGGTCTTCCCCGAGCCGTTCGTGCCGATGAGCACACTGAAGGGCTTCATTTTGAGATCCACATCGTGCAATCGCCGGTAACCGCGTATGAGGAGGTGATTGAGAGTCGTCATGGGGTCTCATTTACTAGTCGGTCCCTCAAGCTCGTCGCTCCTGCTGCACAAGGCCTCCACGAAGAATGATTACCATCCCGACACTTCGGCCGCCTCACTAGATACTGGCCTGCAGGTGTGTGAATCTGGTCATCCTCGTTCGACGTTAAGACAGCCGGTCGCCGGCATTCTACGTCTGCCGCATGAAGTGCCATCGCAGATCGCCCTCCAGCCGGCGGTAGACCTCGGGCTGGATCTGCGGGGCGAAGCGGTGGAGGAGGGAGCTGATTGACTCGCCCTTCGCCGCCGCCTCGATGGCGTCGGCGGCATCGCTGCCGGCCTTGCTGATGTAGGTCTGCCAGATCGCCTGGCGGACGGAGATGGAGCCCAGGGAGACGTTGGACATGCGGGCGACGCCCTTCCTGAGGACGGCGATCTTCTCCTTGAGGCTTCGCTCGTCGTCCATGGGCTCGCGCTGCCAGGGGGTGTAGGGCTTCGGCACCAGCACGTTGGTGCCGAGGTGGACGTTGCCGATCATCCCCTTCTTCGGCAGCTCCTCCAGCATGACGGCGCGGGCGCGGGCGGCGAGGTCGAGGATGCCCTGGATGTCCTCCATCGTCTCGCCCGGCAGGCCGATCAGGAAGTAGAGCTTGAGCTGGGTGAAACCGTGGCGGAAGATGAGGCGGATCTTCTCCAGCAGGAACTGGTTGGTGATCGGCTTGCCCATCTTCACCCGCAGCTCGTCCGTGCCGGTCTCCGGGGCGAGGGTGATCGAGCGGTCGCCCGAGTCGTGGAGCGCTGCGAGCACCCCTTCGGTGACGGCGGGAATGCGGATCGAGGAGACCGAGGTGCGGAAGCCGAGGCGGTTGGCCTCGCGCAGGATGGGCTCGATGTCCGGATGATCGCCCACGGCCGTGGCCACGAAGCCGAGCTGGTCGGTGACGGGGCGGGCCCGCTCCAGCGAGGCCAGGATCTCGTCCGTGGGGTGCCAGCGGAAGCGGCCCATGCCGAAGGTGGCCCAGCAGTAGCGGCATTTCTCGGGGCAGCCGCGGGACATCTCGATGAGGAACTTCTCGGAGAACTCCGTCTTCGGGGTGACGATGGCCGTGGTCGGCAGCGATCCCGGCTGCTTCATCTGCTCTTCGCTGAGCTCCAGCTTGTTGAGCTTGGGCAGCTCATCGCCCTCCTCTTCCGGATGGTGGAAGGCGGGCACGTAGAAGCCGTTCCGGGCCGCCATGCGCTCGATCACCGCCTCCCGCCCTTCCTCCTCCTCCAGAGCGTCGAGGAGGGGGGGCAGGATGTTCTCGGCGGCGCCGAGGGCGAAGACGTCGACGAACTCGGACATCGGCAAGGGGTTGATCGAGGCGCAGGAGCCGCCGAGGACGATCACCGGGTCCCACGGGCCGCGGTCCCGCCGGCGCACGGGGATGCGGGCCCGCTCCAGCATCTGGAGGAGGTTGACGTAGTCCTCCTCAAAGGAGACCGAGAAGGCGATGCAGCCGAAGTCGTTCATCGGCCGGCGGGTCTCCAGCGAGACCGGCATGCCGGCGCCGTCGGTGAAGAGGCGCTCGCACGACCAGTCCGGCCGGCGGTGGACCAGCTCGTAAACGCGCTGGAACCCCAGGCTCGACATGCCGATGTGGTAGCTGTTGGCGTAAGCCAATCCCAGCCGGTACCGCCCATGAGGCGAGAACCGCTCCACCGGACGCTCGGCGGCGAGGAAGGGGGACCAGTCGTGGGCAGGCTTCTTCATAGGGACTGAGTAGTCTACGGCAAGCGAGGCTTGGCTCGCCAAAGCGGAAACAGATTTCGCGATCTGGGAATTCCTTCAAGGGACTTCAGGGACAACAGGGACTTCAGGAACGGGAAGCCCCCAAGATGGCTTTTCCTCGTCCCTGTTGTCCCTGTTGTCCCTGAAGTCCCTGTTGTCCCTGCTCAAGGGCTCGCAGTGGAGATCCGCCCGGCCGCCTTCACGGTCACCCGCACCTCCTTCTCCACCCGCAGGATGAAGAAGCTCGGATCGGCGAGCCCCCAGTCCAGATAGGAGAGGATGAGGGTGCCGGTGCCGGTCACCGTCTTGCCGTCGTTGCTGAAGACCGTCGCGGGCAGGGCGATGGGCCGGCGGGTGCCGTGCATCTCCAGCGTGCCGTGGAGCTCGATCTCGCTCTGGCCCAGGGAGTTGAGCTTGCCGCTCAGCCGCTCGATCTCGAACACCATCTCGGGATAGCGCTGGCTCTCCAGGATCTTCTCGTGCATCTTGCGGTCACGGCGGTCGTTGCCGGTCCTGGCGCTGGTGGCGTCGAGCACGATGCGGCCCGTGGCGGTGCCAGCCTCGGGGTCGACGCGAACCGTCCCCTCCTTGGCGCGGAGCGTGCCGTCCACGGTGTGGAGGGTGGCGCCGAAAGTGAACTCGATCTTGGTGGCTTGGGGGTCGAGCTGGAAGGTCAGGGGCTCGGCGGAGAGGACCGCGGCGAGGCACAGCGCGGACACGAGCGAAAAGGCGATCCTGTGGCGAAGCATCGGGGTCTCCTCGGCGGCGGAGCGCCATGAGAAATTTCGAAAACGCCTACGCTGCGACCAGTCTCCAGGCCAGCCGGAGGGCGCCCTCGAACCCCAGACCGCGGGGCGGCAGGGTGCGGGCGTGGATCCCCAGCAGGCGGGCGAAGAGGGCGGGCTCGGCGGCCAGGGCGCGGACGGCGCGCCGGCGCAGCCGGGGGCGCCGCTCGAGAGCGAGCACCAGCGACGTCATGAAGTTGGGCAGGCGGTTGATCCGCCGGTAGGCGGCGGCATAGGGGGTGAGATCCCCCGCCACCAGCGCCGCCACCAGAGCGGCCGACTCGTGGAGGGTCACGGCCAGCCCCTCGCCGGTGATGGCGTCGAGGTAGCCGGCCGCATCCCCCACCAGCGCCACGCGATCCCTGGATACGGCCCGGGCCCGCTGCTGGAGGGGGCCCGTGCCGCGGTCGCGGGAGGTCACAGGGGCGCCGGCGACCTTCTCTTTCAAGGCCGGGAAGCTCTCCAGGAGGCCATCGAAGCCGGCCTTGCGCCCGCTCCAGAGCATGGCGATGCCCACCTCGCCGCCGCTCACCGGGGTCACGTAGGCCTCGCACTCCGGCCCCCAGTGGACCTCCACGCAGTCGCTCCAGGGGGTCACGGCGAAGTGCCGGCGGACGCCGAAGCGGCGCAGAGGGCTCGGACCCCCGTCGAGGCCCGCCCACGTCCGCACCTGCGAGCGCAGGCCGTCCGCCCCCACGATCCAGCGGGCGGCGAAGGTCCCCTGGTCGGTCTGAACTCCTTCGGCGGCGAGACCTTCGGCCTTCACCCCCCAGCGGAGATCGACCCCGACGTCCTCCGCCCGCCGGACGAGGGCGGCGTGAAGCTCGGTGCGCCGCACTCCCAGGCCGCCCGAGCCCGGGAAGTGCCCCTCCGCCACCAAGTCGCCGTCGACGTAGCGGATGCCGCGGAGGGGGAGGCCCCGGGGCTCGACCCCGATCTCCCGCAGGCGCGCCACAGCGTCGGGCATCAACCCCTCGCCGCAAGCCTTGTCGATGGGCGGCTGGGCGCGGTCGATGACGCGGGCGTCGAGCCCGGCGAGGCGCGCCCGGATGGCGGTCGCCAGCCCCGCGGGACCGCCCCCGACCACCAGCAGGCCGCTCATGCCAGGGCTCCGGTCAGACGCAGGGACTTCGCCGGGTCCGGGACGGCGAGCTCGCCGGCAAGATACAGGCGCAGGGTCTCTCCCCGGCGCAGCTTGCCCGACGAGGTGCGGGGCAGGGTGCCGGGCGCGAGCACCTCGAGGTGCTCGACGGCGAGACCGGTGGTGCCGAGGACGGCTTCACGGCAGGCGTCCGGCAGGGCCGCCAGCTCCTCGGCCGTGGCCTGCCGGGAGGCCTCGACGAAGAGGGCCAGCACCTCGCCGGGGGCGTCTTCCGGCAGCCAGCTCGCGGCGACCGCGCATCCGGCGCGCACGCCGGGCACCCCCTCCGTCGCCCGTTCGATCTCCTCGGGGGCGTAATTGCGGCCCCGGAGAATGACGGCATCCTTGGCGCGGCCGGTCAGGTACAGATCTCCCTCGCGCAGGAACCCGAGGTCGCCCGTGTCCAGCCAGCCGTCGCGCAGGGCGCGGGCCGTAGCCTCGGGATCTCCCAGGTAGCCATCCATCAGAGAGGGGCCCTGGATCAATATCCGACCCACGGCGCCGGCTGGGAGGTCGTGGCCAGCCGGGTCCACGATCCGCAACCGGAACCCGGGGACGGGGCGGCCTACCGAGACGATCTCCCGTCCGTCCGCCGATTCCCGGGCTCGGGCCTCGCGGGCCAGACCTTCGCGGTCGAAGCGGGTGACGCGGAACGGCCGATCGAAATCCGAGAAGGTGACGGCCAGAGCCGCCTCCGACAGGCCGTAGACGGGCGTCATGGCCTCGGGCCGGAAGCCCCAGCGGGCGAAGCGCGCGCAGAAGGCCCGCAGCACCGCCGGCGAGATCGACTCGGCGCCGTTGAGGGCCGTCCGCCAGTCGGAGAGGTCCACCCCCTCCAGGTCGGCGTCCGACACCCGGGTCAGGCACAGCTCGTAGGCGAAGTTGGGAGCGGGCGAGATGGTGGCCCGGTAGCGCGAGATCGCCCGCAGCCAGAGGGCCGGCCGGGCCACGAACAGCTCCGGACCGAGGAGGGTCAGCGCCGCGTCTCGCGCCAGGGCGGGGAAGACGCAGCCGATCAACCCCATGTCGTGGTAGAGCGGCAGCCAGGAGACGCAGCTCTGGCGCAGCTCCGGCGTGTCGGGAAAGAAGCCGGTGAGGATCTCCGTCTGGGCCGCCACGGCACGGTGACTGAGGGCCACCGGCTTGGGATCGACCGTGGTGCCGGAGGAGAACTGAATCAGGGCGAGGTCGGAAGGCCCGGTGCGAACTGGCCACGCCGAGCCCTGAGGAAGGTCGTCCACGGTCCGGCAGCCCAGAGCGGGGTGGACCTCCTCGACAGCCTCGCCGAGGATGCGGCGGAGGCGGGAGTCGGCGAGGACCAGGCGGGCACCGGACCGCTCCAGCATCCGGGCCGTGCGGCACAGGTACTCCTCCATGCGGCCCAGGCGCGACGGCGGGTAGAGGGGCACCGGCACGGCGCCGGCCAGCAGGGCGCCGAAGAAGGCGGCGAAGAAATCGATGCCGGTGGGGAAGACCAGGGCCACGCGGTCCCCGCGCTCGATTCCCAGCGCCTGCATGCCGCCGCAGGCGGCGAGGGCCCGGTCCCGGACCTCGGCCCAGCCGAACCAGGTGGCCCGCTCGGCGCGGTCGACGAAGCGCAGCCCACCCTCCGGACGGCTCGGCCGGCGGCCGGCCCGCTCCAGCCAGTCGAGGATTCCCTCCTCAGGCACCGATCTTCCTCCGCACCACGGCGATCAGGTCGCCCACGGTCTCGATCCCCGCCTCGTCCGCCTCGTCGAGGAGGACGCGGAAGCGGTTTTCCACCTCGGCCGCCAGGGTGAGGAGGCGGATGGAGTCGAGGCGCAGGTCCTCCACCAGGCGCAGGTCCGGGGTGACGATCCCCTCCCAGCCGAGATGGACCCGGGCCACGTCGGCGATACCGGCGAGGATCGCCTCGTCGTTCATCATCCTCCTCATCGTCCCCCCGGCACCAGGCGCGGCCGGTCGCCGAGAGCGGCATCGTAGTCGGAAACCCGGGAGAGTCCGGCTTCTTCGGCCCGGATCCGCACCCGCAACAGCAGCGCATCCGCCAGGCTGCAGACGATCGCCGTGAGCCAGGCGGTGTGGATCATCGGCAGCGAGAAGATCTCCAGGATGACGGCGAGGTAGTTGGGGTGGCGCAGGAACCGGTACGGCCCGCCGGTCACCGGCGGCACCCCGGGCAGCACGACGATGCGCGTGGTCCAGCGGCCGTCGAGGGTCGAGATCACCCACCATCGCAGCGCCGCGGCCAGGACCAGGAGCAGCAGCATGACGGCGGCGAGCGCCGGCACGAACGGCCGGCCGAGGAGCCAGACCTCGAGCGGACACGCGATGAGGAGCACCGTGTGAAGAGCCACCATCCATGGATAGTGCTCCGGCGCCACCTCGACGCCCCCACGCGCCAGAAGGAGGCGGCGATTGCGGGCCGCGATCCGCAGCTCGAAGAGACGGCCCAGGGCGACGATCGTCACCAGGACGGTGTAGAGGACGCGGGTGTCGGTCACCACTGGAGCAGCACCAGCTCGGAGCAGAAGCCCGGGCCCATGGCGAGCAGCATGCCCCAGCTCCCTGGCGCCGGGCGGTGGTTCTCCAAGGTCTCGGCCAGCACCATCAGCACCGAGGTCGAAGAGAGGTTCCCCACCTCCTGGAGGCTGCGCCAGGTCACGTCCAGGGCTCCCGGCGGGAGGTCCAGCGACTCCTGCATGGCCTCCAGCACTTTCGGGCCCCCGGGATGGCAGACCCAGGAGCCGACGTCGGAGATCGTCAGGCCGTGCTCGGCCAGGAACGAGTCGACGTCGGGGCGCAGCTTGTCGCGGGCCACCAGGGGGACGTCCGCCGAGAGGACGATCTTGAACCCTGTTTCGGAGATGTCCCAGCCCATCACCCGCTCGGAGTCGGGGTAGAAGACGGAGCGGCTGGCCACGATCCGCGGCCCGCTCGCCGATCGGTCCGCGCCGGCGACCACCGCCGCGGCGGCGCCGTCGCCGAACAGGCCTGAGGCGATGAGGTTGGGAATCGAGAGGTCCTCCGGCTGCAGGGTGAGGGAGCAGAGCTCGACCGAGAGGAGCACCGCCACCTGATCCGGATAGGCGCGGACGTAGTCGGCCGCCCGAGCGATCCCCGCCGCGCCGGCCACGCAGCCGAGGCCGAAGATGGGCATCCGCTTGACCCGCGGCGGCAGGCCCAGCAGGTTCATCAGTCGGGCGTCGATCGAGGGGGTGGCGACGCCGGTGACGGTGACGAAGATCAGGGCGTCGACGTCGGCGGTGGAGAGCCCGGCCTTGGCCAGACCGTCCAGCACCGCCTGGGCGCCGACCTCCTGAGCCACCCGGATCCAGGCGTCGTTCGCCTTCCCCCAGGTGGTCAGGGTGCCATACTCCTCGATCGGCAGGGCCAAGTGCCGGCCGCCCACCAGGACGTTCTTGTGCAGGCGCTCCAGGCGCTCGGGATTGAAGTAGCGGTCCGACCAGCGCCGCCGGAGAGCCGCAAGGAGCGTCTCCTGGTCGTAGTAGTGGGGTGGGAGGGACCTCCCGACGGCGGCGATTCTCAAGTTCGCAAGGACTCGATGTTCTAAGGAGAGCAAAGCCTAGCACACCGCTTGCCAGCTCGCCGGGATCAACTCTCCGGAGGCGGAGCGGCATTCCCCCCGGGGGTGAGTCCCGGGCGGGGCGGATTCGGTTTCAGGGCTGAAGGCCGGCCGCGGCCGCGGCGCCGCCGAGGATGAGGCCGCAGAAGGTGTAGAGCACCAGCCAGGAGAGCGCCATCGCCCACCACGGTCCCTGGGGCAGGCCGGCCATCCCCACCACCGTCACCACCAGGAGAGGGCCGCGGAAGATCCAGGCGATCCAGCCGGTCAGCAGGCCGTTGAGCCAGCGCGCTCCACCGCGCCCCTGAATGAGAAGGTAGAGGGCGGAGAGCGCCACGGCCTCCAGGACCCAGGTGGCGAGCATCACCCAGCCCGGCAGCTTCAGAATCTCTGCATGAGAGAGGACGGACGGATCCGGAGCCCGGCCGACGGCCTCGAGCGCGAAACGGTCGAGGGCCATGGCGAGGAGGAGGAGCGGCACGGAGAAGGCGAGGAAGCGTTTCAAGGTTCGCCGATCATAGCGCAAGCCGGAAAGCCGTCCATCCGCCTGGAAGAGGGGCGTCGTATATCCTGTTGGGACCTGCAATGAGCGTTGCCGAAGCCAACCCCATTCCCGCCGCCGCTCCCCGCGTCGAGCTGAAGAGCCTGGACACCCTCTGGTTCCAGGTGGGCGGCACGGTGTGCAACCTGGCCTGCACTCACTGCTTCGTCTCCTGCTCGCCCACCAACCACACGCATGAGTTTCTGGCTCTCGCCGAGGTGCGGCGGTACCTCGACGAGGCGACACGGCTCGGGGTGCGCGAGTACTACTTCACCGGCGGTGAGCCGTTCCTCAACCCGGAGATGGAGGCCATCCTGGAGGCGACGCTGGCCCTGGGACCCGCCACCGTGCTGACCAACGGGCTGCTCCTCGACCCGGCCCGCTGCGCCCGGCTCAAGAAACTCGCCGACGCCACGGACTACTCGCTCGACCTGCGCGTCTCCATGGACGGCTACGACGCCGAAAGCAACGACCCCGTCCGCGGCGCCGGCACCTTCGAGCGCATCCTGGCCGGCGTGCGCAACCTGCACGAGGCCGGCCTGAACCCGGTGATCACGGTGACGGAGGTCTGCCGCGAGGCCACCACCGACTCGGGTAAGGAGAGGTTTTTCGCGCTCCTGCGTACCATGGGGATCGAGCGCCCCCGGCTCAAGGTCCTGCCGGTCTTCCAGATCGGCGCCGAGGCGGAGCGCGGCGGCGCCTACGAGAGCTGGCAGCGGCTGCGGGAGGGGGATGCTCCCGCGGGGGACTGGGATCATCTCCAGTGCAGCGCCTGCCGCATGGTCACCGACCAGGGCGTCTGGGTCTGCCCCATCCTGGTCAACGAGCCCACGGCGAAGATGGGCGAGACCCTGGCGGATACCCTGGGCGCCTTCCCCCTGGAGCACCCGGCCTGCTGGACCTGCCATGTCTATGGCGTGAGCTGCCGGACCTGACGGGAAAGTGACGATGTCGGAGAAGCTGATCGCCCCATTGACCGTCCATCGGGGCCTGGCGACCTGGGGAGAGAAGCTGGTCCCCCTGGCCGCGTTCCGCCAGGCGGCGGCCGAAACCGGCCTGAGGCTCACACAGAGAGAGCGGGAGGCGGCCTTGCGGGCCTACCGGAAAGCGACCGCCGACTCCACACCTGTCGAGGGGCCGTACTCCCGCATCGCCGTCTTCGGCGGCGTCTACAGCAACCATCTCGCCTTGGCCGAGGTGCTGGAGGAGGCTGCCCGGCGCGGCGCCGAGGCGATCTACTGCCTGGGCGACCTGGGGGCCTTCGGCCCCAGCCCCGAAAAGGTGCGGCCGCTGCTGTCCCACGGGGGCGTGCTCGCCATCCAGGGCAACTACGAGGAGTCGCTCGCCTCGGGACGCGAGGACTGCAACTGCGGCTACACCGACCCGCGGGACAACCACTTCGCCGAGATCTCCTACCGCTACACAGCGCAGAGCTGCTCGCCGGGCTTCAAGGCCTGGATGGGGACCCTCCCCCGTCGGCGCCGGGTGAGGGTCGGGAACCGGGAGCTGCTCCTGGTCCACGGCTCGCCGCGACGGGTCAACGAGTTCCTCTTTCACAGCACGTCGCCGGCTCCCTTCCTGGAGGTTCTCCTGGACCAGAACCGCTGCGACGGCATCCTCTGCACCCACACCGGGCTGCACTGGCAACGCCGCCTGCCCTCTGGCCGGGACGTGGTCAACGTCGGCGTGATCGGCCGGCCCGCCAACGACGGCAACACCCACGTCTGGTTCGCCATGCTGGAGGCCCGGGAGAAGGACGGTCTCGGCGTCGAGCTCCTCCCCCTGCGCTACGACCACTCGGGGCTGGCCGCCGAGATGCGCCGCGAGGGGCTGCCCGAAGAGTTCGTCGAAACCGTCCTCACCGGGTGGTGGACCACCTGTCTGGAGATCCTGCCCGCCCGAGAGAGAGCGGCTTCCCGCTTCTAGGAAAGTACCTAGGGAGAGACGACATGAGCGACACGAAGCCCTGCATCGCCATCCTGGGAGCCGGTCCCACCGGCCTCGAAGCCGCCCTCGCCGCCGCCGACGGGGGCTTCCCGTTCACCCTCTACGAAGCGGCGCCAGGCGTCGGCGGCAACGTCCGCGCCTGGGGGCACGTCCGGCTGTTCACCCCCTGGGAGATGAACGTCTCCCCCCGCATGCGCCGCAACCTCGCAGACGCGGGCGCCGAGCCGCCGGACGGCGCTGAGTGCCCCACCGGCCGGGGGCTCGCCGAGCGGCTCCTCGAGCCCCTCGCCAGGCTCCCGGAGATCGCCCCCCACCTGCGGCTCGGCACCCGCGTGCTGGGGATCGGCCGCGAGGGGCTGCTCAAACACGAGGAGATCGCGACGGCCGAGCGCGGGCACCGCCCCTTCCGCCTGCTCCTCGTGGACGACAACGGCCGCGAGTGGACGGCGACGGCGGACCTCGTAATCGATGCCACCGGCACCTGGGGAAATCCCAATACCCTCGGGGATGCCGGCATCCCCGCCCCCGGCGAGCGCGCCTTCGGCAGCGAGATCCGGCGCGACATCCCCGACCTTGCGCGGGAAGCGGCCGACTGGGCCGGCAGGACCGTGCTCCTCGCCGGCGCCGGCCACTCGGCGCAGACCGCCGCCCGCGACCTCGCCCGGCTGGCGCAGGAAGCGCCGGACACCGAGGTGATCTGGTTGCTGCGCAACCCGGAGCCGGGTTGGGGCACCCACCCGGGCGATCCGCTGCCGGAGCGGGCGGGCCTCGCCGCCGCGGCCGCGGCGCTCGCGGCAGGCACCTCGCCGGCCATCGAGGCCCGGCGCGGTGCCGTGGTCGAGGAGATCTCGAAGCCGAACGGCCGGTTCCGTGTCGTCCTGAGGAACGGCGCGGGCCCTGAAAACCCCGAGGTCATTGAAGTGGACCGCATCCTCTCCTTGACCGGCGCGGTGGGCGACCACGGCCTCTATCGCCAGCTCCAGGTCCACGAGTGCTACGCCACCTGTGGCCCCATCAAGCTCTCCGGCGCCCTGCTGGGGGCCGGCAGCTCCGACTGCCTGACCCAGACCACCCACGGCGCCGACACCCTGACCAACCCCGAGCCCGGCTTCTTCATCCTGGGCAGCAAGTCCTATGGCCGGAACAACACGTTCCTGATGCGGGTGGGTTGGGAGCAGGTGGGGGAGGTCTTCGGGTTGCTGGACAACGGGCGCTAGAGGTTAAACTCACCCCACCATGAAGTATTTCGGTCAGCCCGACTTCCAGCACGGGGAGGTGCCGGCGGTGGGCGTCCTCCTGGCCAACCTGGGGACGCCCGACGCGCCGGATTCGCCGGCGCTGCGGCGCTACCTCCGCGAGTTCCTCCTCGATCCGCGGGTCATCGAGATGCCGCGGGCGCTCTGGTGGACGATCCTCCACCTGTTCGTGCTCCCCTTCCGGCCGGCCAAATCGGCGGCGCTTTACAAGAAGGTCTGGACCCCCGAGGGCTCGCCCCTCCTCGTCATCACCAACCGGCAGTCGGCAGCGCTCCAGGAAGTCCTGCGGCGGGAGGTCGGCACGCCGGTCCACGTCGCGGTCGGCATGCGCTACGGCAACCCCTCGGTGCGGTCGGCGCTGCGCGAGCTTACCGGCAAGGGCTGCCGGCGCCTCCTGGTGCTGCCGCTCTACCCGCAGTACGCGGCAGTGACGACCGGCTCGACGATCGATGCCGTGGCCGCCGAGCTGACGACCTGGCGGTGGGTGCCGGAGATCCGCACCATCCACCATTACCACGACGACCCCGCCTACATCCGGTCGCTCGCCGCCAGCATCCGCGAGGTCTGGGACCGCGAGGACCCGCCGGAGAAGCTCCTCTTCTCCTTCCACGGCATCCCGGAGCACTATTTCCGCGCGGGCGATCCCTACTTCTGCGAGTGCCACAAGCTCGCCCGCCTGGCCGCCGAGGAGCTGCGGCTCCCTCGCGAGCTGTGGCAGGTCTCCTTCCAGTCGCTCTTCGGCAGGGAGGAGTGGCTGAAACCCTACACCGACAAGACGATCACGGCGATGGCGAAATCCGGGATTCGCAAGCTCGACGTCGTCTGCCCCGGCTTCTCAGCCGACTGCCTGGAGACGATCGAGGAGATCGACGAGCAGAACCGCGAGATCTTTCTCCACGCCGGCGGCGAGCGCTACCGCTACATCCCCGCCCTGAACGACCGGCCGGACCATATCCGCGTCATCGCCAACCTGGTCCAGCGCAATCTTCAGGGCTGGATCAAGTCGCCCGCCGAGTGGGACGCGGAGGCGGTGCGCCGGGAGGCCGCCGAGTCCCGGCGGCGCGCGGAGGCGATGAAGGCAGAACCGGTGCTCCAGAACGCCGGGTCCTGAGGGCGTTTTTACAGGTTGGTTACCCCCTGTGAGGGCTCCCTCTGGTAGATTCCGGCCGAGAACGATCTTTTGTGAGCTCGAAAGGAGAAGCCGAGATGAGAACCTCCGGATTCCGCGCCCTGGCCGGCCTTGCCGGCGCCGTGGCGCTCCACCTCGCGGCAAGCGCCGCCTTCGCGCAACAGCAGCTCGATCTGCCTCGGCCCAGCCCCAATGCCTGGGTCTCCCAGATGGTGGGGGTGACCAAGATCTCCATCACCTACAGCCGCCCCGGGGTGAAGGGGCGAAAGATCTGGGGCGCTCTCGTGCCCTACGGGGAGGTCTGGCGCTCCGGCGCCAACGAGAACACCACCATCACCTTCAGCACGCCGGTGAAGGTCGAGGGCCATGAGCTGCCCGCCGGCACCTACGGCTTTCAGACCATCCCCACGGCGGACGATTGGACGATCATCTTCAGCAAGGACGCCAACGAGTGGGGCGCCTTCAGCTACAAGCAGGCGGACGACGCCCTTCGAGTCCAGACCAAACCCCAACCGGCCGAGATGCGGGAGCGCCTGGCCTTCGAATTCGACGACGTGACGGACACCTCCGCCAAGGTCGTGCTCCATTGGGAGAAGCTCAAGGTTCCCTTCACCGTCGAGGCGGACACGGCGAAGCTGTTGGTGAGCAAGGCGAACGGGGATGTCCGCTCGCAGTTGCAGGCGGCCTACTGGTGCATCCAGAACAACACCTGCCTGGACGACGCCTCGCGCTGGGTCGATGCCTCGATCACCCAGCAGGAGAGCTTCTCCAACCTGCGCGCCAAGGCGCTGCTGCTCGCGAAGAAAAACGATACCAAGGGCGCCGTCTCGTATGGCGACAAGGCGCTGGCGGCGGCGAAAACGGCGAAGCAGCCGCCGAATCCCCAGCAGGTCAAGGAGCTGGAGGGGATGGTGGCGGACTGGAGGAAGGGCAAGTAGGAGGATGGGCGGGGTGGTGAGGGCGCCTACGCCGGCACCACGCTGCCTCGCTCGGCCAGCCAGGGCACCAGCTCCACCACCTGCTCCAGGCAGGCAATGGGCTCGAAGCGCAGCAGCTCCTCCCGGCCGTGACCGCCGGAGCAGACGCCGACCGCGTGCGTCCGCGCGCTCCGCGCCATCTCCAGATCGTAGGTGGTGTCGCCGATCATCACCGCCTCCGCAGGATGCACTCCCAGCTCGGTCAGGATGTCGAGGAGCATCTGGGGGTGGGGCTTCGAGAAGGATTCGTCGGCCGTGCGGGTGGCATGGAACAGGTCGCCGAGCCCCGTCTGCTCCAGGGCGTAGTCCAGCCCCCGGCGGCTCTTGCCGGTGGCGACCGCCAGGAGATATCCGGCCTCCGCCAGCTCGCGCAGCATCTCCTGCACTCCGGCGAAGAGAAGGGGCGCGTCGCGATAGGTGGAGACCCAGTGCTTCCGGTAGCACTCGAGGATGCGGCCGAAGAGCTCCTCGCCGCAGCCCGGGCTGAGGATCTCGATCGTCTCCCGCAGGCCGAGGCCGATGGTGCCGCGGATGGTCGCCTCGGGAAGCGTTCCCAGCTCCAGCTCACGGATGGTGCTCTGGGTACAGGCCACGATGGTGCCGATGGAATCCATCAACGTTCCGTCCCAGTCGAAGACCAGGAGTCGGAAGGGTGTGGTGTCAGCCGGCATGAGGGAAAGTCCGGACGGAGCGCCCGGTGACCGCATGATGACAGAGGAACGCCGCTCGTTCAACCTTCTGCCTCGCGGGCATCGCCAGCATCCCGGCCAAGCGGCGTGTAGACGGCTCCGCCCACCACGGAGTCATCGAGGCCCGGGGCGAACCCAGCGAGTTGGGGCATGATGATCCGCCGCTCGACCCAGGTGCCCGGAGGCACCGCGGCACCGAAGCCGAGGATGGACTCCAGGACGACACTCCCCTTGCCGATGCGCGCCCCCGGCATCAGGATCGACCGCTCGACCCGCGCCCCCTCGCCCACCCGCGCACCGGCCTCGACGGAGGCCCGCCGCACCTGGGAGCCCGCCCCCAGGCCCGCCTCGGGCGAGATCCACGAGCGACGCCAGAGACGCTCCGGCCCCTCGGCTCGCGCCCAGTCGAGCGTGGCGTCGAGGAACCGCTGCGGCGTCCCCAGGTCGTGCCAGCGGCCGGCGAACACCACCGAGGCGATCCGCTCCCCCGCTTCCAGCATCGGGACGTAGAGGTCGCGCACGACATCCGCCTTGCCGGGACCGACGCGCACCAGCAGGTTCGGGGAGAAGACGTGGGCACCGGCGAAGACGTACCGCCGCGCCACCTCCCCCCGCTCGGGATCGCCCGGCCGGAACGACAGGATGCGCCCCGCCCGGTCCACCCCCACGCCGCCGCCGAAAACGGCCGGGTCCGCTCGCGAGGAGAGGAGGAGCGTCGCCAGCGCCCCTCCCGCCAGGTGCCGGCGGACGAGCTTGCGCAGCGGCCACCGGCAGAGGCTGTCGCCGTTGACGAGCAGCACCAGGTCCGCGGGCGCGAAGAAGTCTTTCAAAGGTTGGAGAGCGCCCAGCGTGCCGCGGAGCTCCGGCTCCTCCGACCAGGTGAGGGGCATGCCGGCGTGCGCGTCGCCGAAGCGCTGGCGGATCTGCTCCCCCAGGTAGTGGAGGTTGACCGCCGCCGCCTCACAGCCGAGGGCGGCGAGCTGAGTCAGGGTGTGACCCAGGATGGGCACGCCGCGCACCGGCAGCAGCGGCTTGGGGAGCTGCTCGGTCAGCGGCCGCAGCCGCGTCCCCAATCCCGCCGCGAGCACCAGCGCGCGGATACGACGAACCGGCATGATGTTTTTCGGGGGTGCGGCGAGCCGCGCCTACCGGAACACCATCTCCGGTGGCGCGTCCGGATGTTTCTTGAGGTAGTCCTCGTACAGACGCAGGTAGGAGCGGCGCTCGGCCTTGTCGGGATCGAAACCGCAGCGCTTGGCCACGGTCTCTGCGCCGTCGCCTTCGAATTCGGCGAAGTCGCCGATCGGCGTGTGGTCGAGGGCGATGGTGACGCCGCCCAGGTGCCACTCCTCCCGCATCTTCTGATAGCGGCGCACGACGTTGTAGCCCAGGTTCTCGAACAGAGCCCGGGCCTCCTCCGCGCTCCCCACCTCGATCTCCCGCTCCTCGCGCACCTTCACGTTCCCCTCGATGTGCATGGGGCCTTTGAAGGTCAGACGGGCCCGCCCACCGTCGGTGCGCAGGCGGAGGATGCGGCCGGCGGAGAGCAGCTCCTCGCCACGGTCCAGGATCCAGTTGTCCTCGAAGGCCGAGGGACCGGCGCGCTCCGCCTCGAGCTCGATCAAGCGGCCGCGCAGCTTGTCCAGCTCGACGTGGGGAAACTTGATCTCGCGTTCGAAATTGTCCCTGCTCCTCACTTGTTCCTCATAGGTCGCCCAGGCGATCCAGCAGCCGTGCCACGGATCGGATCCCCTTGTAGAAATGGCTGATGTTGAACTTTTCGTTGGGCGAGTGCAGGCCGTCGTCGTTGAGCCCGAACCCCAGCAGCAGGACCGGACATTTCAAGACAGAGGCGAAGGTCGAAACGATGGGGATGGAGCCCCCCTCCCGGACGCGCACCGGCCGCGCTCCCCAGATCTCTTCCATGGCATCCAGGGCCGCGTCGACGATCGGTCCCTGGACCTCGATCACCACCGGGGGGGCGCCGTGCAACCCCATCACTTCGACGGTCACTCCCTTGGGGGCGATGGCCTGGACGTGCTGGGCGAACAGCTTGCCGATTTTCTCCGGGTCCTGGTCGGGCACCAGGCGCATGGAGATCTTGGCGCCGCCCCAGGAGGGGAGCACCGTCTTCGCGCCCTTGCCCATGTAGCCGCCGAAGAGGCCGTGGACGTCACAGGTCGGCCTGCCCCAGGTGCGCTCGCGGGTGGTATAGCCCTCCTCGCCGAACAGCTCGGGCACGCCCAGGTCCGTGCGGTATGCCTCCTCGTCGAACGGCAGCCGGGCCCACTCCTCCCGCTCCCAGGCTTCGAGCGGCCGGACGTCGTCGTAGAACCCGGGAATGAGGATCTTCCCGGTCTTCGCGTCCCGCAGGCCGTCGACGATGTGGCAGAGGGCGTTGAGCGGATTCCACAACGCGCCGCCATAGGTGCCGGAGTGCAGGTCCCGGTTCGGGCCGGTGACCTTGATCTCCGTGTAGCAGAGCCCCTTGAGGCCGTAGAGCAGCGACGGCTGGCCCGGAGCGAAGAGCGAGGAGTCGGAGATGACCACGGCGTCAGCTTTCAGCCGCTTGCCGCCGTCCTTCTTCACGTACTCGTCGATGGCTTGGCCTCCGGCCTCCTCCTCGCCCTCGACCAGGAACTTGACGTTCACCGGCAGCTTGCCGCGCTCGGCGAGCAGGGCCGCCACCGCCTTTACGTGGGCGAAGGACTGCCCTTTGTCGTCCGTCGCGCCGCGGGCGACCAGCTTGTCGCCCTCCACCGTCGGCTCGAATGGCGGGTGGCGCCACAGCTCGATGGGATCGACCGGCTGCACGTCGTAGTGGCCATAGAAGAGGACCGTCGGCTTGCCGGGCGCCCCCAGCCATTCGGCGTAGACCAGCGGATGGCCGGCCGTGTCGATCCTCTCCGCCTGGAGGCTCGCCTCGCGCAGCTTGCCCACCAGGAACTCGCTCGCTCGCAGGACGTCGGCCTTGAAGTCGGGGTCCGTCGAGATGGAGGGGATACGGATGTAGTCCTTCAGCTCCTCGAGATACCGCTCCTTCTCGGAGTCAATACGCGCGAGCACGTCCCGCGAATCGCTAGCCATCCCGTTCAGATCTCCTTTTCGTTCTGGGCCTCGCCCGAAGCCAGTCTAGCAGAGTCCCCTGCCCGGCTGGCCAGGCGCCGCAGGTTGACGGCGTTCACCAGGAAGTGGCCGGCGACGGGCCCCAGAAGATTTCCCCGCCATTCCATCAGGAGGCCCAGGATGCCCCCGGCCAGGAGGGCGAACAGCGTCCACAACCGGAACGCCTTGCCCGGTCCACTGTGCAGCAGGCCGAAGAGGACCGTGGCCGCCACCCAGCCCAGGGTCCCCTGGAGAGCGCCGCGGAAGAACAGCTCCTCCGCGAAGCCCGAGAGCAGGGCCAGGGCGAAAGCCTCGGCGGCGGAGAGGGTTCCCATCGCCTGGGCGAGCCGCGCCTCCAGTTCCCTGGCGAGAGGAAAGATCCGTTCGGCCACCGACCAGAGGCCCAGGAGCAGCAGGCCCGCTCCAAGTCCCAGGCCGAGGTCGAGCCACCAGCGGCGCGTGTCCAGGAACAGCGAGAGGGGAATGACCCCCCGCTGAAAGCCGATCCAGATCACCCCGGCCAGAGCCAGGAAGAGGTAGAGGCCCCAAGCGAAGCGGTACAGCCGGCCCGGCTCCACTCCTAGGACTCTTCGAAGTTCTTGCCGGTCTTCTTCCAGTCGGCCAGGAAGCGGTCGAGCCCCACGTCCGTCAACGGGTGCTTGTAGAGCTGCTCCAGCACCTTGAACGGCAACGTGGCCACGTCGGCGCCCAGTGAGGCTGCCTGAATGATGTGAATGGGGCTGCGCACAGAGGCCACCAGCACCTTCGTGTCGAAGCCGTAGTTGTGGTAGATCGTGACCACCTGATCGACGAGCTCCATCCCCTCCTCGCCGACATCGTCCAGCCGGCCGATGAAAGGGGAGATGTAGGCCGCCCCCGCCTTGGCGGCCAGTAGCGCCTGGGCGGCGGAGAAGCAGAGCGTCACGTTGGTGCGGATGCCCTCCTTCTTGAAGGTGGCCACGGCCCGCAGGCCGGCGGGCGTCAGCGGCACCTTCACCACCACGTTCTCGGCGAGGCCGGAGAGGCGCCTCCCTTGAGTGAGGATCTCGTTGTACTCGGTCGCCAGCACTTCGCCGGAGACCGGCCCCGGCACCAGCTTGGCGATGGCCTGCACGGTGGGCAGGTACGGCCGGCCCGACTTGGCGATCAGCGACGGGTTGGTGGTGACGCCGTCGACCATGCCCCAATCGAGGCCGGTCTGGATCTCCTGGATTTCCGCGGTGTCGAGAAAGAACTGCATGGGTCTCCCCTCCTCACGTCCGTCCGTTGAGCCCCCAGCGGGGACCTGACTAGGTTAGCACCCCGGATCAGTGCACGGTCTCGTCGGGCCCGCCTTCCCCCTCGTCGTCATCAGCCGCGAAGTCGGAAACGTCGAGGACCTCCAGGTCGTCCGAGTCGTCGGTCTCGGCCGCTTCGAGCTCCAACTCGGCGGGCATGGGGCCACCGTCGCTTTTGGCGAGCTCGATCTCCGTCTCCTCGTCCTTCTCGGCGAGCTTGGCCACGGCCACGATGCGGTCGCCCTCGTCCAGGTTCATCAGCTTGACACCCTGGGCCGAGCGGCCGACCTCGCGGACGCCGGAGACATTGAGACGGATGATCATCCCCTCCTGGGTGATGAGCATCAGCCCTTCGTCCGGAGTCACGTAGCGGACGCCCACGACCTCGCCCGTCTTCGGCGAGACCTTGAGGTTGATGATGCCGAGACCGCCACGGCCCTGCAGGCGGTAGTCCTCGACCGGCGTCCGCTTGCCGTAGCCGCGCTCGGTGACGGTGAGCACCTGGCCGTGGGGATCCAACTCCTCCATGGCCACCACCCGGTCCCCCTCGCGCAGCACGAGGCCCTTGACGCCGTAGGTGGCCCGGCCCATGGACCGCACGTCGCTCTCGGGGAAGCGCACGGAGAAGCCCTTGGCGGTGGCGAAGAGGATGTCCTTCTTGCCGTCCGTCTCGCGCACGGCGAGCAGCTTGTCCCCCTCGTCGATGTTGATGCCGATGATGCCGCCCACCCGCGGGTTGGCATAGGCCGACAGCTCGGTCTTCTTCACCGTGCCGTTGGCGGTGGCGAACACCAGGTAACGGTCCTCGCGGAACTCCCGCACCGCCACGGTCGTCGCCAGCCGCTCGCTCGGCTCCAGGTTGAGCAGGTTGACGATCGCCTTGCCCTTGGCCGCGGGTCCGGTCTCCGGGATCGCGTGGACCTTCAGCCAGTGCACCCGGCCGCTCTCGGTGAAGACCAGGATATAGCTGTGGGCCGTGGCGACGTAGAGGTGCTCGACGAAGTCGTCGTCCTTGGTGACCATCCCCGTCCGCCCCTTGCCGCCGCGGCCCTGCGCCCGGTAGAGCGTGAGCGGCGAGCGCTTGACGTAGCCGGACTGGGTGACGGTGATCACCATCGGCTCGTCCGCGATCATGTCCTCGATCGAGATGTCGTGCGTCTCCGGGATGATCTCGGTGCGCCGCTTGTCGCCGTAGGAGGCCCGCAGTTCGCCGAGCTCGCGCTTGATCTCCTCCAGCACGAGCTGGTCCGAGCCGAGGATGGCCCGCAGCCGCTCGATCAGCAGCATCAGCTCCTTGTACTCCTCGACCACCTTCTCCCGCTCGAGACCCGTCAGGCGCTGCAAGCGCATGTCGAGGATGGCCTGGGCCTGAACCTCGGTGAATTCGAACCGCGCGATCAGGTTTTCGCGCGCCTCGCCCGGCGTCTGGCTGGCGCGGATGGTCGCGATCACCTCGTCCAGATGATCGAGGGCCTTGAGGATGCCCTCCAGGATGTGGGCCCGCTCTTCCGCTTTTCGCAGGTCGTAGCGGGTGCGCCGGATGATGACCGTCTTGCGGTGGTTGAGGAAGTGGTAGAGGATCTCCTTGAGCGTCATCACCTTCGGCTGGTTGTCCACGATCGCCAGCATGATGATGCCGAAGGTGGTCTGCATCGGAGTCATCTTGTACAGCGAGTTGAGGATGATCTCCGGGATGGCGTCCTTCTTCACTTCGACGACGATGCGGATGCCGTCGCGGTCCGATTCGTCGCGCAGGTCGGAAACCCCTTCGATCCTCTTATCGCGGATCAGCTCGGCCATGTGCTCGATGAGCTTCTTTTTGTTGACCTGATACGGGATCTCCGTGACGATGATCGATTGCCGCTCGCTCTTGGCGTGGACCTCGATCTCCGAGCGGGCGCGGAGCTGGATGATGCCGCGGCCGGTGGTGTAGGCCGAGCGGATGCCGTCCAGGCCGTGGATAAAGCCGGCGGTGGGGAAGTCCGGGCCGGGGAGCCTGGTCATCAGCTCGCCGACGCTCACGTCCGGGTTTTCAATCAGCATCAACAGGGCGTCGATCACCTCGCCGAGGTTGTGCGGCGGGATGTTGGTGGCCATGCCGACCGCGATGCCGGAGGTGCCGTTGACCAGGAGGTTGGGGACGCGGGCCGGCAGCACCAGCGGCTCGGTCTCGGAGCCGTCATAGTTCGGGCCCCAGTCCACCGTCTCCTTGTCGATGTCCTCGCGGATCATCTCCTCGGCGAGCTTGGTGAGGCGGACCTCGGTGTACCGCATGGCCGCCGGGTTGTCGCCGTCGAGCGAGCCGAAGTTGCCCTGGCCGTCCACCAGCGGATAGCGCATGGCGAAGTCCTGGGCCATGCGCACCACGGTGTCGTAGATTGCGGAGTCGCCGTGGGGGTGATATTTACCCATGACGTCGCCGACGATGCGCGCCGACTTCTTGTACGGCCGGTCCGAGCGGTTGCCGCTCTCCCACATGCCGTACAGCACCCGGCGGTGCACGGGTTTCAAGCCGTCGCGCACGTCAGGCAGCGCGCGGCCGATGATCACGCTCATCGCGTAATCGAGATAGCTGCGCTTCATCTCGTCTTCGATGCCGACCGGAATCGGCTGCTCGAAGGGGAGTGTCTGGTCGTTGTTATCGCTCATCGAGTCCTTTTTCTCTAAACGGTTTGCGCCTTACACGTCCAGGTTCCGCACGTCCAGCGCGTTGTTCTGGATGAAAGCCCGCCGCGGCTCGACCTCGTCGCCCATGAGGATGGTGAAGATGGCGTCGGCGTCGACGTCATCCTCGACCTGCACTCGGAGGAGGCGGCGCTTGGTGGGGTCCATGGTGGTCTCCCAGAGCTGAGTCGGGTTCATCTCGCCGAGGCCTTTGTAGCGCTGGATCGAGAGGCCCTTCTTGGCGCCGTCGTAAAGGGTGCCGAGCGCCTCTTCGAGCGTGGCATGCGTCGTCAGATTCTCGCCCTTGATCAGCGTAAAGCTCCTGGCCGCGATGGCCTCCAGACCGAGCTGGTTGTTCGCCATCGCCCGGTACTCGGCGCTGGTGACCAGGTTCCAGTCGATCCGCACCTCACGATCGACGCCATCGCGCTTCGAGAAGAAACGGACGTAGAGCGTGCTGTGCTCCGCGTCCTCTCCCACCGTCACGTTGTGAAATCCCGAGGCTTCGATGACGTGAGCGATCTGCTCGACTCTGAGGGGGTCCTGAAGCGAGGTCTTGTCCTTGACGCCGTTGATCAACGCGACCTTGAGAGCGTCCGCGGGGTAACCGCGGGAGACGAGCTTCTCCAGGTTCTGCCGAAAGTGATCGATCTTCTCCAGGAAGTGGACCAGCCGCGGACCGGTGAGACGGTTGCCGTCGCCGTTCGTGCCGTTCCCGTCGCCCTCGTCGCGGTGAGCGATCTCCAGCTCCCAGGCGTCCTTGATGCGATCGACCAGGAAGGACTGATACTCGCGGTCGTCCTTGAGGTACGCCTCGCTCTTGCCGTGGCTCACCTTGTAGAGCGGCGGCTGTGCGATGTAAAGGTAGCCGCGGTTGATGATCTCCGGCATCTGGCGATAGAAGAAGGTCAGGATCAGCGTCCGGATGTGGCTGCCGTCCACGTCCGCGTCGCACATGATGATCAGCTTGTGATAGCGCAGCCTCGCGATGTCGAAGTCGTCCTTGCCGATCGAGGTGCCGAGGGCGGTGATCATGGTCTTGATCTCGTCGGAGGACAGCATCTTGTCGAAGCGCGCCTTCTCGACGTTCAGGATTTTGCCCTTGAGCGGCAGGATGGCCTGGAACTTCCGGTCGCGCCCCTGCTTGGCCGAGCCGCCGGCGGAGTCGCCCTCGACCAGGAACAGCTCGGCGAATTCGGGGTTGCGCTCCGAACAGTCAGCGAGCTTGCCGGGGAGGTTCGAAGCGTCGAGCGCGCCCTTGCGCCGGGTGAGGTCGCGGGCCTTGCGCGCCGCCTCGCGGGCGTGGGCCGCCTCGACACACTTCTCGACGATCCGCCGGGCCTCGCGCGGGTTCTCTCCCAAGTACTCGGAGAGCTTCTCGAAGACGACCTGCTCGACCCAGCCCTTGATGTCCGAGGAGACCAGCTTGTCCTTGGTCTGGGAGGAGAATTTCGGGTCCTTGATCTTGACGGAGATGACCGCCGTCAACCCTTCGCGCACGTCGTCGCCGGTCAGGTTCTCCTTGAGGTTCTTCGACAGACCCGACTCCGCGGCGTAGGCGTTGATGGCTCGCGTGAGAGCCGCCTTGAAGCCCGCGAGGTGGGTGCCGCCGTCGCGGTTGTTTATCGTGTTGGTAAAGGCGTAGATCAGCTCCTGATAGCCGTCGTTCCACTGCAGGGCCACCTCGATGACCTCGGGGCCGGTGCCGTCGTCACGCAGGTCGGTGAGGAAGATCGGCTGCGGGTGGATCGGCGTCTTGTTGCGGTTCAGGTGTTCCACGAACGAGGCGATGCCGCCCGCGTAAGCGAAGTCCGCCTCCTTGTCCGTCCGCTCGTCCTTGAGGTGGATGTGGATGCCACGGTTGAGGAAGGACTGCTCGCGCAGACGCGTAGCCAGCGTCTCGTAGCTCATCTCGAGGATGGCGAAGATCTCCCCGTCCGGCCAGAAGCGGACCTTGGTGCCCGTGCGGTCGCTCGTGCCAATGGGCCTGATGGGTCCGTCGGGGAAACCGCGGTGATAGGTCTGGAACCAGACCTGGCCGTCGCGCTTGATCTCCAGCTCCAGCGTCTCCGAGAGGGCGTTGACCACCGAGACGCCGACGCCGTGGAGGCCGCCGGAGACCTTGTAGGAGTTCTTGTCGAACTTACCGCCCGAATGGAGCTCGGTCATGATGACCTCGGCCGCCGACCGTCCCTCCTCCCGGTGGAGGTCCACCGGAATGCCCCGCCCGTCGTCCTCCACCGTCACCGAGTTGTCGGTGTGGATGATGACGTCGATCCGCGAGCAGTAGCCTGCCTGCGCCTCGTCGACCGAGTTGTCGACCACCTCGAAGACCATGTGATGGAGGCCGGACGCGTCATCGGTATCGCCGATGTACATGCCCGGGCGCTTTCGCACCGCCTCCAGACCCTTCAGTACCTGGATATTCTCAGCCGTATAGGTCGACTCTGGATTCACCAAAACCGGATCTCCGTTCTGTCCTTGGAAGCTTGCCAGGACCCCGCAAGAGGGAGGGGTCCAAGGATTTGCAAATTGTACCACAAACGGCGGGATCTTGCGAGCCTTCTAGCGCTGAAATATCAATAGCTTAGCCTTGATTTTCCAGCCCTGTGCCCCCGTAAGGATTTCAACGTGAAAAGGCGACTCTAAATTCCCGAATAGAACTTAGGAGACAAGCTGCAGGACCCCCTTTTCCATCTCCCAGACCCGGCCGACTTCCAGGGTCAGCCAGACCTGGGGGCGGTTCGACGTGGCCACGAGCTGGCCGGCGCGGCGGAAGACCCCCCAGACGGCCGCCACGGTCGGCGGAGCCAGCTCGGCGTCCGCGTCGTCCAGGAGGTAGACGGGTGTCCTTCCCAGCTCCTCCATAACCCGGCCGTGGGCGGCCAGCAGCAGGAGAGACAGGCTCTTGCGCTCGCCGGCGGAGGCGACACGGCGGATCTCGTGGCCGCCCCAGAGGATCTCGAGCTCGTCGCGGTGGGGGCCCAGGAGGGGGAGCTGGCGCCGGCGCTCGCGGTCGGCGATGCGGTCCAGGGCGTCGGCGATGGCCGCCGGGCCTTCCAATCCGTTGGTGGGCGAGGGGCGGTAACGCAGCTCGATGGGCGGGAACGGCAGGCCCGAGGCCTCGATCACTCCGGCTAATTGGACCTTCAGGAGCTCGACGTAGCGGTGGCGCTGGGCGATGACGTCCGCCGCGGTGGCGCCCAGCAGCTCGTTCCAGATCTCGACGCCGGCGCCCCCGGGGATACCAGCGCCGTCCCCCAGCAGCAGTCCCCGCTTCTGCCGCAGGGCCTCGCGGTAGCGGCCCAGCAGCTCCAGGGCCGCCGGGTGGATCCCGACCACGCCGCGGTCCATGAAACGCCGGCGGGCCTTCGGAGCGCCCACCAGCACCTCGGCCTCGGCCGCCGCCGTCCAGGCGACCACGGGGAGAGCGGAGAGGTGCTCGGAGAGCGGGGTCACCTTGCCGTTGAGAAGGCGGAGCCGCTGGCCGTCCATCCAGCCCACCTCCAGGGTGGCGCGGCGATCGGTCTCGACGTCGGCCAAGACGTGAAACGAGCCGGCGCCGTGCCGCACGCAGTCGGCGATCTGAGCGGCGCGGAAGCTGCGGGTAGTGGCCGCGGCGTAGATGGCTTCGAGGAGGCTCGTCTTGCCGGCGCCGTTGCCCCCCAGGAGGAGGTGCGAGCCGGCGCCGGGCTCCCAGGTGAGGGGCTCGAGATTACGGAAGTCGCGGGCTGCGAGGCGAGTGAGCAGCGGCCAGATCCGGTCAGAGCGGTCAGATCCGCATGGGCATGATCACGCAGAGGTACCGGGTGTCCGGTCCGTCCTGCGGATAGCCGACGCACTGGGTGTTCTCGTCTTTGAGCTCCAGGCGGACCTTCTCGGTCTCCACGGCAGCCAGGAACTGGGTGAGGTAGTCGGGGTTGATCCCCACCCGGAACTCCGGCCCGTCGTAGTCGCAGGGCACCTCCTCCACGGCCTCGCCGAGGTCGGAGTTGACGGCGGAGATCACCATCTGCTCCGGGGCGAACTGGAGGCGAACGGCCCGGGCCCGATCGCCGGTCATGAGGGCGGCGCGCTGGACGGCGTCCACCAGGTTCCTGCGGTCGAAGAGGACTTTCTTGTCGTTGTCCTTGGCGATGACCCGCTCGTAATCCGGGAAGGTCCCCTCGAGGATGCGGCAGATCAGCTCGCGCCGGCCGAGACCGAAGGAGAGGTGGTGCTCGCCGCGACCGTAGAGGAGGTTGCCGTCGCCCTCCAGGCGCTGCAGCTCCTGCAGGGCCTTGCGGGGCACCAGGACCGAGTCCTCCGCGCCGTGGTTCCCTCCCAGCCCGCCCTCCACGAGGGCGAGGCGATGTCCGTCCGTGGCCACCATCTCCAACGCGCCGTCCTTGAGCTTGAGCAGGGCGCCGTTCAACTGGAAGCGCGACTCCTCGGCCGAGACCGCGAAGAGGATCTTGGTGATCATCCGCCGGAAGTCCGTGAACGGGATCTCGACCCGGCGGGCGTCGTCGACGGCGGGGAGGGTCGGGAAGTCGTCCGGCGACAGGCCGTGGATCTTGAACCGGGACTTGCCGGCCCGGATGGTGAGGACGCGGGGCTCCTCCTGGACGATCAGGACCTCCTCGCCGGTGAGCGAGCGGATGATCTCCATCAGCTTCTTGGCCTGAACCGCGATTCCGCCCTCACGCTTCACGTCGGCATCGCACCACGAGGTGAGGGAGACGTCCAGGTCGGTGGCAGCCAGGTGGAGCCTGTCCTCGCGGGCGGTGAGCAGCAGATGGGAGAGGACCGGAATGGTCGTCTTGCGCTCGACAATGCCCTGCATGGGGGCCAGCTCGCCCAGGAACTCGCTACGGGTGACACGGATTTCCATTCACTCTTCTCCGTCTAGAAGACACCTGAATATAGCATAACCGTAGTAGTAGATAGGGGCTGTGGAAACGAGGAAAAGGGGTCTAAGTCCCAGATGGGAAGAACTTTAGTTCCCCTGCCCCGGGCTGCGGAGATCCTGTGGACGGCTTGAGGAGGCGGGGGAAAACGTCGAAGGCCGGAAAAAATTCCGCAGACCCTCCACAGGTCCTCCGGAGCGGTCTCCACAGGCTTTCCCCAGGCAGGCACGAAGCCCGCGAGGCTGACCCGGACATCAAGCAAACGGTATGCCCGTGAAGCTCTCACCGCCCCGGCCCTCCTCTTTGGTCTACGCGAAGTGCGCCTCAAGGCTCTTCAGGGTACGGTCGAAGTCCGGATCGGCCTCGCGCTTCTTCTCGACGGTCTCGACGGAGTACATGACCGTCGAGTGGTGCTTGTCGTTGAAAAGTTTGCCGATCTCCGGGTAGGAAAGGTCCGTCAGCCGCTTGCAGAGGTACATCGCCACCTGACGGGGGATGACGATCTGCCGGGAGTTGCTCTTGCTCTTGATCTCCGACACCTTGAGATCGTAATGCCGGGCCACGAACTTGACGATCTCGGCCGCGGCGGGCTTCTTCCCCTCCTCGGGGAGGATATCCTTCAAGGTCTCCCGCGCCAGGGCCAGGGAGAGGGGTTTGCCGGTCAACGACTCGAAGGCGAGCACCCGGTTGAGGTGCCCTTCGAGCTCGCGGATGTTGGACCTCACCTGCTGGGCGATGAACTCCGCCACCTCTTCGGGAAGGTGCGACCCCTCGAGGGCGGCTTTACGCTGCAGAATGGCCATCTTGGTCTCGAGGTCCGGCGGCTGAATGTCGGCGATCAGCCCCCACTCGAAGCGGCTGCGCAGCCGCTCTTCCACGGTCGGGATGCTGCGCGGCGGTGCGTCGGAGGAGAGGATGATCTGCTTCTGGCTGGTGTAGAGCGTATTGAAGGTGTGGAAGAACTCCTCCTGCGTCCGCTCCTTGTTGGCAATGAACTGCACGTCGTCGATCATCAGGACGTCGATCGTGCGGTAGCGCTCCCGGAAGGCGGGCATGCGGTCGAAGCGGATGGAGTTGACGAGCTCGTTGACGAACTGCTCGGCCACCAGGTAGAGGACCTTGAGTTGCGGCCGGCTGCGCTGGATCTCGTGTCCGATGGCGTGCAGGAGATGGGTCTTACCCAGGCCGACCCCGCCGTAGAGAAACAGCGGATTGTAGGAGAGGGACGGGTTCTCGCCCACTCGCCGCGCCGCCGCCAGGGCGAACTCGTTGGACTTCCCCTCGACGAAGTTGGCGAACAGGTACTTTGGGTTGAAGTGTGAAGGCGTGATCGGCAGCTCGTCGACGGCCACCAGCTCGTCTTCGAGGGAGAACAGGACCTCGAAACCCGGGCCGGCAAGACCGGCGACCGCCCGGTCCACCGCTGGCCGGTAGCTCTCCTCCAGCGTGTGCAGGAACCGGGAGTTCGGCGCCAGCAGCACCAGCCGTTCCCCGTCTTCGTCGCCCACCTTCAGGGGGCGGAACCAGGTAGCGAACTCCTCGGGATCGAGTTGCTGCTGCAACTGCCTTTGGAGAAGAGACCAGAAGGATTGCGGCGGCATGCGACCTCAGGTGGAGCGATACTCGTTTTCCACATAATTTCCACAGACTGTGGAAATCCCCTAGACTGGGAGGAGTGCTTCCGAAGCGGCTAGATGACTACGACGGGGACCATCATAGCACACCCGAAACGCCTCGCAAGCCCCACCTCGCGAAGTTCCGGTTAGAAAATTATAAGCCCTCTTTGATCAATGGTTTACGGTTATTCCTCGGATCAGAATGGCCGGCTCAGGCGGGCGAGCTCGGGAGGCAATTCAAGCAGGCGGGGCGGGTGGGTTTCAAGTCCCTTGACAATCGCCACGAGAGCTCCGGGGAGGCGCGGCTCGCGTTTCGCGAGGAAGACTTCGAGCCACGTCGGCGGCGTGGGATAGAAGTCGACGGCCACCGTTTCGCGGGGGCCGATCCGGGCCTCCGCCCTGGCCAGCTCGAGGGCGCGGTCGAGGCCGCCCAGTTCGTCGACGAGCCCGATCCTGCGGGCCTCCGCGCCGATCCAGACGCGGCCGCTCGCCACCCCCTCGACGGCCTGGCGGCTCATCCTGCGGCCGGCGGCGACATGGCCGACGAAGGCGGCGTAGGTGCGGTCCATGAGCTGCTGCACCAGGGCCTCCTGCAGGGGGGAGTAGGGCTGCAGCTCGGAGTAGAGGTCGGCGTTGGCCCCCCGCTTCTGGGAGTCGTGGCCGATCCCGAGAACCTCCTCCTCGAACCGGCGGGTGACGAACTTGCCGCCGAAGACGCCGATCGAGCCGGTGAGCGTGGCCGGCTCGGCGACGATCTTGCTGGCCCTGGCGGCGATATAGTAGCCGCCCGAGGCGGCCGTGTCGGACATCGAGACCACCACCGGCTTCTTCTGCTTGAGCCTCTCCACCTGGCGCAGGATGAGGTCCGAAGCCAGAGCCGAGCCGCCGGGGCTGTCGATGCGCAGCACGACGGCGGCCACGGAGTCGTCCTCGCGCAGGTCGTGGAGCACCTCCGCCATCTTGTCCGAGCCCAGGTAGGATTCCTCCGTCCAGGGCGCGGTGCCGCCGCCGCCACGCACGATGGTGCCCAGGGCGAAGACGACGGCGACCTGTCTGGCGGCGAAGACGGGCTCCGGCCGGTACTCCTCGATGGGCAGCAGCGACGGCTTGCGGCCCAGGCGCTGCTGCAAGTGGTCGAGGAACTGGTCCGGATAGGCGAGGTCGTCGACCAGGCCGCGCTTGCGGGCCGTCTCCGCGTCGTAGGGGGCGCCGTCGACCAGCCCGCGGACCTCGGTCTCGCTCTTCCTGCGGGCCTCGGCCACCGCCGACACGATCTGGGAGTAGTAGCCGTCGAGCAGCGCCGCGATGGCCTCCTGGGCCTCGGGGGTGAGCCGGCTCTGGGTGTAGGTCTCGACGGCGCTCTTGTAGCGGCCAACGCGGTTGAACTGGGGGTCGATCTTCAGCTTGTCCAGGGTGCCGCGCAGCAGGCGGCTCTCCCAGGAGAGGCCCAGCAGGTTGAGGTCGCCCGCCGGCGAGAGGTGGATCCGCTCGCAGGCCGTGGCCAGGTAGTAGGCCAGGGTGCCGTTCGACCCCTCGCCGGCGGTCTCCAGGTAGCACTCGACGAACTTGCCGGCCCGCCGCAGGGCCATCATCTGGCGCCGCAGCTCCTGCGCCTTGGCGAGGCCGAGCTCGGCGTTCTGGATGTAGACGGCGAGGCCCTTGATCCCGGGGTCCTGGCGGGCGGCCCGGAACGCCGGATAGAGCTGCGCGATGCTGTCCGGCTCGCCGCCGCCGGAGAAGGGGAGGCGTGGCATCTCCTGCTCCAGCACCGGGCCGTCCACCTTCCAGACGAGGACCGTGGCACCGTCTCCCGTGGCCCTCCGGCCCTTGCGGCTCATCAGGATTCCGGCCACGGTGGCGAGGATCGCGATTCCCAGCAGCGCGACGAAGATCAGCAGCAGCTTCTTCATGGGTAAATCCTACCGTTCTGCCGCCAATAGTCCCCCCAGGCGTCGATGGCTCTCGGGTCGACGCGGGCGACGTTGCAGATGGCGTCGCCGGGATGGACGAGGGGGAGCTGGGTCAGACCGAGGACGACCCCCGCGTAGGGCGCCTTGACCTGGCTCTTCTCCCGTCCGAAGGGATTGGTGTTGACGGAGATGGCCTGGCCGCGGCGCAGCGGCTGGCCGAGGTCCACCTTGAGATCGAGGATGCCACCGGTGCGGGAGCGGATCCAGTGCGTGCGCTCCACCGTCAGCCGCAGGGGGGGACAGGCAGTCTCGCCCGGCATCATCCCGAGATGACGCAGGACGTTGAGCACCCCGGCGATCCCCACCTCGATGAATGGGCGCTCCAGCCGCTGGGCGCTCCCCGCCTCGTAGACGACGGTGGGTACGCCGGCGGCCACGGCCGTGCGGCGCAGCGATTTCTCGGGGCCGGCGCCGTCGACGACCAGCGGGCAGCCGAAGGCCCTTGCCAGCTCGGCCACGGCCGGCTGGGCGAGGTCGGCGCGGACCTGGGGATAGTTGGTCCGCTCGCCGCCGGCCGTGTGCAGGTCGATGCCGAAATCGCTCTTGCGCACCACCTCGCGGAACAGCATCTCGGCGAGGCGGGCGGTCAGGGAGCCGCGACGGCTGCCGGGAAAGCTGCGGTTGAGGTCACGCCGGTCGGGCAGGCGCCGGTCGCGGTTGAGGAAACCGGGGACGTTGGCCACGGGGACGGCGATGAGCGTCCCCCGCAGCGCGGAGAAGTCGGTGTCGTTGAGCAGACCGCGGAGGATGCCCACGCCGTTGAGCTCGTCGCCGTGTACCGTGGCGGTGACGAACACGGTGGGTCCGGGGGCCCCCCGCACCACCGTCACGGGCACGGACACCGGCTCGGCGGTGTAGGACTCCGCCACCTTGAGGCGCAGCTCGGCCGTCTGCCCCAATGCCACCGGCGCGCCGGCGAAGGTGAGAGGCTCGCCGCGGCCCGGCGTCCTCATCCACGTCCCCGGGTGGTGGGATGGCCGTGGGGCGCCCTGGCGAGGACGAAGTCGATCATCCGGCCCGCCACGTCGACGCCGGTCGCCCCCTCGATCCCCTCCAGGCCCGGGGAGCTGTTGACCTCGAGGACCATGGGGCCCTCGTTCGAAGGGATCATGTCCACGCCGGCGATGTTCAGACCCAGCACCTCGGCGGCGTGGAGGGCGGTGGCCACGTAGCCGGAGGGGAGCTCGACGCCTTCCGCCGTGCCGCCGCGGTGGAGGTTGCTGCGGAACTCCCCCTCGCCGGCCCGGCGCGACATGGCCGCCACCACCTCGCCGCCGACGACGATGGCGCGGTAGTCCGTCCCCTGCGCCTCTTCGATGAAGGCCTGGATGAGGATGTTCTGGCGCAGGGAGCTCATGGCGTCGAGGACCGATTCGGCCGATTTGACCGACTCGGCCAGAATGACGCCCTTGCCCTGCGTCCCCTCCAGGAGCTTCAGGATGACCGGCGCGCCGCCCACCCGGCGGATGGCCGAGCGGACATCCTCGCGGCGCCAGGCGAAGGCCGTGGGCGGAATGCCGATGTCGTGGCGCGACAGGAGCTGCAGACTGCGCAGCTTGTCGCGGCTGCGGGAGATGGCCTGGCTCTCGTTGGCCGGGAAGACCCCCATCATCTCGAACTGGCGGAGCACGGCGAGCCCATAGAAGGTGATCGAGGCGCCGATCCGGGGCACCACGCCGTCGAGCCCCGTCACCCGCTCGTTGCCGTGGAAAACCTCCGGCCGCTTCTTCGACAGCTTGACCACGCACTGCAGGGGATCGAGCACCAGGACGTCCGCGTCGCGCTGGCGGCAGGCCTCGACGAGGCGCCGGGTCGAGTACAGCGTCGCCTTGCGCGACAGGATGGCGATCTTCATCGGGTGGCTCAACTGTCTTCCTCCGGCGCCTTCGGCGGCGGCCGGCGGCGGCCGGGCGCCCGCCCCGAGGGTGGACGCCGGTGCCAGCGGCGGAACCGGTACTTGCTCGCGACATCCACGCGGAAGTCCCCCTCCAGCGCCTTGCGTCCGAGGATCATACGAAAGAGCATGCCGGAGCGGTCGGCCAGGGTGACGAGGATACGCTTGTGCACCGGTCCGAGCACCATCTCGGTCTCGATCACCGGCCGCACCTCCGGATGGCCGCCGGAGTCGGTGACGCGCATCCGCCGCAGCACCCGCACCCTGGCGGTGACCTGGTGCTCGGGCCGGCGGCGGTCGGGGCGCAGCGAGATCTCAACCCATTCCGAGCCGTCGGGTAAGACTTCCAGCACCTCCAGGCGGTCGACGTGCAGAGTTGACGTGCGGGCGCCCGTGTCCACCTTGGTCTTGAGGCGGAAGACCCCGAGCTCCGGAAGGTCCAGGTACTCCTTCCAGCCCACCAGCCGGTTCTCGCGGAATTCCGACACTCTCAGATCCCCCCTCCGGAGGGGGCACGCTGTAGAAATGCCAATTGCAGAGGAGCGTATTTGTACGAATGGAACGACCTCACCCCGAGCGGAGCCGTTCCGAAACCGGCGCTCCCGAGCGCAAAGCGGCATTCCACCGGCTTCCTGAGCCCATCGGTCAAAACGGGCATGATGATTGCAGGTGAAGTGGGCACCAATTAGTGACGTACACGAGGGGGAGGTTCCATCCAGCCAAACGTTTTATCCAGCCTTCAATGGAGATCCTAACGCGATCTCATCCTTGAAAGCCCTTCCTCATCCCCTGGACAGGGGTAGATCCAACCAAGACTCCCATCCCAGACACGAGGAACCTCCCCCCTGAGCCCCCTGACGGGGGCTTCGTTTTTATGGGCGACCCTCCGGGAATGCCCGTTCCGCCGGGAGGGTTTGAAAAAGCGGACTGGGTGAGGCGAGGGGAAGACGGTCTCACCCGTTCCTCCCTTCGCCCGCTCCCCGGGAAAGATCTCCCAAGATCCCCGCCGGCCCGGCGGACCAGGAATCAGAAACCGGGCACGGCTGTTGCAGATGTAGGAGGCAGGACACAACGAGGGGGAGGTTCCACACCAACCAACTTTGTCCTACCTACTTAGGAGATCGTGAGATCTCAACCTCTTAAGACCCTACCTGATCCCCCTAAATACAGGGGTACAGCCACAAAAGCCAACCGGAGAGATGGGGCCTCCCCCCCTGCCTCTCTCCTCCTCGGAGGAGAGGCGGCTCCCGTCGAAAGACGGGAGCCGTTTTCATTTGGGCCGTCTCATTTGAGCATAGCTCTCTGCCAATTTGACCGCCGGTTCGGCGCGCCATGGATAGAATGACGCGGTGCGGCGCCCCGAGGATCTTCTCGCCTGGTTCGATCTCCATCGCCGGGACCTCCCCTGGCGCCGGACCCGCGACCCCTACCGCATCTGGCTCTCCGAGGTGATGCTCCAACAGACCCGTGTAGAAACGGTCCTCCCTTTCTACAATCGCTTCCTGGAGAGGTTCCCCACCGTCGGGGACCTGGCCAGCGCCGGCATCGACGAGATCCTGGCCCTGTGGTCGGGCCTCGGCTACTACCGGCGGGCCCGGCAGCTCCACGCGGCGGCCCGGAGGATCGCGGAGCTGGGGACCTTCCCCTCCACCCTCGAGGGCCTCCTCGCCCTTCCCGGCATCGGCGCCTATACGGCGGCGGCGGTGGCGAGCATCGCCTTCGACGTCGCGGTACCGGTGATGGACGGCAACGTCGAGCGTGTCCTCTCGCGCTGCCTGGCCCTGGACGAAGATCCTAAATCCGGCAACGCCCGCCGGCAGCTCCTGGCCGCGGCCGCCGAGCTGCTGGACCCGGAACGGCCGGGGGACAGCAACCAGGCTCTCATGGAGCTGGGGGCTACCCTCTGCTCGCCGCGCCGCCCCAAATGCCTCCTCTGCCCCCTCCGTCCCGGCTGCCGCGCGGCGCGCGAAGGCGATCCCGAGCGCTATCCCGCGGCGCGGGCGAAGCGGCAGGGGGAGCGCCATCGCCTGGTGGTGGCGGTGGTGGAGAAGGAGGGCGGCGTGCTCCTCTTCCGCCGCCCCGAGGACAGTGCCCTCCTGGCCGGCACCTGGGAGCTGCCGTGGGTGACGGTCGAGGTCGACGGCGTGCCCGCGGCAGAGGCGCCCGCAGCAGCCCTCACCGCCCGCTACGGCGGCCGGTGGACCCTCGGCCCCCGCGCCGCCGGCGTCCGCCACGGCATCACCTACCGGGACCTGGAGGTGGACGTCCACCGCGCGGCGCTCGCCTGGGGAGGCGAGGTCCGGGAGGGCTGGGCCGCCGAGTGGTTCGACGCCGCCGGTCGGTCGGAGCTGCCGCTGTCGTCCCTGGTGGGAAAGGTGCTGGCGGCGCTCAGCCCGGAGGCACCGGCCACGAGATCCCGGAGCCGCCGGCGATGATGAACCAGCCGATGATCTTGTCGTCCAGCTCCCGCAGCCGGCTCGCCACCAGGTTGCAGAGGATGGTCAGCAGGCGGATGGACGATACCTTGTGGATGTCCAGGATACCCTCCAGCACCTCGCGGGGGATGACCAGCACCACGGCGCCCCCCTCGTGGGCCTTGGCGTCGGCCGAACGGGTCTCGTTGTCGATCAGGGCCATCTCGCCGAAGTAGCCGCCGCGGTCGAGGAAGGCGAGCGCCTCCTCGCCGGCGCCGGGGATGTACTTGCTGATCATCACCCGCCCCTCGAGCACCACGTACATCTCGTTGCCCAGCTCCCCTTCGCGGAAGATGACCTGGTTGGGTCCGTACTTCCGCTCCCTGGAGAGCGAGGTGAGGAAGTTGATCTCCAGGTTCGACAGCTTCTGCTCCTGGAAGAGCTTGCGCTTCGAGGCGAGGTCGACGTGGAACTCCCCCGCGGTCTCCTGCGGGGTGGCCGCCTCGGTGCTGGGCGGCTTGCCGGTCTCGGAGAAGAACTGGGTCAGGTTCTCGTTGGTCTGCCGGAGCTTGGAGGAGAGGCTCTTCCAGAAGGCCCAGTAGAGAGCCAGCTTGAAACGCGGGTCCTGCTCCATCAGCGCGGCGAGCGCCTCAGGGTTGAGGGAGATGAGCTCCGTGGCGCCGGAGGTCACGGCGCTCCCCGAGCGGGGGATGCGATCCACGAAGGCCGTCTCGCCGAACAGCGTGCCGGGCTGGAGCGCCGCCAGGCTGAAGAGGCCATAGGGCGTCTTGCGCTGGATGCGCACGCCGCCGCGCTCGATGAGGTAGGCCTCCTGGCTCGGCTCCCCCTCCTGGACGATCGTGGTGCTGTCCGGATACTCGAGGAGCGTCGCGCACGCGGCGAGCTGCGCAAGCTGCTCGTCGGTGAAGTGGGCGAAGATGTCCCACCGCCGGAGGATGTCTTCCATGTTCAAGGCGGCTTTATTGTAGCGGAGGTTGGGCTCCCGCGCCCGGGTCCGTGGCCACGTCCCTGTCCATCGCCACTGGGGCGAGGCGGCTTTCGGGGGCCGAGGCCCGCCCTTCGCGCCGCGCCCAGGCCGCCCGCTCCTCGTCGCCGGCGTCGGCCCAGAGGTCGGCAGCCTGCAGGAACCACTCGGCGAACAGCGGCTCGCCGCTTCCCAGGTCGGAGCGCAGCTTGTTCTCCAGCGGCGCCTCGATCTCGCCGAACAGGCGGCGCGCGCCCTGGCGATCACCCCGCCGCAGGGCCAGCCAGGCGCGATGGAGGGTGAGCGACTCCAACAGGTCCGAGCGCAGGACGCCGGCCTGCTGAAAGGCCCGCTCGGCACCGTCGAAGTCGCCGGCCCAGGTCGCCGTCAGGCCCCGCTCCAGCCAGGCCTCGCCGTCCGCGGGGTCGCGGGCGAGGAGGCGGTCGAGGAGCTCCCGGGCGCGGTCCAGCGCCAGCAGATGCCGGGCGGCCACGGCAGCGGCGTAGAGGTCGTCGCGGCTCGCCCGATCATCCGTGCGGGCTGCGGCGAGGGCCGCTGCGAACCGCCCCTCGCCCAGGGCCTGCAGGGCCGTGTTGCCCGACGGCTGGCGCAGGGTGGCCCAGAGGCCCACGGCCCCGGCCGCGAGGAGCACGAGGAGACCGGGGAGGAGCAGTCCTTCGAGGGATGGCATGGCGCGGGCTCTCGCCTTTCTTCCTATAAGGACAGGGGGAGCTGGGCCGGACGCAGGCGCTCCCAGACGGTTCGTTCCACCACGTCCAGCCACGCCGGCCGCGCTCCGGGATCGAGGTGGAGGGCCTCCAGCCCTCGCTCGACCAGCTCGCGGCAGAGCTTCTCCTCCACGGCGTACTGAAACCCCGGGTCGGCCGAGCGGACGCCGTCCGGGCTGGGCTGATCGACGATGGGGACGTGGACCAGCAGGTCGTACCCCCGGAGCCAGAACTCCACCAGCCCCTCGGGCCCCTCCTGCCGGCCGGCGGCGAGGAGGAGATAGACGTAGTTGTCGAGCACGCTGCGGTCGCAGACCACCACCGGATACCGCGCCTGGGCGACCAGCTCCTCGGCGATCTGGGTGTGGAGGATCCACGACTGGGCGGCGATCGACGTCTCCTCGTTGATCGGCAGCGGGCACCGCCGCGCCACCTCGTGCACCACCTCGACCCCCACGTCCCGCCGCTTGAGCCGCGCTGCCAGGCCGTAGCACAGCGTCGTCTTCCCCACGCCATGCGAGCCGATGAAGGCGATTTTGAGGCGGGAGGCGGGAAGCATGGAGGGGATTGTAAGGGAGTGCCTCCCCGGACGACGCGGCCGATGGGCTCGCAGTGTTTCCTCAGGTGGCGGGGGCAACCAGCCGATGACTAGAGATCCTCCAAATCCTGGGTCCTGAGGATGTGATCAGGCGAGAACCCTAAAGAGCGGAGGTAGACGAGCCATTCGTCAGCGTGCCAGATCTCGAAGATCGAGCCGAAGACGAACACGACCGCGGCGCTGCCCTTGCTCGGGAGCAGTCCCATTTTTCTCGCACCTGCTGGCAGCGTCACCGAGAAACGTCCCTCCTTCTCTTCCCAGGTAAACGTCAATAGCCAACGCGAGCCGAGGTAGCGGGCGGCATCTGCACGCCGAGAGCCGCCTTGGTCCTCTTCAAGTTGACCAGCTTCCCCTAGTCGCGCCAGCGACGCCTCGACCTCTTTCGGATCGCGGACAGCCACCCCTCCCCGTTTACCAAGCACGGCAATTCGATCGGCACTCTGATGCGGAACCAGCCATGAAACGAGCATCCCCTCGGTGAGTTCCCTATCTGCGAGCCGGACGCGGTGCGCGTCCTCAACGGTGTACAGCCGCACAAAGGGCTGACCCGGCAAGTCGGAGGTGGATGGCCGTCCCCCTGGCATAGTTACTGGTATCCTTGTCCCAAATAGGTCGCCTGTACCTGGACTTGACTACGACAGAAACTGGTATTATCATCCCAGTCATGCGGTTCTTCAAGGGCTCCGCAGACCGGGTCGATGGAAGTGGAGAGAGAGGCATAGCCTCCGGCTTCTCCCTTGGAGGAGGCTCATGCCTGCGCCCGGCGCCCTAGCGCCGATTGACTGGGTGGATGCCGCCGATAGGCCGATCAATACAGTGAGCCGAGGCGAGGTATTCGAGCGGCGGGCGGGGTTCCGCGTGGTCCATGTATTCGTCTTCAACAGTCAGGGCGAGATGCTGGTCCAGCAGCTTGGACGGCATCGGGACCGCAACCCCCTCAAGTGGGGCTCCTCGGTAGCGGGTTACCTGAATGCTGGAGAGGACTACCCTGATGGCGCAGCCCGTCGACTGAGAGAGGAGCTCGGCCTGACCACACCGCTCGCCAAGTTCGGGAGCGTGGTAATGCTAGACAATAGCGCCAGAAAATTTATCACGCTGTTTCTTACCACCGCCTCGCACGCCACCGTCGCTGAGCCAAACCATATCGAAAGTCTTCGCTTCGAACCCGTGCTGCAGATTCAAGACTGGATGCTCCGTTCGCCCGATGACTTCACTGAAACGTTTCGTTTCCTTTTTCGCTTCTATCTTTCGACCCTCAATCTTATGGCCGAGGCCGGCTGACCACTAGGTGGGGTGCGGGACTGGCCGGCTGGATAGACCTGAGTTTCGATGGCTGGGCTGGTGAAGGGCTAACCGGTACAGCCTTGCGGGGCTTCGGTGTCGGGAGCGGCAAGATGGAGAAACTGAAGAGGGCTCCGAAGAGGTTCACCGTGCACAACATGGCGATGATGGTGTAGTTGAACCGGGTCACGCTGCCGAATCGCCAACGGCGGCTACCAGTAGCGGGCGTGGTCTTCACGACCGCGTCACTTATGCCAAGGCGGCTCTCGAGGAGCTTCTTGGTATGACTAGCCTCTCTGTAGTAATTGTGCTGCGTGTGGGTCCCTAACCCTGCTAGGGTCGCCACACAGAATCCAGCAATGAAGACCACCCCGGCAAGGAGGTTGGCTCTTTGCCCGAGCAGAGTCACGCCCGCGGCGATTATCGCTGAATTCAAGACAAGGTAGTCGCGCGACCGAGCCGCATTGAGAGTCACCTGGAACCTGTACTCTTCGACAGCAATCTTGTAGAGCTCCATCAGCTGAGCATAGGTCGGGGACGAAACTCGTTCTTCTTGCATTCAGTGACTTTGGGAAACTTGGCTCTCCGTAAGATACCCGGAAAGGGTGCCAGAGTCAACCGTCTTTCTGGTGGAGAGAACTAAAGATCCCCTCCAGAATCCCCACCGCCCCCTCCAGCAGCTCCTCCCGGATCGTCAACGGCGGCACGATCTGCGCCACCCTCCCCTCCGGACCTCCGGCGAGGAGGAGAACTCCACGGCTCCAGGCTGCGAGCATCCAGGACTTCGCTGCTTCGGCGGTGCGAAACTGGATTCCCCAGAGGAGGCCCCGGCCGCGGACCTCTTCCACGGCGGGGAAGCGCCGGGGCCAGGTGGCGAGACGGCGGCCGAGGTTCTCTCCGAGGCGGGCGGCGCGGGCGGGGAGGTCGTCTTCCTGGATCACTGCCACGGCGGCCAGCGCGGCGGCGCAGGCGAGCGGGTTGGCGAGGAAGGTCGCCGTGTGCCTCGCCTCCCCGCGCGTCTCCCAGCAGCGGAAAAGGTCGCGACGGGCGATCACGGCCGCGATGGGCAGCCCGCCGCCCAGGGCCTTGCCACAGCAGAGAATGTCCGGCCTCACCCCTTCGTAGTCCACGGTGAAGAGGCGGCCGGTGCGGCCGAAGCCGGTGAAGATCTCGTCCGCGATCAGCAGCGCGCCCCGGCGGCGGCAGGCCTCAGCGAGCCCCGCGAGCCAGCCGGAGGGGGGGATCAGCACCCCTTCACGGCCCACGATGGGCTCCACGATCACCGCGCCGACTTCGCCGTCTGCCAGGGCCTCGTGCACCCGGTCGAGGCCGGCGCCGAAGGGGAGACGGCGGACGTGGGCGTGGAGGTGGGCGGCGAAGGGGTCGCGGAACTCGGGGCGCGAGGTCACGGCCAGCGCTCCCAGCGTCATGCCGTGGTAGGAGGGGGCGAAGGCGATGATCCCGGGTCGGCCGGGCCGGCCCGTGGCCCCGAGCGCTGTCTTGAGCGCGATCTCCACCGCCTCGGAGCCGGAGATCGCGAAGAACACCTGGGCGTCGTCCACCGGCGCGAGGGCCGCCAGCCGCCGCGCCAGCTCCACCCGCTTGGGGTGGGCGTGGACGTCCCCCAGGCCGTGGAGGAGCTGCCCGGCCTGCTCGCGCACCGCTGCCACCACCCGCGGATGGCGATGGCCCACGGCGGCGACGCCGAAGCCCGCGGTGAGGTCTATATAGATGTTGCCGTCGACGTCCCGGACGTTCGCCCCCAGGGCCTCCTCCCAGAGGATCGAGGGCTGGAGCGGCTCTGCCAGCAGCCCCGGGAGCGTATTGACCCCCGGCGCCTCCAGCTCGCGCAGGTCCGCCGACAGCTCCCGGGACCGTGGCCCCGGCGGCGGGACGACGATCCGCGGGAGCTGGTCGCCGAAGCTCACATCTCCCGCCGGCCGGCCAGCGACCGCCCGAGCGTCACCTCGTCGGTGTACTCGATGTCGCCGCCCACCGGCATGCCGAAGGCGAGGCGGGTGACCCTCACCCCTCGGGGCTTCAGCAGGCGGGCGAGGTAGAGAGCGGTCGCCTCCCCCTCGACGTTGGGATTGGTGGCGAGGACGATCTCCTCGATCCCCTCCAGCCGCTCCAGGAGCCCGGGGATGGCCAGGCGGTCGGGGCCGATGCCGCGGTGAGGCGAGAGGGCGCCCATCAGCACGTGATAGAGGCCGTGGTACTCGCCCGTGCGCTCGATGGGCTCGAGGTTGAAGGCCTCCTCGATGACGCAGATGCGGGCGCGGTCCCGCCGCGGATCGGAGCAGTACCGGCAGGGATCGACGGCGGTGATGGAGTTGCAGACCGAGCAGTGGAAGAGCTTGGCCTTGATCTCCACGATGGCCTCGGCCAGCGCCTCGGCCTCCGCGGCGGGCACCTTGAGGAGGTAGTGGGCGAGCCGCGTCGCGGTCTTGGGGCCGATGCCCGGCAGCCGGGACAGCTCGCCGATCAGGCGGGCCAGGGGTTCGGACATCGGCTCCGGCGGGCCTCTAGAACAGCCCCGGCATGCTGGACATCATGGCCCCCGCCTTCCCCTGCATCGTCTCTTCGAGCTTCTTCCCCGCCTGGTTGACGGCGGCGACGATCAGGTCCTCCAGCATCGTGGGGTCCTTGGGGTCCATGACCTCGGGGTCGATCTTCACCGAGACGAGCTGCTTGTGGCCGCTCAGCCGCACGGTCACCATGCCGCCGCCGACGCTGGTCTCGACGATCGTCTCGGCGAGCTCGCGCTGGAGGCGCTCCTGCATCTCCTGGGCCTGCTTCATCAACTGGCGCATGCTGCTCATATCGTCAATCCTCCGTGTAATTTCCGTGCTCTTCGACGACTTCGACCCGGCTGCCCTGGAAGATCTCCAGGACGGCCTGGACGGCGGGCTCGACGCTCGGCGCCCGCGCCGGTTTCGCCTCCGCGGAGGCGGCCTGCGGCGCGGGGCGGCTCTCCCGGGCTTCGAGTCGCGTCCCCGGCCCCCAGACCGCTGCCGCCGCCTCCTCCAGGATCGCACGATTTGCCTCCAGCCGCGTGCGGAGGTAGCTGTCCCCGCTGGGGATCAGGATGGTGACCCTGCCGTCCTCGAAACGGATGTCCTCGGCCGCGTCCAGGAATCCGCCCAGGTTCGGCTTGCGCTTGGCCGCCTCCTCTTTGAAGGCGGTGAGCGGATCGCTCGACCGGCTCGGCGCGGGCTTCGCCGGGAGCACAGAAGGCGGCTCGGGCTGCGGCGCCGGACGTGGCGGCGGTGTCGCGGCGCGGGGAGCGGGATCGGGGGCCGCGCTCCGGGGCGGCATTGTCGCGATTGTCGCGGGCGCCGATGCGGGCCGGGGCGCCGGGGCCGCCGGCCTTGACGCCGGAGCCGGAGCGGCTCCGGGCTGCCAGGTGCCGGCGAGGATCTCCTCGACCCGGATCAGCTTCGGCAGCTCGGCGGCGCGCAGCCAGGCGATCTCCACCGCCAGGGCACCGGTGTCGCTGCGCCGCACGATGTTCTCGCTGGTGAGGAGTTGGTTCAGCAGCCGCAGCAGGTTCTCGTAACCGCTCGCCTTCGCCGTGGCGGCCAGGATCTGCGCCTCCTCGATCGGCAGATCCACCTGCTCGGGCGAGCCGCCCATGGCGAGGTGCAGGGCGTCGCGGGCGAAGGCCAGGAACTGCCCGTAGACGTGCCGCGGGTCCCACCCCTCCTCCTCCACCCGGCGCACGGCGGCGGCCACGGCCTGGGCATCGCCCGCCAGGATGCCCGCGAGGAGCGTCTGGAACAGGGCCGTGTCCAGCCCGCCCAGCAGCCGCACCGTGTCCTCGTCGGCGATCGACCCCGAGCCGAAGGTGGCGAGCTGGTCGAGCAGGGCGACCGAATCGCGCACGCTCCCCTCGCCGGCGCGGGCGATGAGCCGCAGCGCCGTGTCGCTCGCCTGGATCCCCTCGGCCGCGGTGATCGTGCGCAGGTAGGCGGCGAGGTTGTGCGAAGGCACCCGCCGGAAGTTGAACTCCTGGCAGCGCGACAGGATGGTGGCCGGCACGGCGTCGATTTCGGTGGTGGCGAAGATGAAGACCAGGTGCCGCGGCGGCTCCTCGACGATCTTCAGCAGGGCGTCGAAGGCCTGGCGGGAGAGGCGGTGGATCTCGTCCAGCACCACCACCTTGTAGCGGTCGCGGGCCGGGCCGTACTTCAGGCTCTCGGTGAGCTCGCGGACCTGCTCCACCTTGGAGTAGGTGGCGGCGTCCACCTCGATGACGTCGAGGTCCGAGCCGCGGGTGATCTCGATGCAGGACGTGCACTCGTTGCAGGGATCGGCGGCGGGGCCGCGCTCGCAGTTGAGCGCCTTGGCGAGGACGCGCGCGGCCGTCGTCTTGCCGACGCCGCGGATGCCCGAGAAGAGGTACGCCTGCGCGATCCTCCCCTCCTGCAACGCATTGCGCAGAGCAGTGACGATCGATTCCTGGCCGACGAGGCTGGAAAAGTTCTGCGGGCGCCACTTGCGCGCGAGGACTTGATACGCCATGGCTTTATGGGCAGTGGTCAACGAAGGGTTCCGGTGAATCTGCGGCACTCGACCGGATACCTTATCGCTGCTCCCTTCCGGGCCTGACGAGGTTCGGTAACGGCCGATGCACAGGACCCGAACCCTTCGTGGGCCACTGTCAGGCTCCCCATGCTACGTCGTGAGGTCGGGGAAGTAAAGAACGCGACCCGGGCTCCGGGACCTGGAACAACAGACGGCGGCGGTCCGGCATTCCGGACCGGGGCTTCAGGAGTCACTATGGCCTCGGCGCTCCAGGCGCAGGACGGCGGCGATCTGCTGGATCAGCTCGAGGGTGGCCCGCTCCTCGGCGCACGCCTGCTGGAAGAGGAGCAGGGCGGCCATGGCCTCGCGGTGAACGTCCCGCGACTCGAAGACCGGCACGATCTCGGCGGCGATCCCCTTCAGCTCCTCCGTCCGGCCCTGCCCGGCGAGGAGCGCGGCGAGATCGAGTGAGACCAGGGCCGCGTCGTAGCTCTTTCCCATCTCCAGGAACTTCCCCTGGACCTCGCGATAGGCGGCCTCGGCTTCGTCGGTGCGCCCGAAGCCCTGGGCGAGCTCCCCCTCTGTCCAGCGGAGCCGCGCCCAGTCGACAGGACCAGCGATGCCGCCGTAGCTCGCGCGGACCGAGGGGAGAAGCCGCTCCGCCTCTTCGAGCCGAGACATCGGGACCAAGCAGCAGAGGAGGTCATGCCGGGCTAAGGCGAGGAGCCGCGGGTCCTGGATCTGGTTGACCTCTTCGCCTTGAAGAACTTGGATCGCTGCCTCGAGCTTTCCCCATTCCTTGAGTAGCTTTGCCTTTTTCAGGAGAGACTTCGTAAGCCCCGCGGGTGAAGAGGCGGTCCGGTACTGGTCGATCGTGTCTTCAATGAGCCTGTAGGCCTCCTGGAAACGACGCTGGTCCAACCTCAGAGACGCCTTCAGGCTCAGAATCTCCGCCTCGCCGGTGAGATTCCCTATGCCGCTCTGCCTAAAACACTCCTCCGCTCGGAGAAAAGCGTAGTCTGCGGCTTTCAGCTCGCCCATCACGCGGAGGGCATTCCCGAGATAGCCGTAGGCTCGCGCCCGCAGGTCGAGGACCCATCCGGGGTGGTAGGCCTCACCGAGGTGCCTGGCGAGCCGGATCGCGACAAGGGCCGTCTCCACGGCCCTGGCGGGATCCTCGAACACGGCCTCCCGCGTCTCCCTGAGGAGGTACTGGCAAAGCCCCCAGGTGTGCAGATCCTCGTTCTCATCGGCGAGGCGCATCTGCTCCTCGAAGGAACGGCCTTCGAGAAGACGAGCCAACTCAGGAGCCTGCCGAGTCTCGAACACGGCGACCGTCTCGCTCCAGTGGCCAGACTCCTCCTGCAGGCGCCGGATCTCCTCCTCGTTGAGCCGGCAGACGGGGCAGCTCGCGGTCAGGTGAGGAGCCACCTCCCGCAGGACGTCCTCATGCTCCAACTCCCCGGCCAGCCAACGCGCCAGCGTCTCCAACGACGGATGACCCTCCCCCACGGCGTCTCCTTTCCCTCCGAAGAGAACCCGGACCCAGTGAAAAGACCGCTCATAGAGTATAGTACCCGAAGAGAGGGATTTCGGGACACTCGCGGACAAAAAAAGGGGGACCCGTGAGCGGCAGCGGGCCCCGCGGGGGATTTCTGTCTAGCCGTTGGGATCAGGCATGGACCCATTGTCCCCATGCGTCAGCAGGCCGTCCGGATCAGGCATGGACCCGTTATCCCCAGGCGGTCCAGGAGGAGCGGTCGCGGTGGGCTGACCGTTGGGGTCGATCGTCATCCCGTTCTTCTCCCAGGTCGCATGGAAGAGGTGGGCCAGCCAGGCCCAGACGGACGAGCTCGGACCTTTGGCGGAGTGGTGAGGTGCCACGACCGGGTGCGGAAAGGCGTGGGCCGGACTGAGGGGAAGGACGAGCCCGGCGAGGAGGACGAGGACGGGAAGGCAGCGGCGCAGCCTGAGGCTGGGCATGGTGCGGCTCCTTTGGGGGCGGGTCTCGGCCGACGGAAGCGCCGACGGAGCCCGCCGCCTCTATATAGAGGATGTACTGGCACGAGGAGAGAAGGACTTGGGGTGCACGTGCACGCTTCACTCTACCCTCTCCTTCGAGGAGGCCTCGCGAAGCTTGCTTCCCGCCTCGCGAGCCTTCCTCCGCGCCTCGCGAATTCTCGTGAGGCCCCGCGAAGCTTCCCTGCGGCCTCTCGAAGCCTGGACCCGGCCCCGCGAATTTTCGCAGCGGCCTCGCGAGGCCGTTACGAAACTTCGTGGGGCCAGGAGAAGACTCGCGGAGCGGAAGACAGGCTTGGCGAGCCTCGGAGCAGGGTTCGGCAGGGACAGCCGGTGCTCGTAGAGTCTTGAGCCGGCGCGTCCGGGCCTTGAGACGCCCCGCGTCGTTCTTGGGACGACCGGTTCAGGCCCCTTCTCTGCGCCACCCATCTTGCCACGCGATGCGGCGAGCGTGTCGAGCGGCGGATCAGAGCCGGATCTCTCCGCGCGAGCTTGCGGTGGTCCAGATCGTCTCTTCGGGCCCTCTGCTCAAGCTTTCCTGGCTTGGCGAAGCCTTGGGACGCCTCGTTGCAGGTCTGCCACGAGGCGGGCAGCCTTGGGGGGAGGTACGAGAAGCCCGGGGGCGCCTCGGCCAGGCTGGGATGAGGGCGCACCAGACTTGGGAGGAGCCGATTCAAGGCTGAGACCGGTTTTTTCAAGCGCCGTGCGAGGTCCGGCACGCTTGGCGCTGAACGGCCAGGGCCATGACGAAGAGATCCAGCGAGGCGGGGAGGTGAGCGGAGGACGAGAGGCCCCGAATCAATCTTGGGATCGGGGATTGCCCCGCCGTCGCCGATGCCTCGCTTGACATGAGTGTCCAGAAGACAGACAATCTTATTGCCCTGCACTCCGCGAAACCCCACGCTTTATGCGAGGGGCTCGTCCTCGGGACATAGCGGTTGTGGGGCCTATTCTTTGACTTTACCCCTTGGAACGCGACGCGACTCCCTCGGCACGAGCTCCCAGTGTCGGTATCGGTGTCTCCAGAGGTTGGCTGGGTCTCCGTTGATCTCAGTTGAGATCCCAATGTTGAAGTCCGGCTGCATGGCCCGGATCCTCGCCAGAATCCGCAGGTAGAGCTTCTCCTTCGCGATAGTCCGTCCGGCTCGCCACTGTTCTCCTGGTGGGATTTTCTTATGGAAGTCGTTCAAGCGAAACTGCATCGCACCGAGCACTACGTCAATACATTGGAGCAGGTTATGGTCGGCAACCGTAACCTCGGCAATCTGGTCGACGGGGAAGACAATTCTGGCCTTTCTAAACTGTGGCTGGTGTTCAAGTGCGGCGATGTAAGATCTGAACTGGGCCTTCTGATCCTTGGTTCCCGAGCGCCGATCCAGGTAGAAGCGCACGGAAACCGGGTTCCCATCGTCATTCGAGTGCTGTAGACCGAAGGCGTGTTTCAGGAATCGGTAGTAAAGGAGGTAGTAGCGGTTCAGCGCTTTTTCGTCGGTCGGCTCCGTCAAGGTGTTTTTGGCGCGGTGCAGAAACATCACCCGGACCTTGATCAGGTCTTGCTCGACAAGGTCAAAGAACGTGTCCATCAATGCCACGTACTTGTTCAGGTACTGTGATGTGACCTTCTGCCACTTCACCTTGCCGCCGAGACGCAGGTTCTCCTTTGCGGTCTTCAGCGCCTCCAGTACTGTCGGGAGATCTGGCGACCGAACCAGCAGCCCGCCATAGAAGTGGCCGAAATAGGGCCCCTTCTCCTCGGACTCATCCGCGTAGATGACGTACTGCAAGGCGGTCTACCTCCGACTCGCTCGGGGCCGCTCGAGATCTCAGACGACGGCATGATTTCTGCGGAAGGGATAATGCGATGAGGTTCGGGTTTCGTCAAGAGATGTGAGAGACGTGAGGGTTCCGCCAGCGTGGAGGATCGTTTTGCGGGTCTGGTCGCGCGTCCCGCTTGGCGCTCAGCCCCTTCTCGGGTAACATACGCGTTCCGCTCGGGCGGGGGCTTGTCTTGGAGACACAGGAAGATCGTCTCTGGATGTTGGAGGCCCTCGCCGAGGCGAGGCGCGCCGGCGAGTTGGGGGAGGTCCCCATCGGGGCGGTGGTGGTCCGGGAGGGGGAGGTCGTGGGACGGGGCCACAACCGCCGCGAGATCGACGGCGATCCGCTGGCGCATGCCGAGATCCTGGCCATCCGGGAGGCGGCGCGGCGGGTGGGCGGGTGGCGGCTGTCGGGTTGCACGATGTACGCGACCCTGGAGCCGTGCCCGATGTGCGCCGGGGCCCTCGTGAACAGCCGTATCGAACGGCTGGTCTACGCGGCGCCCGATCCGAAGGCCGGCTACTGCGGCAGCTTGGGGAATATCGTCCAGGACCCGCGGCTGAATCACCGGCTGGAGGTGACGGCCGGCGTGCTGGAGGGCGAGAGCGCCGCGCTGTTGCGCGGCTTCTTTGCGTCGCTGCGGCAGAAGCCCTGGCGATAACGTTCTTTGCGTTCTTTGCAGAATTGGGAGAGATGTCCGAGTGGCTTAAGGAGCACGCTTGGAAAGCGTGTGTAGGGGAAACTCTACCGTGGGTTCGAATCCCACTCTCTCCGCCACGGTCTCGAAAGAAAATACCGGAGAGGTGCCAGAGCGGTCGAATGGGGCGGTCTCGAAAACCGTTGACCGGGCAACCGGTCCGTGGGTTCGAATCCCACCCTCTCCGCCATTCGCTGTCGTCTCGTGCGGAGCGGGCGGTCCTTGACGCCCGGGCTCCAGGTGATCTACTTTACGGGTTTCGTTCGATGCGGCGGGCGGTCCTCGGAGGACCTGCGATCCCGCGACTCATGACTCATACTTGGAAGAAGGCGGTCCCACGTGAAACGGACTTTTCAGCCCAACAATCGTCGCCGGAAGCGGACGCACGGATTCCTGGTGCGGATGCGCACCCGCCACGGCCAGGCAGTGATCGCCCGGCGGCGCCGGAAGGGACGCAAGCGCCTGAGCGTCTGATGCCGGGCGCGCCGGGCCAGCGCCTGCCATCGGAGGAGAGGCTGCGGCGGCGGGCGGATTACCTGAGGTGTTACCGGACGGGACGCCGGCGGCACGGCTCGCTGGCGATCCTCTACTTCGTACCGAACCAGCTCGAGGGCCCGCGCCTCGGTATCACCGCCAGCCGCAAGGTGGGCAAGGCGGTCGTCCGCCACCGGCTCAAGCGCAGGATCAAAGAGATCTACCGGCGATGGCAGCACCGCAGCCAGCTCCCTGCCCTGGATTTGGTGGTCCACCTCAAGCCCGAGGCGGGGGGGAGCGACTTCCCGGCCCTGCGCACGGAGCTGCTGCGGCTGCTCTCCGGCCTGCGGGAGCGGCGGGGGCCGGCGGCGTGACCCGTCTCCTGGTGTACCTGCTCGGCGTCTACAAGCGCCGCCTCTCTCCCCTGCTCCCTCGCGCCTGCCGATTCACTCCGACCTGCTCGGAGTATGCTCGGCTGGCGCTTCTCAAATACGGCTTCTGGCGTGGGAGCCTGCGGGCTGCCGGCCGCCTCCTGCGCTGCCAGCCGTTTCATCCGGGCGGGATCGATCTGCCCTAGAACGGGCCACTCCCCCTTACCGAGACCGACTCAAGAGGACCCAAACCTCCGTGGATAATCGCCGGCTGCTCATCGCCTTTCTTCTTTCCATGATCGTCATCGGCGTGTGGTTCTGGTTGTTCCCGCCGCCGAAGCCCGCCACGCCGCCACCGGCGGCGCAGACGCCTGTACAGACATCGCAGACACCGCAGACGTCTCAGACCCCGGCCGCGGGCCAGCCCACCCCCGCCCCCGGCATTGCGGCAACGCCCGCTCCCGGTGAGGCGTCTGCGACCACCCCCGCCGCTCCTGCGACTCCCGCGGAGGCCATCCAGGCCGCGGCCGAGGAGCGCGTGACTCTCTCCGACGGCCGCACCCGCGCCGTCTTCACCAACCGCGGCGCGCAGCTCGTGTCCATGGTCGCGCCGGAGAAGGAGAGCCTGAAGAGCGGCACGCTGGAGCTGGTGCGCTCGCGGGCGGGCGGCACCTACCCCTACGCGCTGGTGACCAAGGCCCTGAAGCCCCACCCCCTCGACGACGCGCTGTTCCGTGCCGAGAAGAGTCCCGACGGCCGCTCCGTCCTCTTCCGCTACAGCGGCCCCCTGGGGGTGGCGGAGAAGCGCTTCGGCTTCGATCCGCGCGGCCTGCTGGAGGTGGACGTCCGGGTCCCCGGCCACACCGACTGGGGCGTGTTCCTGGGGCCGGGCATCCGCAACCTCACCCCGGAGGAGATGAAGAGCCGGTTCGAGCACCGCCGCGCGGTCCACAAGCGGGGCGAGACCGTGACCGTGCTCGATGCCTCGGGCGCCTTCGATCCAGTGGAGGTTCCGGGCCAGGGCCTCGCCTGGGTCGGCCTCGCGGACACCTATTTCCTCTCCGCCCAAGTCCCCCAGAACGGCCTCGACCGGGCGGTGCTCCAGCCGGTGCTGGTGCAGGAGGCGAAGGGCGAGGGCGCGACGTTCGCCCCGGTGCCGCCCAAGGACCTGATCACCAAGGAGCAGAAGGATCTGCCGCGGGAGTTCACGCTGGTGCTGGAGCCGGCGGGCGACCGGCTGTCGCTGGTCTCCTATTGGGGCTCCAAGGAGTATGACCGGCTGAAGGCCCTCCCCTACGGCCTCGAGGGGACGGTCGAGTTGGGGAAGTTCGGCTTCCTCGCCCGCCCGCTGCTCGCCGGGCTGCACTGGATCTACGACCACGTGGTGCAGAACTACGGCTGGGCCATCATCCTGATGACGGTGCTCATCAAGCTGCTGCTGCTGCCCGTCACCCACAAGAGCACCATGTCGATGCGGAAGATGCAGGAGCTCAACCCCAAGGTGCAGGGGATCCGCGACAAGTACCGCACGAAGCTCAAGGACAAGCAGGGACGGCCGAACCTGGAGTCGCAGCGCAAGATGAACGAGGAGGTGATGGCCGTCTACAAGGAGGCCGGGGTGAACCCGGCGGGCGGCTGCTTCCCGTTGCTGCTGCAGATGCCGATCCTGTTCGCCTTCTACGGTCTGCTGGGCTCGGCCGTGGAGCTGCGCAAGGCGCCCTGGATCCTGTGGATCCACGACCTGTCGGTGCACGACCCCTACTACGTGCTGCCCATCATCATGGGGATCACGCAGTTCCTCCAGGTGCGGATGGGGCCGCAGGCCGCCGATCCCATGCAGCGCAAGATGTTCCAGCTCATGCCTCTCGTCATGACTTTCCTGTTCCTCGGCTTTCCCAGCGGCCTGGTGATCTACTGGCTGACCAACAACATCTTGACCATCCTGCAACTCCAGGTTTACAACCGTCAGCAGAAGGCGGCAGCATGACGGGACCCGGAGCGGAGGACCCAGAGACGATCCCTATGAACGACGCCAAGCGACGGTTCTTCTCGGGCGACAGCCTGCAGCAGGCGATCATCCAGGCTGCCAACTACTTCAACCTCGACCCCGACTGGGTGGCCTACAAGAGTCTGGAGAAGCGGCATGGGTTCCTGAAGACCCGCCGCAAGGTGGTCATCGAGGTCGACCCCGACAATCCGAAACGGGACGCGCCCGTGTCCACCCCGGCGACCACCCGGACGGTCCCGCCGCCTCCGCCGTCCGCCTATTTGACCCGGGAACTGACGCGGGAGCCCACCGCTCCCGGCGTCATGGCGGAGCGTCCCCCCGCGGCGGCGAGGCCGGAGGGCGACCGGCCGCGGTTATCTCCGGGGGCTCTGGGGGCTCCCCGGGAGCGGCGCCCTGGTCCCCCTGGCGGCGGGAGCCGCGACCGCGGCCCCCGCGGGGGTGATGATCGCGGGAATCGGGCAAATCGCGACGACCGCGGAAATCGGGCTCCCCGGGGGGATCGCGGCGAGCGCCCCCGTCGCGGGGACAACCGGCGCCCGCCACGGCCGGCGGAGCGGTCCTCCTCGGGCATCGAGCCGTTCCGGCTGGAGAGTGGGCCCGGCGAGGGCCTGGTGACTCTGCCGGAGAAGCCGCGGCGGGTCTCCGAGCGGTACCCTGAGGCCACCGGCCCGATGGCGGAGGCGGCGGCGAAGTCGGCCGAGCTGCTGATCCGCATCGCCGGCCTGGACCTCAAGGCCCAGGTCTTCCAGGGCGAAGAGCGGCTGGAGGTCGACCTCTCGGGCGAGGACGTGGACTGGTGTTTCGCGGACGACGGCGAGTTCGTGCAGGCCGTCGAGCACCTGCTGCCGCGGATGATCCGGAGTCTGTCGGGCGAGGCCGTACCGGTGCGGGTGGACTGCGACAACTTCCATGAGATCCGCGAGGAGCGGCTGCGCAGCCTGGCGCAGAAGGTTGCAGAGGAGGTCCGCCGGCAGGGCAAGCCGCGCATCCTGGAGCCCATGAACCCCGGCGACCGGCGGATCATCCACGTCACCCTCGCGGACGATCCCGGCGTGGTCACCGAGAGCGAGGGGGATGGGTACTTCAAGCGGGTGATGGTGCGGCCGGCGTAGGGCGGTGTTTCACGTGGAACAGTGGAAGAACACGGACGAGCACGGACGAACAGAGACGAACACCGGACGAGAAAGCGCCCGTTTTCTTTGAAGTCCGTGTTGGTCCTTGTTCGTCCGTGCTCGTCCGTGCTCCCCCGGTTGTTTCACGTGAAACCGCCATGGCCTTCGCCCTCCCCCGCCTCTCCCTTGCCGGCTTCGCCGCGGCGCTCGCTCCGCTCTCCCCCGAATCCCTGGACGAGCCGGCGATCGCGGCCCTCTTCTCCTATTACCAGGAGCTGGCGCGGTGGAACGAGAAGCTGAACCTGATCGGACCAGGGACGGCGGGGGAGATCCTGGCCCGGCACTTCGGCGAGTCGCTGGCGGCCCTCCCGCTCGTGCCGGCCGGAGCGCGGGTGGGGCTCGACCTGGGATCGGGTGCGGGGTTCCCCGGCCTGGTGCTCGCCGCCGTCCGACCAGGGTTGGAGATGACGCTGGTGGAGGCCCGGGAACGGAAGTGGGCGTTCCTCCTGACCGCCGCCCGCCGGGCCGCGTTGTCCTGCCGGTGCCTCAATGCTAGAGTGCGGGTTCCGTTGCCTCCCGGCCTGCCCGAGGGCATCGACGTGATCACCTCGCGGGCCCTCCGGCTCGACCCTGAAACGTGGGGGGCTCTCGCGCACCGCCTGGGAGCCGGGGGGCGCGTCCTCCTCTGGGTGGGCGAACACGATCCCGACCTGCCGCCGGACCTCGTCTCCTGCGGCGGCGTCAAGCTCGCAGGGAGCGAGCGGCGGCGCGTTCTGGCGCTGCGCCTCGCCCCCTCCGGGCCCTGAGCACCCTGAGAGTCGTTGACCGAGTCATCCGAGCCATCGAGCATGATCCTCGCCATTGCGAATCAGAAGGGTGGAGTCGGCAAGACCACCACCGCCATCAACCTGGGAGCCGGCCTCGGCGCCCTCGAGCGCCGCGTCCTGCTGGTGGACTGCGATCCTCAGGGCAACGCCACCCGCGGGCTGGGCGGCAAGGCCTCCCCGCCGCACCTCTACCACGCCCTCACCGGCGACTTCCCCCTCCAGGAGGCGATCCGCCCGTCCGGCTTCCCCAACCTCGACCTCGTCCCCTCCCAGCGCGACCTGGTGGGCGTCGAGGTGGAGTTCGTGGGCGAGCCCGGCTGGGAGGGGCGGCTCAAGGGGATCCTCGCCACGGTGGCCGGCCGGTACGACACCATCCTGCTCGACTGCCCGCCGTCGCTCGGGCATCTCACGGTGAGCGCGCTGACGGCTGCGGACGGCGTCCTCGTCCCGCTGCAGTGCGAGTACTTCGCCCTCGAAGGAATCACCGAGCTGATGTCGACCGTCCGGCGCATCCAGGGCGGGCTCAACCCGCGCCTCGCCATCGCGGGTATCCTGCTGACCATGTACGACGACCGCACCAACCTGTCGAAGGACGTGGCGGAGGACATCCGCTCCCACTTCGCCGGCCAGGTCTTCGAGACGGTGGTGCCGCGCAACATCCGGCTGGCGGAGGCGCCGAGCCACGGCCTGCCGATCTTCCAGTACGACATCAAGTCGCGGGGCGCCGAGGCCTACCTGGCCGTGGCCCGCGAGCTTCTGCGGAGGGCGGCTTGAACCCGAGTCTGACGCCAAAAAAGCGGGGCCTCGGCCGCGGCCTCGACGCGCTGATCGAGACGGCTCCCGAGAAGCCGCAGCCGGTGCGCACCCTGCCCATCGACAGCCTGAAGCCGAATCGCTTCCAGCCGCGCACCCAATTCGCCGACGCGGCGCTCGAAGAGCTCGCGGAGTCGATCCGCGCGCAGGGAATCGTCCAGCCCCTGGTCGTCACCCCTGAGGGGGACGGCTGGGCCATCATCGCCGGCGAGCGCCGCTGGCGGGCGGCCCGCAAGGTGGGCCTGGAGAGCGTGCCGGTGGTGGTGCGCGAGGTGGCGGACGACCGCGAGCTGCTGGAGCTGGCGCTGGTCGAGAACCTCCAGCGCAGCGACCTGAACCCGGTCGAGGAGGCCGAGGCCTACGCCGCGCTGCAGGAGAAGTTCGGCCTCTCCCACGAGGCGGTCGCCACCCGGGTGGGCAAGGCCCGCACCACAGTCACCAACGCCTTGCGCCTCCTGCGCCTGCCCGAGGAGGTGCGGGATCTGCTGCGCGAGGGGCAGCTCACGGCCGGCCAGGCCCGTCCTCTCCTGGGGATGGAGAGCGCTGACGAGCAGGTCCTCCTCGCCGAGCGCGCGGTGCGGGAGGGGCTCTCCGCCCGCGACCTCGAGCGGCTGGCCGCGGCGCCCAAGGAATTGCAGAAGCCGAAGAAGAAGACGGACCGTCCGGTCGAGGTCCATACCGTTGCCGCGGAGGAGAAGCTCACCCGCCGCCTGCAGACCCGGGTCGAGATCAAGCGCCAGGGCAAGGGCGGCCACGTGAGGATCCACTTCCATTCGGAAGAGGAGCTGATGCGGCTTTACGACGTCCTGACCGAGCGCGGAGACACCCGATGATCTTCAAAGCGGAGGGCAAGCACGCCGACCTCAACGGTTTCCTCGACAAGGGCAGCCACCTCCACGGCGAGCTGCGCTTCGACGCCTCCTTCCGGGTTGACGGCAAGCTCACGGGGACGGTGGAGTCCGAAGGCGACCTGATCGTGGGCGAGAGCGGCGAGGTCGAGGGCGAGGTGCGGGTGGGCCAAATCTTCGTCTCCGGTACCGTCCGCGGCTCCGTGAGGGCCAGTCGCAAGGTTCAGATCGCCCCGCACGGCAAGCTTTTCGCCGAGATCGACACGCCCTCCCTGGTGATCGAGGATGGCGCTCTCTTCGAAGGGACCTGCTCCATGAACCGCGACGGCGGCAAGACCTCCCCGGGACCCAAGCTGGTGGCGCAGAAGGCTTAAAGAGGAAAAGGGACCTCAGGGACAGCAGGGACTTCAGGGACAAGAAAAGAGACTGCCGAAGGGCTTCTTCGTCCCTGCTGTCCCTGAAGTCCCTGTCGTCCCTAGTTCTGGCGCTCAGGCCTCTCCATCGCCGGCGCCAACCCCTCATACGACGGAAAGAACGTCAGCGGATTGCGGGCCAGGAATCCCTTGTCGAACGCCGAGGTGAGCACCTGGCCGTCGAGGTCCCGGGCCACCGGGAAGCCGAGACCGTAAAGCAGCGTGGGGGCGACGTCCTCGAGCTGCGCGCCGGTCACCAGGGCACCCGGCCGGATCCCCTCGCCGTAGAGCAGCAGAACGCCGTCGGGCGCGTCCGCGAAGCTTCCCGCCAGCGCCGTTTCCGGGGCCACACCCTGCCAGAGCCGGGGCCAGCCGGCGCCCTTGGGGTTCGCGCCGTAGGCCGAAACCACGGCGAGGAGGTGCGGACCCTTCTCGTGGGCCCATACCTCGCCGAGGAAGGCGTCGAGCTGGACGTAGTACGCCGTCACCCGGTCGGCCGCCGCCCGCGCCGCGCTCCCCTTCGCACCGTCGAACTGCACCCGGCTGAAGCCGCCGAAGGACTCGCGAGACACCTCGCGCAGCCCGGGGAGGACGAGGAACATCGCCTCCACCTGCGGCGACTGATCGGCGAGGGAGAGGGTGAGGGCCTCCCGCCAGGCGTCGCCGGCGAGGGATTCGAGCAGGCTGCGGGGCAGGCGCGGCCCGAAGCGGCCCCGCAGCGAGGTTTCGAGGTCCCGGGCGTTGGGCCGGAACAGCAGCCCGCGGTCGAAGAGGTCGGCGGGCCAGGCGCTTGCCGGCTCGGGGGTGGGCTGGAAGTAGCGATCCGCCAATGCGAAGACGGCTTCGCCGTGGGCGGGTTCCGCCGCCGGCCAGCCGCACACGCCAGCCGGCACGCCCAGCCGCGGCAGGATCTCCCAGAGAGCAAGGGTCTTGCGGGGGTGAGGCGGTGGCGGCAGAGGCTCCTGGCCGAGCGTGCCCCAGCGGCGGAACGAGAGGCCCGTGGGCAGGAGCCGCAACTCGCCGCCCGGCGCGAGGAACCCCGCTGGATAGGGACGCTGACCATTGACCCCGTGCTTGAACGGGTACTTGCCCGTGGCGAGCGTCGTCCATAGCGCGTCGCGGCGGGCCGGCGACAGGGATTCGAGCCGTCCGTAGGCCCCGTTCTGCAGCACCGAGGCGAGGAACGGCAGACGCCCCTGGCCGGCCAGCGGCAGGATGGCGTCGAGGGTCGCCGAGTCGATGCCGATCACCCACAGCCGCGGCCGCCGGCCGGTCTCCACCGCCGCCGGGCGGGGAGCCGGCGCGGGCCGGGGGTGGAAGGCCTCCCGGCGCTCCACCATGGCGTAGATCGAGAGCAGCGCGATCAACGCCAGCCCCCAGCGGCTGCGCCGGCCGTATCGCCGCCGGTGGAGCGAATGCAGCAGAGCCGTGTAGAAGGCGATGAGCGCGCCGAGCGAGAGCCAGAGCGCCGTCTTGATCAGCCGGTCGTTGATCCCCGGCGGGAGGTAGTAGGCATAGTAGGAGGCGTGGGTCCAGTCGAGGAGCGCGGCAGCGGCGAGGGCGGCGGTGAGGCCCCAGGGTAGGGCCCGCAGAGCGCGGCGCGGGTGGCGCCGGGTGAAGGGGAGGTGGAGGGCGAGGCTCGCAAGGCCGAGCAGCGTGCCATAAACCGCGGCACCGCGCAGCACCGGGCCCGCTGCAAAGGGGAGCCCGGGGTTGAGGAAGAAGATGAGGCCGGCGAGGTGGATGCCCGCCAGCGCCCCGGGGGCGAAGCCGCCCCCGAGGATCGCGAGCCACCGCCGCGTCAGACGATAAAGATCGGTTTGTCCAGCTTCTGGTGGAAGTGCCACTGGTACGTGAATCCAAGGAGGTCCAGCGGAACCGTGTATTCGACCTCGATGTAGATCCGGTCGCCGTTGCGCTCGACCCTGACGTCGCTCTTCTGCAGCGGGATCCCGAGCTGGCGGGACCGGTCCATGATCATCTTGCTCAGCTCATCCGGCGGCGTGCGGGCGGAGTGGAACTTCGCCAGCTCGTCCATATAGTCGTACAGCTCGCTGCTCTGGATCTTGACCGGCACGGCTTTCCAGGCGATCAGGCACACCAGGCCGAGTGCGAGCAACCAGAGGATACACCCCAGATTCCCCTCGCCCCGTTCGGATCTCCGTCGTGGCATGGCTCCCTCCTTGAAGGACTGTTGGAGGGTAGTTTATCGCACGATGCGAAAGGTTCGATCCCAGCGGGTGAGGGTGAAGAAGTGGAGGGCGAGGCGGCTCAACTGCTGCAGCTTGCTCTGCATGCCCGGCGACTCCCCGAAATCCTGATCGCTGTCGACCGACCAGTAGACCATGAGGGCCCGCCCCTTGAGGTAGCTCTCGGGCACCGTGCCCCAGAAGCGCGAGTCGTTCGAGTTGTCGCGATTGTCGCCCATGCAGAAGTAGCTGGCGGGCGGCACCGTCTTGGGGCCGAAGTTGTCGCGCATCCGCTTGGGGTGGAAGTAGAGCTGGCGGGGGTAGGACTCGGAGTCGGCGTACCAGGTGAACTTCGAGTCGTCCACGTGGCGGCCGTTGATGAACAGGTCCTTGTCGATGAGCTTCAGGGTGTCGCCCGGCAGCCCCATGCAGCGCTTGATGAAGTCGCGGGTGGGGTCCTGGGGGAACTTGAACACCACGACGTCGCCCCGCCGCACCTTGCGCACCGGCAGGAGCTTCTCCTCCAGGGCGGAGACCGTGGGTCCGTAGATGAACTTGTTGACCAGGATGTGGTCGCCGATCAGCAGGTTCTTCTCCATCGAGCCCGAGGGGATCTTGAACGCCTGCACCACCCAGGTGCGGGC
>JAJKHS010000057.1 GCA_021154885.1 Thermoanaerobaculum sp.
CGCTGGTTGAGCTCTCGGGCCACTCCCGAGGGCGTGAAGGTCTCGTCCTCGCCTTTGCTCGCGATCAGCCGGGCGACCAGCTTCGTCAAGGTGATCGGACGATCGTCGGGAAAAACCAGCTCGGCGGCCGGCGCGGCGACCGCCGATCGGACCTGCACGACCTCTCCGGCGGCTGCCACCGCGGACCGGAAGGCCTCGTATCGCTCCCTCACCTTGGCGAGCGCCTCCGCATGGAGGGCCCGCTGGTCCCGATGGAAGACCTCCTGCTGCGCGTGGAAGGCCTCCTGGCTTTCGTGATGGGCGATCTGCGTCTCCATTTCGGAGAGCACCTGCGCGATCGAAACGTTCGTATCCATCTCGGGCTCCTCATCGGACGGAGAAGTCGCGGCACCTCCGGGTGCGCTTGCGTCAAGGTTCGCAGCGGAGAGACGATATATCCGTGCATTGCCGCATGTCCAGTGGCGTACGGCCGTCCGCTCCGAAAGTTGAGGCTCCTCCCCGAGATATACCGCAACGAACGCGTACGACGCGGCATCGTACCGGGACGATGCGGATTCTCCGCGCACGATGCCGCATCGTAACCATACGATGCGGCATCGACTGGAGACGATGTCGCGTCGTGCGCAGAGAAGCCGCAACCGAACGATACATTGCGGCTATCTCCGGAGACGACGTAACGTTGATCCCGGAGAAGCCGCATCGTCTCGGTGCGACGCGGCATTGTTCGCGTTCGATGCGGCGTCGTAAGCGGCGACGCCGCAAGAGATCGACCGGATGCCGCATCGTCTCGATACGATGCGGCATCCAATGGAGACGATGTGATGTCGTTCCTGGAGAAGCCGCGTCGTCTCCATCGGATGCGGCTTCTGCGTCTACGTTGCCGCGTCGTATCCGTAGACGCCACGACCTTCCAGTCCGTTGCGACATTGTCGAGGTCCGGCGAGGCGCTGGCCGTATCGATGCCGAAGCGGAAGGGTATCGGGGAGCGCCGGACGCAACGCAGGAGACCGCTTTTCCGGAGAAGCCGCGTCCCCGGCGGGCGGATGAGACGTCGCCTCAGGAGAAGCCGCGTCCTGGGCAGCGGAGCCGCAACGTCCCCGGACGTTGCGGCTCCGCCGGCTGCTGCCGAATTGTGGGCAGCCGCTGAAGCGGGAAAGCGCTTGGCTTTCGAGGCGATCCTTTTCTACAAAGCCTTGGCGCTCATGGGGCGACGGCGTGGTAGTCTCGCCGGCAGAGCTTGAAGCACTCAGGACCGGCTTCCCGCCCCGGGCCATTCCGGTTTCAAGGGCGGGTGGCATCGAGAAGGAGGTTCGTTCATGCGTAACTCGTCCCGTAGCTCCCTCGCCCTCGCCGTTTTTTCCCTGTTCGCCCTCGCCGCCACGGCTTGGGCCCAGGGGCCGACCGACCTCTTCCTTGGCACCAACGCCGGAAACCCGGGGGTCTCGACCGGCGCCCGGGATACCGCGGTCGGGGTCAACAGCATGGCGGCCCTGACCTCGGGCAACAGCAACACCGGCCTTGGCTACAACAGCCTGCTCTCCTGCACCAGCGGCGGCTCCAACACCGCGCTCGGCACGTTCTCCCAGAACGCCACGACCACCGGTTCCGTCAACACCTCGGTCGGGTCGGGCTCTCTCTCCGCCAACACCACCGGCAACGGCAACGTTGCCATCGGCAACAGCGCCATGAGCCGCAACACGACCTCGGGGGACAACGTGGCGGTGGGCTTGAGCGCCCTGTTCCTCACCACCGCCGGCAGTAACACCGCGGTGGGCTCGAACGCCCTGGCGACGGATACCACCGGGACGGGGAACATCGCCCTCGGCTTTTTCGCCGGCCAGCACATCACCTCGGGCAGCAACAACATCGACATCGGCAACTCGGCGCCCGGCAATGAGTCGGACACCATCCGGATCGGTAACACCCAGACCGCGGCCTACCTCGCCGGGGTGAGCGGGGTCACGGTGGCGAGCGGCGTCCAGGTCTACATCGATTCGAACGGGCAGCTCGGGACCCTGACCTCCTCGGTGCGCTACAAGGAGGACGTCGCGGACATGGCCGGCGCCAGCCGCCTGCTGATGCAACTGCGCCCCGTCACCTTCCACTACAAGGCCCCCTACGACGACGGCTCGCACCTCCGGCAGTACGGCCTGATCGCCGAGGAGGTCGCCAAGGTCGATCCGGAGCTCGTCCAGTTCGACGGCAAGGGCCAGGCCCAGACCGTGCGCTACCACGTCATCAGCATGATGCTCTTGAACGAGGTGCAGCGGCAGGAGGGCAAACTGGCGAACCAGACCGCCGAGATCGGGGCGCTCCGCGCTCTGGCGGACCGACAGCGCGCCGAGCTCGACCAGCAGAAGCAGTTCCTCACCGAGCAGGGCGCGCGCCTGCAGAAGCTCGAAGCGCTCCTCGCGCGCCAGGGCGAGGCGCCCAAGGCGCCCTGACCGACCCGACTCCGGCCGCTTCCGTCTCACCTGCGCCGCCGCTCGCGTTCGAAGGGGCGAACGGCGGCGCCCTCAAGAGGTCCCTGCCGCTCCACCCTCGTGGTTCGGATCGCCAGGTGGCTCGATCGGCCCGCTGCTTCGTTCACGCAGCCATCGGCGCGCTGACTTACACTAATGCCATGGGGCACCCGCGACTGGTCGCCTGCCCCCTTGTTGCAGATGAGCTCAGACGCCGTAGGCACCCACGGCCGCGGCGGTTTCAAGCGCCTGGTCCTCGGCAGTATCGCCAGCGAGGTCGTCCGCCACGCCCGCTGCAACGTGTTGCCAGCCGCCGGCCCGGGTGGGTGCCAGGTGCCAGGTACTTCGTCGGCGGGCTCCCCGACCGCTTCGTGCAGATCCGCTACTACGGGCTGCTGGCCAACCGCCACCGGGAGAAGACTCTGGCCCTGTGTCGTGGCGAGGAAGCGGAGGCGGGCGCTCTGGTCTTCGCAATCCTAGCCGCCGACTTCGATGACGGCGACCTCGGAGGGACAGCCGGTGTCGTCCCAGAGGAAGGCCACGGAGGCGCCCTTCCGGACCAGGCCTCCTTCATCCGGCCGCCCCCACTGTCGCCTAAGCCTTTCTTGAGTCCCTGCTTAGCCGACCGATTCTGACGTATAAGCCATCCTCGCCCTACTGGCCCCTTCTTCACTCCAAGCTGCGGGAAATCAATGACTTCCGGATTCTCCTCCGCCTCGCTCTGGAATGCGTAGGACCGTCGTATAAGCCTCTGCCGCGGGTTTGCTTATACGACTGAAGCCGACTTGAATCTCATGGTTTCAACAACTTAGGCCTGTTCTTGAGGGAGCGCTGTAGCTCGAGGCTCCCTGGGTGCTTAGACGACGGATCGCCCTTCGCATTGACGAGCCTAAGGAAGCGGCGTAAGATCCAAGTCGAAAGGGCTGAATAGGTTGGAGGCTTATACCTCAAGACTTCCGGTGGATTGAAGGATGACGATAAGCATTCTCGGGCGGTTCGCATAAGCTCACGTAGAGGTTGTACGGCCTGAATCATTTTGTTTTCCTTGAAGAGAGGGTAGTGCCCTGAAAACCTGGTAGTCGAGGTCCGGGGTTGCTGAAGCGTCCGCGCCTCTTCGCCTCAAGGATTCTCTCTTCGAGATTCGTCGATAGCCTGCGAGCCTCTCTTCGAGCACCTTCTATGGCAGCTCGGCGTTTGTCCTTCAGGGCGTTGTCTCCCGCGTCCGACCGGTGAATCTCACACGCGGAGCTGCGTGCTCTGCCGGCGATCTTTCTCCTAGAGCTGGCCTGAGTCGGTTCTGTATCTCGCGTCTATAGGTTGGGCGCCGCATGGAATCCGCCTGTACGGAGGAGGGGCTTTTCTTCAAGCGTTGCCAGGAGCGTCGTTAGCTTCGAGCGCGGCCACCTCGGGGCAGAACCGTTGCACACTTCGGTAAGCGTCTATGCCTTCCAGCACGGCGGTCCAAGCCGGTGTTGCCCTTTGAGCGGCGTGGTCCGGAGCATGGTACAATTGAGCAAACAAAGACAGGCCGTCCAACCCAAGTCGCTCAAGCGGACGGCTGGCGCAGTATCAAGCGACGGCGGCCTTTGGTCGTTCTCGCTTCGGGGAGCGGCGGTGGCCTGCATGGGCCGCTCGCTTAGCGACCAAACGTTGAGCGCCCAGGCCAGTATTGGGGGTATCAAATGACTAAAGCTCCGAATCAGGAAGCTTCGCCCAGCGGACCCTCAGCTACGGAACGTGAGGAAATGCTGGCCGACCGGCAGGCAGCGAATCACTTGCTAAGAGACGAGCGAGAGCTACTTGAGTTGGAAAAGTTACGATTCGAAATCCGCGAACTGACTAAGCCCTGGTGGAAGCGCCCACAATACTTAGCTGTTTTCGTGCCGCTCTGGATCTCGGCCTTTGCGCTCATCGCTGCTTGGGCCAGCGGATGGTTTGACCTTGAGCGACAGACTCTCAAGAAGGAGAAAATGGTACTGCAACGTGACCTTTCGTCGTTGCGGCTGCAGATTGCTAGAAGTCGGGAGTCCTTAGCGAGTACCCAGGCCATTTTGGCGAAAGAAAGAAAACGAGTTGGAGATGCGATAGGACTCCTGGATGCTGCGAGGCTACAATATGCTTCTGTAGCTGAAATTCTTCGAACCGAACATAGCGGCTGTACTGAGTTGGTCGTCCAACGGAACGCCGAATTTGAACAACGACTAAGTAGGTTGATGGAGACTGTGTATGGCGTGGGAGGGGTAGTCGGTGCAGAAAAACTCATGCATGAACTGAAAAGATCGGCAGTGTCCACAGAGAGGCAAGGCCTTCGCCAAAGAACCAGATCGCCATGAGTGAATGCGCTCAACCCAGGCGCTTAGAGCGGACCGGCGAGCGATCGGCCCCTCGTATCCGAGTATCCGTGGCCGCCGGCCGCTCAAGCGGATCAGCGTTGGGCGACCGAAATACCTATTGTGAGCAATCAACCGGTGACCAGATTCGGACCGAGCTCAGTCGTTTTCGGCGCGCTGTTCGCCATCATGGGCGTGGCAGGTCTTGCCGTCGCAATACTCAACGCGCAATTCCGTTTTTTCGCCATAGCTGCAGCGTTGATCCTTCTTCTTGTTGCCGGCTCTATGCTCAGCAAGGCAGCCCGGATCGCGAATCAACTACCAGCTATCGTGGGCAGGTCGGTCCGAATCGAAGTGTGGGGCCACGCACTGGAGCCGACCGCCCTTCGGGTCAGCTCTGTTCGCGTTATCGGCGCGGGGCTTCACATTTTCCTCAGTTCTCCCGTTGCAGGATCGCCGAAGGACCTCAAGATCGCGCAGCCAAGCAACGCCAGGCTCAGCGACACTCAGCTCACAATCGACAACGCGGCATACATCAGCCTTGCTGGAAGAAAGCTCGAACGTGCCGATGACAGTCCGGCACTGCGACTATGGTGGCCGGCCGCCTAACCCTCGTTGCAGCGGACGCCACCCGGGTGGGCTCACCAACGTTCTCGCGCCTGGCGTCGAACAGTTGCGGCTCCGCTCAGCAACTCAGCCGGGTGGCACCGCTGAAGCCCTCCCCGTTAAGCGGCTCCTTGGCGGAGAGTGGAGAAGACAAGGTCTACGTGGATTCCGGCGCGAGCAAGCATGTCTACTAGAGTATCAATGCTAAAGAGGTCGATCCGCCCGCGAACGATGTTGCTGATCCGTGGTTGCGTGACACCCAATAGCTTGGCCGCTTCTAGCTGGGTGAGGTTGCGATCTTCTATGAGCTTGCGCACGGCGATCATGAGCGTCGAGCGGATTCGCAGGTGCTCGGCTTCAGCCTCATCGAAGCCAAGATCCCTGAAGACGTTCCCGCTCGATGGAGTAATCTTTGC
>JAJKHS010000058.1 GCA_021154885.1 Thermoanaerobaculum sp.
GAGAGGTGCCCAGGTCAGGGCGGGAGTTGTTCGCCAGCAAGGTCGTGAGCAGAGCGCCGTTATCATAGATGGACACGGTGATCGAGGTGTTGAGCCGGGTCCAGTCGGCCGCCCAGCCCGACAGCGTGTCGCAGCCGGCATGCTCCAGATTCCCTACGTAGTTGGGGGGAGAAGCGCAGGTCAGCGAGGTGGGGCTCAAAGCCAGGTTCGTGCTGGAGCTCTCGAACCGTACGCTGACCTGATGCGTGTTCCCATCCCGCAGGCTGAGCGGCGTGGGGATCGAGAAGCCGTGCCGCCCGTTGTCCCCAAGATAGGCGCCCACGTCAGCGCGGAAGTCGTTCGTCAGGAAGGTGGTGAGCAGAGCGCCGTTATCATAGATGGACACGGTGATCGAGGTGTTGAGCTGGTTCCGGTCGGCCGCCCAGCCCGACAGCGTGTCGCAGCCGGCATACTCCAGAGTCCCCACGTAGTTAACGGCCGCCGCCACCTGAATGGCGACGGAAGCCGAGGGGATGCCATTGGCGACCACAGCGAGCTGGCTCGAGCCGGTTTCAATGCCGGCGGGCACGTCGAACTGAGTCGACACGATGGCACTTCCCGTCGCCACCCCCATCGTACTGTGGTTGTGCGTCTTGGCATAGAAAACATGCCCCGTCGCGTTGTTGGTGATCCGGACCAGGGGGTAGTTGGTGGCGGATTGCGCGTCATCGCCGTACATCGCACCTTGTGAGAGACCGTTGAGCTGCGTGCCGGAGAGGGAGTAGCCCGCGATGCCGGGAGTCACCGAAGACGGGAAGGAGCTGATCGTGGGACGCCACGCGCTCTGGAAGGTCCCGCTGGCCGTATAGATTTCGACGTCACTCGAGCCATCGGTGAACAGGATCTGGCCCGTAGGCAGCACCACCATGCGCCCTTCATAGGAGGACTGGAAGGGCGCACGGGGCGGCCCAGGGACCGAAATCAGGCTCGCGCCGTCGAACTCGAAAAACTTGGCGTCCCTATTATAAATCCCCGGGCTGGCGTCTACCAGGACGTTGCCGTTCGGCAGGAGGGCGCTGGGGCCGTCGGCAATATCCAGGCCGTTGGGGAAGGTCGGGCCGGCCGACCAGGTACCGGTGGCCGTGTCGTAAACGGCGGTATTCGAGGTCCCTCCCGTCGCGAAGACAGTTCCATTGGGACGCAGCACGGCAGGTCCGATCTCGCGCGAGTTGTTATCGTCCAGCCTCACGATCGTACTGCCGGCGCTGGACCAGGCCCCCGTGGCAGGATCGTAGAGCTCCGAGTTGGTAAGGTTCGAAGGGTTGTTCGCGTCGACCGTGAGGACCTTGCCATTGGGCAACAAGGTCCAGCCTTCCTCGACGTTGATTCCGGTCTTTCCTGTACCGGTTGGAGTCCAGGTCAAGGTCGAGAAGTTCAACAAAGCCGCCTCCGTCGTGAGCGGAAACGCCAGCATGAAGGTTCCGTCGGCGAGAACAACGCTTTGAGCATCGCCGATGTTGTTCCAACCTACTGGAGGAGAAATGGAGGTCCAGGTATTGGTGACAGGATTGTAGATCGCGCCCAGGCTCGTCAGAACCCTGGTGGAGCCGCCGTTGTATTCTCCTCCTTCCACGACGACCCTACCGTCAGAAAGCACCGCCGATGCATAGTAAATCGGAGTGTAGCCTGAGGGCATGCTGGCCAGTTGCGTCCACGTGCCGTTGATGTAGCTGCCGGTGTTGTCGGGAGTCAACCGCCACCACATACTACTCTCGTAGGCCTGCACCATCACAGTGCCATCGGTGAGCAGGAGGGCTGTGCTGGCGCTGAAAGTGGGTTGATGCGTCAACGGTGTCCAGGTTTGAGCGCCGACAAGGGCGGCGAAGGTGAAGAGCAAGCCGAGTCCGAGGGCCAGGGTACGCTTGGGGAGAGCGCGAGCGAGACTGTCGCGTCGGCGGTTTGGGCTGAAGAGAATCATTGATGTTACCTCTCTAGCAAGGCCGGCAGACGGTCCGGAGCTACGGCCCGTGAGGTACCGAAGAGACGTCGATCGAATCTGTCTGTACATGGATTTCTCCTTTGCCATGATGGTCCGATGAGACATGGTGAAACACCACTCTTGAGAACCCCTCGAAGACGCCAGGAGTCGCGCGGAAGAGACTCCAGGTGTCGACGAGCTTCAGGGCCAGAGATCGATCTCGGTCTATGCCAGCATAGCATACTCGCGGACCTTGTCAAGGCCTGGTTCGATTCCTGTCGCGGGAGGACGTCGCGGACGGTGTCGCCGAGGCTCGCAAACCCCTCGGGGGCTTTCGTTCGAGACTCACCAAACCCATTTCACCGAGGTAAGACGTTGGTGGGAGAAGTTGGGTCCGACAAAGGTCACGAGTATGCTATTTCGGCATTCTGTCCGGGAACCTTTGCTCAAACCTGAATAGCGAAAGAGGAGAGCTCATGAAACACTCCGCTTCGACTGATCCTGCTTCTTACAGCCCTGGTGGCCAGCGGCGCCACCACCAAGCTCGCGCATGCGGTTCCGTCCGGCTAAGTTGTTAATTCCTACTCACTGGCGGTCCAGCCTAGAACTTCACCCGCTCGATCTCATCGGGCTCCACCAGCTCGCGCCGCCGGTCGTAGAGCTGGGTGGTGCGGGTCGAGGCGTGGCCGGCGATCGAGGCGGCGCGCTCCAGGGTGCCGCCGTTGAGCAGGTAGTTGGTGATGCCGGTGGCCCGGCAGGAGTGGCAGCCGACGTCGGTGCCCAGGCCGGCCGTCTCGGCGCGCTGCTTCACTGCACGTAGCGCCGAGCGCGAGGAGAGGGCCTTTCCTGTGAGCTGACCCGTCCGGCCGGCGAAGGACTGGAAGAGCGGCGCCTCCGGCGCCGCGCCGAGGCCGGAGGCCTCCAGGTAGGCGTCCAGGGCCTCGGCCGCCCGGCTGTGGACGGGCACACGCCGGTGCTGGCCGCCCTTCTCGCGCAGGGCCAGGTAGGCGCGGCGGCGCTGGTGCTCATAGTCGCGGACCTTGAGGCCAACGACGGCGCTCACCCGAGAAAAGCTGTAGAGCATCACCGAGAGGAGAGCCCGATCGCGCAGGTCGACCAGGGCGTGGCCGGCGATGGAGTCGAGGAGCTGCCGAGGCTCGTCCTCTTGGAGGACGGGGGTCTTGCCCGTGCGGATGACGAGCCGCGGGCCGCGCACGGCGTCGGCCGGGTTGTGGGGCAGCACCTGGCCGACGACCAGGTAGTCGAAGAGCATGCGTAGCGCGGCAAGGTGTTGCTTGACCGAGGCGGCGGCGAGCTTCGCCGCGAGCTCCTCGACGTAGGAGGCGACGAGGAAGGGCTCGAGCTGCTCAAGTGCGAGTCCTCGCACCTCACACCAGGCGAGGAACCGCCCCACGGCCCGGGCGTACGCGCCCCGGGTGTGGGAGTTGCGGATCTCGGAGGTGAAGAACTCGACAAATCTCCTTCGAGCCCGCTCGCCGGCGCGGTCGATGACGGCGGGGAGGTGGAGGACGGTGCCGGCGATTCCTGGAGAGTCGCCGGACCTCCGGACGAGAGCCGTGGCCGCAGCGGGATCAGGTTCCATGGTGGTGGAGTCTACCGCCTCTCTTTTGCGTCGCATAACGTCTTTTATGCGACGCGAGTGGAGCGGGGCGAAAGGGGGGTAGCGGGGCGCGGCGTGCTCTTTGTCCCGCTTCTGATTGCGCGTGCACCCTTTACTATAGTAGGACCTGCGCGACCGGTGAAGTGCAGATGCATGGAGCACCGCAGTCGCTCAGGAGAGTAAACGAGAGGAGGTGAAAACGAATGAGAAGACTCATGATTAGGGAAGTTGAGACGGTGAAGACGACCGCGGCTTCTTATTGCTGTGGTTGTCCTGGTATGCCGCCTTGTATCCCGTGGGACCCCGACGCTTGCCCGGTGGGCCACTAGCAGCCGATTGGCGTGCCGCCGCCGCTCCATGCGGCGGTACGCCGCTCGTTGCGTTCACTAAGGAGACCTCTTGCGAGAGAAGGGTTATGACATCGATTCCATCGTTCGCAGAAGATAGCTATGTCGAGGTCGTTCCCTTCAGCCGTCAGGACGAGGGCGAGGAGGTGGTCGTCGGGCGGACCGATGTCGGCACCTTCCTTGCCCTGCCGCGGGAAGCCGTCGAGGTCCTTGACGATTTGGCCGCGGGGTGCACCGTAGGAGAAGCCCGTGACCTCTACCACCAGCGCCACGGCGAGATCCCGGACCTGAAGGATTTCCTCGGGACGATGCAGGAAAAGGGTTTTGTGGCCGTAGCTGGGAACCTTGTCGCTGCCACCCCAACCGCTGCCGCTCCTCGCAAGTACCACTTCGAGAACCTGCCCGAATGGATCCCCCGCCTCTTCTTCGGCAGGCCCGCTCTCTGCATTTATGGGCTGTGGATCGCCCTCGGCACCTGGATCGCCATGCGGCGGCCGGACCTCGTTCCCGGGCGCGGTGCGCTCTATTTCCAGCATTTCCACACCCTGAAGATCCTGGCGGTGGTCGGTCTGAGCTGCGTCACCCTGTTCGTCCATGAGATGTCCCACCTATTGGCGGCCCGCGCCGCTGGGGTCAAGTCACGCCTGGGAATCGGGCACCGTCTGTGGATCCTGGTCGCAGAGACCGACATGACCGACATCTGGACGGTGCCGAGGAGCAAGCGGTTCCTGCCGATCCTGGCCGGTCCGCTCACCGATCTGGTGACTACCTCGCTCCTACTGTGCGCTCTCGATGCTGCGGACTACGGATGGATCCACCTTCCGCCGCTCGCCCGGGAGATGACCCGGGCGGTGCTCTTCTCCTACGTGCTCCAGATCTCCTGGCAGTTCTTCTTCTTCGTCCGTACGGACTTCTACTTCGCCGTCGCGACTTTCTTCAACTGCAAGAACCTGCTGGCAGACACCGAGCAATTCCTGAAGAACCAACTGGCGCGGGTGCTCTCGTCGGTGCGGCCGGTAGACCAGAGCCATATCCCTGCGGCGGAGCGCCGGGTGATCCGGGCCTACTCGGCGGTCTGGCTGTTGGGGCGGGCGGGCGCCCTCTTCCTGCTGTTCACGGTGACTCTCCCCTTGACGGTTGCCTACCTCGAAAAGGTCGGCGGCACTCTGCGTCACGGCTTCGGCGCGGACGGCCTCGCCTATCTCGACGCCTTGATGATGACGGTCCTCTCCATGTCTCTCTTCGGAGTGGGGATGGGACTCTGGATAAGGAGCTTGATCCGGCAATGGAAACCGCGAGCCTTAGCGTAGCCTCGTCACCCCAGACGCCCTTCTGGACATCCCTCTGGATGAAGGACCTCCGGGGGGCCGGAGCGGTCCGCGTCCTCGAAGCCGCGGCGGGGGCGAGCCGCAGGCGCCGGCTGGAGGAGGCCGCAGTGGCAGCACGGCAGGAGGGCGCCCGCGTCTTCCTGCTCGACGTCGGCTTCGCGGACGGTGGTCCGTGGGCGGGGCTACGCGACCTCTTCAGCGAGCTCCTGCCCGAGCTCCGGGCGCTCCGTCCCGACCTCCTGGCCCTGCATGGGGCGGAGCTGGGCTATGTCCTGCCCACCCTCAAGAGCGAGCTCGACCGCCCGCAGACCCTGACCGACCTCGCGCCGCCGGAGGAGAAGGTGCGCAACTATCCGGCGGACCGGGCTTATCGGGTAGTGCACGGCTTGGTCGACCTGCTCGCCGACCTCAAGGGGAGCCTTGAAGCCGAACGGAGCTGGTCTATCGTCGGCGACAATTTCGACGACGTCAGCCACATCGGACGGCGATTCTTCCAAGAGCTCATGCGCCGCAAGGGGGAGGAGATGCGGACGAGTCTCTTGTTGGCTGTGGCCCCTGGAACGGCGGTTGAAGCGTCTTGGTTCCCCAACGGGCTGGAGAAGACCCCCCTCGACCTTCCAAGCGACGAGGAGAAGGTGGACCGCGAGACCCTGCGTGCCCGCGCCCTCGAGCTCGAGGCCCTGGTGGATCAGAACGTCGACTTGATCGAAGTCCACATCGCTAAGATCCTCCGCTGTTTTCGCCTCGCTGGCGAGCCACAAAAGGTCTTCCGGTGGCAGTGCCGGGCTCTGGAGGTCTACAACTCGCTCGGTTTCTATGAAGACGCTCTGGAATATGGGCGCGAAGCCTGGCGGCTCTGCGGCGAGTACCGTGTCGAGCGCCAGGACCTGCGGTGGGCCCTTTTCGTGAAGCTCTTCATGTCGATCGTGGGGTTGCAACGCGGCGCCGAGGCCGAGCAGCTCGTCGAGACCAGCGGCATCCTGGAAGAGCCCATGTCCTTGGAGCGAAGGGCGCAGCTCCTCTACCTGGTCTCGATGCTCTACACCCGCTATCTGCCGGAGCGTGACCTGGTGAAGGGAGAGGACTATCTCGAGCGGGCCCTTGCCGATCTCGAGCAAGCCCGTCCCGAAATGCCGGAAGCGGAGTATCACTTTTATCGGGTGTTCAATCGCAACGGCCTTGCCCTCGTGCGCCATCTCCAGGGGCGCTACCAGGAGGCGATCGACCTCTGCCGGGAGGGGTTCGAGCGGCTTGAGTGTCACCTCCAAGGAGAGAAGCACAAACTCCATCGCTCCGTGCTCCTCTACAACATCGCCCAGGTCTACGGGGTCATCGGCTCGCTGGCGGACTCGGTCGCCTACTATTCGGCCGCCATCGAGATGGACCCGGCCTATTCCGAGTATTACAACGACCGCGGCTCTCTCTATCTCAAAATGGGCAGGCTGGCCGAGGCGAGGGCCGACTACCTGCGGGCCATCGAGCTGAGCCCCCCGTACCCGGAGGTCTGGACGAATCTGGGGCAGTGCCACCGGCTGGCGGAGGAGTGGGATGAGGCGCTGCGCGCCTACTCCGTTGCGATCGATCTGCAGCCGCAGAGCCCGGTCGCCCTGTTCGGTCGCGGACAGGTGCTGGAGGCCCTCGGCCGCGAGGCGGAGGCGCTGACGGACTACGACCGGGCGCTCGAGTTGCGGCCGGACCGCTGGGACACCCTGGGCTGCCGCGCGGTGCTCCTCTACCAGAAGGGCGAGTCGGAGCGCTCGCTCGCCGACCTCGACCGCGCGGTCGAGCTCGCGCCCGACAAGATCGACTTGCGCTTCAACCGATCCGTGGTGTTGGCCGATCTCGACCGGGCCGGCGATGCGCTCGCGGACCTGGACACCTGCTTGCGATTGGCCACGACGGCGGAGGAGCGCGCCGACTTCGAGAGCCGCGTCACCGAGTTGCGGGCTTCGGTGGCGTAGGCAACCGCCGGGGTCCCGGCCGGCCTGCGCTCAGCCGGCCATGGAGGGGCGGATGTCGCGGCCAGTGCGTGGTCCGCGATGCGCTCCATGTTGCGCGAGATGAGAAGGAGGTGGAGCGCCGGAGCGCCGGCTCAGCAAGTGGCTGGATCTACCAGGCCTCCCGGCCGCAGTGGCCGCCACATCCGGGCGGTGCTGGACGAGAGAGGGGGCGTGAGGGGCGGGGGCCGCGAGGACATCGCGATGGAGTCGAGGAGGAAGGGCAGCTCGCCGAGCGCGAGGCCTCGCGCCTCATACCATGCGAGGAACCGCCCCACGGCCTGGGCGTACGCGGCCCGGGTGCGGGGGTTGCGGATCTCGGCGGTGAAGAACTCGACAAAACGGCGGTGGGCTCGCTCGCCGGCGCGGTCGATGACGGCGGGGAGGTGGAGGACGGGGCAGGTCCGGCGAGCAGGACTGGGCCGCCTGGCCTCTGGGCGAGAGCGACGGCCGAGAACGAACGGCGTTCGCTTCCAGGAAGGAGCCGAACGCCTCCTTAGGCTCCCCATCTTCTGTTGCGGATTAAGCTGGGCAAAGCCCGACGGCGACTCCGGCCTATTCGTTTCCGGAAATGTATCGCCTTGAGCCGACCCGGCTCACGACTTTAGAGGAGGAGAGGAGGAAGAGCGACGAGTTCGGGAGAAGCTCGCGGAATGTGCCATCGGCTTCTGGGACGGGGCGGCAGCGCCGGCCGCGCACCTTCGCCGACGCTCAAAGGGTTGGATCTACCACGCCTCCCGGCCGCAGTGCCGGCACATCCGGGCGGTGTTGGGCGACGGGGGACGGCTTGAGCCGGGCCGGCGGCGAGGATGTCGCCCCGGGCGATGTCCTGGCGCCGAGCTGGGCCGCGGCGCCGCTTGTCGCTTGGGTGCGGCCCACCGCGATCCGCGGCTCCTGAAGCAATTGCTTGTAGAGCATGTTGTTTCCTCCCTTGAAAGCGAGCGCCGTTCGCCTTGGGCGGAAGCGGCGCAGACCCCGCACTCCCGCGGCGCGCGCAGCCATCTCGCAGACTGGCGAACGAGCGTTCGCCCTGCGGCGCCGAAGACCGGGTCGACCTGGCCGGCGCCCACCAAGTCCTCTAGACTTGCAGCGCGGTGGGTAGCCGCTGGCGGCGTCGTGACGGAGGGCAAGGGCTTGGGGCGGACGGCCGCAGGCTCAGGCTGACATGTGCGGCGTAGAGGATGCGGCGCGCCCACTTCCAGGAAGTGGCCGTACTCAAGCCTAGCGCGGTCGCGGCGCGGTTGATCGAGCGGTTGGCGCGCACAGCGTGCGCCCGTCATCCTCCTCCTCTACTCTATCGAGGGAGCTTGCGACTGGTCCGACGCACCCTTTTCCTGGCATCGCGTATCGGCTTCCGAACGTCTATTGCCTTCCTCGACCGACCCCGGCGAACGGTCGCTGCTACAGATCACCCTCGTCGAGGCCGAAACGGGGCTGATCAAGGTGCTCCGCGCGCTTAGCCTCGGACCGGCACAAACCGCCTCTCTTTACGAGGCGATTCGCCGCCAGGCGACACTGCCGACCGAGCCCGCAGAGTTTGACCGTATTCAGAGGACTTGGCAGCCCCGTGATCTCGCCCTGCAGGGCGAACAAGGGTGAGCCATTCATCCGACCCGCACTCACCCTTGTCCGCACGGACCCTAGCTGCTGCGATGCCCTTATCGATCGACCTCACCGGCTGTCGCTTCGGTCGCCTTCTCGTCCTTAAGCGAGCGGGCACTGTGCACTATGGACGCGACATGCCTGCCTGGCACTGTCGCTGCGATTGCGGTGAGGAGGTCCTGGTGCCGCAGGAGCGTCTTGCTCATCGCCCCGACATCCGTCCACCCCGCGCGTTGGACTCATGCTCGGCCTGCCGCGCCCGCACGAGGTAAGGTGGACTTAGTCGAATAGGCTTCTCCTTGTCGCAAGCGCTGGAACGGCCAGCGCTAGAGTGGGGTCGCCGACGCAGTTCTGGGCAAGGGAATCAATCCTCGCTGCTCGGGCAGGCGCGCCGGTCCTTGGTTCGCAACTCGTTTCTCGTCGGGAGTGAAGCCCGTGGCGAAACCCCTCGTCTATGGTCCGGGTAAGGTGAGAATCGCCGGCCGCGCGTTCTCGCCGAAACCGCGCTGCGCACCGACAGCCCGGAAGCGCTCGTCACTCACGAGCGTGACTGATGTCCAAAAAGCGGGAGTCAAGAATCCGGTGGAGCGAAGCGGACTCTTAACCACTCGGGAAGCCGAATGACCCAAGCGCGGCAATTCGGGTTCGGGCATCGCCAGGGAAGGAAATAGAAGCGCCACAGACGGCCGTATCCGACCACCCAGCAGGAGGGGCACCGCCAGGGTTTTTCGGAGTCGGCGATAGAAACCACGGCTAGCACACCTCGTCAGGCTGAAGCCGCAGGAGGAGCTGGTGCTTGTCCTCCTCTAAAGCCGCGAGCCGAGTCGGCTCAAACGCCTCCCGGTACCGGGCCAGGAGGCTGGCGGCCTGCTCAATCATCTCCAGGAGTTCCTGGCGCGCCAGGACGAGGGGGTCCGGCACGACCGCAAAGCCGGGTTCGCGAACGTGGTAGAGGTTCCGGATGCGGACCCGGGCGCCGGACTCATCTTCGGCAGTGGTGAGGATCTGGTCGCCTCCCTTCAAGGTTGCGAGGTAGCGGGGCATCGGGGTCTCCATGGAGAGGATTCGGTGGCGGGGGAGTCTAACACCACCTCCCTCCGGTGTCGCCAGTCTATGGGCGGAGCTCCGAGGCGACGCCCGGCGAGGCGGTTAGGGGCTTGGGGCGAACCGGAAAGGAGCCGGGGATGAGCGATTCAGGGTCAGGGCACGAGCGGAGAGAGCAGCGGCCGAGAGGAGGGCGGGTGGCGCCGGCCGGAAACCTCCTGAAACGAATTAAGCCGGTGCGGCTCGAAGCTCGGCAAGGGCAGGCTTAAGAAAGAGTCGCCAAGTGCAGACCGGGCAAATGGTGCCGAACGGGCCCCCAGCTCGAACGTGAGTTACGAGTTCCGCACGCGCGGAAGGGAGCGAGGGTGCGATCAGCATAAGCCATCATGTCGTGTTCAGTGGGATGAGAAGTGATTATCCCGAGGATGATAATAGCGGCGCCGGCGGGATGGCAAGGTCGTGCCTCGCGCCCGAGGATGCCCACAAACGCCGCCAGGGCGCTCGCCCTGCTTCCGCGGCTTGCTCCAAGAGCGCGCTTCTCAGCCGCTCCAAGCTTGCGGGCACCGGCAGAGAGCGCCACCTCCAACTCGACGATGGCATCCAAGCCGGCTCCTGTCCTGGTGGGAGGTGACGACCCGGGGCGGAGGAGGTGGCGCGAGCGCCGCCGGCACGGCCGGAGCAAAAACTGGGGCTGTTTGCGCCGCCGCCGGCGCCAGGGTGGAGGACGTCCTCGTCTCGCCGGTGGCGGCGGCGCCGGGGGGGGGGGCGGGCTCGGAAGCCCACGGCGGGGCGGCTGCTCCGAACGGCGCCGAGAGGTGGCCCTTGACCCTCGCCCGCAGTCCTTCGCGGCAGGCCCGGTCCGGTAAGGTCCTGAGGATGCTCCTGGAGGTCCTCGCCCGGGCGGGTGCCCGGGGGCTCGGCCCCGGGGGGCGGGAGCACCCCCCGGGCAAGCGGATTTAAGGCTCGGCGGGCAGGTGTGCGGCCTGGAGAGCCTCGGCGGTGTCAAGCACCAGGGAGACGGCGGCGATGACGCGCTCCAAGAAGAGATCAATCGTGGCGAGGGGATCGCTCTGAGTGGAGGCGCAGACCTCATTGATGTAGCTCCAAGAGCGCCCTAGGTCACTCTCCTGGTGCTCGCCGACACACTCCAGGAGAACGGAAGCGCCAAATTGGGCGACCACCTCCTGGTCCAGGTGCTGGCCTGGGAGGAGGGGGTTGCGTTGGTGGTCGGCGGCATGGATCAGCTCGTGGGCCCAGGTGCTCAGGTTGCGAACGCCAAGGCCGATGGCCGCTCGATCAGGCGAGAAGAAGCCCGCTTTGCCAGTGCCGTCCGGAGGATAGGCGGAGAGGGTGAGGCCCCAAGCGCGGGCAACCTCGGCGAACGGCAGGGCGGCGAGAAACGCGGCGTCGGCGGCGGCCTCGGGATCGTCAGCAAGCGGTGCGCCCTCGGTCTGCTCATAGCCAAAAACGGGGATGCCAACGACGCCCACCATGACGCGGTCCTCCTCCTCAGGGTCGCCGGGACGGTGGCGGTTGGGAACCATCCTGGGGCCGAGAATGTAAAAGGCTTTTTGGCCCTGCCGAACGTGCCGGCCAACCTGCTTCCACTGGCGGAAACCACGGGCATCACCGTACCCGTGCAGAGCGGCCAGCAAGCGATTGCGCCAGCTCCAGAGGGCGGAAGGTACATTGGATCGGCGCCGGATGAACAAGAGTGACAAGGCGGCGGGAATACGGCCCTCGCGGAAAGCATCCAAGATGGCGGCGGCGACGGCCTGTACTCTGTCGGTCTTGGCTTCGGGGTGGTCCAAGGAGGGGCTTGGCCCCTCCTGAGGACGCAAAGAGGTGGAGAGCGGGGAGGAGGAGGCGGGGTTCGAAGCGTTGAGCATGGTTTTCTCCTTAAAAAAACCTTTTTTTCTCTCCCGCCTGCAAAGACTGGGAGGAGCGAAGCGACCCCGGCCGCAAGAACCCCCGCCGTCCAGGCTCGGCCGCAGGCCGACCCCGCAGGGGTGTGCCTTGACGGCGGGGGTGGGCGGCCGATCATGGGAATCAAAGAGGCGGGAAAGAAAAAAGAAGGGCGGGAGGGGGGGTCAAGGGCGAAGCCCGGCCCGGAGGCGTAGCCGGAGGATGGGTCAGGGGGTGCGTGAGGGATCGAACAGGAATCCCCGCAGCGCAGCGAGGAGATGAAAGGGAGAGCCCGGCCCCCCGGCCGAGGGGGGACACGCCCAAGAAAGGGCGCAGTTTTAGAGAAGGGAGGGGGGAGAAAGCGGCAGCGTCGAGCAACGAGAAAAAGAAGCGAGAAAGAAAGTGAGATAGGTGGTGAAATCCGCAGCGAGCTCTTCAAGGTGAGCGAGAGGCAGCGAGGTCTGCGAGGAGGAAAGGACGTGGGCGAAGAGGTGAAGCTTGCGGCGGGCCGCGTGGAGATGAACGAGCGGCGGGGTCGATGGCCAGAGCGGGTCCTTGTCGGCATGGGTGGCAACGAGGGTCGCCATGAGCTCGACGAGGACAGCCAGATCGAAGGAGGGGTCGCGGCCGGGCGCGAGGTCCTGAAGCGCGTGAATCAGGTGGAGGGGCATGCAGAGAGCGAGGCGGCGAATCGAAGCGGGAGGCGTCGACGACAGCCCCTTAAGCACCTGATTGGATTCGATGGCGAGCGCGGGCAAGAGTTGTAGGGCGAGCTCGACGTGGTAGCGATAGGACCTTGCAGGCAGGGGTGGGGCGGTCCGGAGGTCCGCGGTGAAAGCCTCCAAGGCTTGAGTGATGGCTGGCAGGACGGGCATGAGGAGGACCCCCTCAGAGAAGAGAAGCCGGCAGAGCCCGCGCTGCTTACAAGGAGCGAGGGCTCTGCCGGCAGATTCAATCTTCGAGGGAGGGGGCAGGGTGACGGCGGGAGCGGGCAAGAGTGGCCAGCGCGGTGATCGCGAGCAGGACGGCGAGACCGACCAAGGAAAAAGAGCCGAGGGTGGGGATGTCTTGGATGGAGGAGGCGATCACCTCGACCGTGGCCTCCGCGTGGTCATCCTCGGTGGGGACGTCGTTGCCGGGGGTGGAATCGACGTCGTCGGGGGAGGCCGCGGAGAGGTCCGCGACGACGGTATAGGAGCCGGCGGCGAGGGCCCCTTGCGTCCAGGAGAAAGCGACGTCGGAATGGGGAGCGAGCGTGTCGAGGGAGCACTCAAGCCCATTGCCGGCGATCGGCCGGCATCGGGGGTCGAGCGAGGAGGGAGACGTGCCGAAGGGGGGCAGAGTGATGGTGGCGGTAAGGCGAGTGGCCGCGACATCAGAGGCGTTGGACATGGTGAGGGTGAAGGTGAAGGGATCGGGAGAGGCAAGAGACTTGACCGCGGGGTCGGCCTTGAGAGTGAGGGAGATGTCCGTCAGTTGAGCCGGAGGCTTGCTGACGATCGTCGAGCAGTTGTTGCCTTGGGGATCGGCGTCACCGGGTGACTGGCGGGCACAAGCCGTGTTGGAGACCTGGAGCCCGGGGGGAAGCGAGTTGGCGAGCGAGACGGCGAATGTCTTGGTGATCAGGGCATTGGCGGCGACGGTGCCGAGCGGGAGCGAGCAGTGGGATCCGGGTGAGCCGTCAGGGGTGCAGCTCCAGCCGGCAGAGCTGGCCGCGGCGTCGAAGGTGGAGGAGGCCGGGACGACCTCGTCGAGCGCCACCGCGGTGGCAGCGCGGTTGCCGGAGTTGGTGAGGGAGAGGGTGTAGGTGAGCAAGGCACCCGGGGCGAGAGTACCGGAGGTGAGCGTCTTGGTGAGCGCGAGGTCGGGGTTGCCGGTTGGGGGGGTGGAGATCGTGGAGCAGTTGTTGGCAGCGGGGTCCGAGGGAAACTCGTCGTTGGCGCAGGCAGTGTTGTCAAGGGAGGTGACGCCTGGCGGCAGCGGGGTGACGACGCGGACGGCGAAGAGGCGATTGACGGTAGAGCCCGCGGGAAGGGAGCCGATGGGCAGGGTGCAGGCGGAGCCGGCGGCGGGAGAGGAGCAGGTCCAGCCGGGCGAGCTGGCGGTGGGCTCCCAGGAGGTGGCAGCGGGGACGGTCTCGGTCAAGACGGCGTTGGCGGCGCCTCGATTTCCGAGGTTCGACAGAGCGAGGTTGTAGACGAGGACACCCCCCGGAGCGCCGGTGCCGGACATCAGGGTCTTGGCGAGAGAAACGTCGGGGGTCCCGCCAGGCGGCGTCGAGACGGACCCGCAGTTGTTGGCGTTGGGATCGGAAGGGGGAAGACCGGTCAAACAGGCGGTGTTGGCGATCGGCGCTGGATTCGGGGGAAGGGGATTGGCAACCGTCACGGCAAAGGCATAGACGGCCGTGGCGTTGCCGGAGAGAGGTGGGGCAGAGAGGGTGCAATTCGAGCCGGCACAGGCCCAGCCGGGAGACGAGGACGCGGCAGCGAACGCGGTATTAGGGGGGAGGGTCTCGGCGATCGAGAAGGCGAGACTCGCGCGAGCTCCGAGGTTCGAGACCTGAAGCCGGTAGACCAGGGTGGAGCCGGGATCGCCGTTGCCGCTCTGGACGGATTTGGCAAGAGAGAGATCGGGGTTCGAGCCGCCCGCCGGCGTCGACACCGACCCGCAGTTGTTGGAGGCGTCCTCCCCGGGGGTCGTCGTTGCGCTGCAGGCGGTATTGACAATCGGTGCGGGGCTGTTGGGAAAACTGGAAGCGACGAGGACGGCAAAGGTGGTGGTGTCGGTGGCGAGAGCGGGAAGGGTGCCGAGGGATCGGGTGCAGGTGGATCCTGCCGAGCCGTCGGGCGAGCAACTCCAGCCGGGCGAGGAGCCGGCGGGGTTGAAGGACGTGAGGTTGGGCACGGTCTCGGTGAGGGTGACGCCGGCGGCGTCGGTGTTGCTGTTGTTGAGGGTGGAGATAGTGTAGAGGAGAGTGGCCCCCGGGGAGCCATCGCCGGAGGTGAGGGTCTTGGTGGTGCGAAGGTCGGGCGGAGGGGGACAGGGTTGCGGAGCGGGAAAGTCCGAGGCCGTCGCGGTGAGGTCCTTGACGGTGGGCGAATCCTGGTGCGCCCCGCCGTCGACGAGGATGGGGCCGGCGGTGGTGCTGAGATAACGGCCCGCCAGGTGCAGGGTGATGGCATAGGAGTGGTTGGCAGGGTTGCCCGTAGCACTGGGATCGCAGGTGTAGGCGACGACGGCTTGGCCGTCGGCGGGATTGAGCCCGGAAAGGATGGTGGTGGAACAGACCGGGTTGGTGAACACCGGGTCGACCACGACGTTGGGAGCCTTATACGACCAGCGCACGGGTGTGTTGATCGGAATGGTGATGGTTCCCGAGTCGGGGCCCGTGGAGTTGTCCTCGGAGAGGACGGCGACGAGGTGAACGAGCTCGGCACAGTCGATCACGCCATTGCCGTTGGCGTCGTCGAAGGATTCGTAATGGAGGGTAAAAGTGAGAACGGCGCGTGAGGGCGAAACGAGGAGGACTGCGAGGAGGAGAAAGGCGAACGCCGTTCGCCTTAGCCGGGACGCTGCTACATATGTAGAACCTACAGATGTAAAAATGCTAGACATGCTGAAGATCTCCTTAAGTTCGAAGGGTTCGGTGAGGAGCCGTGTTTTAGGCCTGGCGCTCGGGAGCGAGACGCGCAAGCAGATCGGTGACAGCTTGGACGAGAGAGGCGTCGTCGAGCTCGCCGGCGGCCTCTTCGTGGTGGAGGAGGAGGGCCTCAAGGTGCCGGCGGGGCAGAATCAGGGTAAGAACGGGCGAGGGGCCGGGCGTGGGAGCCGGGGGAGGGATAGCGGCAGGATGAGTCCTCGCCTGGGTAGCACGCTGGCGGAGTCGCTCGGCGGTCTGACGGGACACGGGTAGCTGAGCGGCCGCGGCACGAGCCAAGAGCGGCTCCCGCTCCTCCTTGGGCACGGAGCGAAGCGCGAGCGCGGTCTCGAGGTCGGGAACCAGCCCAGCCTTGGCAGCGGCGAGGATGTCAGCGGGGAGCTTCTTGACCGCAAAATACTTGGACATTACCGCATCGGTAAGCCCGAACTTTTGGGCCACTTCGCGTTGGCTGAGGCCGGCCTCGGCAGCGATGCGCTGAAAGGCGTCTGCTTTCTCAAGAAACGTGAGGTCGACCCGGAAAAGGTTCTCGGTGAGAGCGAGGACTTGGCGGTCGACCGGGCTGAGATCAGGGGAGATGATGGCCGGGATTTCGGACAAGCCGGCCTCACGCGCGGCGCGCAGGCGGCGCTCGCCTGCGATGAGCGTCCATCGCTCGCCAGAGGGTTGGACGTGGATGGGGACGGCAACGGTACGGGTGGCCCTGATGTTGGAGACGAGCTCCTGGAACTGGGGATCGGCGAGGGCCGCGGCGAGGTCTTGGGCGAACGTCTGGCGGGGCTGATCCGGATCGGGATCGATGTCGGCGATGGGGAGCAGCCGAAAGGGGGATTGGGGGTCATGGAAACCCCCGAGAGAGGCGGCGAGCTGCTGCATGCTAGAGGTCGCCATAGACCGCCTCACAGAAAGCAAGCCACTCAGCCCGGACGGGGCGGGGGCTCCTGCCATAGGCCCAAACGGGTTTACGGCGGCCGATCGCTTCGGCGACGGGCACGCGCTCGGAAAGGAGTGGCCGGAGAAGGAGGGAGGGCGAATCGGCTGCGAGTTGTTCTTCGAGCTGCTGGACGATGAGGTTCTGGTACTTTGAACGGATTTTGAAGCGGTTGATCGCCGCCCTGTAAACGAGACCGGAATTCTCGCGCTTAGCGAGACGGATGCTTTTCAAGAGAGCGGCAAGTCCCGAGACAGAGAACTCATCAGCCTCCATCGGGACGACAACGAGGTCGGCCCAGAAGAGAGGGGCGAGCTGTCGACTGCTGACGCTGGGAGCGGTGTCGACGAAGATGACATCGAAGGGTAGGGACCGGACGACGGCGGCAGTGGCGCGGATGTTGGGGAGGGCGAGACTTTGCTCGACGGCGTCGAGATGTTGATGGCCGTGAAGCAGTTGAAGGCGGGGGGTAATCGCCGTCATGGCGGCGAGTGGGGAGGGGGAAGGGGTGGGGGAGGAGGGGTCAGGAAAAAGGCTGGCGGAGCCTCCTTGCTGGTTGAGGAGGGCAAAGTCACCGGTCAAAGCCAACGTCAGGTTGCCTTGGGGGTCCAGGTCGATGGCGAGAACGGTGCGCTCCTCGCGCAACGCATAGTGGATGAGGTGGTAGGCGATGGTCGTCTTACCGACGCCGCCTTTCTGATTGAGCATGGCGATGACCTTAGTTTGAGTTGAGGTCATCGACGGCTCCTTGCAAGGGTCATAGCCGGAAAGAGGATATCCGAAGTGACTTGGAGGGTAAAGGTCGTGCCGGCCGGAGCCGAGATGGTGGGAGGGACCTTGAGGGCACGATCGACGAGGCCGGTCGAGACGTCGCCGAGCTGCTGGCCCAGGGAGCCGGCGGCGACCTCGCGGGGGGTGGTGGGCCTGAGCCCGAGTGACTGGGTGGGGGAGTTCTGGGGTTGGCTGAGCTGAACCCCGGCGGAGATGAGGGAGAGAAGAACGGCGGAGCTGAAGAGCTTGACGGTGTGGTTGTTGACCTGGCCGGTGAGGCCGGTGGCGCCGGCGCGGTCGGCTCCGGGAAGGTCGGGCAGACGGTAATGGCGCCCGCCGGGAAGAAGAAGGTCGGTCCAGAGGACCTCGAGGCGGCTCTGTCCGAACTGGGGCGTGGCGGAGATCTCGCCGACGAGGCGGGAGGCCTGGGGTATGAGAACGGTGGTGGCGGTGGCGGTGTCGTAGACGTCACGGCGGACGAGAGCGGTGACTTGTCCTCGGAGATCGCTGTTGATGCTGGTCTCGAGGATCGCGGGGATGATGGCACCCTTGCGCAGGACGCGGACGTCGCCGGAGTCGGAAACGAGGCTCAGGGTGGCGGCGATACGGGGAGAGGTCGAGCGTCGGGGGCGATCAAGGGCAGGAGGGGTCTCAGTGCCGGGGGGCCGCGACAGCGCGAGGCTCTCAGCCAGGGCCGAGAAATCGAGAGGAGGGGAGGGGGAGGTGGTTGGGCGTTGCCGCTCTTCGCCCGCGGCGCCCGCGGCAACGGGTTCTGCGGCTTGATCCTTGTCCTTGAGGCCAGGCGGCGACAGAGAGGAGCGCAGGGATTGCACAAGGGAGTCGGCGGCAACCGGGGCTGAGGGGCGGGCAGGAGCCTCCAGGTCGCGGAAGCGCTGCAGGTCCTCGGGGGAGGGTGGGGTAAGGGAGCTGTCGTCGAGCTCAGGCCGAGGGGGTGGTACGTAGGCCGTGGGCGGGGGTGGAGGCAGGGCTTGGCTGCGGCTTTGGTTGAGGAAGGCATCGAGTTGTTGCCTCTGGGTGTCTTCGGCCTCCTGGGGCACAGGCGGCTTGGCCGCCGGGAGCGCTTGGGGCTTGGGAGTGAAATAGGCGGTTGCAAGCAGCAGGAGGCCGAGAGCGAGGAGGGCGGCCAAGCCGGCATTGCGGCTGACTCGTCGCACCGGGGGCATGGTCGGGGCCTCGACCGGGCGCGGAGAGGGTCTGGTGGCAGGAGTCTCAGGTTCCATGGCGGTCTCTCTTAGTGGGCGCCGCGGTAGATGTCGATGGCGGCGTCTTTGCGGCCGTCGCGGATGAGGAGGCGAAGGTGAGGGTAGGTGCCGTCGACGAGGTAGTAAAGGCCGTCGTCGGTGGCGCGGTAGTTGAGCAACTCGGCCTGGCCTTGAGGCGAGATGGCAAGAAGGGTCGGGGCCTCGGAAGGCCTGCCGGGGCGGAACTGGATATAGGTGCGCTTGGCGTCGTCGAGGACGCGCAGGGGCATCCAGGAGAGGCGGGGGTCGCCGGCCAGGCGGTAGTCGAGGTGAAGGCTGGCCAGGGGGATGGTGGCGACCGAGCGCCGCGCCTCTAGGAGACGGTCGGTTGCGGCGCGCTCTTCGTCGAGGAGCTGGTCGGCGGGATAGCTGAAGGCGAGGCGGGTGTAGTGGAAGGCGTCCTTCTCGGTCGTCGCTTTGGGGGGGGCGACGAGGCTGACGTTGTAGGTGCGGCGGTTGGTGCCGATGAGGAGATTGGTGCCGATACCCCACTCCGTGGGTTTGACCACCAGGTGAATGGCATCCGGGTCGCCGGCGCTGAAGCGCTCGAACAGCCAGCGCTCGCTGTCGCCTACCGCGTAGCCCTTGACGATCTCTCCTGGCTGGAGCTCGATGTCGCAGGCTCGAAGCGGGGCGCAGTTGAGGATCGGTTGTGTCGAGCCGAAGGGGACCCGCAAGACACTCGCGTCGTAGAAGACGCGCGGCGCGGGGGCGGAGCTGGGAACAGGCCGGGATGGGGGGGGCGGGGCCGGCGCGGGCTCGGCGAGGCCCGCAGGGGCCGGGGAGTCCGCGGCCGGGGTCGGGTCGACGACGGGCGGCGTGCGGTCCGCCTGGGCCTTGAGCTCGTCGAGGAGCAGGGAGGGGTTCGGGGTGGGCTGCGGCCAAGCGCGCAGAGGCAGAAAGACGAGGGCAATCAGAAGGCGAAGAACGGTTCGTCTCATAGCGTCTCCTTGGGGTAAAGGATCAGGGATTGGTGAGAATCCTTGACCAGTCGATGGTCGTGACGAGAATGCCTGTGGGGTTGCGGGCGATTTGGTCAAGCTCGCGCGGGGTGGTGTGAGTTGTGGTTAAGACGGCGCGCCACTCGCTGGGCGTGGTCGTGGCTCCCGCGCCGATCGGGCGCTTGGTCTCGGTCCATTGAACTTGCCAGAGAGAAGGGCCGAGCTTCAAAACGGAGTTGACTTGGACACTCACGGAATAGTCCTTGGCGATCTTGAAGGGGTTGGCTTCGGTGAGATGGGCGCTGACGCGGGCGCGAGCCTCGCCGGTGAGGAAGGCGTAGGCCTCTAGAGCGGCTTGAGTCTGCGCGCCAGGGTCGGTGTAGACGCTCCTGACGTTCTGGACGAGCTTGGACAGGCTGGTGCGGTAGACGGCGAGGCTCGGTTCGGCGAGCTCGCCGGCCAGACCGAGGGGATAGGCCTGGCCAAGCTTGTCGACCTGGACGAGGTAAGGGACGTATTTCGAGCGGGCGCCGAAGTAAACGACGGCGGCGGTGAGCAGCAGGTTGAGGGTAAGCAGGAGGAGAGAGGTAAGCCGCCAGTTGCGGGCAGCCGTTGAGAGACGGCCGAGCCGGTTGTCCCACTCGTCTCTGGCGAACTGGAAATCGCTCACGGGTTCAGTTGTCTCCGACAGTCGGGGTAAGGCCAAAGCGGATTGACGGGGGAACGACGGCGTGGGCGATCTTCCCTGGAATGGTCCAGATGAGAATGACAAGGGAGACAAGACTCATGGCAAACACCAGGAGATCAGGGGGAGTCATGAGAGAGTCGCCGACCTGGATGCTCCACGCGGTGGCAAGGTTCAAGATCGTGCCGGCGAGCAGATACATGGTGAAGAGCTTGACGGCGGTGCGAAAGACGTAGCCAAGAGCGCCCTCGGCGAGGGCGTGGGTCCAGCGAGTGGCCGCGAAGGGTAAGAGAAAAACGATGGCGCCAATAGCAATCAGGCTTTCGGTGAGGACCAGGGTCATGGCGCCGGCGATGAGGGCAAAGGCGACGATGGTGAAGGTGATGGTGAAAAACGCGATGGTGCGGGAGATCGGGTCAACCAAGAGGCCGGAGCCCAGCATTTTGGCGGTGAGGCGTAGGCCGGAGGCAGCGCCGGCGCGAAGGAAGGCGCTGGGGGCGAGGGCGGTGATGCCGACGGCGTTGCCGCCGGCGCGTTGGAAGGACGCGATGATGAAGGGAAGAAGGGCCGAGGAGTAGCGGATGAGCCAGAAACAGAACGCGAGGTAAACGAGCTTACGGATCAAAAGCTCCGGCAGGTGGGTGATGGACTGGTTGGAGCTGAGCTGATAGCGGATGGCAGTCCAGACCAGCTCCAACCCGGCGAGGAGCAGGAACAGAGCCTGGGCATAGGGCACCAGGATCGCCTGCCATGTTTGGGAGGCGTTGGTGAACTGGGTGAGAAGATCGGTGAGGAGGTTCATGGCAGGCTTGGGAGGAGGTAGCCGGTGGGGAGGCCGGTAAAGCGGTCGCGCGCGTCGGGCAGGGGACTGGGCAGGGGAGCGCTCAACAGCCAGGCCTCGCGCGCGGCGGTGCCCGACTCTTCGCGCTGAGTCTGCTGCGACAGGAAGAGGGCAAAGGAGTTGGCAGTAAGAGAGGTCGTCATCACGAGCTTGGTGAGCTCGTAGCCGGCCGCCAGGTGGTACATGTTGGCGACCTCGAGCTGAGTCTGCGGGGAATCGCTGTTGCGGGCGCGTTCTGCAAGCTGCGCGAGTACGACCTGGCTGTGGGTCTGATTCTCAGAGAGACGGTTCAGAGCTTTGAGATGAGCGCCCATGGTGCGCCGGATCCGCTCCTGTCGGGCTTTCTCCTCGGCGACCCACTGCTGGGGAGGCACGAGTCCGGGAAACGATTCGGCCCAGCGACGATAGATGTCAACAGTGAGATAGCCAAGGCTGTCAAGCTGGTTGAAAAGGGAGTCGATCTGGCCCATGGCGCCGTTGAGGGTTGTGAAGTCGCCGTCTCGGCCCCAGGACTTGAGCGCCTTGACCTGGAGCACGATCTGCTGAGCCTGGTTGTAGATCATCTGCACGCGTTGGTATTGGGCATATTCGATCTTGGCATGGGCCCAGAGATCACTGGCATATTGCCAGACCCACTTGAGAAACTGCAGGGCATATTCGATGTAGTCCCACACGGGAATAGTGGCATGGGCTGAGGTGGGGGCTCCCACCAGCATGGTGAGAAGGATGAGGAGCACGACGAGGAATCGAGTAGCAACGCTGGGGTTCATTACGAGAGCCTCCTTTCAAAAGAGGGAGAGAGGGCATGGCGAAGGGATTCTGCTGCGGCCGGAAGGTTGCGATGGAGGAGCCATTCGACGGGCCACGTGCGGCCGTAACGCTCGACGAGCTGCCTGACGGTGGCGACGTCTTCAGGGGACGAAACGCCGACGAAAGCCAGCGCGACAGGACCTAAGACGAGGTCGATGAGGCGCGAGTTGCTCTCGGTGTGCACAAAATACTGGCGCTTCGGAACGGCTTGGGCGATGGTGTCGATCTGGGTGGGCATCAGGCCCAGCTCTTCGTAGAACTGCCGGGAGACCTCGGCGGCCGAGGGGTTGGGCAAAAGAATCTTGGTCGGACAGGATTCGTAGAGAATCGAGCGAAGGGGCGAACCGGCGATTTCGGCGAGACTCTGGGTGACGAAGACAACCGCGCAGTTGAGTTTCCTCAAGTCTCTGAGCCACCCTTGGATCTGGGTCGCGAAGCGGCTGTTGGCAAGATACTTCCAGGCCTCTTCAAACACGATGAGAGTGGGGCGGCCGTCAAGGCTGCGCTCAATCATCCGGAAGAGGTGGATGAGAACGGGCGAAACGACCGGGTCGCCGTAGTCAAGGAGAGATTGGGTTTCAAAAGTCGTGATGGGGGCCGATGCGAAGTGGAATTCAGGGCCGTCGAAAAGAGCGCCGTAGGGACCGCGTTCAAGATAGGGAGCAAGAGCGCGGCGCAGGTCCAGGTCTTGGAGCTTGAAGGTGAAATCCGTCAAGGTTCGGGCCGGGCCCTGGGCCAGTTGGGCAATGGCGTTGGCGAGGTGGAAACGATGGTCGGGATTAAGGGGAAAATTCTGGACCGTCAAGAGGTTGTCGAGCCAGTCGAAAGCGATGGCTCGCTCAGTGTCGGTATCGATGTGGGCGAGGGGGCGCAGCGAAAGAGGCTCACCTTGGGGGGGTATGAGATCGTAGTGGGCTCCGCCGACCGCATGGGTGAGGGCGAAGCTTGAGTACCGCTTGTCGAAGACGAAGACAGCAGCGCGGGGATAACGCAGGAAGGAAACGGCGAGGGTGTCAACCAGAGCGCTTTTCCCGGCTCCTGTGGGGCCGATGACGAGAGTGTGCCCCACGTCTGAGACGTGAAGGTTGAAGCGAAACGGATCGCCCCCCGCGGTGGCAGCCCACAGGAGGGCGGGGCTGTCAGCGGGAAGGAACGGATTGGGGCTGTGCTGCGATCCGGTGTAGACGGAGGTTAAGGGGGCGAGGTGGACAAGGTTGCGAGTTGAGACCTGAGGGCGGCGAACGTTGGGCCAGGCGTGGCCGGGAAGGGAACCGTGAAACGCCGCCAGGGCATTGATGGTCTCGGGTTGAGACGGAAGGCCAGCCGAGCGCAGCTCGCGAAGCAAGGAGGTCTCGGCGGAGCGATCCTGCGGTGGATGATGAAGTATGAGGGTTGGTGTGTAGTAGCCGAAAGCAAGATCACCGGAGCGCAGGGAATTGAGTGCTGCGTCCGCGTCGCGCGCCATCTCGACGGCAAAGGTGTTGACCCAGCCAGTGGAATCCGCCCTGTCGGTAGAGCCAAAGATGCGACCGAGGACGGTGCCAAGGGAAAATCTCTGCTGGTGCCACTTGCGGCGGGTCGATTCGAGCTGGCCGGAGGCAACGGCGGGGTCACAGGCAATGAAACGGGCATTGAAGCGGAAGGTATGGGGCAGAGAGGTGAGGTTGCGCAGGAGAGCCGGGGACGTGGCGAGGGGAAAGCCGCTTGGAGATAAAACGGTAATCCGTTGGCCCAGGATCTGCGGCTCATTGCCGCCCACGAGGTCATAGGCGCCGAGGGTGTAGTCAAGGTAAGGGAACCCGGAGGGAACGGCGACAGGCTCATCGCGCCCGGTGAGACAGCGATGAAGGTGCGTGAGCAGCTCGGCGCTGCCAAGCCGGACGGGGGAGATGGGCTTAAGGGCTGTGGTGAGGGCGTCAAGGCGCTTGTCAAAGACGTCGAGGTCCTCGGTAAGGCTCGACCTCTTCGCACGCTCGGTGGCGGTGAGCCAGCTCACGGCCTGGGAGGCGAATTCGGAAGGGGGGAGATAGGTCAGGAGGAGGACGAACATGGAATGGTAGTTATGGGTGGTGAGAAAAGTCTCGCGGCGTTCAGCCTCGATGAGACGCGAGACAGGGTCGGAAAAGCAGTTGTCGGCGGGATACGAGGGCGCCCGGCCTCGGAGAAGGTCGAACTGGATCATCCAGCCCGAACCTAGGGATTTGAGGGCGGCGTTGACGTGCTCGCAAAGGGCGGCAACGGTTTCCGGCGGCGTGGAGTCGAGGTCAGGACCGAGATAGCTCCACCCGGCGAGGAGGCTGTGGTCCTTCTGGAGCACGACGCCGGGGGCGACGAGAAAAGCCCAGTTGAGCAGATCCGGAAGCGCGTTGCGGCGCCGATCGCGTTCGGGGAGAAACATCGGAGGTCCTAGCGATTAGGTGGGCCAGGGTCGGGGAAGAAGGGGGCGCGAGCCGAGCGCGGCCCGGGCGGGGTAGAAAGGCTGGTACTTGAGCTGGGCGAAAAAGACCCGGGAAAGCTGAGGGTCGTAAGCCGCGGCCTTGCGCAGCACGGGGTGAACCACAAGGACGATCAGAGCAGCGAGCGTGAGAGTGGCAAGACGGGGTCCTCCCACGGAAACCAGCCAGAGGACGAGAGAGAGCTCACCGGAGACGAGATAACGCTCGGCTCCGCCCATAAGGAGGGGCCGAGCGAGGGAGCTGTGAAGCGGTGCGGCGTCGTCCCGGGCCATCTAGAGAAGCGCTCCGGTAATGCCGAAGAGGCTCAGAAAGTTGACGGCAAACAGGGCAATGCATGCTCCGACCACCACCTTCGAGATGAATTTCCAACCTTGGCTGTGATCACTGGTCATGTAGACGATCCCGGCGACCACGGCCATGATCCCGGTAACGGTGCGAGCCGTACCGCTCGTGAGGCCGTTGAGCAATGCGGTCAAGCCGGTGTCCCACGGCATAGTGCCGCCACCGGTCGCGGCGAGCGCGGCGGCGGGCAACAGAAGGAAAGCGAGGAGAAAGAAAGCGAAGAGAAGATGACGTCTGATCATGAGGAAGCCTCCGGAAAAAGACGGCGGGTTAAAGGGCGGCCAGCGGCGAATCCTTCGACCGCGAGAATCTCTTCGACACAACGGTCCTGAGAGCTCTGGCCTCGCAGGTGGACAAGCAGGTGGATGACGCGGGCGATGGTCGACATCTGCGACGGAACGCCGGACTCTCCGATCAAGGAGTCGAGGCGTTCGAGCGCTTCGCTTGAGGAGTTGGCGTGGATCGTCGCGAGACTGCCTGGGTGGCCGGTCATCGACGACTTCAAGAAGTCGAGGGCCTCGGCGCCCCGCATCTCGCCGACGATGATCCGGGTAGGAAGCAGACGAAGCGTGATCCGCAACAGGTGGCGAAGGGTAATTTCCGGGGTGGTATAAAGGGGCACCACGTTGCGAAACGAAAGGCTGAGCTCCGGGGTGTCTTCGAGGGTGACGACGCGATCGTTGGGGCACAGGCGCGCGGCTTCCTCCAGAAGCATATTGATGAAGGTCGTCTTGCCGGTACCGGTGCCGCCGGAGACGAGCATGTTAAGGCGCCAAGCAAGGGCCGCACGGAGAAGCTCAGGAGGCGAGAGGGGCAGCGTCGCGGTTGGGGCCTGAGAGGATGGGCGAACGGCGTTCGCCTTGGCCGGGTCGAACGCGCCGCCGGCCAGATAGTCGGCAAGCGTGAGGATCTTCGCCGGGGGGCGGCGCAGGCTGAAGGCCGGGGCGGTGACGAGCGGCGGGATGAGGCCCTGAACGCGCCAACCGTTGGCGAGTCGCCCGGAAACGCTTGGCTGGCTCTCGGTGATAACGGTGCCGAAACCGGCCGCGATCGTGGAGAGCAAGGCGCAGGCTTGGGCCGCAGGGAAAGCCTGGAGGATGAGGAGTGGGGTCGCAGAGGAATGGCGGGAGGCGAAGACGGTGCCGTTGGGATTGAGGCTGATCTCGAAGTAGTCGGACTCTTCGAAGGCCTCGCGCAGCTCGCGCCCGAGCTCGCGTTGAAAAGCGGTTGTCCAGCGGTCCACTGAGAACAGATTCTACATATGTAGAATCTGGCTGTCAAGAACGCCGGAGAGGCCTAGGCGGCCGCTCGGGCCGGGATGACAATTCTCTGGGGAGGGGCGGGGGAGGGGGCGGGGCGGCGACGAGGCCGACCCAGTCGTGGCGCTCTGGGGCGAGGAGAGGGGAGGGCTGAAACGGAGGAGGTGGAATCCGGGTGCGGTCGACGAGCGGAGGATGCTCGTAGTAGCGCAGCTTGAGCGCCAGGATGGGCCGTTGGGCGGGCGCGAAGAGGATGCAGTGGTCCTTGGGAAAGCGCAGAACTTCGGCCGGGTCGAGCAGTGGGCGCTGCGAATCGTTGGGAGCGGTGGTCTCAGACCCGGAGCGGGGTCCTGGGCTGTGGGTCTCGGAATAGCGGTTGGAGTGCACGGTGAAGCTGCCGAGCATCTTCGAGACGTATTCAGCCGTCTCCGGTCGATTGGGAGTAAAGGCAACGCGGTGATCGCAGTTGGAGACGATCGACTCGTTGGGTCCGTAGGCGGCTCGGATCTGCGCCAGGTCCTGGGCGATGACGACGGCACGGATGCCGTAGCCGGCGAGAAAGGCGAGAGCGTGCTCGAAGAAAGGGAGCATGCCCAGGGAGGGAAACTCATCGAGCATGAGCAGCAGGTTGGATGCGCCGGAGGAGGGAAGCTCCTCAGTGAGACGGCGAAGGATCTGGTTGAGCATGAGGCGAACGAGGGGTCTCGCCCGGGTCAGATCGGACGGGCGAATGGCGAGAAAAAGCGAGGTCTTCGCGGTGAGGAGATCGCGGACCCGAAAATCAGAGCGCGAAGTGATGCGGGCAATCACAGGGTCGGCGTAGAGCGACAAGAACGAGCGGGCGGTTGAAACGACTCCGGATTGCTCGTTGGCGCTCTTGTTGAGCAGGGCCTGGGCTCCATGCGCGACGACGGGGTGAGGCTCCTGGCCGAGGTGTGGCGTCGCCATGATGCGGCGCAGCGTAGTCTCCAAGGGGACCCCGGGAATGGAGAGCAGCTCGCTGCAACGAGCCAGGGTCTTCGTCTCCTCGGCATAGAGAACATGCAAGAGAAGACAAACGAGCAGCTCGGCTGAAGTCTTCTCCCAGTGGTCGCGCTGACGATTGCTGCCGTCCGGATCGACCAGCATGTCGGCAATGTTCTGAACGTCACGGACCTCGAAAGGTCCCTTGCGAACCTCGTAGAGCGGATTGAATTGGGCCGAGGACAAGCTGGTGGGATCGATGCAGAATACGGTCTGCCCAAGAACGTCCCGGCGATAGCCGGCCGTGTTGGTGAAATTCTCGCCCTTGATGTCGAGCACCAGCGTGGGGCCGTCCCACAAGAGGAGGTCGGGCGTGATGATGCCGACGCCTTTGCCCGAGCGGGTGGGCGCAAGAACCAGGACGTGAGTGGGTTCGCGGGTCAGCAGCGAGGCGGGGGGATGGCGTGGCCGGGACCAGAGGCCCAAGAAAAGATGGCGCCCAGGGGGCAGCTCGACGACCGGCCGAGGGTCGAGTAAGCCGCTTGATTCGAGCTCGAGCTCATCCGCCCAGCGGGCCGAGCCGTGAGTATCAGCCAGAGCGGAGTAGGTGGCCGCCAAGCGCGAGCGCAGAGCGGCAAAGACGATCACGCTGGCGATACCGCAAAGAGCCAGGGCGACGAAGACGACGCGGCGCGCCGGAGCGAGAGAGGGAATCGAGCGCAAACGGACGAGCCAGTCGAAGAGGTACCAAGGAGGATAAAAGCGGTCGTGACGGGAGTAGTAGAAGCAAAGCCCGGCGAAGGGAATGAGAATGTAGAAAAGCCTCCGGCGAGAGGGAGCTTGTCGAGACGCGTAGGCGGAGCGACAAGCGAGGGCGAGAAGGAGCCCGGAGAGGAGAAGGCTGGTAAGGGGAGAGAGGAAGGGTGGACGGAGAAAATAGCCGTCACCAAGGGCGGGGTGGAAGTGAACGGAGGCGGCGAACCATTGAGCGACGATAGACGAGCCGCTGAAGAAAAGATACAGAGGGTAAAAAAGACTCTCCTTGCGTAGCGCCCGGACCTCCTGATGAGAGGCGGGCAACCGGTAAAGCTCTGGCGTCATGGAAAAATCCAGAGCGGGGCTAGCCGGTCCCTGATAGCGGACAACGGAATGGCGCCCCAGTAGCGCGAGTCCCAACTCCGGCGGGCTGAGGCGTAGAGCCAGACCTCCCCGGGGTTGACCTGGTGAATGCCAAAGGGCTGATGGAGGAGAGGCCGACCGGCGCTGTCGCGCGGCAGGGGGGCGGTGGCGGGCAAGAGGTGGCCGTTGAGGCGAAAGCCGCCGGACCCGAAAACAAGGGTCGTGCCGGGCAGGGCCAGGATGCGCTTGGCAAGAGGCGTGACGCCGCCCGGGCAGGACCCGGGCGGCGCGTACTGGCGGGCAAGGGCGATGCGGGTTAAAGCTACAGGCGGGCAGGCGCTGACGAAGGCGCCCGGTCGGAGAGGGGTGTCAACCACGCGGTAAAGACCCACCGGCAAAGAGGCGCTGGTGTTGAAACGAAGCGGGACGAGGCGCAAAAGGCGATCGGCGGGGAAGAGGCCGCAATCGAGAATCAGCAGCGCAGAGACAGCCGCGAGAGTGGCGGCCTGGCGCCAGGCGAAGCGATCGGGAATGCGGAGCACCCGAGGATTCTACACATGTAAAACTCTACGTCAAGGCTCCCGGCAAGAGTTGCTCATGAGCAAACCGGGAAGAGCGGGCGCCCCGAGAGGGGAAACTTGCTCATGAGCAACTTCGCGGGGCAACGGGGCCGGCAACTTGCTCATGAGCAAGTTGCGCGGTCGCTCTCAAGCCAGGATGGCGCGGGCGGCGGCTTTAGTGAGGGTCCAGCCGAGCGATGCGAGGCGGACAGGTAAGGCGGGCACGCCGAGTGCTTTGGCGGTGATGCGCGCCGCGCTGCTCGCGGGATTGGCCAGAAGACCGCGCGTGACCAAATAGGTGCGGCTGGCGCTCTCAAGGCCGCCACCCACGGGGCTCAGGCCGTTCTGACCAAGAATTTTGCCGGCCGGCTGGGTGAGTTGAAGCGCAGCCGCGGCGGCGGGGTTGTGGTGAGCGGCGCGCAGCATGGTCACCGCGCGGGCCGCGACCTGGGCGGTATGGACAAGCGGCTGTTCGGAGGAGCGGACCAGGGCCTGTGTGGCGTGGGCAGGGTGAACGCCAAGGCGAACGGCGTTCGCCATCCAGGCGGCCGGATCCACGCCGGGACTCGGCGAATCTCCGGCGACGGACGTCTGGCGAGCCAGTGCGCGCACCAGGGGCGCCCCTAGATTGCGCACCCACCACTCGCGAGCGGCGAGCAGGGTGTGCAGGCGCTCCGGAGCCCGCTCGGCGGCGTCTTTGAGCGCCTGGCTGCCGTGGGCGCGCGCGAGGAGTAGCTGGTCCGCTGGCCGGAGCGCGATGATCCGTTCCGCAAGTTGGTGGCCCTGAAGGGCGGGAGAGGGTGAGGGCCGCAGGGGGGCGAGACGCGAGTCGAGCTCGGCGAGCTGCTGGTGAGCAAGCCCCAGGGAGCGCTCCGCGCCTAGCAGTCCGGCGCGGGCGTTAAGGTACGCGGTCCCGGCCCGCGGGAGCTCGGCCTGCGCTCGGGCCGCGTGCTCGGCCTCGGAGCCGAGCGAAAGGCGGGTACCGCCGATCTGGAGGGCTCGGCCGCGGGGCGTTCCGAGCGCCTGAGGGTTCACGGCGGCGGAGCCGCCGGCGTCGAGGTGGTCGAGGTAGCGGCGCGCGGCCAGAGAGGGATCGCGGAAGGCCTCGGCGGCGATGCGGGCGACACTGTCGCGGGCCTGAGCGAGCCGCGAAACAGCGTCTTCGCGAGCGTGGACGGCAAGGGCATGTCGGGCGCGAGCTTGGGTTAATGCCTCGAGCTGGTGAGCCGTCTCGGCGGCCTGGCGCTGCTCGCGAAGCGCGCGATCGACGGCCGCGAGTTGGGCGGGGGGCTCCTGGTAGGGTCCAAGACGAGACTCCAGGCTACGCAGGGAGGCGGATCGGTCGACCGCCGAAGCTTTGACTTGTTGGTGATCGTCAGTGACAACCAAGCCCTGTCCTTTGCGCTCAAGGACAAGCCCGTGCTCGGCGAGGCGATCGTGAAGCTCACTCCAGGAGCGGGCCTCGGCAAAAGCAGGGCGAATTGTCGCGCGGGCGTAGTCGATAAGTGGCGGCTCGCCGGTGCGCTCGAATTGCTTGAGGGCGCCAGCAGGAAGGGCGTCAGGATTGCGCTCTTGGGAAACCGCGCGCAAGCCAAGGGCCTGCTCTTGGGCGCGCATGACCTCCTGGACACGGGGTACATCCTGCCAACGGTCCCAAGCCTTGGCAGTCACCGGGTGGACGCGATTGACGACGATGTGGATGTGCTGGTGGTCTTTGTCGTTGTGAGCGACGATCAAGGCCTGATGGTCGCTGAGGCCAAGCCTGAAGAGCGCGTTGTCGGCAACCGTCTCCCATTGGGCGCGCGTGAGCGACTCATCCGGATGAATTGAAATGCTGAGATGATAGACCGGTTGATCCGTACGACCGAGCTCGGCAGTCGCGCGCATAATGTATGCAGCCTCATGGGGACTATCGACGGCAAGGTTACGGGTCGAAGTCCAGGCGACGCGGGCGGGGTTGGGCTGATCGCGATCACCGGTGAACAGGTAGCGGGTAAGCCCGCCGAAGCCGCTGCCGTTGGTGATGTTGGCAATCATGGCTCGCTTAAGAGATTCGAGAGCTGTTGTCGAAGCTCGGCAAGGAGCTGGGACAGCTCGGTCGCGGCCGGCATCTGGCCGGTTCTGAGGGAAATTTTCAGCATGGTGTTGAGGTTGACGCCGAGCCTGTTAAGCGCTACCACCGCGTGGTTGTTGACCCGACGCCCCAGGGGCGCGCCAAGGGCCGCCATCCGCTGGAAGCGAGACGGCGAGAACCCCGCGGCCGTGGCGCGATCGACGACAAGCTGCCATTCGTCGGGAGAGAAGCGACAGGAGTGGACCTCCCTGTGTGGAGGCTTGGCGTTCCGCTCGGCAGGTTCGTCGTCAGCCATCGGTATTTCTCCCGCTTGAGCACCGCAGGTGCGAATGCGGGCAAGCTGCTATGTATGGAGCGGCGAAGCCGCGTAATACATAGCACTAGCTTGCTCCTCTGAACCATTCTACATATGTCGGAGCCACAGAGTCAACTCACTGGCATCCAAACGACACGACGCCCGAAGTCTCCAAGCACATTAAACGCCAGAGAAACGTTGGGGAACCTCTTCGGTTCCCCAAACCCCTCCCGTTCTGGGCGGGCATCTCAGGGTCCTCGCGGCCGGGTTGCTCCTTCTTCGCACCGCCGACCGACAGGCGCCGCCCTCAAGCTCCTCAGCAATGGGCAGCGGAGGACCTTGATGCTGGGCCGCCGGCGGGTGGGGGGTGTGTCAACAGGATCACCCGAAATTCTCCCCGTTCAGGACGCTAAAAATCCCCCCCCTCAGGAGAGGGCCGGGGCGGAGCAAGAAGTTGGGTGAGGAGAGAGGGCGGCCGAGGCCACCCTCAACTCAAAGTAAAAAAGCCGGTCAAGGATTGACGCAAGAAGGAGGCGGCTGGGGAGCAGCCGCGAGCCACGCGGTGAGAGCCGCGCTGAGCCCAGCGCATGAGGAGTCGCCGGTGCTCTCCGGGCTGGGCATGGTGTTGAGCCAGTGGCGGGAGGCCTCCAGCCAGGCGGCGCAGGGGTCGGCCGGGGGAGGGGGAGTCGTCGAGGAGCAGAGCGGAAGGATGGCAGCGCAGAGCGCGGTGGTGGTGGCGTTGGGCTGGGCCAGATAGTTGGTGTCAAGAAAGTCGGTCGGGGTGAAGCGGTAGCCGAAGGGAAGATTGAACCTGGCGACGACGGCGGAGCGGCACGGCTCGGAGTTGAGGTCGGGAGTGAGCTCGCCGCCGCACCTGGATCCTTGGACGTGGCGATAGACCTTGACGGTGAAGGCTCGCAGCGGAGCGCGGGCGAAGTCGGAGGGCTTGACGGAGAAGTGCGCCTCCCAGGGGCATTGTGCCGAGGGGCCGCAGCGGAAGGGGACCTCCGCCGAGCCCACCTTGTTGCCCGACTTAAGGAGATCGATCGAGATGTCCCCCTCGGCGGGCGCAGCATTCGGATTGGTCGCCAAGCCGGCGGCGATATAGAAGCCGTCCGGGCCGACGGAGACGCTGCCGGAGCCCGCGAGGGTCATCCCGTAGCGGGCGTCGTAGCCGTTGGCGCGGATCGGCGTGTCGGGATAGAACACCCCGTGAGCCAGGTAGTCGAGGCGGCGGTCAAAAGAGTTGACCCAGACCGTGGCGGTGAAGCCCCCGGCGAAGAGAGCGCGGCCCAGGTCGGGGAAGGCCTGGGCGTGAAGGTCCATGGCGGAGAGGGCGAGGAAGAGGGCGCCGGCGAGCGATCGGCGAAGCGCTTGGGGCATCGGAGTCTCCTTAGAGTTCTGTACTACGTTTGTCAAAGCCCCATTCTACGACATATGTAAAACCAGCAGGCAAACCGAACCGCGTTCGGGCGCCCGACAACCTAGCCGGGAGAACGGCCTCGCGCCTGGCGCTCGAGGTGCTCGATCAACGCGACAAGCGCAAGGGGCGGGAGCCGGGAGAGCAGCTCGCCGGCGGCCGGGTCGAACTGCCGAAAAACCGCCGGCAGGACGGGAATGCTCACGACAGGGACCGGCAAAACCAGGGACCCTAGGCACGACCGGATGGTCGCCTCAGGGATGGCAGGAAGGTCTCCGGCCGACTGAAGCAGGTAGCCGTAGCGCTCCGCGAGAGTCGTCAGGATGGCGGTACGCGTCCAGGGGCCGCGGGCGCCGCGGTCGTCACGCTGGAGGCGATCAGCGAGGAAGCGCTGGAGAGCTGGCGTGAGGCGAATGGTGGTGGGGGAGTCGGACATAGAGAGTCTCTCCGGAAGTTAAAAAAAAAGGGGGAGGCGACCGTAGGCGCCTCCCCCGCGGGTTGATACGTCAACGGTCTTTTCTGGTGCCTTCGGCGATGACCTGGCGCGCGACAGTGGCGAGAGGCATCTCGAAGGAAACGGAAGATCGGCGACCTCGGCGCAACGGCCGGACCTGGAGCACCAGGCCCGCCGCGGTGGAGATGACGGCGACGGTGGCCCTGGGGGCGCCGTCGAACGGCTCCTCGTCGAGGCCGCGGGTGGCGACGGTGAAGGCCTTCACGCCGCCTCCCCCTCGGCGGACGGCTTGGGGACGTCGGCAAAACGCGCCTGAACCTCGGAGTCCGGGAGGAACATCAGCTCGGGAGGAACCCAGGAGGAATTCCGGGTCGGGGAGTCGAGGATCCGGGCGCGGATCTCGTCAAGCCGCAGCTTCGCCAGGCTCTTGCGGCCGTCCGGCGCCACGGCCCCGCAGGCCACGGCGACCTCAACCAGGGCGGCCTTGCGGTAGCGTCGAAGCCAATCGTCGGTCAGCTCCTGGAAGGCGCCTTGGTGAAGGCCCAGAGTCCGGGCTAGGGCGAGGACGGGCGGGCGGTCCCCGAGGGCCGGCGCCCAGCCGGTGAAACTGCCGCAGTAGGGCGCCAGGAGGGCGGCAAAAAGATGAACCACCTCCCCGTCAGTGAGCCGGACGAGGGCCTCCCAGAGTTCGATCTCACGGTCTTGGCGACGAGGAGTGCCGTCAGCGTCGTCGTCGTAGAGGCGGCTGGCGCCGGGAAACTGGGTCTCGGCGGTGAGGGTGCCGAGAGGCAGGAGCTGGGAGAAAGTCGCGTAGACCTCGGCCACTGCGGGCGTGCTGCTGCGGTCGTTGGCCGCGGGGGGCTCGGCGCGCAAACCGCAGGCGGTGCGCCGGCCGAGAAGAGCGAGGCAGGCCAAGCGCAGCGCATGCACCGGCTGCTGAGTCAAAGCCGCTTGCAGGGCTTGGCTCTTCAGGCGATGGGCGTCGATGAGGTGGGAGGTGGTCAAGACGGGGCCGGCGGAGTCCTCGCCGGGGGTGGAAGTCTCGTCGTCCTCCGGCGGGTCTTCGGCCGCGTCGAGGTCCTGCCCCTCGATCTCCTCCTCCTCGTCGTAAGGCCGGGACGTAAGGGCCGCCCGTCCCGAGGAGGTGGGGACGCCGGCGGCTCGTCCGCCGCTCGTCGACTTGACGAGTTGCGGCCGCGGCGGCTCGATCCTCTCGAAGCCCTCAAAGACTTGCACCCGCAGGTCGGGTAACACCAGCACCACGGCGCCGGCCTCCGCGCTCGTCGACCGACGGAACTTCGTCGAGTTGAGCCATTCGGCGTTTCGCTCGACGGCCACCCAGGGGTGGCGGCCCTGCAAGTCGGCGACGAGCTGGTCAATCGCGGCCTCCTGGAGGCTCAGGAAAAGCTCGCGATCGGCAAAGAACTGCTCTCGCAGGTCCGAAGTCTCCTCGCCGATGACGTCTCCAGGGTAGGAGGAGAGAGGAAAGATCGCGACGGCGAGGGACGGAAGCTCGTCCTGGCGGGAGTCCGCAATATCGCCGGGTTGAAGATCGCCTTCGTATTCGAGGATCTGCTCGAGAAACTCGTTCTGCTCCTCAGGAGAGCAGGGCAGCAACTCGCGGGCATGCGCGACGGTGATGCGGTCCTCCCTCCACGCCTGCTTGACGGCGGCGGTGAGGCGTTCGGCGAAAGCAACCCGCGTCTGAACCCATCGCGGCGTGCGGCCGATACTGCGCGCGACGGCGTCGGTAACGCCTTCACCGCGGCGGGGCCTCCTGCCATCCTTGCGGAGGACTTTCAGCAAGGCTTCGCCCTCGTCGAGGGGGTGCTGTTCCTTGCGCGCCAAGTTCTCGGCGAGAGCGACGACGACGAGCTGTTCGTCGTCGAGCTCCTGGACCTGGATGGGGACGAGGAAGTCCGCGGGGAGCGTCCCGCGTAGGATCAACCTTTCGAGGGCACGATAACGCCGGCCGCCGGCGGCCACCTCGTACTCGCCTGGAGAAGCCAAGGGCCGGCAGACGAGGTTCTGCAGAAGCCCGCCGCTTGCCTCGATGCTGCCGGCAAGCTCCTCGATTTCCGCTTCCGGAAACATCGTGCGAGGGTTGAGGGAGGTAAGGCGAAGCGCCGTAAACGGGACCGAGATGACAGGCAAAAGCGTCTTTGGCGCCGGAGCGGCGGCCGGTTCCGCCGGCTTCTTGCGGGAGCGGGTGGTGGCCGCGGCCGGCGCCGCGGCGGCTTGTGGCTTGGGCTGGTTTTTGGTAGCCTTGGTCGGCATCACAGATTCCTTTCTTGTTGTGTGTGGGTGAAAAGGGAGCGCCGAGGGCCATCGGCGCTCCCTCTGCTTCGCTTCTTACCGGTGGAACGGCTCGTCCTCAAGGTCCTGCTGGCCGGGGAAGTCCCCGGGCTCGGCGGTGTAGAAGAAGGCTTCGTCCTCGCCGGCGCCGCCCTGCTGCTCATCCTGCTGCGCCGCCGGGTCCTTGAGAACCACGAAGGATGCGCATACGATCTCGGGGAACTTGATCGTCCGGCCGTCCCGGTCGACCTTGTTGTAGCGCAACCGGCCGATGCACTGGACGAGCGAGCCCTTGGCGGCGCGGCCAAGGCGGTCCAGGTCGAAGACGATCACCCGGTGCCAGTCGGTCTCCTCGTAGTCCTGGCCGTCCTTCATGTATCGCGTGTTGGTGGCGAGGGACACGACGGCGCGCGTCCGCTTCTCGTTGAGCTCGATTGAGCCGACATGTCCTAGCAACCTGCACTCGTTGTTCCAAGATCCCATGGCTTTCACCTCATCAGGGGGCCGGAGGGTCAATCCCTCTCGACCAGAGAAAGATACTACATATGTAGGATCAATGTCAAGTGTTTCAAGGGAAAAGAGTTAGTAGTTTTTCGGCAGGTGGCGGTCGTACAGGGGTGTGGCTCGGCCTCAAGCGCCGTCAACTTCTTACCCTACCCGGACGATAGCCGAGGGGTTTGAGGGCGGCGCCTGTGGGTTGGGCGGTGCCAAAGGAGAGCTTTCCGGCCGCGAGGACCGCTGAGATGCCCGCCTGGAACGGGAGGGGTTTGGGGAACCGAAGAGGTTCC
>JAJKHS010000059.1 GCA_021154885.1 Thermoanaerobaculum sp.
GCTGCCGGTGCTCGGCCCGTCGCTCGCCGTGATCCCGCCCTCCGTGGTGCGGCGGCGGAACTTGGCCTTGCCCTGGGTCGTGATCATCATGCTCGCGTGGATTGCGTTCGCGGTCAGCTTTTCGCGGATCATCACGCCGGCGAGCGAGAAGGCGGCGCCGGACGGCAATGTCAGGCCGGTGACGTCCGCCACGATCTCGCCGTCGCCGGTCAGCGGCTGATAGACGTAGTGGAAGGCGTCGGCGGTATCCCAGATGTCGGTGCCGCCGGCGGTGATGGTGAACGTTCCATTCGCGGCGCTGGCGCTCCCCGCGACGTCCACGGTGCCGACGTCGGCGTGCTGCCAGGGAGCGGGCAGCGAGGCGGGGGTGCCGAAGAATTCCCCCATCGCGGTCGCGGCGCTCGCGGCGGCGGGGACCGTGATTCCCAGGGCCTGCGCCACCGTCCGCGTGAGGGACGGGTGCTGATGATAGACCGCAGACTGGAAGCCCGGGCTCACGAGGTCGGGCGCGGCGAGGGCCACCGCCACCCGCCCGCCGCCGCCCGTGCAACTGGTGGCGGAGGAGCGGTTGTCCTGCGTGCCGCCGCAGGAGCCCGCGTAGCCGGTGAGGCTCCCCTCGTCCCACCAGACGATCAGCAACCCGTCGCCGCCGGGCTGAAAATAGCTCGATTGCAGCAGCGGATCGAGGTTCGCCTGCAGCCAGGCGTCGGCCGTGCCGATGCCGCAGCTATGGGCGTCGTTGCAGCCGTTGGGCACGATCAACGAGAAATTGGGCAGCCGGCCCGCCGCCAGGTCGGCCTGGAAACCATTCGCGGAATCCTGGAAGTTGACCACGTTGCACGCCTGCTTGACCGCGTCGTAGCCGTTGGGCTCGCCCGTGCAGTCGACCGCCTGATTGGTCGGCGTGCCCTGGCGGACGTCGCTCAGGTAGATCGCCGGCGCGTGGCGCGCGAAATAGGTGCCGGTGGGATTGGAGCCCGTGATGCCGCTCGACTCCTCGACGATGAAACCCCGCGAGGGGAGCGAGTCCGTGTACTGTTTCCAGCTCTTGCCCGCCGCGATCACCTCGCGGATCAGCGAGTCGGCGTCGGCGACCAGCGTGGTGGGATTGCCGCCGCAATACGTGCCGGACGAAGAGCAATTCGGCTGGCCGTCGATCATCCAGAAATATTCGAGCAGTGAATCGTGGCCGTTGGCGTAGAAGGCGGTCGCCAGGCCGTGGTTTGCGATCAGCGTATTGTTGTACCAGGGTGCCGCCGAGGCCCCCACGATGCCGTTGTTCGAGCTCTCGTAGCTGTGGTTTTCGAGCGCTACGACCACCACGTGGTTGTGTGGCGGGACCGTCTGTGCACGCAGGGCGGAGCCGGCCACAAGGAGCGCCGCGGCGAGCCGCCACGCCGGAGAACGAACGATTCGGACCTGTTGTGCTGACATGATGAGATGCCCCCGATGGTGACGAAACGTAAATCCTCTACGGAGAGCGTTGAACTCTCCGAATGCGTCTGTTTTAGCAATAAGCAAATGTAATGCCACGGCGCCGCTGAGCGCCGTCACCAGAGAGAGGCCTGGTGAAGCTCCCGAATTGGTGTAGGTATTGCAAAACAGGTATGAATTTCAGGAGGTACACTCGTGATAGCCACAACCTTGAACCGACTCGTTACCGCCCTGATCCTCGCGCTCCTGACCTTTGCCGCACTATCGGCGCAGGCGGCCCAGGCCGTCGTCCCGACCCAGTGGATCGCCAAGATGTACACCGAGGCGCTCGGCCGCATCCCCGACCAGAGCGGCTGGGAGAGCAGCGTCAACAACTTCACCTCGGCGGGTTGCACCGCGGCCACCCTGAAATCCCACGGCCGCGCCTTCTACCTCTCGACCGAGTACAGCGGCCTCGGCTACGACAACGCCGCCCGGCTCCTCACCCTTTACCGCGGCGTCCTCAACCGCGAGCCGGACCCCTCCGGCTTCAACAGCAATCTCAACGCTCTGAACGCCGGCACCGCCTGGTCCACCATCGTCGATCAGTTTTTCGACAGCAGCGAATTCGCCACTCTGGCCGCCACCATCTGCAGCTCCACGGGGACCGGCAGCTACTCGTTCAACTCGCGGGCCGCCATGGCCCTGCCCGTTACCACGACCGGCTTCACCGGCACCCAGGCAGCGCTCCAGAGCGCCCTCAACAGCGCCGGCTCGGGGGGCACCGTGACCCTGGCGCAGAAAGCGCTGGTGACGCTCACCTCGACGCTCAACATCCCGGCCGGCGTGACGCTGACCACCTTCGGCAGCCCGGCCCATGCCAAGTACGCCCTGATGGGCCGGCTGGTGCGGGCCGGCACCTTCGCGACACCCATGGTGACCATCCAGTCCGGCGCCAGGCTGCTCAACGTCTGGGTGGACGGCGCGCGCACCAGCGTCGGCTACGGAGACAACGAGATCAATATCGAAGTCGAGGGCGGCACAGGCACGACCGTGTCCAACTGCCTGATCTCGAACTCGGCCGGCTGGTCGAGCTTCCACGCTCTCGGCACGGCGGAGGGGCACGCCTGCGGCAGCAACACCATCACCAACAACCTGGTCACCGCCTACTCGAGCACCCATTTCAAGCAGACCGGCGCCGCCGACATCAGCCAGTGGACGGACGGCCTGAGCATCGCCTGCGAGAACGCCGACGTCGAGAACAATCAGATCATCGACGCGACCGACGTCGGGATCGTGCTCTTCCGCGCGTATTCGGCGGTGCAGAAATCCCTGGTCCGTAACAATACGATCCTTTCGGCCGGCAACCCGGCCTACGGCGGCATCACCCTCGATCCGCTGTCGGGCTCGACCCTGCCCCAGGCCGATTACACCGGCTCGTCGGTCCAGGACAACGTGATGTGGACCGGCCCCAGGACCCATTTCGACATCGCCCTCTCCGTCGGCACCCGGCCCTGGTTCGGCGCCAACACCAGAAAGGGATTCGGCGCCTCGGTGACAGGAAATAACACGGGCACCCTCACGGTGATCGCGGACAGCGGCATCGCGGTCTCCGGAATGTTGAGCGCCAACGTCACGGGCAACACGATCACCGCCAACCTCCAGAACACCTGCGGCTGCCCCAACGACCCTGCGCATCCGACGATCACGACCGTGAACGTGGGCGCCTCGGTCTCGTCCGGCTGGGCATCGGGCACGATCCAGCCTTACACGGACGTGCTCTACGCGCAGTGCGTCGGGCACTGAGGCGAGAAAACCTCCCGCGGGCCTCGGGGTGGGGTGCGCCCCGGGGCCCGCGGATTTTTGAGGAAGCCGTGCCGACGCGTTCACGAGCGGAGCATCCAGCGCTCCTTCCCACGACCCCATTTCCTGCCACCCTCATGAATAGCCAACCCGACACTCCCATGTCGGATGACGTTCCACTCACTCGCACTTCGCGCCGTTTCAGGGGATCTAACCTACCGGCCCAACGGGCCGGGAGACCCCAGCCCAGGGCTGAGGCCGCAGGCCGATGCCCTGGGAAGAAAGGCACCCCATCGTTGCGGCCTGAAAGGCCGCGAGAGCCTCGACAACGCGTGGGATGGAAAGCTCTCGCGAGCCTTTCAGGCCGCAAGGCTTTTGTCATCTCTCCACCCAGGGCATCGGCCTGCGGCCTCAGCCCTGGGCTCCGTTCTCCCGGCCCGTTGGGCCGAACGGGGCCTGGGATGCGAACTTTCCAAACACCTTCTTAGCCGACAGCCGGCGGTGTTAACCTGCTTCGCGTCAGTAGGATAGCTGCACCGAAGCCCATCTGGCTAAGCGAATCAGGGCTTCCAACTGCCAACCCGACGAGACCTCGTGCGTTGACGCGGATAAGGAATCAGAGTACAATGTGTACATTCCATAGAATGAATGACATACATCTTGGACAACAGGAGTAGGGTTCGGTATCGAGACTTGTCGGGAAGGCGTTCGGCGGGAAGACGGATACAGTTCAACGCGAGGTTGGCCGGCCTGGACATTCATGAAGCATTACTTCGCACACAATCTTATCAGCTGACTTGAGTGCTACCCTATCAGTGGACTATCGTGGGCCTTGTGCTCGATATCATCGGGGCGTTTCTGCTCGCAGTGGAGGCAATTCGCCTAGAGAATCTGCGCCGCCTCGGTAGGAGGCTATCACGGGTCTTTCCGTTGTTGATGAATAGTAAGCCTTCTCCCTTTGAAACCCGGTTGCAAATGATTCTTGGAGTTGCCGCAGTCTTAATCTTAACGATATGGGTGGCCAACGAATTTGGGTTCTCTCCCAGCACTTTGTTGCCCTCACTTGTTGATTACGCCACTCAAGCGGAATCACTTCATGACGCCATAAGAAGACTATTGGGTATCGCCTTACTTGTCCTGCTGTTGGCGACCGTCTGGCTTCCGCTCGGAGTCTTCCTGCAAGGTGTTCTGCTGTTCGCTACCTGGGCTTCCCTCGAAATTCTTGACTTCATCGATCGCAATACTCCTACGGGCACAATTGGTTCTGTAGGTTTTCTGCTTCTGTTTCTTGGCTTTGGTTTCCAAGTCTACGCCGCGTGGCTTGGCGCTCATCGCTCTTCTCCCTGACGAACTCTATTCGGCTGTTCGGCCAACAACTCGCAGCGGCGTTCATCGCATGAAAAGGTCCGACGCAGCCGACGGAGGAGCGCAGCAGTTCCCGTCGAAGGTAGAGATATTCGCTGCTTGGCGCCTCCGCTACGCTCCGGCCTCAAACAGCCCGGACGCAGTGCCCGCCTCGAAGGTGGGGAACTCTCCCGAGCCAGCTTGGTGCCTGTGGCCCCAAACTTGCATGATTACGCTAAATTCGGGCCAGATCCACTCGAGAGCCTCTGGTCTTGCGGAGGCGTTCGGAGTAGAATTGGGGCAGCCGCTGAAAAGGAGAAGCTGCATACAAAATATCGTAACGTACCGTTATAGGCGGCCAACCCCGGCGGTCGAGCGGACGGAAACCGCAAACAGCGCGGTTCCGCTCGCTCACCTTCTGCGGCGTTGGCCGAGGCAAGGCAATGCCTGTTCGAATTCACCCACTGCGAGTACTGTGAGGGGCTCATCTCCCACAGAACTACCTAGGAGGTTTCTATGAAGCACACCGTCGCTCTACTTGTCAGCTTGGTTCTACTGGTTCTCGGCTCGCCTCTTCTGAGCCCAGGAGATTTTGCCTCTGCAGATTCCGAAGGGCTCGCGGTCCCAGACAGTACGGGTATCTTTATGGAACAAGAAGTTCAATCCGAGCCACTCGCGTGCTCAACTCTCACCTTGCCGATCGACTTCAGTATGACGAAGCGTGAGTGCATAGAGGTCTGCGGAGGTTGTTACGTCTGCGAGCAAGGGATTAACAATAAGTGCATCGATTGCCAGTGTTGCTAGATCTCTCCAACGCTCGGTATTGCGGAGAGGCGGCCGATCGTGCAACCACTCTCCTCTGCCGGAGGCTGTGGAGAGTGCATAGATAATCGCGAAAAACCGGCCAACCCAGCGGCTCGAGCAGACGATAAGGCCGCCGCTCAGCCGCAGTCCCGTTAGGCCTTTGAGATGATCCGAGCACTACGACTTGTCTCGCTACTCATGCTCGCGGCGTCTTCTCTTTCCTTCGCCGGCGCGTTCTACCTCGCTAGCAGTTGGAACTGGGCGCCAGTTGAGTTGCCTATTCCTGGCCCCGGGCTGTCCGTCGTTGAGACATTCGACATCACCACGTCTGGTAGTTTTCAGTTCGAAGCGAGTGTCCCGATGACATCCGCCGACACTGCAATTGAAGACCTACCTCTGGTGTTAAGTGACCTAGAAGCCTCGATCGCGCGCCCTGGCATCCCTACTCGCAAGTACGCCCTCACCAGGTTCCGCGCAGGTGGCCGAGGCTCGACGGATCTCTATATGGCCGACCCCGAGGTGACACTGCAAAGAGGGTCCTACACGTTGCGTGTTCAGAATCACGCTGCAACACAGCCATTCGGCGATCGGGGAGCCATTCTGACCCTCACGCGCTTCGTACACCCAACGGAGTTCTATCTTCAGGGTGTTCTCTTCCGTGGCATCGGGTGGCTTGGGCTGCTCTGTGGAGTCGCAATCGGCGTGCTCACCGAGCTGTTCTCGGGGAGGCGGCCTCCATCGCCGCATGCGCCGCCGGCCTAACTCCATAGATAAGCCCCCGGCTCTGCCGGGGGACTCCCAAAGTTTGACAGCCGTCCCCCAGCGGGCGGCCCTATCCAGAGGGGGGGATTTTACGAGGCAAGATTCAAACTTTCCGTGAGCCGGAAGAAGCCCGAGGAGGTGATCGCTCTCGCACGGGGTTTTTGGCGAGGCGATGTTTGCGAGGGACCGAAATGACGGATCGTACTGTTGAACCATCGCCACGCCTGCGGGCCAGATTAGCCGGCGCCTCCTACTTGATCACCATCGTCACGGGCGTATTCGCCGAGGTCTTCGTTCGCGGCGCGCTGGTCGTGCGCGATGACGCCGCAGCGACCGCGGCCAACATCCTGGCGCACGAGCGCATGCGCGGGGCGACATCATCACCGGGGTGTTTTTCGGGATTTACTGCTTCCTGATCGGCTGCCTGGTGTTCAGGTCGGGCTTTCTCCCCCGAATCGTTGGATTGGCGATGGCGATCGGGGGCTTGAGCTACCTGACGAACACTTTCGCGATCGTTCTATTCCCTGCGCTCGCAGCTCGCCTCCCCGACGTTACGGTGATTGGCGGCGTTGCGGAACTATCACTTTGCGTCTGGCTGCTGGTGGTCGGCGTTAACGTTCCGAAGTGGGAAGAGAAAGCGAGCGCTCGGCAAATCGGCACAGGATAGTTGCGGCTCCAGCCATTCCTCCTGGACCTCCTTGTACGAACCTGTGTCCGAGGCCCTTCACTCTTACGGGCTAATGTTACAGAACGCACAACACCCCGCCTAGGGCGGGGTGTTGGTAAGAGAACTTACGGCTGGCGCTGTCGCATCACTGTCGCATCATCCAGGGTACACTGAAGTGTATAGTGGCATGCTCGGAAAGCACCAAGCACGGACCTGTGCCGCATCCTCACCGCCGAGGATCGGAGACCATTGCAGCCTACAAGCAGGGTCTGCAATTCGAGCAGACGTTCGTGGCGGAGCACACTACGGCGCTGCACTTTGCGGTGGCCTGGCCGGCCACCTGCTGGAGATCGGGCTCGCTGAGATTCCTGAGCGTCTCGGCGGACAGGGTCATCTTCTTGCTCGTCTTCTTTTTCATGGGCCAGCTCCTTTTGTCTCGAAGGTTTGATTCGACTCTCTTGCGCGCGTGGAGAGTACCTGATATCCTTTCGCAAGGTCAAGTCTGCGTTGACGAGGATCAGGAGTCAGTGTACAATAACTGCGCGTGGCACACAGTTTGAATGAACCATGAGCTCTCCAGCGCTTTCCCGGCTGCTCGTGATCTTGCGCGCGGTGCTCTACTCTTCAGGCTTCGTGCTTCTTTGGGCGTGGCTCGCGGCTTCCGTGCAGCCGCTCGACGCTCGATTGCCTCTCACCATCCCGGTTTGGATGCGGCCTCTCGGCTGGGCTCTGGCCTTCGCCGGCGGCCTTCTTGCCTTCTGGTGTATCGGCACCTTCGTGGCCAGGGGGCGTGGCACTCCAGCCCCCTTTGACGCTCCACGCGAGTTCGTGGCAGCGGGTCCGTATCGCTACGTGCGCAATCCAATGTACATCGGCGGCTTCGGCGTCCTTCTCGGAGCGGGCCTGGCCTTACAGTCGCCCGCCATCGTCGGGTTGGCAGTCCTGTTCCTCCTGCTCGTTCACCTCCTCGTCCTGCTCTACGAAGAACCGGTTCTGGAAGGTCGCTTTGGCGATCCGTATCGCCGCTACAAGTCGGTGGTCCACCGCTGGCTGCCTCGGTCTCCCCGCTCCAACGCTTCTCCGTGACGGCCCCCTCTTGCGGTACCATTCCGCGAGGGCGGTCCGGACGAGCCCGCCATCCAGCTCCGCAAGTCATCCTGGAGGAGGATCGAGATGAGCAAGCCCCCGCTTCTCAACGCCCTCGCCGGTCTCGCCGCCGTGGTTCTCATCGCCATGGCGGCCTCTCCATCCAAACCGGCCCCCGCCTCGCTCTGGCCGGTCTACGAGCAGTCGTTGAAAGGGGCAAGGTACGTCGATCTGACCCATGCGATCAACCCGTCCATTCCCGTCTGGGCCGGTTTCGGGCGCTCGACGTTCGGCCCCGCGCTCGATCCCAAGACCGGCAAGCCCTTCACCTATGAAAAGGACGGCTTCGCGGCCACCCGGTACGAGCTCGGCACCGACCAGCTCGGCACCCAGCTCGACCCGCCGGCCCATTGGGACCCCAACTATCCGGCGATCGACGAGTTGCCGGCCACCTACGCCGTCCGCCCGCTGGTAGTGATTTCGATCGTCGATCAGGCCAGGAAAGATCCGGGATATCACCTCACGGTCGCGGACATCCAGGCCTGGGAGCGTCGGCACGGCCGCATCCCCGAGGGCTCCGTGGTCTTCGTCCGCTCCGACTGGTCGAAGGAGTGGCCGAATCCAGAGCTGGCCACCCGCAAGACGTTCCCCGGCGTGAAGCTGGACGCGCTCCAGTTCCTGCACCTGCGGCGCCATATCCTCTTCCACGGCCACGAGCCCCTCGACACGGACACCACGCCGACCCTCGAAGGAGAGTCGTGGCTGATGCATCACGGCTACACCCAGGCCGAGGGGGTCGCCAACCTGGACAAGGTTCCGGAGACCGGCGCCCTGGTCGCCATCGGCTATCCCAAGCTCCAGGGCGGCACCGGCGGCTATGCGCGCTACATTGCCATCTGCCCGCCGGACTGGAAGTACGGAGTCACCGTCGGCGCCGTCCCCGAGGCGCCGCTCGCCCGCATCGCGAAGCCGCTCCACTGGGATACCAGGCGCGGCATCCGGGCGCGGTGATCATCCTGCCTCTGTCAAGACACCGGCTTTGTCACCGCCAGTCGAACCATGTAGAGGTCGTCCTTGCAACTGATGGTTGACCGGTTGACGTGTAGCGGATTGAAGGTTTCGACCGCCTTTTTGCACTTGCCGGTGACTTCCATCTTCACCGAATCGATCGCGGAAGGTACGGTGACATCCGCGGAATTTCCCGGATCGAGGTCGAACGGCGGAAAGCTGCCGCCGCTCCAGACGACCGAAACCGTCACCGTCGTCTTGGAATCGTTCATGACCGTAAGCTTGCTGTCCGCTGCCTTGGCGCTGGTCGCGCCGAAGGTGATGACGAGGAGGAGCACCAGGACGGCCGTGATTCCGATCTGTTTCATTTTTTTCTCCTTTCTTGGGGCCCACCGGCAACGCAGGTTTTCGAATTATGCACCCGCTTGTCGTCGAAAAGTTACAGCAATGGCTATGCCAAGCAGCGGACCTCTGCACCCAGGACGACCGGGAGGGCCTATCCCAAGCTCCAGGGCGGTACCGGCGTTGACGAAGCCGAGGCCGTCCTTTATTTGAGATGGCGCTCGAACCACTCGAGGGTGCGCCGATCGCGGTCGCGGTCGTCCTCGGGCTTGACGAAGTGGTGCCCCTCGTCGGGGTAGACGACGAGCTCGGTCGGCACGCCGAGGGTCTTCAAGGCATGCCAGAACTCGTAGGCCTGGGGGGCGGGCACCTCGGCGTCGCGCTCGCCCTGGAGGACGAGTGTGGGGGTCCTGGTGCGGGTGATGAAGGTGATGGGGGA
>JAJKHS010000060.1 GCA_021154885.1 Thermoanaerobaculum sp.
ATCGAGGAAGGAATGGTGGAGGCGGGAGGATTCGAACCTCCGTAGGGCGAAGCCCGGCAGATTTACAGTCTGCTGCCATTGTCCACTCGGCCACACCTCCAAAGAACTTCGCCTCGCCGGATCGGGGGTGGAGCCGGCACCCGGATTTGAACCGGGGACCTACTGTTTACAAGACAGTAGCTCTACCCCTGAGCTATGCCGGCGGGTCGAGGCTCCCAAACCCGTCCGGGTCACCCCGTATTCCAGGAGCCGGGAGAGTTTAGCCTCTCCTCCCCCAGGGATGCAAGCGCCCTACTCCTCGGGCCGGCTCCGCTGCCGCACCGCCTCGTAGAGGACCGCCGCCGCCGCCGTGGCGATGTTCAGCGAATCCACCCGCCCCCGCATGGGCAGGCCGATCATGCGGTCGCAGATCTGGCGGGTGCGGGCCCGCAGCCCCTTCTCCTCGCCGCCCAGACAGAGCACGACCGGGCCCGTGAGGTCGACGTCCCAGGGCGGATCGCCCGCGGGATCGGTGCCATAGACCCAGTATCCCGCCGCCTTCAGGCGCTCCAACTCCAGGGCCGAATTGGTGATGCGTTCGACCTCCAGCCACTCGGTGGCCCCCGCCGAGGTCTTCGCCACCGTTGGCGAGACCGGCGCCGAGCCGCGATCACGGATCAGCACCCGGCCGACCCCCGCTCCCTCGCAGACCCGCAGCAGGGCGCCCAGGTTGCGCGGGTCCTGCACGTCCTCCAGGAGGACCACCAGCTCCGGGTCGCCCTCCACCCGCGGCACCGCCGCTTCTTGCCGCACCTCGGCAGCCATGCCGTTGTGGGCAGGGCCCGCGACCTGCGCCAGGACCCGCTCCGGCACCACCTCGAAGGGCACCCGGTGGCGCTCGCAGGCTGCCGCGATCTCCTCTCGCCGGCGGCCCGTGCGCGCCGCCGAGACGAGGACACGGACCACCTCATGGGGGCGGTGGCGCAGGGCCTCGCGGACGGGGTGGTAGCCGTAGAGGAACAACGGATATTGGATTGGCAGCCGCCGCCCCTAAACTTCCAGGATCTGCTGCTCTTTCTTCTGCAAAGCGGTGTTGATCTCGGCGATGTAGTGGTCGTGGAGCTTCTGGACCTCGTCGAGGCCACGGCGCTCGTCGTCCTGACCGATCGTCTTGTCCTTCTCCATTTTCTTGAGCTTCTCGTTCCCCTCGCGCCGGGATTGACGCACGGCGTTGCGGGCGTGCTCGGCGTAGTCGTGGGCCTTCTTGACGATCTCCTTGCGCCGCTCCTCGGTGAGGGACGGCACCGGGATGCGGATGACCTTGCCGTCGGACGAGGGGTTGAGGCCCAGGTCGGACTTCATGATCGCGCGCTCGATGGCCGAGCTCTGGGTCGGATCGTACGGCTGGGCCACGATCAGGGTGGCGTCGGCCACCGACAGGTTCGCCACCTGGTTGAGGGGGACGGGGCTGCCGTAGTAATCGACCGTGAGCCCCTCCAGCAGTGACAGCGAAGCACGCCCGGTGCGCAGGTGCTTCAGCTCGCCGTGGAAGTGTTCCAAGGCATGCTTCATGTGGTTCTCGACTTCACGGAACAGTTCTTTCATCGGGTTCCCTCCTCAAGCCGCCCTGGAAAATCTTCACCCGGCCGGCCGAGAGCTGTCAATCCAAGGGGTCAAGTCCGGACGAGGGAGCCGATCCGCTCGCCGCAGACCACCCGCCGGATGTTGCCCGAGGTCATGAGATCGAAGATCACGATCGGGATGCCGTTGTCCCGGCAGAGGCTGATCGCCGCCGTGTCCATCACCTGCAGGTTCTTCTCCAGGACCTCCTGGTAGGTGACCTCGGGCAGCAGGATGGCGTCGGGGTTCTTCTCCGGATCGGAGTCGTACAGGCCGTCCACCTTCGTCGCCTTGAGCAGGACATCGGCGTGGATCTCGTTGGCGCGCAGGGCGGCCGCCGTGTCGGTGGTGAAGAACGGATTGCCCGTACCGGCCGCGAAGAGCACCACCCGGCCCTTCTCGAGATGGCGGATGGCGCGGCGGCGGATGAACGGCTCCGCCACCTCGCGGATGTCGATCGCCGTCTGCACCCGCGTCGCGACGCCGCGCTTCTCCAGGGCGTCCTGCAGGGCCAGGGCGTTGATCACCGTGGCCAGCATCCCCATGTAGTCGCCGATGACGCGGTCGATGCCGCGGTGGCTGGCCGCGAGCCCACGGATGATGTTGCCGCCGCCGACCACCACGGCCACCTCGACCTTGAGAGCGTGGATGCCCCGGATCTCGTCGGCGATGGCTGCCACCACCGCCTCGTCGATGCCGAAGGGCTGCGAGCCCATGAGGGCCTCGCCGGAGACCTTGAGGAGGACCCGGCGGTACCGTGCCGCGGCCTCCCCGGACGTCTCTCCCGCCATCAGCGGCCCGCCTGGGCTGCGACTTCCGCGGCGAAATAGTCCTGCCGCTTCTCGATCCCCTCGCCCAACTTGAAGCGGACGAAGCGGCGGACCTGGATGTTCTCGCCGATCTTGCCCACCTTCTCGGCGATGAGCTGCCCCACCGTCTGGTCGGGGTTCTTGACGAACGGCTGCTCGAGCAGCACGAACTCGGAGTAGTACTTCTCCATCTTGCCGGTGACGATCCTCTCCACCACGTTGGCCGGCTTGCCCGAGGCGAGAGCCTGGTCCTGGAAGATCGCCCGCTCGCGCTCCAGCACGTCGGGGGTGACCTCCTCGCGGCGGACGAAGCGAGGCTCGGCCGCAGCGATGTGCATGGCGATGTCGCGCACCAGCTCCTGGAAACCATCGGTGCGGGCCACGAAGTCGGTCTCGCAGTTGACCTCGACCAGCACGCCGAGCTTGCCGCCGCCGTGGATGTAGGAGCCGACCGCGCCCTCGGCCGTGATGCGGCCCGCCTTCTTGGCCGCCGCGGCGAGGCCCTTCTTGCGCAACGAGTCGACCGCGGTCTCGATGTTCCCCTTCGCCTCGTTGAGGGCGTTCTTGCAATCCATCATCCCGGCGCCCGTACGCTCCCGGAGCTCCTTGACCATCTGGGCGGTGATTTCCATGACAGCTATCTCCTTGCGAACCGCTTTGAATGCGGATTTGTGTGATGCGGATGGACAAAAGAAAAGGTCAGCTCGACGCGCGTTCGACTGACCTCTTCCTCCGCGCCGTCCGGCGGGAGCCGGGCGGCGCGCGCTGAAAACCCGGAGTTAGTGGGCCGGCACGGCGCTCGCGGCGTCCTTGTCGTAGACCGGGACCGGCATGCCGCCGTCCTTCGACCGGACCATCATCTCCTCTTCCATCTTGCCGGCGCCGGCGAGATAGGCGTCGGCGATGCGCGAGGCGAACAGCCGGATGGCCCGGATGGCGTCGTCGTTGCCCGGGATCGGGAAGTCGATCAGCTCGGGATCGCAGTTGGTGTCGACGATGGCGATCACCGGGATCCCCAGCTTGTTGGCCTCGGAGACGGCGATGTACTCCTTCTTGGGATCGACCACGAAGAGCGCGTCCGGCAGCTCGTCCATGTCGCGAATCCCCTCGAGGTTCTTCGCCATCTTCTCCCGCTCGCGCTCCAGCCGCAGCTTCTCCTTCTTGGTCAGCGGGCTGTTCTCGTCCCCCAGCCGCCCCTCGATCTCCTTCAACCGCTCGATCGAGGTGCGCAGGGTGACGAAATTGGTCAGCGTGCCGCCCAGCCAGCGGTTGGTCACCGAGAACTCGCCCGCGCGCCGCGCCTCCTCGGCGATGGCCTCCTGGGCCTGCCGCTTGGTGCCCACGAAGAGGATGCGCTTGCCCTCCGCCGCGAGTTGCTGAACGAAAGCCGCCACCTGGTTGAAGAGCTTGAGGGTCTTCTGCAGGTCGATGATGTAGATCCCGTTGCGCTTGCCGAAGATGTACTGTTTCATCTTCGGGTTCCAACGCCGGGTCTGGTGCCCGAAGTGGACACCGGCCTCCAGCAGTTCCTTCATCGTGACTTCTACCAAGCGAATCTCTCCCTTCTGGGCCTGCTACCGCTTACTGAACTGGAAACGCGCCCGAGCGCCCTTCTGACCATACTTCTTGCGCTCCTTCTTGCGTGGGTCGCGGGTCAGGAGACCCGCCGACTTCAACCGGTCGCGGAGCTCGACGTTGTATTCGAGCAGGGCGCGCGAGATGCCGTGCCGGATCGCCCCGGCCTGGCCCGCACTGCCACCCCCCGCCACGGTGACGGTGATGTCGAACTTCTCGGCCGTCTCCGTCAGCAGCAGGGGCTGCTTGATGACCATCTTCAGAACTTCATTGGGGAAGTAGACGTCGAGGGTCCGGCCGTTGACCTTGACCTCGCCGGCACCCGGCCGCAGGAAGACGCGAGCCGCTGCCGTCTTGCGGCGTCCGGTTCCATAGTAGTTGACTTGGCTCAATTTCGATCTCTCCTTGATTTCCTACAGCGCCGCCGCGACGTCGAAGGTCTCGGGCTGCTGCGCCTGATGCGGGTGCTCGCCGCCGGCGTAGACCTTGAGCTTCTTGAGCTGCTTGCGGCCGAGGGGGCCCTTGGGGAGCATGCCCCAGACGGCCTCTTCGACCAGCTTGGTGGGCCGGCGCTGCCGCCGCTTGCCCGCCGTCTCGGACTTCATGCCGCCCGGATACCCCGAGTAGTGGTAGTAGATCTTCTTCTCTTCCTTGCGCCCGGTCAGCACCGCCTGCTCGGCGTTGATTACGATCACGAAGTCGCCCGTGTCGATGTGCGTGGCATAGGTCGGCTTGTGCTTGCCCATCAGCAGACGGGCCGCCAGCGAGCAGAGGCGCCCCAGGGGGATCCCCGCGGCATCCAGCACGAACCACCGGTGCTCGATCTCCGCGAGCTTCGGGCTGTAGGTCTTCTTCAGCATCTCAATCTCTCCAGATCGGTCCAGGTGATCCCCAAGGTCGGTCCAGGCTGGGAAAAGCTATCCTCGGCGTGGCGTACGATACCCGCCTTCGCGACGCGAAGGACCCACATGGTAGGGCCGGGGAGGAGGATTGTCAAGAGGGCTGCGGGGCTGCGCGTACCCCCTGCTTCTAATACCGCCGCCTCTTGCGCTCGTCCCAGCCATTGATGAGCCGAGTGGGATGAGCCCGCCCGTGCCTTCCGGATGCCCTGGGCATCCAGGATTGGGAGACCCCGCCATGAAGCGCAAGCTCAAGATCAACCGTGAGACCCTCCGTAACCTCGTGGAACAGGAGGTGCAGAATGCCGCGGGCGGCGCCGTTACGACGAACATCAGTCAATGCGCCTCCTGCTTCATCACCTGCGGCCGTAGCTGCGGAGCCACTTGCAACGCCCTCTGCACCGCCGTGTACTCTGCCTGCATCCACTGTGTTTGAGTCGGGTGGGATGAGCCCGCCCGCCCGCTGCTAGCCCGCTCTTCTCGCCCCGCCGCCAGGGCCTTCCGGCGGCGGGCTCTCTCGCCGCCACCGGAGTAGGGTAGGCTATGCGCCGTCTCGGGCGGAGCGACACGGTGATCTCGGATTCGCAGAAAGAAACCGCAGGCAGCTCGACCGACTTCGCGCAGCTCCATCGCGACTTGGTGCGGGCCGTGGACCGCGTCTGCCCGCGCTGGATGGCGGACAAGGCGGACGACTTGGTGCAGGTCGCCCTGATGCGGGTGATGGAGATCCAGCGGAAGAAGGGGGGGACCGCCGAATTCACTCCCTTCTACCTGCGCCGGGCCGCCTTCAGCGCCATGATCGACGAGATCCGGCGGCTGCGCCGGCGCCAGGAGGTCTCCCTCGAAGGCGGCGGCGAGGAGGACGAGCCGGTCGCCTTCGACCCCGCCGCTCCGTCCCCGGACCCGGAGCGCGCCTCGGCCGGGCGCGAGGTCGGGCGGGCCATCCGCGACTGCCTCAGTGGCCTGGTGCCCCCCCGGCGCCACGCCGTCACCCTCAACCTCCAGGGCCACAGCGTGCCGGAGATCGGCAAGCTCCTGGGCTGGACGGCGAAGAAGGCCGAGAACCTCGTCTACCGCGGCATGTCCGACCTTCGTGGCTGCCTCGGCGAGAAGGGGATCCGGAGCTGAAAATGAGGGAAAGGGCCGGGCGCCAGCGTTCCTCTCTCAACGCTCCCGGACAGCACCCCGTCAGGCGCTCACTGGAGCGGCAGCAGGCATCCCCTGAAGGACTCTGATTTCGGTCGAGAGAGGAAGGAGAAAAGAGAGGTGCAACCATGAACCAGGACACCCGGGAGCTCGCGAAGCTGCGCGCGGCGTTCACCGCTCCGGCAACGGCCGCCCCGCCGCCCGAGGACTGCCCGTCCCCCGAGACGATCTGGGCCGCCGTGCGGGGCGAGTTGCCGCCGCAGGCGCTGCGGGAGGTGGTGGACCATACCGCCCGCTGCGCGGCCTGCGCCGAGGACTGGCGCCTGGCCGTGGAGGTCGACCGGCAAGAGGCCGCGCAGGCCGCGGAAACCGCGCCGGGCAAAGTGATCGTGGGCCGCTTCGGGCGGTTTCGTCAATTGGCCGCGGCCGCCGCCCTGGCCGCCGGCCTCCTCGTCGCCGTCGGCGTCTACCGCCAGGCGATCGTGCCCAGCCAGCCGATCTACCGCGAAGCACAGCAGACGCAGGTCCGCTCGCTCCTCCCCGCCGGACAGCCCCTGCCGCGCCAGGCCGCCGTGCTGCGCTGGACGCCTCTGCCCGGCGCCGTCTCCTACGACGTGAGCGTCAGCACCGAGGACCTGCGGCAGGTCGCCACCGCCCAAGGCCAGACGGCCGCCGAATACCGCCTCCCCCCGGCCGCCCTCAGCGGCCTGCCCGCCGGCGCCAGGCTCCTCTGGCAGGTGGACGCCATCTTCCCCGACGGCCACCACGTGACCTCTCCCACGTTCACCACTCCTCTGCAGTAGGAGTGTCGTAGCGACCTCACCCCACCCCCCTCTCCTCAAAGGAGAGGGGCTTTTTCTCTCGCCAGGACTGTAACCGCTTTCACTACATTACATCAATGACTTACATGGGAACCGGGAGAAACAATCGCCGGCCTCATGCGTAATGTCACGCGAAGTGAGGGGATGGGGACCAGAGCTTCGTTACTCTCCCCAGCGGGGGGCAGAGAAAGCCACCCGAGAGAACCGGAAGGCAAACCAAAACCATCGAACTTCTGCAGGAGATACGTCATGAGCAGTGTGGTCGAGATCAAGGAGAAAACGGCGACGAACCCGAACGAGATCACCAGCATCAACGGTACTGGAACGACTCCGGATGGCAACGGCGACGCTCCGCCGGACCCCGATCCGGGCCCGATCAAGGGCTGAAGCTCGGTCCATTCCTCCCTGATTTCCAAGGCGGGCGGCTCTCCGGAGCCGCCCGCCTTTCGTTTTCCAGGAGAGGCTTGCCGGGGCTGCGGTAGACTCCCCCCAATGCTCTCGGCGATCCTGGCGTCGCTGCTGTTGATCCTCTTCTCTCCGCCCGCGGGGTCCGCCCCCGCGCAGCCGCCCGCGGAATTCGACGCCTGTGACCGGCTGGCGGCGAGCCAGCCCGAAGCGGAGGGCACCGCCAAATGTTATGACGACGTGGGCACCAGCCTGAAGCAGCCCGAGGTCGAAGCCGCGCGGCTGCGGGATCTGCTGAAACGGTTCCCCGGCAGCCCCTGGCCAACCTTCTACCTGGCCTTTCCGGACACGGCCCATGCCGGCGAGCTGTTCCGTGCGGCCGCGTCAGGCTTCGCCCTTCGCCACGATGCCAACGGCGAGGTCCGCGCGCGAATCAACATCTACCGCCTCCTGTACAACGCCGGACGCGTGGACGAGGCGGGGAGGGAGGCGGAACGGACCACCAGGGTTGCCGAGGCCTCGCGCGACCCTGAGCTGATCGCCCGCGCCCGCATCCTGCAGGCACGGCAGCTCTGGGGCACCGGCAAGGACCTGGAGCAGGCCTACGTCCTGCTCCATCAGACCGCAGCCGGCCTTTTTCCGAACGGGAATTACTACGTGCAGCGCGAATGTCTGAACGTGTTGGGCAATCTGAGCCTCGAGCTCGGCCATTACCGCGAAGGGCTGGACGCCTTCCGCCGCATGGCGGACCTGGCCGCCGCCAACCACGATCCCTACGCCGAGGCGAACGCTCGCTACGGTATGGCCCGCGGGCGGGTCGACCAGCTCACCGAGCTCCCCAGCGAGGAGGGGCGGCGCGAGGCCGCGGGCCTGGTCAGGCAGGCTCTGGATGCAGCGGCGGCGGGAAGCAATCGCCCGATCCAGGCCAAGGCGCACCTGTTGCTCGGCATCCTGGCGCAAGGCGACGAGGCGCGGCAGCATTTCGACGCCTGCCTCGCGGCCGCAGACATGGCGCGGGACCAGAGCTACTGCCTCAATGCCCTGGCTCGCTTCCTGGCGCCGGCCGACCCCCGGGGCGCCCAGCAGGCCATCGATCGTTCGCTGGCCCTGGCCCGGCAATCCCAGGACTACTGGTCCATGGCGTATGCCTGGCGGGAAAGGATGCGCGTGAGCTGGGCCGTGAATGCGGGAGAGCGGGCCTTAGAGGACTCGCGGGCGGTTCTGGACGCCATCGAAGCTCTGCGCGACCTCCAGGCGGCGAACTCGGGAAAAGTCGAAGCCTTCTCCACTTGGTCCGCAGATTACTACTGGCTCTCCGGCCGCCTGATCCAGGCTGCGCAGGCCGGCGGCGGGCCGGAGGCTCTGGACCGGGCCTTCCAGGTGGCCGAGCGCCTGCGGGCCCGCAGCCTCATCGACACCCTGGAAGCCGCCCATGCCGTGCCGGCGGCGGCGGTGCCCATCCAGCAGCGGCGCAGCGCCGTGCTGGAGCGGATCTCCGGCGTGCAGCGGCAGCTCCTGAATCCCGACCTCACTGCCGCGCAGCGCACGGCGGCGATGCAGGAGCTCGAAACCCTGGAGATCCAGGAGACGGACCTCCGCAACCAGCTCGCCCACGCGGCGCCGGCCCTGGCGAGCCCGCGCCGGCCCGACTTCGCCACCCTCTCCCGCGTGCGCCAGGCGCTAGCCCCCGACGAAGCCCTCCTCTCCTTCCAAATCGCGCCCTGGGAGGACGCACGGGGAGGCTTCGCCGGCGGCTCGTGGCTGCTGGCGACCACGCGGGGCGGCACCCGCGTCTACCGCCTCCCGGGCCGCGGCGACCTGCGCGCCGCCGTGCGCCTCTTCAACGGCCTGTTCGACCGGCGGGACGGCGCTGAAGCCGCACCGGCCGCAAGCCTCTATCGGCAGCTCCTCGCACGGCCGCTGGCCGAGCTGCCGCCTGGGATCCACCGGCTGAGGATCGTGGCGGACGACGCTCTCCATCAGCTCCCCTTCACGGCGCTGCGGGCCACGCCGCAGGCTCCTCCCCTGGCCGTCCGCTTCGAGCTGACGGAGATCCCCTCGGCCACGCTCTGGCTGGGATGGAAGGGAGAGCGGCCGACGCCGGCCCCGGTGCCCGCCCTGGCGCTCGCCGATCCTCCGCTGCCCGGCGGGAACGGCCCGCAAGTCGCCGCCGCAAAGGAGCGGGCCGCCGTCTTCGCCTCCGGCATCCGGCTGGGGCCGCTCCCCTACGCGCGGCGCGAGAGCCGCTCCGTGGTGGACGAGATGGGCGACGGCAGCGTGCGGCGGCTCGGCGAGGATGCCTCGGAGGCATGGCTCAAGTCGGCTCCCCTGAAGCGCTTCGGCGTCCTCCACTTCGCCACCCACGCGGTGACGGACGAGGTGAATCCCGACCGCTCCGGCGTGCTCCTCGCTCCCGGAGCCCGCAACCAGGACGGCCTGCTCCAGATCCGCGAGATCGTGGACCTCGACCTGCGCGGCCGGGTCGTCGTGCTCTCCGCGTGCAGCAGCAACACGGGCGTCGTCCTGCGGGGTGAAGGGGTGATGAGTTTGGCGCGCGCCTTCTTCCAGGCCGGTGCCCACACCGTGGTGGCCAGCCTGTGGCGGCTGCGGGACGACGAGGCCGCGGACTTCTTCGATCGCTTTTACAAGCACCTCGGCCACAGCCGCTCGGTGGCCGCCGCCGCCCAGGCCGCCCGCAAAGACCTCATCGCGAACGGCGCGCCGGCCGCCGCCTGGGCGGGAATCGTGGTTCTCGGCGACGGCGACCTGGTGCCGCTGCCCGGTGGGCGGAAAGGATGGAACGTACCCGTCTGGGCCTGGGCGCTGGGTGCGATCGTCCTGGCCCTCCTTGGCGTCCTTTGGGCCCTCCGGAGCGCGCCGAAGAAATAGACGCGATCCGCTCTGTGATCTATGCGGCTCTGGCCGTACCGCCAGCTCTCCGGACGGCCGCACCGGCCTAACTAATACCGACGCAGCGCTCGTACGTCTCCGTCATGGAGCCGAGCGGGATGAGCCCGTCCGCGCGTTCCCGATGCCTTGGGCATCCAGAGAGGAAGAGCCCATGAAGCGTAAGCTCGTCGTCAACCGAGAGACCCTCCGCAACCTCAACGCCACCGAGCTGAAGAAAGTCGATGGCGGGTTCGTCACCAACCACCCCACGATCTGCAACTGCAACGAATCCATCTCCTGCTACACCTGCGCCTGCTAGACCGCTCCCCCACCCGCCGCCAGGGCCGCCTTGGTCCTCGCGGCGTAGTTGCCCGCGCCGGAAGCGGGTGGCTCGTCCGCTTCCGGCGACACACTTCTCCCATGCAGGACGGGTCCCGCTCAGACCGGCTCCATCAGGAAGAGGCCGGATCAGGGCTGGCGCTTCATCGGGGTCGGCGGGGGCGGGGGCGGGACGGGCTCGCCGCGCTTCTTGAGGGCATCGACATAGGAGTTGGAGAGGCTGCGCCAGACGGCGTCGTCCCCTCCCTGAAGCTCCAGCGACTCCCGGAGCTCGGCGGTGCCGGCCGGCTTGTCGGGCAAGGCGAATTTCTCGACACGGACATTGAATTTCAGGGTTCTCCCTTCGATCGCGTAGTCCGTCACCGGGACGACCAGCTTCTGCGGAGCGCCTCCCCCCTTCAGGTACTTGTACCAGGTCTCCACGATGCGGCCGTCGGGGTGGACCTCCAGGTCGAGGACTCGCACCTTCTTGTCGCCGTCCTTGGGATCGGGGGCCCAGTCGGCGCTCCAGGTGCCGACGAAGGGGCGGAGATCGCCGCGCGCGTCCGCGGCCACGGCCCGGACGGTCACCCCCGAAGCCGCGAGGGCGATCCCCGCCAGGAGCAGCAAGGCGGCCCCGAGGAGGGCCCGGGCCCGGCGTGCGCCCAGCCGTGGACCAGATTCCAGAATTCTTTTCATACGCACCTCCAGAGTATGGGCGTCGACGACGCCCAGGGTGTGGGTGGGCCGGGGGAGGCCGGCGGCGCCGGCGGCGAGGGAGAGCAGAGACCGGGCATAGGAGCGGCGCCCGAGCAGCGTCTCCAGGACCGCCTCGTCGCAGGCCATCTCCCGGGTTTCCGCGAGCCGGCGGCGCACCAGTCGCACCGCCGGATGAAACGCGACGGGAAGGAGTAGCGCTTCGCACAGGAGGTTGGCGGCGTAGTCGCGGCGCCGCACGTGGGCCATCTCGTGGCCGAGGGCCGACAGCGCCTCGTCCGGGGAGGCCTCGTCGAGGAAGCGGGTAGGCAGGAGGATGGACGGCCGCAGCGCCCCCAGGGTGACCGGCCCGGCCACCTCGCCGGAGGCGAGGAGGGCCACGGGGCCCACGCCCAGGGCTTGGCGACAGCGGGCCACCAGGGGGACCGCCCTCTGCGGGACATCCAGGGGGCGTGCCCGGCGGGCCAGGGAGAGCGTGCGGCGCCAGGCCCGCGCCAGGCGGAAGCCCTGAAGGAGGAGCAGGAGAGCATAGCCGGCCGCCACCGCAGCTCCCGTGGCGGGAGCGTAGCGGGCGGGCCGCGGGGCCGGGGCGGCCGGCGCCGGGACGGCGTCTGTGGGCTGGGGAGCGGAAGCCGAGACCACCGGCGGGCTCGCGGCGGAGCCCGGCCGCCAAAGGCTCGCGGCGGGAAGCGCCAGGCAGGAGGCGGCCACCGCCAGCCAGAGAGCGTGCCGCTGACGGGCCGGAGCCCGCCGCAGGAGGCGGGCGCCCAGAAGACCGGCGCCCACGACAGCGGGGATCTGCCAGAGGGCGTTGAGCAGGAAGGTGAGGACGATCCCTTCGATCCCGTTCATTCGCCGTCCTCCTCGCTCTTGTCGATCAGCGCCGAGAGCTCGGCGAGCTTCTCCGGCGTCAGTTGCCGGGCCTCGACCAGGCTCAGCACCAGGCTCTCGGCCGAGCCGTCGAACATGCGGTGCACGAGGTCGCCCAGGGCCTGCCGCGAGGCCTGCACACGGCTTACCGCGGGGGCGTAGAGGTAGGCGCGCCCCTGGAGCTCCCGCGTCACCTTGCCCTTGCGCTGGAGGACGTTGAGCATCGTCTGCACCGTGTTGTAGGCGAGCCTGCGCTCCGGGGCCAGACGCTCCTGGACCGCCTGCACGGCGGCGGGCCCGGTCTCCCAGAGCACCTTCATGATCTCCAACTCCAGCGGCGTGAGCGGTTCGGCGGTGGTCTTCGCCCTGGCCATCGGTGGTCACCTCCTAACGAATTAGGATGATATCCTTCCCCCGCCACCCTGTCAACTAAAATTTTAGGAGAAGTTTTGCGAGCGAAGGCCGGACGCCCCCAGGGGGGTCCCCGCGCCCTGGAGGTGATTGCCGATCGGGCCGAGAGCGCGGCTTCCCGCAGCCTGTTGACAACTTTCCTCGTTTCGGCTACAACGAACAACTTAGGAGCGTTGAACCTGCTGGGCCTCCTGCTCCGCGCCGTCTCCATCCACTCGTGTGGGGGATTTCTTGTCAGCATAACAAAAAACAACAAAGGAGAATTTATGAAAAAGATCACGTCTTTCTTGACGCGGGTCCTGCCTTTAACCTCAACAATCATCGTTTTATCCTTGGCAGCCTCTATCGCTAATGCCGACTATGTGAGTTGTGGCGCAGAGCAAAGCTCAGGAACCAGCTACTACCCTAGCTACTATACGACTTCTAATCCGCCTTATTGTTATGATATATACGCAACGGTTTACGCCTACAAAGATTGCATCGACCAATATGGTAACGCCTGCAGAATCTCCTGGGATGAAAACTACCTTGTCCACTACTACTTTTCTTCGCCGGCGTATTGCAACTTAAGTGGCGGTACTTGGACCAGTAATACAAACATTGTGGACACGTGTCAGTGACTTCAGCTTGACATAAACGCGAGGCTACGTCCTGCCCTCCAAGGTCAGGTCGTTGCCAGGATCGCCCGCGGGGTGCCGCGGGTCGCTCGCGTCTGGCCGCCGCCACTCCCACCGCGCCCTGGAGACATTGGGGTGTCCGTCTCGGTCGTGGGGCTGGCGGACGGCCAGATGATCGCTGAACGGCCCAACGCGACCCCAACCCGGCCGTGGAAGTCCGTGAGCTCCTGCCGGATGGCACGGAATTCAAGGCTGTATGGTGGTCCTACCTGCGCCAGAGTGAGCCTTGCTATGAAGCTGAAAGGTGCAGTTCCTGCGGGAAATCAAGGAGCGTGCCGAGCAAGGGGACGTAGCCTGGTTGAAGAAGAGAGGCAGGGGCTACGCTGCCGTGGAGGCCGCGTAGGCCCAAGCGGCGCTTCGAGACCCTCGGAGTCGTTAACTTCGCGATCAAGAAGGGCCGGCGCTCTATCAGCCTCCTTCAACAAGTCCCTGGAACCTAATCCTGCCAACCAACTGCTGAACGGCTTGGCAGCCACCGCGGATGGCGGCTTCGTCTGTCAACAGGACCCCAAATTTCCCCCCCTTCAGGACGCTAAAAATCCCCCCTCTGGATAGGGCCGCCCCCCTGGGGGACGGCAGTTAGTGGGTCCCGAGGG
>JAJKHS010000061.1 GCA_021154885.1 Thermoanaerobaculum sp.
CCCGTCATAATTGACTTTGATCTGACTGCCCACGAAGGTGATGGAGAGGTCGTGAAAGGCGTTCGGCGCGATGGTGCCGACGTTCGCCTGGGCGAGCAGGGCGAGCCCCGCCGTGTCGATGTGCCAGGCCGCCGAGCGGTAAAGCTTGATGACGCCGTCCCCAGGGTAGAGCCAAGCCGCATAGGACTCGCCCGTCGAGGTGTTGACCCGGCCCCGCAGGCCGCCAGGGTAGTTGCTGCCGTTGGCCAGGCGAAACTTTGCCGCGACCTTGTAGTCCGTCCAAGTGTTACTGCCAACGTAGACCTGGGTATGGCCGCCGCCGTTATAAGCGGCAAAGCCAGTCGAAGCGTCCCAATTGCTGAAGAGCCCCAGGGGCGAGGGCGTCCAGTTGCGCAGCGGCCGGGGGCTGAAGTCATCCGCGAAGAGAGTGGTGGTCCCGGCGGTCACTGCCACGTCTTCATAGGTGATCGGCTGATTGCTGACGTCGAGGGCCACGGCGCCTGCCGTGAGGGTGGTATCGGTCGTCTGGATCACGGTCGAGCCGTCGAAGATCACGGAGATCTGGCTCCCCGAGAAATCCAGGGCCAGGGTGTGGAAGACGCCGGAGGTGATGCCGCCGCTTACGGAAGCCTGAGCCAGCAGCGTGAGGCCCGAGGTGTCGATGTGCCAGGCGGTCGAGCGAAACAGCTTGATGACCCCTTCGGCGGGATAGAGCCAGGCCGCGTAGCCCGCGCCGGTGTTGACGTCGATCCGCCCGCGGATGCCGCCGGGATAGTCGCTGCCGTTGGCCAGCTTGACCTGCACCTGAAACCTGTAGTCGGTCCAGGAGGGGCTGCCGGTGTAGAGCTGGGTGTGGCCGCCGCCGTTGTAGACCGCGGCGCCGGAAGAGGCCTCCCAGTTGGCGAGAAGCCCCAGGGGCGAAGCCTGCCAGCTCCCCAGGGGCTTGGGACCGAAGTCGTCATTGAAGAGGACGGTCTGGGCGAGCGCCTCGGGAGGGATGAGGAACCCCAGGGCCAGAGCCGCAGCCAGAAACAGGAATCCCGAACGGGCTTTCGTAATCACGTCAGTCTCCTTTTCAGACACACCTCCGCCGGAACCCGGGCACCGATGTGCAATCTCCCGGCGGAGCTTTCTCGGAACGGGTATCGCTGGGAGCCTTATAGCAGAATGTGCATGGATGGGCAAGAGTTGCACACCCGCGCGGGGATGCACGGGGACTTCAGTCGGCTTCATCGCTGCAACCTGACCTTCAGCCGCACCGCGGCAAAGAGAATGCCGCGCGGGGGAAAGAGCGCCGCGAAAGTAGCACTACTCTGGCATTTACCCTGCAAAGTTTTGACTCTGGGCTCTGGCGCGGAGCGCACGGTCGTGCTATTGTTGTCGCAGTGCGGCATTGACCGGGGACGGCCGGCCCACTCTGTCATCCAAAGGGGAAGAGACCATGGCCAAGGAGCTTCAGCAGATCAGCGAAATGGAATCGAGGAAGGTTGCCGAGGCCTCCCGCGAGACCGAGTGGAAGCAGCCGAGCTTCCTACGGGAGATGTTCCTCGGCAATTTCCGTCTCGACCTGGTCCATCCGTATCCGCTGCCGGAGCAGGAGCGGCCCGAGTTCACCGCCTTCTACAACGCCATCCGGGAGTTCCTGCGCGACGAGGTGGATGCCGTCGAGATCGACACCACCGGCGAATACCCGGAGCACGTGGTGGACGGCCTGCGCAAGCTGGGCGCCTTCGGCATGAAGATCCCGACGAAGTACGGCGGCCTGGGCTTCACCAACGGCGAGTACCAGAAGGTGATGATGCTGCTGGGCTCGATCGACGGCAACCTCTCGGCGCTGCTCTCCGCCCACCAGTCGATCGGCGTGCCCCAGCCCCTCAAGTTGTTCGGCTCGGACGCGCTGAAGAAGAAGTACCTGCCGCGTTGCGCCGCGGGAGACATCTCGGCCTTCGCGCTGACCGAGCCGCAGGTCGGCTCCGATCCGGCGCGGCTGATGACCAGCGCCGAGCGGACGCCGGAGGGAGACTATCTCCTCAACGGCGAGAAGCTCTGGTGCACCAACGGCACCATCGCCAAGCTGCTGGTGGTGATGGCCCGCGATCCCAAGTCGAAGAAGATCAGCGCCTTCGTCGTCGAGATGGGCTGGCCCGGCGTCAAGGTGGAGCACCGCTGCCACTTCATGGGTCTGCGCGCCCTGGCCAACGCCGTCATCAGCTTCAAGAACGTCCGCGTGCCGGCCGAGAACCTCATCGGCGACGAGGGCAAGGGCCTCAAGATCGCCCTCACCACCCTGAACGACGGCCGCCTGTCGATCCCCAACGGCTCGGTGGGCACGGCCAAGCTCTGCCTCGAGATCTGCCGCAAGTGGGCGAGCGAGCGGGTGCAGTGGGGCCGGCCGGTGGGCAAGCACGAGGCGGTGGCCCATCTGATCGCCGACATGGCGGCCACGACCTTCGCCATGGAATCGATCGCCTCGCTGGCGACGGCGATGTCCGACCGCGGCGGTTACGACATCCGTCTGGAGGCCGCGGCCTGCAAGGAGTGGAACTCGGCCCGCACCTGGGAGATCGTGGACAACACGATGCAGATCCGCGGCGGCCGGGGCTACGAGACCGAGTCCTCGCTCAAGGCCCGCGGCGAGGAGCCGATCGGCGTCGAGCGGATGATGCGCGACTACCGCATCAACAAGATCTTCGAGGGCTCCTCCGAGATCATGCACCTCTTCATGGCCCGCGAGGCGGTGGACAAGCACCTCCAGGTGGCCGGCACCATGATCGATCCCGAGAAGAGCGTCGCCGAGAAGCTCTCCGAGCTGCCGAAGATGACCGCCTTCTACGGCTCCTGGTATCCCACCCGCTGGCTGGGCTGGGGGCAGTGGCCGCGCTATCAGGAGTTCGGAGAGAACGCCACGCACCTGCGGTTCGTGGAGCGCAACACGCGGCGGCTGTCGCGGCAGATCTTCCACGGCATGCTGGTCCACCAGGGAAAGCTGCAGAACAAGCAGGCCTTCCTCTTCCGGCTGGTGGACATCGCCAACGAGCTGTTCTGCATCGCCGCGTCCGTCTCGCGGGCGCAGGCGATGACCGAGGCGGGCCACCCCGAGGCGGCCAACGCCGTGGAGCTGGCGGACCTCTTCAGCCGCAATTCGCGGCGCAAGGTCGTCCGTCTGTTCCACGAGCTGTGGGCCAACGACGACGTGCGCAAGTACAGGGTGGCCCTGCGGGTGCTCGACGGCAAACACGCCTGGCTCGAGGAGGGCGCCCTCGGCCTCCAGGCCCGTGCCGAGGCCCTGAAGCCGGTGTCGGTCGAGCCCAGCCAGCCCGATCCCGTGCCGGTGCCGAAGGTCCGGCCGGTCGGCACGCACTGATCCCGCTCACTGCTCCTTCCCCCTCCTCTCCCTTGGGAGAGGAGGGACTCGCAGTCAGAACCGACTCATAACGACTTCCGTGTTTTCAGTGCGCTCAGGATCTTTTCCATTCCCTTGCTCCAATCGGGAAACAGGTCGACCCAATGGATCTCTTCCAGTGCCGGATGCGCGGGCTCGCAGTCATCCAGTCGCGCTGGTATCAGGAAGACATCAGGCCCGGGCATCTGCTGGAGAATTTCGAGGGCTTGCCAGAGCTCTGTGTGGATATATCCTCTCCTGGACAAAGCTGTTGACGATAGGAGGGCGATGAAGCAGTCGCTTTCCTGGATCGCCTTTTTAATGGTTGGCTTCCACCTTTGGCCAGGCAACAGGCGCTCCTGATCGAGCCAGACATCCAGTCCTGCCGCTTTAAGCTCGTCACACACTTTCCGCGCAAAGGCGGAGTCTTCACGGGCATAGCTGATGAAGACTGTCAGCTTTCCTGATTGGTCCGGCGCCGGGGCGGGCTTGGCCTCAGAAGCGGGATCTTTCTTGCGCCCTACAGGCGGAACAGCCTCCGACCTGCTCTTCTCTTCTACGCGATGGGTTAGCTTTGTCGGCAGATCCAGAGCGCGGCGGGCCGTTGGAGGAATAGGAGCAGAGCTTGGGGGAGACTCACCTGCCGAGTTCGTGATGCCAAGGCTCGCTCTTGGCATGGTCACCCCCGAGCCGCCTTCACTGTGATCGAGAGGGATGCTTTGGAGGGGCGGCACACGCCGGCGCACCGGCGGCCGAGCGGCTTCTTCCTGCACCCTGCGGATCGCGAGCCCCACCGCAACGGCCATCATGGGTGCGACAGTCCGTAGCCAATCAGCGTCGAAGTCGCTCTCCCGGTAATGGATGAGACGCAGCGGATTCATCAGCTCCGCCGGCAGTTTAAGTCGATCACTCAGCACCTGCCGGAGGTTCGCAGTGAGGGCACAACCGCCTGAGAGCACGATTCTGTCGACCGGCCCTTCTGCGGAGGTCGCCATGAAGAAATCGAACGTTTTGCGAATTTCCGACGCCATCTCCAGTGAGACTTGGTCCAGCAGCGGCTGGGCATCGGCTGGTGTATGCCAGGTCGCGTTCTCCCCCTGCTTAAGACCCTCGGCTTGTACGAAGGGGAGAGTGAGCTCGCGCTGCAGCGCCTCGGTGAACTGGTTGCCGCCAAGGGAGATGTCGCGCCAGAAAACTGTAGTTCCGCGGGCAAGGATATTGATGTTGGTCACCGCAGCGCCCATGTTGATCAGCGCCACCACCTCGCGCGGATCGAGGTCGTAGTTGAGTTCGTAGGCGTTCTGCACCGCGAAGGCGTCGACATCGACAATTGCGGGATACTTGCCCGCCCGACTGATCACCGACATGTAGTCGTTGACCTTGTCTCGTTTGATGGCGACGATCACCACCTCCATGTTCTGTCGCCCGGGCTCACCCCCTTCGAGGACCCAATAGTCGAGGCGCACATCGTTGACGTCAAAAGGGATGTACTGCTCGGCCTCCCATTGAATCGAGGCGTCCAGCTCCTCGATCGTCATGGCCGGGAGGGAGATCTTCTTGATGATCACGGAGTGACCTGATAGCGAGGTGGCGCAGGCGGTGTTCTTGAGGTGCGTCTGGTCGATCAGCCGATGAAGGGCGTCCACCACCAGGGACGAGTCCATGATCGCGCCGTTCACGATGGCCTCCGGCGAAAGCGGCTCGATGCCGAGCCGTTGCAGGTGGTACTTCCCCTCGACTTGGCGGAGCTCCACCAGCTTGATCGCCGAGCTACCGATGTCTAGCCCTGCGGCCAGTTGTGGGCCTAGGCTTAAGAGGCGTTTAAAGAAGTTCATCTCCCGCTTCCCAGTCGACAAACGTTGGACAGCGCCTCATTCTCGGGTCCAGCCGAGCCTGAAGTCTATTCGAGCTTCCTGGTACTGCCTCGATCTTATCCGGAGAGGGGTGGTCATGGCGTCTTCGCGATAAGATCTCTCCGTGCGCGCCATCCTCCCCACCACCGATTTCCACCCTCCCATCCCCCGTGTCGGGGACCTCCCCGATCCGGCCCCCGGTCAGGGGGAGGTCCTCGTCGCCGTCGAAGCCGCCGGTATCAATCACGCCGATCTCCACCAGCTCCGCGGCGCCTATCCGCCCCCTCCTGGCGAGAGCGACGTCCCCGGCCTGGAGTGCGCCGGCGTGGTGCTGGAGGGTGAGATGGGCTCGCCCTGGCAGCCCGGCGTGCGGGTGATGGCCCTGCTCGGCGGCGGCGGTCACGCCACCCGCGTTGCCATTCCCACGGGGCAGCTCATGCCGTTGCCGGACAACCTCTCCTTCGTCGAGGGCGGCGCCATCCCCGAGGCGGCCCTCACAGCGTGGGTCAACCTGGTGGTGGAGGGTGGGCTCCAGGCAGGGGAGACGGTGCTGGTCACCGGGGCCACGGGCGGCATGGGGAGCTTCGCCGTGCAACTCGCGCGGGAGCTGGGTGCCCGGGTGCTGGCCGCCGGCCGCAGCCGCGAGCGACTGGAACTGCTGCGCGGGCTGGGGATCGAGGAGGTCTGCCTGGAAGGGGCGAACCTGCCCGGGCAGGTCCGCGAGGCCACGGGCGGCCGGGGCGTGGACCTGGTGCTCGACTTCACCGGCGGCCCGGAGACAGCCGGTCACCTGGCGGCACTGGCGCCCCGCGGCCGGCTGGTGGTGGTGGGGCTGGTGGGCGGCCGCAGGGGGGAAGTGGATTTCGGGCTCGTGCTGAGCCACCGCCTGCACGTCATCGGCTCGGTGCTGCGGGCCCGGCCGCGGGAGGAGAAGGCGCGGCTGGTGGCCGACTTCGCGGCCTTCGCCCTGCCGCGCCTGCGCGACGGCCGCCTGCGCCCGGTGGTCGACCGCGTCATCCCCCTGGAGCGCGCGGCCGAGGCCTACCAGGCGCTGGAGCGCGGCGGAGCGTTCGGCAAGATCGTGCTGTCGATGGTGTGAGGCTTAGAAGCAGAGACAGCAGGGACGTCAGGTACAGCAGGGACACGAACCGGGATCTTCCCTGTCCCTGAAGTCCCTGTTGTCCCTGCTGTCCCTGTTGTCGCTTTGTGGCTCAGTGCGCCGCCGCAGCCGTCCCCACCGTGACACCCCGGCTCAGGTACGAAGTGGTGGCGGCGATCTCGTCGCGCACCCCCACTGCCACCCGGTGCGTGCCGGGCGGCAGTTGCAACGTCAAGGTGTAGAGGTAGAACTGGCCGAGGGCGTTGAGCACCTCTTTGCGGGGGATCCTGATGGGCACCGGCACCTGCCGCACGGGCGCGGAGCGGCCGTCCTCGCTACGGGTCGCCACCAGCAGTCGCAGGCTTCCCTCGTACTGCTGGTCGTGGTTCAGGATGGCCAGCTTGTGCAGGGGGATCCTGAGACGGAGGGGGACCGCCATGGTGCCCGACGGGCCCGGAATCTGCTCGCCCACCTCGACCGAGATCGACAGCGGGTTGTCCTCCAGGTCGTAGAGGAGGGCCGCCAGGGTGCGGTCCACGGCCTTCTCGAGCACCGGCTTGTCGCGGTAGCTCTCGCGATAGCGCAGGCGAATGCCGGGGCGCTTCACCCGCACCTCGATCTTGTGCTCCTTGCCGTCGCCGTTGTGGGCCGGGGTGTAGCCCAGAGAGTAGAAGGTGGAGAAGTCCTCGCGCAGGCCGGCCATCTCCGGACGCAGGTCGTTGGCGTTGAGGATCGCCCGTCCGCCCGTGCCCTCGGCAAGGGTCTGGAGGGACTCCTGCAGGCTCGCCCGTTGGGCGCTGCCGATCGAGGGGAACTGGAACAGCCGGTCCGCGGGCCCGAACGAGGCGTCGGAGGCTTCGGTACCCGACAGGCCCGACGCCTGGAAGGCGTAGAGGGTCACCTGGTGGGCGTTGGCGTGAGCCACCAGCGAGGCCAGGTTCTTGGCGACGCTGAAGGTCTGCGCGTCGAGAGAGGCCTGCGAAGCGGCCTGATAGGCGCGGGGGCCCCACTCCCGGGCGTCGTAGACGGTCAACGGGTCCAGGGACGGGTCTCTCCCGGGCAGGAGGTTGTCGCCGTTGAGCCGGCCACCGGGGCTCGGTTTGGCGGGGACCGCCGTCCGGCCGATCCCCGCCGTGCCGCCGCCGCCGCACAGCTCGGTCAGAAACTGAAACAGCTCCTCGCCGGGAGTGGCAGGAATGCCGTCGCTGACGTGGAGCACGGCCTTGCGGCCCGGAACGCCGGAGAGGGAGTTGACCAGGATGGTGAGGGCGCCGAGCGACCGCAGGACCTCGCTCCGCCGATTGCCGGCGAAGTCGCGAGCCGGATTCACGATGCTCATGGGGCAGGGGAGCGGATCGACGGGGTCCGACAGCGAGGTCTGCTGGATGGACATCATCATATCGAAGGCGCTCTTGCGCTCGAGGTCGATCTCCGGTCCGTGCGCCGCGACCTTCTCCATGGCCAGCAGCGCGGCGTCCAGGGCCGCGGTATCGGAGGTGAAGGGCTGCCAGACCTTGAGCGCGAGGTCGGAGGTGACCAGCATCACCCGATCGCCGGGGCTCAAGCCGTGGGCGAGGAATTCCCGAAGCTGCTGCAGCGCCCGCGTCCGGTGGGACGGCCGGATATTCGAGTTGTCCACGTAGACGACGAGGTTCCAGACGTCATCCGGGGTCCGGGCGGCCCCCTCCGCCGCCGGGGCGCTCGGGACCGCACCGCTCGATGGACCATGGACGGGCGTGAAGTTGGTGATCGCGACCGGCTTGCCGTCCTCCAACAGCGCGAAATCTCCCTGCCGCAGGTCGTTCACCCGCTTGCCGCTCTTGTCCGTGGCATGGACTTCGACGTTGACGACGTTGACCTCCACCACCTCGCCGAAGCTGGTGAGCGACGTGGGCTGGGTCTTCTCGGCACCGAGAAGCGCAGGGGCGCAGGCAAGAAGCAGAGACAGGGCGAGCCAGGTTTTCACGTTCGTCACGTTCGTGATTCCTCCGGGAAATCATGCCCGTTCGCCGACCTTGGTGCAAGGACCGCCGTCCGCCACCAGAGGAAGGTGGCCAGCGGCAGGCCGAGGGCGGTCAGCGCCAGGCTCCCTTCGGGGCCGAAGCCGCCGCCGGTCACGCGCTCGTCGCCGCTCACCGCGACCTTCAGGAGATGGAAGAGGGAGAAGCCGCTCACCGGCAGCGACAGCAGGCAGGAGACGGCGAAATTCCAGACGCCGTGGGCGACCGTCGCGCCCCAGAGGCTGCCGCTGCGCTCCACCAGGGCCGAGAGGACGAGGCCGGCGAGGACGATGTTGATCAGGGCGGCCGCGCTGACGTCGGGGTTGGCGGCGTGGAGCAGCGCGAACAGGATGGAGGAAGCCAGGGCGGCCACGACCGGGCGCCAGCGCTCCCGCAGGGCGTGGTAGACGTAGCCCCGCACCACCAGCTCCTCGACTCCCCCCTGGAGCACGAACAGCAAGAGGAGCACGGGGAAGAGCAGGGCCGGCGGCAGCGGCCACCAGGCCCGGCCGGCCGCCATGTCCCGGCTCAGACCCTGGAAGCGGACCACGGCGAGGCCGGGCGGCAGGGCGAGGAGCGCGAGGAGCCAACTCCCCAGCAGCGCCAGGACTCCGAGGGGAAGGGTGACGAGCTCGCGCAGCGGTGTCCGGCGGCCGCGCCGGCCGCTCCCGCCGTCCATGGGCCAGCGGACGCCCAGGCTCGCGAGCGTGCGGCGGTCGAGGAAGCGGACGAAGAGCTGCGTCACCCCCACCACCGGCAGGGCGCCGAGGGCGAAGATCAGCAGAATGGCCTCGCTGGAACGGAGGAAGCCGGCCAGTCCGAGCCGCTCCTTCCCCAGCAGGAAGGCCATCCCGGTCACCCCGGCGCTCACCAGCCCTTGGATCACCAGGAAGGTTACGAGGTAGAGGGCCACGCGCAGCAGGGGATGGAGCCGCGGTGAAGGAGCGGACGGCGGCGGCGGAGCGACCCGGGGAGGCTCCGGCGGCGGCGCTGCGTTCAGGTCGTCCATGGAGAGTGGCACGGGGGTTGCTATTAGTGAAGGTCGGGAGAGAAGGAACTTTAAACGGCTAGAACTACAGGAGGATCGTCATGATTAACCTCATTCTCATCCTGATCGTCGGTGGCCTCATCGGGTGGATCGCCAGCATCGTCATGCGGACGAACGCCCAGCAGGGCATCCTGCTCAACGTCGTCGTCGGCATCGTGGGCGCCCTGCTCGCGGGCTTCCTGCTCTCGCCGCTGTTCGGCACCGGCACCATCACCCAGGGCAACTTCAGCCTGCCGGCTCTGCTGGTCTCGCTGCTTGGGGCCGTCATCCTGCTCGCCATCGTCAACCTCTTCCGCCGCGGCGCGGTTCGCTGATCCGGCACGGATCCGGTTTGCGGATACATCCGGCGGGGGTTACCGGACTTCGGTCTCGGGCCCCCGCTCGGCGCGTTCAGGGGCAAAATAGGGGCTCTGACGGCTTTTCCCTTTTTACAAAGACCCATCGAGCTTCGGCGCCTTCGTCGTCGCCAGCGCCTTCCGGACACCCTCCGGAGTGGTCAGGCCCTGCTGCACCAGCACGTCGCGAATCCACTCCGCCGCCATCTCGTTGCCGGCCATCGGATAGTGGATGAAGTTTTTCTTCGCCATGTCCGCGTTGGGATCGTATTTCTGGAACCCGTCGGCGAGGTCGATCACGCGGTAGCCTCGCCGGCGCAGCTCGTCGAGCAGGGGCTGATAGATCACCGGCTTGCCGTCATGGCGCAGCCGCAGCTCCCGGCGCTGGGGGAAGAGGACGATGATGGGCAGCGAGCCGTGCTCCAGGGCCTCGCGGTAGAACTGGTCGAGCACGCGGAAGGTCACCTGGTAGGCCTCGGAACGGGCGTTGTACTGATCGTTCAGGATGATCGGCTGATCGAAATACTGGTCGGAGATGACGCGGGCGAAGCGCACCGAGGGGAGGAAGTCGAAGCGGCTGCGGCGGTTGTTACGATGATAGAAGTAGTCGTGCTCGCCGAGCCGGGGGAGGACGGCCGCGGGATCGCGCAGCAGCTCGCGGTACCCGTCCGGGCTCTGGATCGGATTGGGGATGAGCACCAGCCTCCCACCGTCGATGGCGAAGCGGGGTTTGCTGAACGGGATGCCGCTCATGGCGAAGTAGAACGGCCGGAAGCTGTTCACCATGCGGCTGATGTTCTCGGACATGTGGCCGATGAGCACCACGGCGGGGTGGTACTGGATCCCCTCACGCCGGTAGCGCATCAGGGCTTGGCCGGGGTCCGAGCCGGGGATGCCGAAGTTCATCACCTCCAGCCCGGGGGCGAGCTCCTCGAGCTTCTCCTCGTACGTGCCGCCGGTGGGCACGCCGTCGCCGTGCGTGAACGAATCGCCGAACGCGGCGACGCGCACCTTGTCCGCCGGCGGCTGCAGGTCGTACTCCCGGGTGGCCCGCAGCCCCTTGCTGTTGGAGGTGTAGAGCGGCTTGACGCTGTTGGGCCGGATGGTCCAGCCCAACTCGGGGTCGAACATCACGTACGAGTCGGCGTTGTCGAGGTGAAGCCCCAGCACCGCCCGGTGCTTGAAGCTGAGGTCCTCGACCAGCGTCGGCTGATACTCCACGTGCTTGTAGCGCCTGAGGTACCACAGCCCCCCGAGGCAGATCAGCTCCACCACGAGCCAGAGGAAGGCGAGGAGGACGAGGGAGAAGGCGAGCTTCTTGCCGGTGGAGAGGGTGGCCATGGGGAAGGTCCACGGCTCCTAAGAAGAGGCCAGAGGATTCTTGTACATGAGGCCAGGAAAGATGGAGAAATCGGAATCGGTGGAGCAGAGCGTGGCCGAGTGCTCGATGGCCAGAGCTGCCTGATGCGCATCCATGACGAGCGGCCCACGAACGTGAGATTCACGCAGGAGTTGCACGAGGATACGCAGGTGCTTCTCGCCCGCTTGCACCAAAACCACGGAGGGCTGCATGAACCACCCTTCGACAATGGAAGTTGCCTCTTCGATCGTGAAGGAATTGGTGAAAGCTTTGGGGTTGGTAGTGATCCGCAAGAAGGCGAGCGTGGAGGTCCAGGAGATCCCCACAGGCTCTGACGCGGAGAAGACTCCTTCGAGCCACCGTCGAGCGGGCTCGTGGAAGGGACTGGTCAGGTTGTGGGCGTAGATGAGGAGGTTCGCGTCGACGAGGATCACCGGTGACCGGGGCCTTCCAGCTCATCGAGCAGCTCTGCGATCTTGTCGAAGTTGAGACCAGGCCTCGCATTGAGAGCCCGAACCTGGACCTTGAACGGCTGCGGCGGCTCCCTCCGTAGACCCAGACCGGCGCGCAGAGACTCGTTGACGGTCTCCTCGAACGTCCGCCCGCTGCGCTGCATGGCATCATCGATTGCCGTAGCGACGTCGTCGTCGAGAGGGAGGGTGGCGGTTCGCACGGCCATAGGGGAATGCTAAGGGAGAGTTCCCCGGGGTGTCAAAGGCTCTTGGAGGACCTTGCCCTCCGCCCCTCTCTTGTATAGACTAAAGCGAATACAGAGCAAGGAGCAGCCTCATGCAGAACCGCCCCAAGATCCGCCGCTTTCCCCGCGTCCAGGCCGAGCATGCAGTGATGGTGAGACTCCTGGGCACCAAGGCCTTCGAGGAGTTCGCCCGCACGCGGGTCATTGGACCGGGCGGCTGCATGTTCGTCAGCGAGGAGTCGCTCGGCTTCGGCTCGCTGATGGAGCTGTCCATCGCCCTGCGGGGCCGGGTGGTAAAGACGGATTGCCGGGTGGTCTACGAGATCCGCAAGACCCCGTCGGAGCACCAGGTCGGGGTCGAGTTCCTGCGCATCAGCCCTACGGACCGGGCCTTCCTCGAAACCTTCGTGGCCCAGCGCAAGGGCGCCCAGGCGCCGCCGTTCAGCCACCCCTTCTGAAATCCAGCTCCAGGAACACCGTGCCGGGGATGGGATTGAACCGGTACGGCGGGATCTCCCGAAACCCCAGAGAAACGTAGAGAGCCCGGGCCTGCTCCATGGCCGGCACGGTATCCAGGCGCATGCGCTCGTAGCCGATCTCCAGCGCCTCGGCGATGATGGCCGTGGCCAGGGCGTGGCCGATCCGCAGGCCGCGGAAGCCGGGCCGCACGAACAGCCGCTTCATCTCGCAGATCCCCTCCCCGAGATCGCGCAGCGCCACGCAGCCCGCCGTCCGGCCGTCGTGGAGCGCGAGCAGCAGGCGTCCCCGCGGCGGCGCATAGTCGCCGGGCAGACCGGCGAGCTCCTCGTCGAAGCCCTGGAACCCGAGATCGAAGCCCAGGGAGCCCGCGTACTCCAGGAAGAGCTGCCGGGCCTCGGCCAGGCGCTCCGGGGTCTCGGCTTGGGAGATTTCGAGCATCGGCGTCCTCTGGCGCAGTGTAGAAGTCAGGGACAACAAGGACAACAAGGACAAACAGGGACCTGACAACGAGGGCCTTCCCGTCCCTGGTGTCCTTGCAGTCCTTGTCGTCCCTGTTCCTGGCGCGCAGAACCTCTCTGGCCCCTCTCCCCAAGAGGGGAGACGCTCGTACGAGCGGGGGAGCGCCCCGAACGAGCGGGTATGGGCCTCTCCCTGCTCGGGAGGAGACTCCAAGCGAACGGGTACAGGCCTTTCCCTGCTCGGGAAAGCTCCCGGATGAGCGGGTACGGGCCTCTCCCCACTCGGGAGATGTCCCAAACGAGTGGGGAGAGACCTCGCCCCGTCCGTTCAAGCTCTTCCCCGGCTTGGACCGACTGTCCCGGCACTCGGAGCGGAGGGCGCCCCTTCCAGGTCACCTGCTCTACGGCTGCTGTGGCCCTTCGGAACTCATCGCCGCGAGGAGGCCCTCCAGATTTCTGTGCGCCCCCCGCGTCCAAGGGTGATCCGGCCCGAGGCTCGCCTCCAAGATCTCCACCGCCCGGCGCATCCACGGCTCGGCTTCCGCCAACCGGTTCGTGGCCTGAAGCAACGTTGCCAGGTTGTTGAGGCGGATGGCGACTTTGGGGTGATCCTGTCCGAAGGAATCCTCGGCGATCTTCAGGGCCCGTCGCATCAACGGCTCGGCTTCCGCCAACCGGTTCGTGTCCTGAAGCAACTGAGCCAGGTTGTTGAGGTGGATGGCGACTTTGGGGTGATGCTGTCCGAAGGAGTCCTCGTCGATCTTCAGGGCTCGGCGCATCAACGGCTCGGCTTCCGCCAACCGGTTCGTGTCCTGAAGCAACTGAGCCAGGTTGTTGAGGGCGGTAGCGACGCTGGAGTGGTTGAGACCCAGACTCGCCTCCATGATCTCCACGACTCGCTGCATCAACGGCTCGGCTTCCGCCAACCGGTTCGTGGCCTGAAGCAACTGAGCCAGGTTGTTGAGGCGGATGGCGACTTCGGATGAATCGGGATGGATCTCTTCCTCAATCGTCAGAGAGCGCCGGATCAGGGGCTCAGCCTCATCGTAAAGCCCCTTGGCTTCCAGATACTGATCAAGCTGATTCATCAGCCGCGACGTAGGCCGCGCGATCCCGGCCTCGTCGGCGTACCGGACGACCACCGCTGCATGAGGTCGGAGTACGTTCCAGACGGGCCACGTGCGGACATCCCCCGGCTCGTCTGGCGAGAAGTCATCCACCAGCCGCAATGCCCGCTCGATCCACTCCCTTCGCCGTGCCTCTGGAGTCCGAGTCCGGAGCACCTCCTGCACCATTCGGTGCACAGAGAAGGTCCGGTCCTCCCTGTCAATCATGGAGTAGGAGGCCAACTCGGAGATCCCGTCTCGGATCGGCTTGGACTCGACCGCCTGTCCGTTCTCCTCGCGGAGAAGCCGTACTGCGTCCTCGACGTACTTGGTCCCCCGCTCGAACATATCTAAAGGAATAGGGTCCGGAGCCAGGTAGGCGGCTAGGCGGAGGATGGCGGCGGCAGTGGGGCTGAGCCGGAGGAAGGTGGTCTGCCAGGTGGCCGCGACGGAGGCGGGGTAGTCCATCTGGTCCTCGTCGTGCCAGTCGAGGACGCTCTCTCTCTCCTTCTCCCAGATCTCCAGGTACTCCGAGAAGGTCATCTGATGGTGGGTAATGTACGCCGCAGCCTGCTCGAGGGCGAGGGGAAGGCCGTCGAGGGCTTCCGCGAGGTGGCTGGCCTGATCGGTGTCCTCCGGGGTTCGAGCACGGTCGTTCTCGGTGCGCTTCAGGAGGTACTGGGTGGCTTCCTCCTTCGTGAGGACACCAAGCGGCTGCTTCCGGATACCCACCGGCCAGTTCCTGCGACGGGAGGTGATGAGGACGTGCCCACCCTGAAGCTGAGGCAGGATCTTCCGCACGGCCTCCGCGGCCTCCTCAGTGTCCACATTGTCCAGGATCAGCAGCCATCGGTCGTGATTCCCAAGCCAGGACAGGACGGCGGCGACCTCTTCCTCCTGAGCGCGGGACGGGGGAGGGGAGAGACCGGGAAGGCCGAGGCGGGCCAGGACCGCGAGGTTGGATCGCAGCGCCTCGGGCGAATCGGACACCACGAACAGGGCGATGTCGTATCGGTTCCCTGAGCGGAAGGCGTACTCGACGGCCAGGCGGGTCTTGCCGATGCCGCCGAGGCCGTGGATGGCCTGGGTCTGGGTGATGGCGGCGGCGGAGGTGGTACCTTGGAGGTTGGTTTCCAGAGTGCGGAGGGCTTCGTCACGACCTTTGAGGAGGTCTCCGAGGGGGAGGAAGGGGAGGTTGTGGAGACGGGGGCCGTGGGAAGGGCGGTGCGGCGTCTCCTCCTGATCCGGCTCGGTCCTTTCCTTTGGGATCGAACGAGTGAGCTGCTCAAGAAAGTCTTCGGAGAGGCCGGCCCTCAGATCGACCCAAGAAAAGCTCTTCAGGAAGATTGGAATCTCGAAGCTGTCCGGCATCCCAGGGAGAGGGATCGGAATGACCCGTATGTTTCGCGCGCGGTTCTGGTAGATACAGGCATCGAGCTCGAGTTTCTGCCAATCCCCCAGCCCGTCCTTGCCGAGAAAAATAGCGGCCGAGCGAGCTTTCACGATGATTTCCTGGAGTTCCTCTATCCAGAGATCCCCTCCACGGATCTCGCGCTCGTCCATCCAGACGCTGACGCCGCGATCCTCCAGGGCCTCACGGACCGCGCGGACGATCTCCCGGTTCTTTCTGTTGTAGCTGAAAAAGACGTCGAAGGTCTCGGACAGGGGAGGGCCTCCTGGTTCGGGAGTGCGTTGATAGTTTATCAAGCCCCGAAGGGGCGGCAGCAGCGTTCACCGAACCGGTCTGCTGCCGCCCTTTCAGGGCTTAGGATCTCTTTTCGGCTCCCACCTGGGGCTGACGCCCCAGGCTACATTCTGTCGGCCCTTCGGGCCTGAAGAGCTCTACGGCTGCACGCTGTCGGCCCTTCGGGCCTGAAGAACCCTACGGCTTCCCTGCCGCCCCCGGCAGCCCCCGCCCGGTCACCAGGTACGTGGCGAAGCTCCCCAGCCAGTGGCCGCCCTCGTAGTGCTGGCCGGTCACCGACTCCAGGCCGGAGTCGCGGTGATCGAAGTAGGCGAGGCGCAGGCGGGGGACGCGTGGGTCGTCCGGGGGCAGGCTGGCGGCGATGCCTTCCAGCATCCAGGCGCGGGAGAGGTTGAGGCCGTCGAGGTGGACGAGCTTGCCGTCGGTACGGTCGGTGGCGACGCCGGGGACGACCCAGTTTGCGCTGCCGATCTGCGGGAGGAAGGAGGAGAGCCATTCGGCAAAGGCCTCGGGCGGCAGGAGACGGCGCATCAGGTCGGCTTCGGCCAGACAGGGGGAGAGGAAGTCCTCGCCGGAGGGCTCGTAGTCGAGCGGACAGACGCGGTCCTTCTGATAGAGCTCGCGGGCCCGCTTCTCGAAGAGTTGGAGCGCGGCGGCGTCCCCGGCGGTCCGTGCCCAGTCGATCATCAGGCCGAGGCTGAAGGCCGTCTGGTTGTGCTCGCCCGTGCGGATGGGGTGGGAGAGCTTGGGCAGCCAGGTGCTGAGCCGTCCCACGGCCGCCTTGACCAGCGGCTGGAGCGCGTCCGACCAGCGCTTCGCCTCGGGGGTGTCCCACTCCTTGAGCTCGGCGGCGAGTTGGAGCAGCCAGGCGAGGCCGTAGGGGCGCTCGAAGGAGGCCCGCCCTTCGCCTTCCAGATAGCGCACCTCGACGGCGACGTGGGCCGGGGTCAGGCTCTCGTCCAGGGCCGCCCGGGCCTTGGCCGCGAACGGCGCGTCGGGGAAGCGGCGGGCCAGGCGCGCCAGCAGCCAGTGGCCGTGCACCGACGAGTGCCAGTCGTAGCAGCCGTAGAAGGCCGGCGTGAGCTCGTGCGGGGGCTTGACGTCCCCGGCGCCGTTGAGGACGTGGGCGATCTTGTTCGGATACTCCTTGTGGACGCAGGCGAGAGCCAGCTCGGCGAACCGCCCGGCGGTGGCGACATCGAGCTCGTACGGATTGCTCGGATCGCCCGCGGCAGGAGCGGCCGAGGCCGGGATGGAGAGGACCAGGAGGACGCCGAGACACAGCAGGGTGCGCAGGATCATGGACGGGGATCGTACCATTGAGGTTTCCAGTTACAATCCTTCCATGACGGCGGTCGGGGAGCGCTCCCAGTATTCGTTGCGGGAAGAGATCGCTCACAGCGTGACCCACGGCTTGGGGATCGTGCTCAGCATCGCGGGTCTGATCGCGATGGTGCTGGTCTCGGAGCGGTCAGGGGACGTCCGGCACCTCGTGGCGTCCGTCGTCTACGGTGTGACGCTGATCCTGCTGTACCTCGCCTCGACCCTTTACCACGGCATCCCCTGGCCGCGCGCCAAGCGCGTGCTGAAGGTGCTCGACCACTCGGCCATCTACCTGCTGATCGCGGGGACGTACACGCCGTTCACCCTCATCAGCCTGCGCGGCGCCTGGGGGTGGACGCTTTTCGGGCTCATCTGGGGCATGGCCCTCCTCGGCATCACCCTCAAGATCGCCGCCATCGGCCGTTTTCAATGGCTGTCGATCGTCCTCTATCTGGCCATGGGCTGGCTGGTGGTGGTGGCGCTCAAGCCGCTGATCGAGGCGGTCTCGCCGGCCGGCTTCCGGCTGATGTTCCTGGGTGGTCTGTCCTACACTCTGGGGGTGCTCTTCTACAAGTGGCGCCGGCTGCCGTATCACCATGCGGTGTGGCACCTCTTCGTGCTCGCGGGGAGCGTGTTCCATTTTTTCGCGGTGCTGTTGTACGTGCTGCCGCCGAAGGGGTGAGGCTTCAGCCTCCCCCCGCCCGAACCCTCACCCCTATCCCTCTCCCACCGCACTCCCCCGACCGGGAGAGGGGACCCGGCTGGAGGGTTCTTACCTTTCTCCCTCTTCTCCCGGTCGGGGTGAGTGCGGTGGGAGAAGAGGGCCGGGGTGATGAGGGGTCTTGGGTGGGGGGCAGGGAAGGCCCCCTGTAACCCGCGGCCCCCATCCTGCGTATTGAGGGAGCCATGAAAGGAGAACCCTCAATGCGTCTGAAATTTCTGCTGGCCATGCTGCTGCTGGCCGCTGTTCCCGTCTGGGCCGCTGCCGCGCCGTCGTCCGATCTCCAGGCCCGGCGCGATGCGCTCGACAAGCTCCTCGCCGAGCAGTGGGAGTACAGCTGGTCCGCGTCGATGGCGGCCTGAGAAAAATCGGAGATCTGGTCGTTCCAGCGCTTGTCCCCCAGGATGGAGGCGAATTCCGGCGAATGGGAGAGGTGATGCCGGTCAATCAGATCTCCGGCATCCACCTGCTGGCCGCGCAGTTTCCCTCGCTCCTCACCTTCACCACGGTCAAGGACTATGACGACCTGATCACCCGCTACAAGAAGTTCCCCCGGGCCTTCGACCAGACGATCGACCATATGCGGGCCGGGATGGCGGCCGGGCTGATGCCCCCGAAGTTCCTGCTCGAGAAGGTGGCCGTGCAGGTGGACGGCCTCGCCGGCATGCCGGCGGACAAGTCGCCGTTCGCGGCGCCGCTGGCCAAGTTCCCCAAGGAGATCCCCGAGGCCGAGCAGACGCGCATCCGCGAACAGATGCTGGCCGCCATCAACGGTTCGATCCTGCCGGCCTACGTCAAGCTCGGCAAGTTCGTGAAAGAGGAGTACCTCCCCAAGGGGCGCACCGAGCCGGGGATGTGGTCGCTGCCCGACGGCGAGGCCCGCTACGCCTTCGCCGTCAAGGAGTCCACGACCACGAACCTGACGCCGGAGGAGATCCACCAGACCGGCCTGCGCGAGGTGACGCGCATCGAGGGGCAGATGGCGGAGGTTGCCAAGCAGCTCGGCTACCCGGACGTCCAGGCCCTGAACGCCGCCATCGAGGCCGATCCCAAGCGCCACTTCCACTCGCGCCAGGAGATCGTCGATCTCTACAAGCACTACATCGATCAGATGTACGGGAAGCTGCCCGAGCTCTTCAACCGGCTGCCCAAGGCCAAGGTCGAGGTGGTGCCGGTGGAGGAGTTCCGCGAGAAGGAGGCTTCGGGAGCGCAGTACGACACCGGCGCGCCGGACGGCTCGCGTCCCGGCCGCGTGCAGGTGAACACCGGCGACGCGGAGCATCGCAAGACGATCACCACCGAGTCCACGGCCTACCACGAGGGCGTACCCGGGCATCACATGCAGCTCTCCATCGCCCAGGAGCTGCCGACGCTGCCGCCGTTCCGCCAGCAGGGGGGCTACACCGCCTTCGCCGAGGGCTGGGCCCTCTACTCCGAGCGCCTCGGCAAGGAGGTGGGCTTCTACCAGGACCCCTACAGCGACTATGGCCGGCTGCAGGACGAGATGCTGCGTGCCATCCGCCTGGTGGTGGACACCGGCTTCCACGCCAAGCACTGGACCCGCGATCAGGTGGTGAAGTTCTTTCACGACCACTCGGGGATCGACGAGGTGGAGGTCCAGAGCGAGACCGACCGCTACATCGTCTGGCCCGGCCAGGCCTTGGCCTACAAGGTCGGCCAGCTCAAGATCACCGAGCTGCGCGAGCGGGCGAAGAAGGCGCTCGGCCCCAGGTTCGACATCCGCAAATTCCACGACGAGGTCCTGGGCGCAGGGGCTCTGCCGCTCGACGTGCTGGAGAGGCGGATCGATCAGTGGATTGCGGCAGGGCCGGGAGGGAGAGGGCTTGAAGAAAAAACGGAGTAAGTGGCCGGCGAGACGCCGGCGCTCCCAGGGGGTCTTGCTTCTGCTTGTTTCAGACTGATCACTCCCTCTTCTCCAGGCGGACGGGGGGGAGGCCGGGAGAAGAGGGCCGGGGTGGTGAGGGCCGTTCCGCGGTAGAATCGGACAACTCTTCAGGGAGAAGACCATGTCCGACGCCACCACCCCCGTGGACCTCAAGCAGGTCGTCGAAGGCAATGATGGGATCTCCGTCATCCGGGGCAGCGGCACCTGCCGGGGCTGGAACAACATCCGGTACAAGGCGGGCCTCTCGGCCAAGAACGTCAACGCCGAGAAGCTGTCGATGAACGTCGCCACCATCCCCCCCGGCGGCGTGGCCTTCGCCCACATCCACGTGGGCTTCGAGGTGATGCTGTACATCCTCGAAGGGCGCGTGCGCCACGCCTACGGCCCCGGTCTCAAGAAGAGCGTGGACAACCAGGCCGGCGACTTCATCTTCATCGAGCCCGGCGTGCCCCACGAGGTCTACAACCTGAGCGACGCCGACCCTGTCGTGGCCGTCGTCGCCCGCTCGGACGCCTCGGAGTGGGAGAACATCGTCGACTACGACCGCAACGCCGAGGGATAAGGGAGCGACAGCAATCATGTCCAGGAGATTCAGGGCGCGTTCCATCGTTTTCACGGCCGCTCTCGCGGCCCTCTGCGCCGTGGCGCCGTCGCGGGCTCAGGAGATGGAGGAGAAGGCGACGGCAGGACCCGAGCAACTGCTCAGCAGGACGGGCGACGAGGCCGCCGTCGCCACCTTCGGCCGCGGCGGCTTCGTCATCGTCTGGACGGACGTCGACGCCGGTGACCCGACGAATCTGGGCATCCGCGGCGTCTTGCAGGCGCCGGGAGCCCCGGCCCCCGGCACGCCGTTTGCGGTGAACACCACGATCCCAGGTTTTCAGAGCCGCCCCGCCGTGGCGGCGGACAGCGCCGGCCGTTTCGTGGTGGTCTGGCAGAGCGCGGACGCCCCCGCGCCCACGCCGGGCCCTGGCAATCCCACGATCTTCGGCCAGCGCTACGGCGCCGGCGGCGCCAGGCAGGGGACCGAGCTTGCCCTCACCAGCTCGAACACCGACGCGCAGCTCTCGCCCAAGGTGGCGATGGGGGACAACGGCGCCTTCGTCGCCAGTTGGGTGGACCTCCGCGACGGCTTCCAGCACATCTCGGCGGCCCGCTTCTCGGTGAACGGCGTTCCCCAGGGCCTCGAGATCGACCAGCCGGCCCTCGGCGACGCCGGCAACGACGGCGCCCAGGTCGTGCACTACCCCGGCGGCTTCGCCGTGGGCTGGAACGAATTCACCCTCTGCCCCTTCGGGCTGGGCCCGGACAACGCGGCCGTCAACCGCTTCGACAACTCGGGCCGGCCGGTGGGAAGGGTCTACCGGCTGATCGGCGACGTGTGCGCGGACAGGGGCTTCGGCCTCGCCGGGCTGGCGGCGAGCCGGGCTGGCGCGCTGGCCGTCTTCTCGGGTCCCGACGGCTACTCCGCACAACGGTTCTCGCCGTCCGGCCAGCCGGCCGGGGGCCTGTTCCCGGTCAGTAATGAACCTTTCTGCCAGGGGCTCCAGTGCCGGATCGTCAGCGCCGTCGCCATGGACGACAACGGCCGCTTCGCCCTGGTCTGGGAGACGATCGTCAACCTGGGAAGCTCCAACCTCACCGCCCAACTCTACAGCGCCGCCAACAAGCCCCGCGGCGGCCCCGTGCCGGTGAACCTGACGCCTTCGACAGGACCTGAATTCCCGGCCGCGGCGCTGGCGAACGACGGCTCTTTGGAGATCGCCTGGACCCGCGTGGATCCCGCCCATCCGGAGCGCAACGGCCTGTTCGTGCGCAAGCTCCGGCTGCCCTGAACGGGTGGGGTGAGTGGGTGGTACCATAGCCCCGAGGAGATCCGCCATGTCCAATGCTCTGTTGGACCTCGCAGCGGGCCGCCGGTGCGGAATCGCCATGCTTCTCGCCGTTCTGGCCTGCCTTGGGATGGGACCGGCCGCCGCACAGACCGGGGACGAAGAGCTGCTCAGCCCCACGGGCGGCCAGCCGGCTCTCGCCGCCGACGTTCGCGGCGGCTTTGTCGTCATCTGGACGGACACCGAAGCCGAGAACGAGGGCCTGGGGATCCGCGGCTGCCTGCTGGCGCCGAAGGACGGGAGCTGCGGTCCGCACTTCGCGGTCAACACCACCGCGGCCGGCGACCAGATCCGTCCCGCGGTGGCGGCGGACGATCCCGGCCGTTTCGTCGTGGTCTGGCAGGGAGCTCTGGAAGCCGGTGGCACGGGCGTGTTCGGCCAGAGGTTCGGCGCCGGCGGCGTCAAGCTGGGACCGGAGCTCCCCCTCTCCCGCTCGGGCTCGAGCGACCAGCGGTGGCCCAAAGTAGCGATGGGCAAGGGTGGGGACTTCGTCGCCGTCTGGGAGGAGGGCCAGGGCTCCCAATCGAGCATCGAGGTCGCCCGCTTCTCGGCCAGGGGCAAGCCGGTCGGGCCGGTCCTGCCGATGGACGCCGAGGGGGCCGGCGCTCTGGCGGTCTTCAAGCGCCCGGAAGGTCTTCAGCTCCGCCTCAACAGCGATCTTCCTCCGTGCAATGAAGACCGGTGCGAGGCCGTCGCCGCCGTCGCCATGGACACCCGCGGCCGGTTCGTGGTGCTCTGGGAGGTGACCGAGCACGCGACCCTCTCGAACCTCTTCGCCCAGCTCTTCACGCCCGGCGGCAAGCCCCGCACCGAGCGCATCCCCGTGAATGCCACGCCCTCCCAAAGCTTCGAGTCTCCCGCGGTCGCCCTGGCGAACGACGGCACGGCCCTGGTGGCCTGGACGCGATCGGACTCGCAGCATCCTGAGCAGACGGGACTGTTCGTGCGGCGGCTACGGGTGCAGTGAGAGGCTGTGAAGAAATTCCGGATAGGCGGTTCCTCTCGACTCGTGTTCATGAGACACTTCGTTCATGAGCGAGACACTGTTCCCTATTCCCGAGCCA
>JAJKHS010000062.1 GCA_021154885.1 Thermoanaerobaculum sp.
CGGAAAACCACGATTCCTTCGATTCGACACCTCAGGAGCGAGGGAAGGGCAGGTCAATCCTATCGAGGCGATCTTCTCCTACAAGCCTCTGGCGCTTATTCCGGCGCAGGTCGGAAAGATTGATTAACTTATACCCTCTTGCGTCCAAGAACTGCCTCGCTGGCCCAGTCACGTCAGTAGTCGCTACCAAGTGACCATGCACACGCTTGAATCTTGCTTGCCTGCAAGGCTCGAACTCACTCGAGCGCGCAGTTCGGCTAGATAGAGTGTTCATGAGGCACTCCATCCTTGACCCACCACCCAAAGTTTACATACTTCGAAGGCGTCTCGTGAATCCAAAGTTGTGGCTCAGAGTCTCCATCTCGAACCCAGTGCGCTACGTAAGGGTAAAGACCTAAGTATTCTTGACCTGAGTAGTCGTTCCGATCCTTCGGCTCTGTTGCCAAAGGGCATATTGCAACCTTACCCTTTAAGCCATCGAAGTATCCGCATTCCCACGGCATCCACTTAGAGGAGACGGAGGTATCAGAGGTGGCAAAGAACAGCGACCTGGACTTTGACATCCTCTGACGAAGGAGTTGCGCAGTGACTCGGGAAACTTCTGAGCGGACGAGGTGATCGTCTTCAACCCAGTCAACATAGACCGAGTGATGCATGGTCTCGATGGTAGCCTTGAGTCCAAGCACCAGCTCCGCGTCCAAATAGCTGTGCGAGAGGAAGATGTCAAACTCTCGGTCCGGGGCTGTCGCTTTGGCGAGCCGCAGTTGCACGTGCGCAGAGACGCCGGTAAGGTTTTCCGCACGTCGACCCGCAGCACGGACAGATGCTACTGAGAAGAGTGCCATAGATTCCTTTCCTCAGGTTCGGCTAAGCATCGTGGACGCAGCCGAGTAGGCCAGGGGACCTTACGGCCCCCTGGCCCCTCTAAGAACCGTACGTGCGAGTTTCCCCGCATACGGCTCAAGCACCTCAAAGGCCGATCCGAGACCGACCCGGTTGTCCCTACAACTGGACATCCTTCGCGATACTACCATGGCAGGCACCAGCTCTGGACCAGCCAGAGGAGGGGGCGCACAGACGGGTGGTCGAACCACCTCCATCTCCTATTTGCTTTCCCCGTTCAAGGTGTTCTCCATACGCTCTCGCAAAGAGGCACCAGTCGGACGTGGGCTCACTTTCGTGCCGGGTGACCTTTAAACCCGTATCCGCCCCATTACAGGACGGCCTTCGCTTCTTCCGACCTCCCAAGCCCGCATCTCCAATAGATCCCCTTGCGGTTCACCTGCCCTTGTGGGCGAAGATACGGGATTTCCACGTTCCGCTTCTGAAGTCTTTGCGGAGTTAGGTACCTGCTGTCGACCGGGAAGCGCTGTTGACCACGAGGTGGCACCGTTAAATCCACCTCCGGCTTCCGTGCCTTTTGGCTCAAGCTTGTCAGCCACTTTAGCTTGTTCTCATTGACGGTCGTTGCACAGGTTCACATGTGTTTACCATACCCGCTACCTAGCCATCGCCCGGCTTGTGGCTGCCAGGAGAGCAGGTTCCTCACGGTTCCCGCCCCGCACGCTTACGCGTGCCTCTGTACATGTCAGGGCCGCTCTTTATTCAGGCCCCTAGGTTCACCCGGTGGTACGGGTGGTGGTTTCACCTCCTACATCGAGAGAAACAACTTCATATTAAGAGCGACATCGTGTCGCAGTAACGCTGATGCCCCTCACCGGCGGGCGGCGAAGCCGACCGTCCGTGTGCAGGGGCTGGGTTGGACGCCTTCGCATGTCCTCTCGACCGCGGTTCGCGTCGGCTGTAGCGCAGAGTTGAGCGGCGGCTGTTCACCGACAATTCGAAGTGTGCTTGGTTGGCTCCTGAGACGAACCTGTTGACACGGATGTCGGCGGCTACATCTATCTCCGACAATGAGGTCGATCACTCCAAAAATGGGGATCTCACCATCACATGGGAACCGCTGGGCAATAGCGGGGATATCCCTACCCACCGCACAGTCCCACGACAGTTTGTGCGGTTCTCGCCAAGTCCATACTCCGCTCGCGGGGACCACCACACGATTTGACTGGACGCATCCCGGATGATCGACAGACTGTAGGGTCCCGATTCCGCCCAAGCGTGTCTCCTTGTACCCCGATGGACAGACCGTGACCTCGCGGGCCATGGGGTTCGAGACTGTCCATTGTAGAGCGACTGTGTCGCCGAGACGTGCTGTGGGGGACTCAGGGGCTACCGTTAGCCGCAGTTCGGCAGTCAGTTCGCTCAGTGATGAGCTAGCACAGCCATAAAGTGTCAATATACAGAGTACGAATACGTAGCGCAGGATTCCTCCTTCCGCCCAACCTCTAGGTGACCTGTATCCGTCCCACCCCTAAAAGCCTTCCCGACAGTCTCCGTACCCGAGTCCTACTCCTGTTGGCGAAGATGTATGTCATTCATTCTATAGAACTGAACCATTGTACGCTGGTTCCTTAGGCTCGTCAATGCGACGAGCGATCCGCCGTATAAGCGCCCAGGAAGCCTCAAGCTACAGTGCTCCCTTAAGGACACCTAAGCTATTGAAACGATGAGGCTCAAGTCGGCTTCAGTCGGATAAGCGCCCCCGCGGCAGGCGCTTATGCGACGGTCCCATGCATTCCAGAGCGAGACGGAGGAGAATCCGGAAGTCGTTTATTTCCCGCAGCTTGGAATGAAGGAGGGCCAATAGGGCGAGGGTGGCTTATACGTCAGAATCGGTCGGCTAAGCAGAGGGCTCAGGGAGGCTTAGACGACAGGGGGGCCGGCCGTCGCGGCGGCAGCGAGCAGGCGGCGCAGATGCATGGAGACCGTCCGCGGGACAGGCTGGGTCGCGAGCTGGGCTCGCCACGGCTCCAGTTGGGGGAGGGCGGCAATGTTGGCCTCCACCTGACGCCGGAAATCCAATCGCTCGTATCGACGTCCCTCCGGGTCTGCTTCGCGGGTCATGCTCTGTCGGTGTGCATAGAATACGGGATGTGCGCGATACTATCAAGGCCCCTTCTTGACATTCCTTCCCATACCCGCCAAGCTACCGCATCGGAGGGAGGCCCGATGCCTATTGAACGTGAGTACCAGGACCAGCGCCGCAAGACGATCCTCGAGCTCCTGTCGTCCCAGCCCATGAAGCGGCAGATCGAGATCGGGCGGGCTTTGCGCAAGCTGGGCTACAAGGTGACGCAGTCGACCATCAGCCGCGATCTGGAAGCCATGGGCGTCGTGCGCCGGGAGGGCGTCTACACCCCTCCCCCCCCGCAAGGGGACGCGAACGCCATCGGCAAAATGGAGGAGTTCATCCGGCGGGTGCGCAACGCCGGGCCGTACATGCTCGTCTTCGACGCCAGCCCGGGGATGGCGAAGGCCGTGGCGGTGGCCCTCAAGAGCGCCGCCTGGCCCGAGGTGGTGGGGGTCGTGGCCGAGGATGACACGCTGTTCGTGGCCACGGACAACGTCTACGATACCCGGTTGCTGCTTCAGCGGCTCAAGAGGCTCCTCAAGACGTGACTGTCGCCCGAGGGTGCTATGGAACGGATCGAAGCTCATCGTCTCTTTTTCGCCCATCTGATCACGGCGTCGGTCGGCTTGCCGCGCGACAGTCGTCTCGCGGCGGCGTTGGTCTCCACGCCGCGGGAGCGCTTCATCGGTCCCGGTCCCTGGCGGGTGTTCACGGCGGCCGGGTATGTCGAAACCCCGTCCGACGATCCGGCTTTCCTGTATCAGGACGTCACGGTGGCGCTGAAGCCGGAGAGCCAGATCAACAATGGGCAGCCGACGTTGCATGCTGTCTCTCTGGCGACCCTGAACCCGCAGGAGGGGGAGGCCGCCGTCCATATCGGCGCCGGCACGGGTTATTACACGGCCCTGTTGGCTCAGCTCGTCGGCTCCTCGGGGTCGGTCGTGGCCTATGAGATCGAGCCCGATCTTGCCCAGCGGGCGACGGCGAATCTGGCGGATCTTTCCCAGGTGACCATCCATGCCCGGTCGGCGTCCGAGGGTGCTCTGCCGGATTGCGACCTTATCTATGTGAGCGCCGGAGCGACCGGTCCTCTGGATTCGTGGCTCGACGCCCTGCGTCCGGGTGGGCGTCTGCTGGTGCCCCTGACGCCGGCTCAAGGTGCCGGGGGCATGCTCCTGGTGACGCGCAAGTCGCCGGATGGGTTCGAGGCACGGTTCGTGTGCCGCGCGATGTTCATCCCGTGCGCCGGCGCTCGCGACGAGGAGACCGCGCAGAGGTTGACGGAGGCGTTCAAGCGCGAGGATTTGAAAGACGTGAAGTCGCTGCGCCGCAACACGCCGCCGGACGAGACGTGCTGGTGTGCGGGGCCGGGTTGGTGGTTGTCGACCGCCCTTGCGGTAAACTCCCGGCCATGAAATCCGTAATCCCCGTGATGCTGATGACGCTGCTGCTCGCCCTGGCGGTCTGCGGGACCGCTGTCCGCGCTTCCGATCCTCCTCCCGTCACGGTCAAGAAGCCCGCCGTCGAGGTTCATGGCATCGAGGCGCAGGAGACGGCGAAGAAGGAGAAGGAGGAGCCGGTTCTGGTCGGTCCCGCGACGCGGGAGCAGATCGAGGGCGCGGCTCCCGAGTGGGTGCAGGCCGAGGTCGAAGCGCAGCCGGACGCAGGGAAGGCCAAGGCGCTGGCGGCGGTGGCGCCGGGCGCCGAGGTGACCATCTTCCTGGGCACCTGGTGCGGCGACAGCCGGCGGGAGGTGCCGCGCTTCTGGCGCGCCCTCGACCTGGCGGGCGGCTCGGTCCCCTTCAAGATCTCCTACGTGACCGTCGACCGTCACAAGAAGGAGCCGGCCGGGCCGGTGACGGAGAGCGGTGTCCAGTTCCTGCCGACCTTTATCGTGCGCCGCGACGGCCGCGAGGTGGGGCGGATCGTGGAGACGTCTCCCCACGGCGTCGAGAACGACCTGCTGGCCCTGCTCACGGGCAAGGCCTCGGGCGTGATCGCCACGCGGGAGCACCTGCCGCTGCCGGGCGAAACCAAGCCCCAGCTCTAGGCCCTCATGTCCGGGATCGGCTGGTTCCTCCAGGTCCTCGCCCTCGTCATCGTCGGCAGCGCGCTGGTGCTGGGCATGATGTACGACCAGATCCGCCTGGAGCTGGCTGTGGCCTCGGCGGGGGGCGTCCTCTTCCTGTTGGGGAGGTGGCTCCAGGGCCGCGAGAGCCGGTAGCCTCCCCCTGCGACCTGCCCCCCTGAAACCTTGGCCAGCCATTTGCGTATCCACCCATGACGCGGGGAACGGAGCAGCCGACCGACGAGGACCTGGTTGCCGCGGTCCTCGGGGGAGACCGGGACCGCTTCGGCGACCTGATCGACCGCTACCAGGGTCGGCTCGTCAACTATCTGTTCCGGTTGCTGCGCAATGCGGACGACGCGCACGACTTGGCGCAGGAGGTCCTGGTGAAGGTCTACCAGGTGCTGGATCGATACGATCCGCAGTACAAGTTCTCGACCTGGCTGTTCCGGGTGGCGCAGAACGCGGCGATCGACCAGATCCGCAGGCGGCGGTTGAAGGTGGTCTCGCTGCGGCAGGAGGACGAGGAGGGCGAGGGCCGCGACTGGGACCTCCCCTCGCCGGAGCGCGGACCGTACGGCGAGCTGCGCAACCGGGAACGGGGGGGCGCGATCCAGGAAGCGATCGACGGCCTGCCCTGGGAGTACCGGGAGCTGATCCTGCTGCGCCACTTCGGCGAGCTGCCTTACGAGGAGATCGCGCGGCTCAAGCAGATGCCCCTGGGGACGGTGAAGAACAAGCTCTTCCGCGGGCGGCAGATGCTCAAGGAGAAGCTCAAGGACTTTCTCAGCGATTGACCCGGTGCGAGGAATGACCATGAACAGGCCCGATCACAGCACGTTCCGCGAATGGTTGAACCTGGACGCTGATGGCATGCTGGAGCGCGAGGAGCGGGCCCGTCTCGAAGAGCACCTCGCCGGCTGTGAGGAGTGCCGCCGGGAGCGGGAGGAGCTGATCGCTTTCGAGAAGCTGCTCGAGCGTTCGGCCCTGCCGGTGCGGTCCGGCTTCGCCGATGCGGTGATGGCGGCTCTGCCTCCCGCGGGCTGGGAGGCGCAGTCGCCGCGCACCTGGCGCTTCCCCCTGGCGGTGGCGGCGATGCTGATGCTGGTCGCCGGTCTGATGATGGTCGGCTCGACGTCGCCGTCGTCGGCACCATCGGGCCTCGCCGCTCTCGACGCGGTGGGCGGCATGCTCCGCGCCGCCACGCTGGCCGGGGCCGGCCTGCTGGGCGCCTCGTGGAAGGGGATCGGGCTGATCGTCGAGGACGTCATCTCCTCGCCGGTGAGCCTCGGCGCCTTCGGCTTCCTGGTGCTCTGCCTCAACCTGCTTCTCATCTCGCTGGTGCGCCGCCGGCGGCCGTCTGCGGTGTCCGCCCGGGGGCGGAGGGACGCCGGCGGCCGCTGAGCTGCCGCATTCCTTTCCGCGCTCGCGACGCGTTTTTCCGCATTTCTCGCATACCATTGGCGCCGTGAGAGCTCCGATCGCGATGATTGCGACGCTGCTGCTCCTGCTGGCTGTTCCGGCGGCGGGCCAGCCTGCGCGGGGTCACAGGTCCGCGCGCAGCGCGCCCGCCCTACGCCTGGAGGCGGGGTCGGTGAGCAGCCAGCAACTCGTGGGCGTGGGGCGGGACGTGATCGTCCAGGGCCAGGCCCTGGCCGACGTCGCAGCCCTGGACGGCTCGGTAGAGGTCTCCGGCCAGGTGACGGGGGATATCGTGGTCCTGCGGGGCGACGTACGCCTGGCGCCGACGGCCCGGGTCGGGGGGGACATCTTCGTGGTGGGCGGCTCCGTCCACGCCGCGCCGGGAGCGCACGCCGGCGGCCGTATGGTCTCCTATCCCACGGCCTCCAACGCCTGGATGACGCTGCTGGAGGGGCCGAGCCTCGGCCTCGGCTTCGCTTCGCGCCTGGTAGTGGGGGCGAAGCTGGCCCTGTTGGCGGCGTGGGCGGCGCTCCTCCTGCTGTTCTTCGCCGCCAGCGGCCGCCAGCTCCTGGAGACGGCGGACGGCGTTCGCCGCGAGCCGTTCCGCAGCTTCTTCGTCGGGCTGACCGGGGTGGTCTCGCTGGTGCTGACCGGCCTCTTCTTCAGCGCCTTCGCCCGCGGCCTCATCGGCGTGCCGCTGCTGATCCTGGTGGTGATCCTCGCCCTGGTGCTGAAGCTCTGGGGGATGGTCGCCGTGTTCTACGCCCTGGGCGACTGGGTCTCCCGCCATCTCCTGCGCCGCCGCTTCCGGCCGCTCAACGCCGCCACCATCGGTCTGCTGGTGCTCGGTGCCGTCAAGTTCCTCCCCTGGTTCGGCGTCGTGGCCTGGACCACCGCGACCTTCATCGGCATCGGCGCCGCGCTCTCGACCAAGTTCGGCCGGCGCGAGCCGTGGTTCGAGTTGGCGTAGGCCTGAGCGCCCCCGTCCAAACCCTCACCCCTGTCCCCCTCTCCCGCCGCACTCCCCCCGACCGGGAGAGGGGGACCCGGCTGAAGGGTTCTTGCTTTTCTCCCTCTTCTCCCGGTCGGGGGGAGTGCGGCGGGAGAAGAGGGCCGGGGTGATGAGGGGCCTTGGGAGGGGGCGCGTGGACTCTGATACCGTACCGCCCGGCTGAACCAACTGAGAGGGGAGTCTTCCGCATGCGCCCGCCGGTGGGGAGAGTCGCGCTTCTGCTTTTCGGCTCCGGCTTCTGCGCCCTGGTGTACCAGACGGCGTGGCTCCGGATGTTCCGTCTGGTCTTCGGTGCTTCGACGGCGGCGTCGGCCGCGGTGCTGGCCATCTTCATGGCGGGCCTGGGCTTCGGCGGCCTGCTGCTGGGACGGTGGGCGGATCGGCACCCGTCGCCGCTGGGCCTCTACGCCACGCTGGAGACGGGGATCGCGGTGAGCGCGGGCCTCTCGCCGTGGCTGGTGGCGCTCGCGCAATCGGTCTACATCGGGCTCGGGGGGAGCGCCCGGCTGGGGCTCGCCGGCAGCACTGTCGTCCGCCTGGTGCTCTCGACGCTGGTGCTCGCGGTTCCCACCTTCCTCATGGGGGGCACGCTGCCGGCGGTGGCGCGGGCCGTGGAGCGCAGGGCCGACTCCGGCCGCCGGGTGGTGGGCCTGCTCTACGCCGTCAACACGCTGGGAGCGGTGCTGGGAACCCTCGCGACCACCTTCTTCTCTCTGGAGGTGCTGGGCATCCGCAAGTCGATCTGGATCGCGGCGCTGCTCAACCTGCTGGTGGTGCTGGCGGCGCGCAGTCTTTCCCGGAAGATGGCCCGCGAGATGGCCCGGGAGATGCCGGCCGCGATCCGTTCTCCAGGGGAGCCGCCGATGCCGTCACCGGAGCCGGCCGCGGACGCCCCCTGGATGGGCCGGCTGGTGCCGGTGGCCGCGGCGGTGGTGGGGTTCTCTTTCCTGCTCATGGAGCTGGTCTGGTACCGCCTGCTGGGGCCGCTCCTCGGGGGCTCCTCCTATACCTTCGGCCTCATCCTGGCGGTGGCGCTGCTGGGCATCGGCGCCGGAGGGCTGCTCTACGGCGCGGGGGAGGGGGGGCGCCGGCCGACGCTGCTGGCATTCGCCGGCACCTGCTCTCTGGAGGCGCTCTTCCTGGCCCTCCCCTTCGCCCTCGGCGACCGCGTGGCGGTGCTCGCGGCCCTGCTGCGCCCCCTGTCGGGGGCCGGGTTCTACGCCCTGGCCGGCGGCTGGACGGCGGTGACCGTGCTGGTGGTGCTGCCGGCGGCGGTGGTCGCCGGCTACCAGTTCCCGCTCCTCATCGCGCTCCTCGGCGCCGGCCAGCGGCGGGTGGGGCGCGAGGTGGGGGTGACCTACGCCGCCAACACCCTGGGGGCCATCGCCGGCTCGATCGCCGGCGGCTTCGGGCTCATCCCCTGGCTCACGGCGCCGGGCGTGTGGCGGCTGGTGGCGCTGCTGCTCCTCGGCCTGGCCGGCGGGGCGATCGTCCTGGGATGGCGGGCCAGCCTGCGCGGCGGCGCCCCTCGCCGGGCGGCCGTGATGCCGCTGGCGGCGGGGGTGCTGGGGCTCCTCTGCTGCGTTGCCACCGGTCCGACTCCCTTCTGGCGGCACTCTCCCATCGGCGCCGGCCGGGTGACGACGGCGGATTGGAACGGGCCGAACGACGTCAAGAGCGCCATCGAGACCCAGAACCGGCGCATCGTCTGGCAGGCCGACGGGGTGGAGAGCAGCGTCGCCCTCGACCTGTCGGAGGAGTATGCCTTCATCGTCAACGGCAAGTCCGACGGCAGCGCTTTGGGCGACTCTCCCACCCAGGTGATGAGCGGCCTGGTGGGGGCCGTCCTGCACCCCGGCGTCCGCCGGGTGCTGGTCATCGGTCTGGGCACCGGCAGCACCGCCGGCTGGCTCGCCCGGGTGCCGACCGTGGAGCGGGTGGACGTGGTGGAGCTCGAGCCGGCCATCGTGCACGTCGCCCGCACCCTGTCGCAGATCAATCAGGACGTGCTGTCCAATCCCAAGGTGCACCTGGTGACCGGCGACGGCCGCGAGGTCCTCCTCACCACGCCGGAGACCTACGACCTCGTCTTCTCCGAGCCCTCGAACCCCTACCGGGCCGGGGTGGCGAGCCTGTTCAGCGCCGACTTCTACCGCTCGGTCCGCCACCGGCTGCGCCCGGGCGGCATCTTCCTCCAGTGGCTTCAGGGCTACGAGCTCGACGCCCAGGTGGTGCGCACCGCCTACGCCACCCTGGCCTCCGTCTTCCCGGCGGTGGAGAGCTGGCGCATCCAGAGCGCCGACCTGCTGCTGATGGCCACCCTGCAGCCGGTGGTGCACGACCTCGACCGGGTCCGCGCCCGGATCGCCACCGAGCCCTACCGCACGGCCCTCGCCCGCACCTGGGGGGTGGACGGTGCCGAGGGCCTCTATGCGGGCTACGTATCGGCCCCTCCCTTCGCCCGGGCGGTGCTCCGGGCCGAGGGGAGCGCCCTCAACACCGATGACCGGTCGATCCTTGAATTCGGTTTCGCCAGGAACCTGGGCCGCTTCGGGCTGTTCCGCCCCGCCGACCTGCTGGCGCTGGTGGCCGCGCGGCGGGAGGACCGGCCGGCGACCCGGGGCGCGCCCCTGGACTGGTCGCGGGTGGCGGAGAGCCGCGTGGCTCGCGGCGCCTACTGGGACGACTTCGAGACCGATCCCGAGCCGCAGGGGGACCATGCCGCGCGGCTGCGCATCGCCGCCCGCCAGGCCGCGGTCCGCGGCCAGCAGGCCGAAGCCTGCGCCCGCTGGTTCGAACAGCCGGAGCCGCCCCGCACCCACGCGGACCTGCTGCTGATCGGCCTCTGCCTGGCCGAGCAGGCCGACCCCCGCACGCCGGAGGTCGCCGCCCGGCTGGCGCGCGAGCAGCCCATCGAGGCCGACCTGATCCTCGCCTTCTGGCACACCGCGGCGGTGAGGCCGCGGCAGGCGGGGGAGCGCCTGCTGGCGGCGTTCCAGGCCTACCGGAGGGACCCCTGGGTCTACCGCCCCCTGGTGAGACACTCGTTCTCCCTCCTCCTCCCTCTGGCCCGCAGCGACCGGGCCCTCGGCATCCGCCTGGCTGCGGCCCTGGAGCGGCCCTTCGCCACGCGGATGTTCGACGGCCTGCGGCGGGCCAACCGCGTCTCGCTGACCCAGGAGCTGAACCTGGGCGAACAGTGCGCCGGGGCGATCGGCGAGATGGAGCCTCACGTGCCGTGGGATGAGCGGTTCCTCGCCTACCGCTATGATTGCTACCGACTGGTGGGGAGCCCGCTGGCGGACCGGGCGGGCCGGGATCTGGAGGCGTTCCGGGCCGCTCTGCCGCCGAAGCTGGCGGCGGGGCTGGCGCCGTAGCAGCTCCCCGGGTTGACCCCCCGGGCACGATCTCGTAGGCTCCATTTTCCGCCTGATTCCGCCCGGTTCTTGCGGCGGCGAGAGGAGAGGCCTTATCCTTATGGAGTCCATCAAGACGATCGGTGTCGTCGGCGCGGGCACGATGGGACACGGCATCGCCCAGGTGTCCGCCCAGAGCGGCTATGAGGTGATCCTGGTGGATGCGGTGCCGGAGGCGCTGGCCCGCGGCCGGACGCAGATCGCCAAAGGGTTCGAGCGCCTCCTGGGCAAGGGGAAGCTCACCGCCGGGCAGCGCGACGAGGCCCTCGGCCGGCTCACCACGGTCGACCAACTCGCCGCCCTGGAGCGGGCCGACTTGGTGGTGGAGGCGGTGGTGGAGAGGTATGACGTCAAGCAGCAGGTGCTCGCCGAGCTCGACCGCGTCTGTCCGCCCCATACCCTCCTGGCCTCGAACACCAGCTCGATCTCCATCACCCGGCTCGCGGCGTCCACCTCGCGGCCGGACAAGGTGATCGGCATGCACTTCATGAATCCCGTGCCGGTGATGCAGCTCGTGGAGGTCATCCGCGGCCTCGCTACCAGCGACGAGACGTGGGAGGCGGTGGAGGCGGCGTCGCGGCGGATGGGCAAGACCCCGGTGGAGGTCCACGACGCGCCCGGCTTCGTCTCCAACCGGGTGTTGATGCCGATGATCAACGAGGCTATTTTTTGTCTCTACGAGGGGGTCGGGAAGGCGGAGGCCATCGACGAGGTTATGAAGCTTGGGATGAATCACCCCATGGGACCGCTCGCCCTGGCCGACCTGATCGGCCTGGACGTCTGCCTGGACATCCTGCGGGTGCTCCAGGACGGTTTCGGGGATCCGAAATACCGCCCCTGCCCGCTGCTGGTGAAGATGGTCGACGCCGGGCGGCTGGGCCGCAAGTCGGGCCGGGGCTTTTACGATTACGACCGGAGCTGAAGGGCGGGGAGGACAGGGAAGAAGAATGTACTGCCAAGTCTGTGGCGCCCCCAACCGGGACGACCATGAGTTCTGCGTCCGTTGCCACCAGAAGCTGCTGGTGCTCTCCGGCTCTCTGCACGAGGACGACGACTCCTACGAGGAGGCGGAGGAGAGCAGCTTCTCGTTCGACGAGCACCTGCTGGAGCGGATCTCCATCCTGGAGGAGGCGGTCAAGCGCACCGCCGAGACCGTCCGCCAAGTCCTGGGCGCCCTGCACAAGCAGGAAAAGAACATGCTCATCCACCAGACCGGGCTCTCCGCCATGCGGGAGTTGCTGGAGACGAAGAAGTACATCGCCGGGGAGGAGTGGAGCGAGCTCTGGGAGTCGAAGATGGACTACCAGCTCCTGGCGCTGGAGAAGCGCGAGCGCTTTCTGGCCGTCAAGGAGCGCATCGCCGCCCTCCACCACGGCGACAAGCGCAAGCTCTTCCTCCAGCATCTGGAGGACGCCGAGTACGCTCTCTTCGCCTTCGACATCGAGCGGGCGGTGGCGGCCCTGGAAGCGGCCTACAAGCTCGATCGCGACAACTACGAGCTGGCCTATTTCCTGGGCGAGACCCACTTCAACGAGGGGGACACGGAGGAGGCCCTCGGCTACTTCTCCCGCGTCTTGGAAGTCAAGACCGACCACTATGAGGGATTGGTCTACAGCGGCGTCATCCTCTATGAGCGGGGGGACCACACCCGGGCCGAGGAGTTCCTGAAGCGGGCGGTGGCCATCTATCCCGACAGCTTCCTGCCCCACTTCAGCCTGGGCGCCGTCTACGCCGGCCAGGGGAACCTGGCCAAGGCCGTCCTCTTCCTGGAGCGGGCGGTGGAGGTGGAGCCGGTCCCCCAGGCCCTGTTCCTGCTCGGAAGCTGCTACTACGAGATGGGCAAGCTCACCTCGGCGGTGCACTTCCTGCAGGAGGCGGTGCGGCACGACCCGGCCTTCGAGGAGGCCCACCACCTGCTGGGGCTCGCCTACCTGGACCGTCACTGGACGCGCAAGGCCCTCGACTCCTTCCGCCAGGCGCAGCGGCTCAACCCCAAGAAGCTCCAGTACCAGGACCTGGTGCGCTACCTCTCCGGCCACGCCGGCAGCCCGCTGCCGCAGGTGGGCGGCGAGGCCGAGGTCTGGTTCCGCAAGGGCGAGGACTTCCGCGCCCGCGAGAACCTGAAGCAGGCGCACACCTGCTATCGGCGGGCCCTCTCGCTCGACCCGGAGAACCCCACGCTGCTGATGTCCTACGCCCTCCTGTGCCTGCACATGAACCGCAGCCAGGAGATCGAGGCGGTGACCCGCAAGGTGCTGGACTTGAATCCTGGCGAGACCCTGAAGGCCACGGCCTACGCCGCCTTGATCGAGGCGATGCGCAGCCAGGGGAAGTTCCGCGAGGGCAACCGCATCGGTGAGCGGCTGCTGGGAGAGGGCAACTCCAACTTCACCAAGTCCATCGCCTACTACGAGATGGCCTACAACCTGGCGGAGATGGAGGAGGACCTCGACGAGGCCCTCGACTACGCCCGCCGCTCCGTCGACCTGGCGCCGGACGAGATCAAGCAGTTCCCCCTCGCCGCCCTGGGCTGGGTGCACTACAAGCGCAAGGAGTTCGACAAGGCCATCGACTTCCTGGCCCGTTCGAGCGAGTTGGGGCCGTCGTCCACCACCCTGACCCACCTCGGCATGGCCCTTCTGGCCCACGGCGAGGAGGACCGGGCGCGCGGCGTGCTCGCCCACGCCCGCACGATGGGTGAGCACGGCGAGGCGCTGCAAGAGAAGATGATGGAGTGCATGAAGGACTCGACGCGCCTGATCGAACGGGCGCGCCGGGGCAGCCGGGCGAAGTAGGGCCAAGGCCCGTCAGGGCATCCCATGTACAATGTCGCCCCTTCGGGGGCTGTCAATCCCGGTCCCGATCGGAGGAGTCGATGCGCTGGAGCCGTTTTTACCTGTACACCACCCGCGAGGTACCGAACGACGCCGAGGTGATCAGCCACCAGCTCATGGTGCGCGCCGGCCTGATCAAGAAGGTCGCGGCCGGCATCTACACCTATCTGCCGTTCGGCTGGCGGAGCCTGCAGAAGCTGATGGCCATCGTCCGCCGCGAGATGAACGCGGCCGGCGCCGTCGAGCTGTCCATGCCCGCCATCCAGCCGGCCGAGCTGTGGGTGGAGTCCGGCCGCTGGCAGCGCTACGGCAAGGAGCTGCTGCGCATCAAGGACCGCCATGAGCGGGACTTCGTCTTCGGCCCCACCCATGAGGAGGTCATCACCGACACGGTGCGGCGGGACGTGAAGAGTTATCGACAGCTCCCGTTCAACCTGTACCAGATCCAGACCAAGTTCCGCGACGAGATCCGCCCTCGCTTCGGCCTGATGCGCGGCCGCGAGTTCCTGATGAAGGATGCCTACTCCTTCGGCGCCGACGCCGCGAGCCTCGACCAGGACTACGAGGCGATGCGCGCCGCCTACTGCCGGATCTTCGAGGCGTGCCAGCTCGACTACACCATGGTCGAGGCGGACACCGGCACCATCGGCGGCTCCGCCTCGCATGAGTTCATGGTGGTGGCCGACACGGGCGAGAGCGCCGTCGTCCGCTGCCCCTCCTGCGGCTACGCCGCCAACGTGGAGAAGGCCGAGACCCGCACGGTTGAGGCCGCCGCAGCCACCGAGGCCCATCCGCCGCAGGCCCTGGAGGAGGTGGCGACGCCGGGTAAGCACACGATCGAGGAGGTGGCCCGTTTCCTCAAGGTGTCGCCCAAGAGGTTAGTCAAGACGCTGATCTATGAGACCGAGAAGGGGCTGGTGGCGGCCCTGATCCGCGGCGACCGGGAGATCAACGAGGTCAAGCTGCTCAACCACTTCGACGTCGAGCACCTGGCGCTCGCCAGCGAGGAGAAGGTGCGGGCGGCGACCGGCGCGCCGGTGGGCTTCGCCGGTCCGGTGGGCCTCAAGGACGTCCCCATCGTGGCCGACGAGTCGATCCGAGGCCTCACCAACTTCGTCACCGGCGCCAACAAGGGGGATGCCCACTACGTCAACGTCAACTGGGGCCGGGACGTGGACCTCGCTGACTGGACCGACCTGGTGCTGGTCACCGGCGGCGACCCGTGCCCGCGCTGCGATGGCACCCTCGAGCTGTTCCGTGGCATCGAGGTGGGGCACATCTTCAAGCTCGGCACCAAGTACTCCGAGAAGCTGGGCTGCAACTTCACGGACGAGGAGGGGAACGACCATCCGATGATCATGGGCTGCTACGGCCTGGGGATCGGCCGCACGGTGGCCGCCGCCATCGAGCAGAACCATGACAAGGACGGCATCGTCTGGCCCCGCCCCCTGGCGCCGTTCGAGGTGCTGCTCATCGCCCTCAATCCCGAGGACGCGGAGGTCAAGCGCACGGCCGAGGAGCTCTACGCCCAGCTCCAGGAGAAGGGGGTGGACGTCCTCTTCGACGACCGCGACGAGCGCCCCGGCGTCAAGTTCAAGGACGCGGACCTGATCGGCATTCCGGTGCGGATCACCGTTGGCGCCAAGTCGCTGGCGGACGGAAAGGTCGAGGTCTCGCTGCGGCGGGACCGGGAGAAGCGGCTGGTGGCGCCCGGGGAGGCGGTGGGGAAGGTGATGGAATCGCTGGGGAGGTGACGGGCCTGCGATGAAGTTCACCCAGTAACTTCCTCCACAACCGTAACCGGCCAGATCGGCGGCAGATCGACGTGGAGTGGATCGAACGCGTGATCAGGAACCCCCTTCGCGAACACGTCCAGTCGGATGGTAGGATTCGCCTGTGGGGCCGAATCGACGAGGCCGAAGACCGGTACCTCCGAGTCGTTCTCCTGGAAGACCGGCAGACCGTTCACAACGCGTTCTTCGATCGTCGGTTCAAGGAGGACGATGATGAGAGTTGAATACTTCGAGGATACCGACACGCTGCAGATCACGTTCAAAGAGGGGAACGTAGCCGACAGTCGCGACCTCGACGAGAACACCCTCGTTGAGGTTGACGCGGAGGGCCAGTTGGTAACGATCACCATCGAACATGCCCAGGAACGCGCCGACCTGGAGAGCTTCCTCTACAAGAAGTACCCCCGCGCTGCTGCTTGAGGCCGTCTGGCTCACGCTTGGTGTATCATTGTCGTGGTACGCTAAGCGTCCATGCCCCCCGCCCTGCGCATCGACCCTCGCGACGCCCGGCCGATCTGGCGACAGATCGAGGAGGGGGTCCAACACCTGGTGGCCCGCGGCGCTCTGCCGTCCGGGACGGCGGTGCCGTCGGTGCGCGATCTCGCGAAGGATCTGCAGGTCAATCCCGCCACGGTCTTCAAGGCCTACCAGCGCCTCACCGACGCGGGTGTCCTCACCGTCCGCCGAGGGGAGGGGACGTTCGTCGCCGACTCGCCGCCGGCCGCCTCCGACGCTCAGCGCCTCGGCCGGCTGAGGGAGGAGGCGGTGCGCTACGCCAGCCTGGCCGTGACCTTGGGTGCCAGCCGCGAGGAGACCGTCGCCACGCTCGAGGCGGTCTGGCGGGGCCTGAAGGACGGGAACGGGAAGGCCGAAGGAGACGAGGAATGAATACGCACGATCCAGTCGCTCCGATCGATCCCGTGGGCCCGATCGTTCTGGAGGGGCTGACAGTCCGGTACGGCGAGCGGCTGGCCCTGGACAGCGTCTCGCTCACGGTCCCGGAGAGGTCGGTCTACGCCCTGCTCGGCCGCAACGGGGCGGGGAAGTCGTCCCTCGTCCGCTGCCTGCTGGGGGAGCAGAAGCCGGCCGCCGGCCGTGTCTCCCTCCTGGGGCGGAACGTCTGGACGGAACGGGCGGCCATCCTGAAGGACGTAGGCGTGGTGCCGGAGGAGCCCAACATGCCCCCTGCCATGAGCGCGCGGCAGATCGCCCGTTTCTGCTCGCGCCTCTATCCGCGCTGGGACGCGGCGGGGGTCGAGGCACGGCTGAAGCGGTTCAGGGTGCCCGCGGAGACCCCCTTCGGCCGGCTGTCCAAGGGGCAGAAGGGACAGGTGGCGCTCACCCTGGCGCTGGCCAGCGCGCCGCGGCTGCTGGTGCTGGACGATCCCACCCTGGGGCTCGACGCCGTGGCCCGCAAGGCGGTCTTCGAGGAGCTGATCGGCGAGCTGGCCGACCGCGGGACGACGGTATTCATCACCAGCCACGACCTGGCGGGGGTCGAGCGGATCGCCGACCGGGTGGCCGTGCTGCGGCAGGGGGAGCTCGTCCTCGACGAGGAGATGGACGCCCTCAAGCATCGCTTCCGCCGGCTGAGCTTCCCGGCGGCCCTCACTCCCCGCCTGGAGGCTCTGGCGCCGGTGGCGGTGGCGTCCCGCAGCTGGGGGATCGAGGCGGTGGTCGCCCACTATGACGAGGAGCGTCTGGGCTCGCCGGAGGAGGGCGGGCCGGAGGTCTCGGCGCTCACCCTGGAAGAGATCTTCATCGCTCTCACGGGCGAGGAGGCGGAACGATGAGGGGCTTTCTCGCGATTTTCGAGCGGGAGATCGTGGAGCGACGGCTGCTCGCCGTGGCGGCTTTGGCCCTGGGGCTCATCCCGCCGATGGTGCCGCTGCTGCCGGGGATGCCGTCGGCGTCTCCCGCCGAGCTGCGGAGCGGCGTGGCGCTGAGCCTCGCCCTCGTCCTCAGCTTCGTCTTCGCCCTGCTGCTGGGCGGCTCGGTGATCGTCCGCGACCTCGTCGAGCACCGGTTGGGCTTCTACTTCGCCCGGCCGCTGACGGGGGGTGCGATCTGGGCCGGCAAGCTGGCGGCCGCCGCAGTGCTGGCGGCAGGGGCGGGGCTCCTCGTCCTCCTGCCCACCTCGCTGCTGGGCGGTGTCCCGGATCCCAGCGGCTCCTGGGGGGCGACCTGGGTGGCGCTCAGCCGGCCCGAGATCGCCGCAGTCTGGCTGGGAGCGCTCCTTCTGATCGTCGCCGTCTCCCATGCCGCCGGCGTGATCTTCCGCTCGCGATCCCCCTGGCTTCTCGTCGATCTCGCCGCCCTGGGAGTGACGGCCGCCATCGTCTGGACCTGCCTCAAGGTCCTGGCGCGCGACGGAGCAGGTATCGCGGGCTGGGGACGCTTCGGGCCGGCCGCCCCCCAGAGCCTCACCCTGCTCCAATACCTGGAGATCGCGGTCGCCTCGGCGGTGCTGCTGGCGACGGCCGCGGCCGGCGCAACGCAGGTCATCCGCGGGCGCACCGACCTTCGCCGCGGTCATCGCGCCCTGTCGCTCGTCCTCTGGAGCGCGCTGATGCCGGCGTCGCTCGTCCTGGCAGGCTACACCCGGTGGTTCGAGACCCCTGCGCCGGAGGACCTGGTGAACGTGCACGGCGTGGTGGCGTCTCCGGCCGGCTCCTGGATCGCTCTCTATGGCCAGGCCGCCCACCGCGGCGGCTCTCGCCCCGGGTTTCTCTTCGATGTCGGCTCTGGCCGGTTCGTGCGCGCCGGCTTCGGTATCCTCTCGCTGGACCGGTCGTCCCTCGTGAGCTTCTCCGCGGATGGCCGGCGGGCGTTCTGGCTGGAGGCGCCTGCCGGCGATGCGACCAGTTTCTACCAGAGGGAGCTGGAGCTGTTCTCTCTCGACCTCCGCCAGCGCGGCGCCTCGCCGCAGCCCACCCGGGTCTTCGTGCAGGGGGTGCCATACGCCTTTGCCATCTCTCCCGACGGCCGTTTCGTCGCCATCGCCCAGGGCCGCCGGCTGACGGTGGCGGAGATCGGCTCCGGCCGGCTGCTCGCCTCCGTTCCCATGACGGATCCGTTTCATGAGCGGTCGGTCCTGGCCTTCTCCGGCCCCGGCCGCGTCCGGCTCTACCAGATCGACTCTTACTGGGCGCCCCTGGCCGCGCACTCGCACCCGACGAAGCTCTCGATCTCCGAGCTCGAGATGGCCGCCGGCCGGCTGACGACGACCGGGAAGATGGAGGAGACGACGACGAGCAACCTGAGCTGGATCTTGAGCCCGTCGGCCGACCGCGGGCTGCTGCGCACCCAGACCGCCCTCCAGCTTCGCGACGGCGCCACCGGCGCGCTCGTCGCGACGCTCGGTGGCGAGGGCGCCCGCGCCTCCTTCCTGCCCGACGGACATATTGCCCTGCTGGAGAGGAGCGCGGCGGGGAGCTACCTTCGTATCCTGGACGCCGGCAGAGGCGCCGAGATCCGCCGCTTTGCCTTCCCCGGAATCCGCACCGTCCTGGTCGCCGATCAGCCCGCTTCGGACCGGGTGCGGGCGGTGACTCGCGGGCCGGCGGGAGCCGCGCCCTGGCAGCTCTGGACGCTCCACCTCTCGACGGGCCGGGCCCTCCCCGGGCCACAGCTCGCGCTGACCTCTCTGCCCTTCGAGGGCGCGGGCCCCTGGCCCAAGAGGCGCGGCCGCGATGGCGTCGTCTGGTTCGATCCCTGGAGCGCGCGGGACCAAGTCGTCCTGAGGGCCGGCCTGCCCGCCAGCTAGTTGCTTGAAGCGAGAGGTGGTCACAAATTGTGACCACCTCCGCCACAAACCTTATCAGGCCAATAGTTTACGAGAATTTGTGCCGGGAGGTGGTCACAATTTGTGACCACCTCCCCGGGATCTCTTCATTGAAGTCATGGCTAAACCTGAGCGACGGGAGCCGGTTTTTCCGTTTTTATAGGGAGAACGCTCTCAAGCGACGGAAAGGAGACCCGATGGCGGTTCGGAAGAAGAAGGAGGAATCGACGACGGCGCTGGTCGAGGTGCATCGCATCGAGCGGGCGATCCTGTGGATCCGCAAGCGTAGGGTCATGCTCGACATGGACCTCGCGGCCCTGTACGGCGTGCCCACGAAGGTGCTGAACCAGGCGGTCAAGCGGAACCAGGAGCGCTTCCCGCCGGATTTCATGTTTCGCCTGAACCGGCGGGAGAAGGAGAAGGTGGTCACAGATTGTGACCACCTCAGCCGGCTCAGGTACTCGACGACCCTGCCCCAGGCCTTCACCGAGCACGGGGCCGTCATGCTGGCCAGCGTGCTCAACAGCCCGAAGGCCATCGAGGTGAGCCTGGAGGTGGTGCGCACCTTCCTGCGGCTGCGCGCGATGTTCTCCTCGCACGTGGAGCTGGCGCGCCGGGTGGACGAGTTGGAGAGGCGGCACGGCGGGCAGCTCACCCAGGTCTTTGCCATTCTGCGCGAGCTGCTGGAGCCGGCGCGGGGAAAGGGCAAGCGGATCGGCTTCGAAGCGGGGTAAACTTCCGCCCGGATTCAGCGTAACTAGTCGCGGGCATCGAAGCCCGCCCCATGGCAACGCATGCAACTCAACCGAGGAGGATTCATGACCCGCAAGACTTTTGCGTGGCTGCTCGTGGCAGCCTTGACCAGCGCCGCCGCATGGGCGCAGACCGCCGACGAGATCATCGAGAAGCACCTGCAGGCGATGGGCGGCAAGGACAAGATCAAGGCCGTACAGTCCGAGCGCATCACCGGCAAAATGGTGATGGGCCAGGGGATGGAGGCGCCCTTCACCATGGAGATGTCGCGCCCGAACAAAATGCGCATGGAGTTCACCTTCCAGGGTATGACCGGCGTCCAGGCCTTCGACGGCAAGGCCGGCTGGTCGGTGATGCCCTTCATGGGCAAGACCGATCCCGAGGCCATGCCGGAGGAAGAGGCGAAGAAGATGCAGGAGCAGTCGGACATGGACGGCCTGCTGATGGACTACAAGGAGCATGGGCGCACGGTCGAGCTGGCCGGCAAGGAGGATGTCGAGGGCACGCCGGCTTACAAGCTCAAGGTCACCCAGAAGAGCGGCGACATCGTCTACGTCTACATCGACACCGAGCAGTACATGCAGCTCAAGCAGACCGGCAAGACCAAGGTCCGGGGCCAGGAGATCGAGAGCCAGACGGTGTTCGGCGACTTCAAGAAGGTCGACGGCCTGGTCTTCCCCTACTCCATCGAGCAGAAGGCTCAGGGCGCTCCCGGCGGCATGGTGATGACCGTCTCGAAGATCGAGCTCAACCCGAGCGTCACCGACTCCCGCTTCACGATGCCGGCGGCCGCCGAGAAGAAACCGGCCGCTCCCGAGAAAAAGCCGGACAACCCGGCGCCGCCCAAGCCGCCGCAGCGGTAGGGACGAGGAAACGCACATGCAGTGGAGATACCGGATTCTCTGCCTGGTGATCGCGACCGCGACCGCGGGCTTGGCGCTCGCCGGCGCGGCGCTGGCCGCCGAGACGGCGATCGATTCGAACACCTTCGGCGGCCTGGAGGCGCGGGCGATCGGTCCGGCCGTCATGGGCGGCCGCATCGCCGCGATCGACGCCGTGCCCCACGACCCGCTCACCATCTACGTGGGCGCGGCCGGCGGCGGCGTCTGGCGCTCGACCGACGGCGGCGTGGCCTGGAAGCCCGTCTTCGACGACAACGTACAGTCGATCGGCGCCATCACCATCGATCCCAAGAACCCGAAGACCGTCTGGGTGGGCACCGGCGAGTCGTGGACCCGCAACAGCACCTCGGTGGGCGACGGCCTCTACAAGACGACCGACGGCGGCGACTCCTGGCAGCGGGTCGGGCTCGAGAATTCCGAGCGCATCGCCCGCATCCAGGTGAGCCCGGCCGACGGCAACACGGTGTGGGCCTGCGCCACCGGCCACCTCTGGGACAGTCACCCCGACCGCGGCGTCTACAAGACGACCGACGGCGGCAAGACCTGGAAGAAAGTCCTCTTCGTCGACCCCGACACCGGCTGCTCCGATCTCGCGGTCGACCCGCAGGACCCCTCGATCCTCTATGCGGGCATGTGGCAGTTCCGCCGCACGCCCTGGTCCTTCCGCTCCGGAGGCAAGGGGAGCGGCCTCTACAAGTCGACCGACGGCGGTGAGACCTGGCGGCCCTTGAAGAACGGTCTGCCGGCGGGGGAGAAGGGGCGGGTCGCCGTCGCCGTGGCGCCGTCGCGGCCGAGCGTGGTCTACGCCCTGGTGGAGGCGGAGAAGACGGCCCTCTTCCGTTCCGATGACGTGGGCGAGAGCTGGCGCGAGGTCAATTCCTCGTTCAACGTCCAGGCGCGCCCGTTCTACTTCGCCCGCATCGCCGTCGATCCCACGGACTTCAACACCCTCTACAAGCCGGGCCTGACGCTGACCGTGAGCTCGGACGGCGGCAAGTCGTTCACCTCCGTCATTGGCTCCGGGGGCTTCGGCGGCGGCCCGCACAGCGACCACCACGCCGTGTGGATCAACCCGCAGAACCCGAGCGAGGTGCTCCTCGGCACCGACGGCGGCGTCTACCTGTCGCACAACAAGGGGCTGCAGTGGCGCTTCCTCAAGGCCCTGCCGGTGTCGCAGCTCTACCATGTCGGCTACGACCTGCGCCGGCCCTACCGGGTCTGCGGCGGCCTGCAGGACAACGGCTCGTGGTGCGGACCCTCGGCGGGGCTCGGCGGCGGCATCGCCAATCGCGACTGGGAGAACGTCGGCGGCGGCGACGGCTTCCACGCCTTCCCCGATCCCACCGACCCCGACCTGGTCTACTCGGAGTTCCAGGGCGGCGAGGTCTCGCGCCGGCGCCTGTCGACGGGCGAGGAGAAGTCGATCAAGCCGCTGCCCGAGGCGGGCGACCCGCCCTACCGCTTCAACTGGAACACGCCCATGCATACCAGTCCCAACGAGCCCGGGACGATCTACATCGGCGCCCAGTTCCTCTTCCGCTCGCGCGACAAGGGGGACTCCTGGGAGCGTATCTCCCCCGATCTCACCACCAACGACGCCGGCAAACAGCAGCAGGGGAAGTCGGGAGGCCTGACGGTCGACAATTCGTCGGCCGAGAACTACACCACGATCTTCACCATCAGCGAGTCGCCCAAGAACGGCAAGGTGATCTGGGTGGGGACCGACGACGGCAACCTCCAGGTGACCCGCGACGGCGGCGCCCATTGGACCAACGTGGCGCCGAACGTCGCCGGTCTGGCCAAGGGCACCTGGGTGTCCGGAGTCGAGGCCGGCCGCTTCGACGAGGGGACCGCCTTCGCCACGTTCGACCACCACCAGACGGGCGACATGAAGACGTACGTCTACAAGACGACCGACTTCGGCCAGACCTGGAAGCCGCTCGCGACCGACGCCCTCGCCGGCTATGCCCATGTCATCCGGCAGGACCTGGTGAACCCGGACCTCCTCTTCCTGGGCACTGAGCAGGGGCTCTTCGTCTCGGTCGACGGCGGCGCCCGCTGGGCCCGCTTCACGGGCAAGCTCCCCAAGGTGGCGGTGCGGGACATCGCCCTCCACCCCCGCGAGGCGGACCTCATCCTCGCCACCCACGGGCGGGGCGTCTACATCGTGGACGACATCACGCCGCTGCGGAAGCTGACCCGCGAGGCGATCGAAGCCGAGGTGGTCATGCTGCCGTCGCGGACCGCCGCCATGGCCATCCCTGCCAGCGTCCAGGAGTTTCCCGGCAACGACGAGTTCTTCGCCTTCAATCCCGAGGAGTCCGCCACCATCACCTACTACCTCAAGAAGCGGCACCTCTTCGGCGACCTCAAGGTCGAGGTCTACGACGCCCAGGGCAAGCTCGTCTCGACCCTGCCTGCCGGCAAGCGGCGCGGCATCAACCGCGTCAGTTGGCCCATGCGCCTGCCGCCGCCCAAGCTGCCGCCGGCCAACTCGCTGGTGATCGGCTCCTCGTTCGCCATGTTCGGCCCGCGGGTGCCGCCCGGCACCTACACGGCCAGGCTGGTCGACGGCGACAAGACCTACGCGGGCCCGGTGGTCCTCGTGCCGGACCCCCGCGCCACGCATTCGGACGCGGACCGTGCCCAGCAGCATGAGACGGCGATGACCCTCTACGGCATGCTCGGGCGCCTCACCTGGGTCGCCGATACGGTGAAGTCGCTCGAAGACGCGGCGAAACAGCGCGCCGAGAAGCTGCCCAAGGGCGACAAGCTGCGCCAGCAACTCGGCTCTCTGGGCGAGACGCTAGAGGGCTTCCGCGCCACGCTGGTCGCCACCAGCGAGGGGGGCTGGCTCTCCGGCGAGGAGCAGCTCCGGGAGAAGATGGCCAAGGTCTATGGCTCCGTCAACGGCTACGATGGCCGCCCGACGAAGTCGCAGCTCGATCAGGCCAAGGTCCTCTCCGACCAGCTCGACAAGGCCGGCGCCCGCTTGGAGGCCCTCCAGCACGGCGAGGTGGCCACCGTCAACCGCGAGCTCGAGAAGCGCAAGCTCGAGCCGCTGAAGGCGAAGAGCCGGGAGGAGTGGGAGAAGGAGGACGGGAAACGGGCCACGGCCTTGCCCGCCTTCCTGCCGTTCTCCTGGCTCCCCTTGGACGCGGCCACGATGGACTGACCGGACTGACGGACCGCGCGCGAAAGGAAGCCGAAAGCCGGAAAAACAAAACGGGAGGAAACCTCAGGGCCTCCTCCCGTTCCGCACTGCGCTTCAGCCGACGCTTGACTCTCAGGCCAGACCCTGCCGGCGCTCCTCCAGCAGCTTCCGCATGATCTTCTTACGGGCCTGTATGGCCTTGCGCTTGCGCTTCACCGAGGGCTTCTCGAAGTGCTGACGCTTGCGCAGCTCGGTCAGAATCCCTGACTTCTCGACCTTGCGCTTGAAGCGGCGCAACGCGTTCTCGAAGCTCTC
>JAJKHS010000063.1 GCA_021154885.1 Thermoanaerobaculum sp.
AAGCCTCTCATCGCGAAGGCGATAGACGCCGGGATCTGGTACAACCGCGAGCTCGTCAGGAGCTTCCTGGAGGCCGCCGGCGAGTGAACAAGAAGGGCTCACCGCTTGGCGGCGGATGATAAATGCCTCAGTTCTGTCGGAGGTTGTGCTCCGGGCCCGCAACCGGCTCCGCCGGTTGCTCCGCTGGTGCCACCCCGTGACACTGGCAGCTTGGAGCCTCCTCATAGACGGCGAGCCCGGTGGCGGACCTGTTCCGCTTGGAACGGAGCGCGAGCTGGGGGGACGTTCTCGTCGGAGTCGAGCAACTTGAGGAACACGTAGGGCTCGACGAGCCGGGGTTGGCTCGGGCGTTCAATGGCTGGCTCGTAGAGGTGATCTTCCCCCGGCTGGGGGCACCTCCGGACGAGATCCCCAAGGGACTGACTTTAAAGGAGCTGACAGCGATGCTAGCTGAACGAATTGACTCCTGGAACGAGGAACTGCGGGAGGAGAGCCGGCAGCAAGGTCGGCAGGAGGGCCGGCAGGAAGGAGAGGCCAAGGCTCTGCTTCGGGTGCTCGAAAGGCGGTTCGGTCCGGTCGACCAAGCAACCCGGGATCGGGTCGCCGCAGCAGATGCCGATCTCCTTCTGGAGTGGATCGACCGCTCCCAGACCGCTGACAGCCTTGCGGCCGTCTTCAGCGGCTAGTCTGGACGGTACGTTCCGCGGCGAAGTCGAGCCGTTGCCAGCCCGATGGGAGCGGCAGCCACCGCGACGTGCTAGCTGCCCGGCTCCTCCGCCCCGATCGAGAAGATCCTCTCCAGGTCGTAGCGAGAGAAGGCGCGGAAGGCGATCAGGGTCTCGGAGCGGACGATGCCGTCGATCTTCAGCATCTGACGGGTCACCGCGTCGGCAACCCCCTCGTTGTCCCTCACCCGCGCAATCGCCACCAGATCGTATTGGCCGGCCACCGAATACACCTCGGTGATCCCCGGCAGGTCCACCAGCTTCTCCGCCACCTCGTTGACCTTCGCCTTCTCCACCACCAGCAGAATGACAGCACTGACCATGAGATATCCCTCCGGGATGCCAGAAGTGGAGCCCACGGCTCCACGGCTTGAACTCTACATCAGTGGCTCAGGCCTGAGGGGGACGATCGCGCGACGATCTCTGTTTGCGATACCCTTGCCCGGTCATGGAAGACGCCTCTGCCGCCCTACCCGAACCGCTCTTCCAGCGCGCGGTCGGTCTCCTGCGGGAGCTGACCGCGATCTCCTCGCCCAGCGGCGACGCCGGCGGCCTCCACCAGATGGCGGAGCGCCTCGCCGGCGAGCTGCGGGAGCGCGGCCTCACGGCCGAAATCCGCGAGGAGCCATCCACGGAGGCGGGCCGGCCCCTGCCCGTCCTCTATGCCCGGGGTAATCCGGGGACCGGCGCGTCCCGTGGCCCTCTCCTCCTCGTCGGCCATCTGGACACCGTCCTTGCCGCCACTCCGCCCCGCCTCGACGGGGACCGGCTGGTGGGCACCGGAGCCCTCGACATGAAGGGCGGCCTCGCCACGCTGGTGGGAGCGCTGGACCTCCTCCGCCATCGGGGGCAGGCGCCGCCGCCCGACCTCCTGCTGGTGGCCGTGCCGGACGAGGAGGTCGGCGGCGAGCTGTCGCGGGCCGTGGTCCGCCGCTGGGGCGAGACCGCCCGGGCCCTCTGGGTCCTGGAGCCGGGAGAGCCCGCCGGCGAGGCCGAGACGATCGTGGCCGGCCGCCGTGGCATGGTCCAGTGGCGCCTGGAGGTCCAGGGCACGGCCGCGCACTCCGGGCTCCACTACTGGGAGGGACGCTCGGCCGTCACCGCCGCCGCCCGCTGGGCGCTGGAGGCCGAGCGCTATTCCCACGATCAGGGCGGCCCCACCGTGAACATCGGCCGCCTGGTGGCCGGAGATTCCAGCTTCGTGGACCACCTGGACACCGCCCACGCCCTCCTCGGCACCGAGCGCCAGCTCAACGTGGTGCCGGACCGGGCCGTGGCCGAGGGCGAGATGCGGTTCCTCCGCCCTGAGGACTGCGGCAGGATGCTCAAATACCTGCGCGAGCTGGCCGAGGACGTGGGCATCTTCAGCCGCACCACCGTGACCTTCACCACGGGTCCCGAGATCCCACCCGTCAATCCCGAGGGTCCCCACGCCGCCCTCTGCCGGCGCGCCGTCGAGCTCGCCGCCGCCCGTGGCTGGCGCCTGGAGATCGAGACCGACCGCGGCGGCATCTCCTTCCCCAACTTCCTCCCCGACCCCAACCGCCTCCCCATCCTCGACGGCCTCGGCCCCGTCGGCAGCGGCATGCACACCCGCGACGAGTCCGTCAGCCTGGAGTCGCTGCGGCGGCGGATCGTGCTATTGGCGGATTTGCTGGCGGAGGATGGGTGCGGGGCTGAGCCAGGGCACCCCTACCGCAGCGGCCCCTGAGGAATCGCCTCGACCGTCGAGGTAATCCCCACCTTTTTCAAGGCGTTCGCGGCCGCGGGGATCGTCAGGTCGTCCACCATGAGGAGGAGATGGCCCCGCTCGGGGGACTTCGCCGTGAAGAACTCGATCCGGGCCTGGCGGAGGGCGTTCTGGGCCTTGACCAGGGCCGGCGAGTCGATCTTCAGCCCCCGCACCCGGAAAAAGCCGGCGTACTTGGCCCGCATGCACGCGTCGCCGGGATTGAGATAGAGGTCCTGGCACTCCACGCTCTGAAAGAAATAACACTTCGCAGAGGCCTTGGTGCACACGATACTCGCCGCGAAGGATTCGGCGGCAAGCCCGCAGACGAGGAGCGCGGCGATCCCGAGCCATGCCAACCGGGTCTTCATGATTCAGTCCTCATGCTCCCCCGCCCGCCGCTCGTCCGTGAGCACGGGCAGGGGCGGATCGTCCGGCGCGAAGATGGGGATGGGCGACGGCATGGCCATCGGGGCGTTGCCGCCGGGGCGGCCGAAATTCACGATCTGTTGCCAGTCGCGCTCGAGGTCGTCGCCGAAGATCACCAGGAGGTCCCCCGGCTGGGCGGCCTCCAGGGCGCGCTGGACGGCGTCCTCCTCCTCGTAGACCTCGGGCGAGAGGCGCTCGGCCGGATAGCCGGCGGCGAGCAGACCCTGACGCAGGAGCTCGCCCGTCTCCCAGCGCCCGCGGCCGCGGCGGTTTTCGTCCTCTCGCAGAAGGATGAAATCGAAGGCCGGAGCGGCGGTGCGGGCGAGCTCGAGGATGTCCTCGTCGCGGCGGTCGCCGGCGGCGGCGAGGACGCCGATCCGCCGGCCGGTCACCTTCAGCTCGCGGATGGTGCGCACCATGGCGGCCATGCCGTGGGGATTGTGGGCATAGTCGAGAAGCACGCGGAAGGAGTGCTCGTTGTAAAAATTCATCCGGCCCGGCGTCTGATAAAAGTCGGTGGTGAACGTGCGCAGGCCCTGGCGGATGTTCTCCAGGCTGATCCCCATGGCGTGAGCGATGGCCGTGGCGAACATGGCGTTCTGGACGTTGTGGATGGCGGCGCCTTCGACCGTGGCCGGGATCTGCCGCGCCCACAGCAGCGGGATGTGCTCCTCCCCTTCGTAGAGCACGATCATGGGGCCGTTCAAGCCCTCTTCCAGGGCCACCGCCCGCCCCTTGTTGCGGATGTGCCCGCGCACCAGCTCGTTCTCCCGCTGCAGGGTGACATAGATCGGCTTGCCCGGGCTCTCCGCGGCCATCGCCGCCACCCGCTCGTCGTCGGCGTTGAGCACGCACCAGTCCTGGGCCACTTCGACCACCACCCGCTTGACCTCGGCCAGCTCGTCGAGGCTGTTGATGCCGCCCATCCCCAGGTGATCGGAGGCGACGTTGAGCACGGCGCCCACCTTGCATTTGCGCCAGCCGAGCCCCGAACGCACGATGCCGCCGCGGGCCGTCTCCAGCACGGCGGCGTCGACCGACGGATCGCGCAGCACGAGATGGCTCGCCCAGGGGCCCGTCATGTCCCCTGCCACCGTCAGCTCGCCGTCGATGTAGACGCCGTCGCTGGTGGTCATGCCCACGCAGTAGCCGGAGAGCTTGAGGATGTGACCCACCATGCGCGTCGTGGTGGTCTTGCCGTTGGTGCCGGTGATGGCGGCGATCGGGATGCGGTACGGCGTCCCCGGCGGAAAGAGCATGTCGATCACCGGCCCGGCCACGTCCCGCGGCTTGCCCTCCGTCGGGGCGGTGTGCATGCGGAAGCCGGGGGCGGCATTGACCTCCACGATCGAGCCGCCCGCCTCTTTATAACTGCGGGTGACGTCCGGCGAGATGAAGTCCACGCCGCCGACGTCGAGCCCCACGGCCTTGACCGCCCGCTCGGCCATGATGCGGTTGTCATAGTGAATGACATCCGTCTTGTCCACGGACGTACCGCCCGTCGAAAGATTGCCGGTCGAGCGCAGAGAGAAGACCTCTCCAGCGGGGAGCACGGACTGAACGTCGAGCCCGGCCGCTTCAAGCAGGCGCTCGGCCTGATGATCCAGCTCCAGGCGGGTGAGGACCTTCTCGTGGCCGATGCCGCGCCGCGGGTCCTGGTTGACGATCTCCACCAGCTCGGCCACTGTGTGCAGGCCGTCGCCCACCACGTGCCCCGGCACCCGCTGGGCCACCGCCAAAACCTTTCCATTCACCACCAGAATGCGGTAGTCGTGACCCTCCTGGAAGGTCTCGACAATCACCACCGACGAGTATTCATAAGCTTTCTCGAAAGCGGTCCGCACCTGCCCGGGCGTCGTCAGATTGATCGATACCCCCTTGCCATGATTCCCGTCCAACGGTTTGACCACCACGGGATAGCCGATCCGCTCGGCGGCTTCGACAGCGTCGTTGGGACCGCGCACCCGCTCCTGCCGGGGCACGGGCAGCCCCAGGTCAGAAAGGATTTGATTGGTCAGCCGCTTGTCCGAAGCGATCTCGACGGCGGTATGGCGGGTCTCGCTGGTGACGGTGGCCTGGATGCGCCGCTGGAACTTGCCGTGACCGAGTTGCACCAGCGACCGGTCGTTCAGGCGGATCCAGGGGACGCCCCGCTCCTCCGCGGCGCGCACCAGGGCGCCCGTCGAGGGTCCGAAGGCGCGGCGCTGGGCGAGGCGGACGAGGTCCTCGAGCTCGGGCTGGAAGCTCCAGTCGCCGTCCAGGTACGCCTCCCGCTCCTGTGGCAGCAGATGGCGGATGAGGCGCACGCCCAGCTCGGCGGCCTCCAGCCCCACCACCTCCTCCTCGTAGCTGTAGATGACGTGGTACTCCCCTTTGGGGAGGCCGTGGCCGCGCGTCTTGCCATAGGAGACGGGAGTGCCGGCGAGGCACTGGAGCTCGATGGCGACGTGCTCCAGCACGTGGCCGAGCCAGGTGCCCTCGTCCTCCACCATGCGGCGCACGAAGCCGCCGGGCTCGCCATAGGAGCAGGTGTGCTCCCGCAGCGAGGGGATCGCCGCCAGAAGCCGGTCGACGAAGCCGGGGAGCCTGGCCGTGGGGAAGTCCTCGAGTTCGCCGAGGTCGACGCGCAGGCGGATGACTTTGCGCAGGGCGTAGAGGTTGGGGCCGCGGTAGACGCGCGTGTCCAGGATCTTCATCGGTCGCTTCTCATCTTTCGATGGCGAGGAGGTCCGCCGCCGTCTGTTCAGCCGTCACTCCCTGCGGAGCCAGTGCCACCCGGCGGCGGGTATCGTAGCGGCAACCCCGGGTGAGGAAGTCTACTCGCAGACCCAGCATGGCGATGGGCTGACCACGGTGAATGGCGTGGCTGTCGGTGAACCGCAGCCCGGAGGCGTCCACCACCGTGACGCCGCCGGCGCCGAGGACGGTGAGCACGCCGTCCGCGGCGACCAGCGCCGCCGTGTCCTCGTCCACCCCCACGCCCAGCGGCTCGGGGTTGTAGGACAGGGCGGTGACGAGCCGGCCCATGCGGTCGCGGCGGCGGAAGTGCTGGTCGACGACGAGGTCGGGGGTGAAGCCGAGCCCCTGGGCCATCTGGACGAGCCGGCGGCGCGGCGTGCCGCCGCTCTCCCCCATGGAGATCATGTGCTGCGAGAGGACGGCCGCTCCGGCGCTGGTGCCGGCCACCACCATGCCCTCGGCGTGGCGGCGGCGCAGGAGCGCGGCGAGAGGCGTGCCACCCAGGGCCGAGGAGATGCGGAGCTGGCTGCCGCCGGTCATGAAGAAGCCGCTGGCATCCATCAACATGTCGAAGGCGTCGGGCCCCGCCTCCAGCGCGTCCTCGCGGGTACGGATGCGCAGCACCTCGACACGCCCGGCGTCGAGGCCATAGAAGAGGTCCGCATAGCGCTCCCCCGTCTCCGGATGCTCCGACGCCGTGGCCAGGACCACGATGCTGGCGTCCGGCCCCCCGGCCTCCGCCACGAACCGGCGCAGGACGAGCTTCTGCCGAACCTTGTCCTCGGCGCCGCCGATGGCCATCACCAGCCCCGGCCGGCTCGCCGCCGTCGAAACCGTCGTCATGCACTCTCCTCTACCTGCGCGCCCCGTGGAGCGCAGCCCTGTCCGCCAAGGTTCAGGTGCCAGAAGGCGGGGGGAATGGTAGCATGGCCGGGTTGCCGCATGGCCCTGCCAAAATCTGCTGTAGAATGGCAAAGGAGGACCATCCGATTGGAAACCACTCTCGTCCTCAAGCCCATCCCCAAAGGCTCGCCTCTCCTCCTCAAGGACGGCATCCTCGTTTTTACCGGCGAGGTGGAAGGGGACGTCGAAGCAGCGCTTCGGCGCGATCGGGAGGCACGCTCCAGAAAGCTGATAGGCTCTTAGGAGACCTGGACATGGAGCTGCGGCATCACCAGTTCGATCGCATCAGCTTCAATCCAGAAAAGTGCTTCGGCAAAGCCTGCATTCGCGGACTGCGCATGCCGGTCTCCTCGCTCCTCGCCTACCTGAGCTCGGGCATGACGATTGAGGAGATCCTCTCCGAATGGCCGGAGCTTGAACTGGAGGATCTCTATCAGGCGCTGGCCTATGCTGCGAGCGCGGTCGAGGAGAGGATCATCCCCTTGGAAGAGCCTGTCCTGTCTTGAGATTCCTCCTGAACATGAACGTCCCCAGATTGGTGGGCCGGCTTCGCGAGCTCGATGGCCCCCTGCGGCTGACCGGGCACAGCCTGGGCCTTGACACAGCCGGGATTCTTCAGGCCTGAAGACCCGCGGGAGTTGAACGTCAAGAGCGAAGGAACTCTTTTCTGAAGATCTCCGGGATCCTGAGACCCGACAGCGCTGACACGTCGGACACCGCCGTCCTGGAGAGAGCAACCCGCAAGCCGCTCAGACCCGACAGCGCTGACACGTCGGACACCGGCGTCCCGAAGAGATCAAGATTCTGCAAGCCGCTCAGACGCGACAGCGCGGACACGTCGGACACCCGCGTCCCGGAGAGAAAAAGAGTCTCCAAGCCGCTCAGACCCGACAGCGCTGACACGTCGGACACCACCGTCCCTCCGAGATCAAGTACCCGCAAGCCGCTCAGACCTGACAGCGCTGACACGTCGGACACCGCCGTCCCGGAGAGATCAAGCAACTCCAAGCCGCTCAGACCCGACAGCGCAGACACGTCGGACACCGCCGTCCCGGAGAGAGCAAGCACCCGCAAGCCGCTCAGACCCGACAGCGCGGACACGTCGGACACCGCCGTCCCGGGGAGATAAAGCTCCTGCAAGCCGCTCAGACCCGACAGCGCGGACACGTCGGACACCGCCGCCCCTGTGAGATCAAGTACCCGCAAGCCGCTTAGGCCGGACAATGGACTGAGATCAGAAATCTGCGATCGAACTCCAGCAGATAAACTCTTCCCTTCCAGGAGTTGCTCTTGAATGGCTTTTAGAGATAGGGGATTGACTGCCTGGCAGAGCTCGGATACCACCGAGGCTCGTCGATCCTCGAGATATCCTTCCAAGAGAGCCCGAGCACGTGGAGTTCCGATCAGGCGAAGGGCGCGCACACAGGCTGCGGCTTCTCGGGCTCTCAGCGCTCTCTTGAATTTCAGAAACGGGACTGCCATCTCCCCAGCCCTCGCCAGCGCCTCAGCGTCCGCAATGCTTTTCGGCGGAAGGTACTTGCTGGCGATCTCGTCAAGCTCCTTCTCAATCTGCCGGCTGACGAAGAGCGAGCCCCCTCGGGCCTGAAGCGCGAGGAGCTGATAGCCACGGCTTTCAGGAGTCTTCCCCGCCTCGGCGGCGCGGACCAGCAAGCGGCGGATGACTTCCTCGGCGAAGTCCCGCCGCGTCGTCGCCACGGCGAACAACACGACCCTCTGCCAGGTGGAGTCGAGGGCATGCTCGGCCAGAATACCAGCATCTCCAGAGCTTGCGAACCGCTCTCCCGCCAGGTACTCCTTGAACGTGTTGTGGATGAAATCAAGGTGGCCCGGTTTGGTTTCGCGGAGCATGCCGCTGCGCTCGACCAGAGTCGAACAAACGACCTCCGCATTGTCCGCGGATTGTCCGGCCAGCGAGCGAAGCGCCTCACCCACCTTTTCCTGCGCTCGCTCTGTGGTAATGGTCGATTCGCCGTTCAAGACCATCGAGTGGGCGATCTCCTGCACGATGATGCGCTTTTGCGGATAGCTCAGGCTCCGATAGGGCTCGGGAAACTCGGACAGATCGAGGCCGCTCTCCCGCTCCCGCCGATGCAACAAGACATGGCAGAGAGACTCACAGAGCTCCGATTGGCTCTCCGGGAGCCTCTGGCCTCGGTCCCGGTGCAAGGCGCAGATCATGGCGCAGAGGAGAGGGTTCGTGGCGAGCCGGGCGACGGGCGGATTTTCGGGAAGCTGCTGCTTCAGCTCGGCGGCCAACCGGGGCAGATCAGCGGCGGGCTTGCCCAACCGGCCCAGCTCGATCGCCACGGCTTCGTGCCATTTGTCGATGAAGCGGGACCGGTCCAACTCGGACATAGGGTTCACCCGGGCTTCACGGAACCCAAGAGGGCTGAGCCAGTCGGGAGGGACCGCTTCGGGCCGGCTGCTGACCAGGAAGAGGTTTTTCGGATAGGCGTTGACGATGGCTTCGATCTCCCGCCGGACGGTTTCGCGATGGAGATTGGGAATCTCGTCGATGCCGTCGATGAGGAGAAGCCCGCGGCCGGCGAGTAGGACGGAGCGGACCCAGGCGACCGGAGGAGAGCCGATCTCCTTCGCGAGCATTGTGGGGAAGTGCTCCGGCGATGGCAACTTACCGCCTTTACAATCTCTTAGGCGCAGCAGGAAGGGGAGTTTGAAAAGCCACATTGGTAGACCGCCAGCTTCCTTCGATTCGGAAGGAAGACCAGCAGAGCCAGCTCTAAGAGCAGGCCATTTCTCTACGATCCTTGTCAGCCATCCGCCTGACCTACCCTCCAAGAAGAGCCGGCCCTCCGCCATGGAACCTGAGAAGCCTTCACAAATATGAAGGAAGTCATGAGAACTGAGGTTTTTGAGAGAGTAGAATAAACCTTGAGCTGCCTGGATCGCAGTCCAGCGGAAAAGCGTGCTCTTCCCGCTCCCCGCCTCTCCACGGATCAGGAGCCGGCCGGTCTCTTCATCCAGGCTCGACAAGACCGTTCCCACCGGAACAGGCACGGCGTCTTGGTCCCTCGAACCAGAGGTCGTATCAAGGCTGAGAGATACGTATGCGACTGAAAGAGATTGTCGTTTCGATTCGGGAGCGAGGTCGGCACCGAAGAGCTCCAAATAGTCGAGATTTCGTCCGATTGCCAGCCGATAGTCGAGCTCATACTGCCGACTCTCAGAATCGCTCGCCTGAAGCGCGACCCACTCCTCGATTCGCTTGACGCTCTTCGCGGTCTCACCGACCATGTCCTCCAGGCGGGAGAGCCGCTGTAAGCTCTCCTTGACCTGAGTCACCTCAAAGCGAGGCAGCTTCGCCGCGATCTCCACGACGTAGCGCACGATCTCGCCTAGTGCGCGGTCGTACAGCTCCTCCTCCGAGTTGGAGAACTGGCCACCAGGCAAAGGGTGGAGATGCTTGAGCTCGGCCTGGAGCTTCGCAGGGTCCAGATCGCGGCCAAGAAAGAACTCGGCAGAGATCTTGCCGTCCAGCGTGCCGCTGAGTTGGAAAATGACCGCCTCCACGCTGACTTGGTCGCGCTGGAACTCGTGCTCGAAGAGAGGCTCGAGCTGGGCCGCGATCCGCTCGCCGATCCTCTCGAACTGGCGCTTGGCCTCCTGGCGATCCAGAAAGCTCTCGATCCTCCCCTTAGCGACCTCGAGGAGGTCGTCGCCGATGGCCTCAGCGGGATCGCGAAGGTAGGACTTGAGGAGGATCTTCCCCAGGCGGGTGCCGAGCTTGACGACGAGGATCTCGGTAAGTGTCATTCCAGGGCTCCCAATCTATAATCGGACCGAACGCTCGCCAAGCGGTGGTCCCGAGCGGCTGGCTGTTCGCCTCGGTGACGAGCGCCCCGCTTTGCAGGTCATCCGCCTCGCGGCTCAGGAATTAGAGGTTACCCCATCCGCGAGTGAGGCCACCCCATCCGCGAGTGAGGCCACCCAATCCGCGAGTGAGGCCACCCAATCCGCGAATGAGGTCACTCCATCCGCGAGTTGAGGCACCCAATCCGCGAGTGCGGCCACCTCATCCAGGAATGAGGTCTCTCCATCCCCGAGTGCGGCCACCTCATCCGCGAATGAGATCTCTCCATCCCCGAGTGTGGTCACCTCATCCGCGAATGAGGTCTCTTCATCCGCGAGTTGAGTCTTCAGCAGCTCTAGTGTATCGGCCGCGCGGCCTCTGGTGTACTCTCCTCCACCCGCTCGGGAAACCGCGATGAAGCTTCTCGACTCACGACGGCTGACGGGACCCAACCTCCTCCTCGACCGGGCAGGGGCGGTGCTCGAGGTGTCGCTGGCGCCGGAGGAGGCGGAAGCGGCCGTGGCGGCCTGGCGGGAGAACGTCCGCCGCATGCTGGGGTCTGTCGGCTGGCCGGGGGAGGAGATCGCCGTACGGCCTTTTCCGGGTGGCGCGAGCCTGGCGATCTCGGCGCCGATCGACTCCCTTTACCCCGCCACTGAAGTCAACGAGTGGGCCTGGGCCGCGGCCGAGGCGGTCGTGAAGGGCGCGCCGGCACCGGATTTAGAGGAAGCGACGGAGGGGCTGCGGGCGATGATCGCCAGAGAGGTGAATCCGCCTCTGCTCGCTCTGCGCGATGCCGCGGCGGCCCACGGAGTCTCCTTCCTGTGGGACGACCACTACGCTTCGGTGGGCCTGGGGACGGGATCGATCACCTGGCCGGTCTGGCCGGCGGAGGCGCTGCCCGATCCCGCGACGGTCGACTGGAGCGCCATCCACGATGTCCCGGTGTTGATGGTGACGGGGACGAACGGCAAGACCACGACGGTGCGCCTGCTGGGTGCCATCGCCGCCGCGGCGGGCAAGGTGTCAGGCCTCACCTCCACGGATCACATCGAGGTGGGCGGCGAGGTGGTGGACCGCGGGGACTTCTCCGGCCCCGGCGGCGCCCGCATCCTGCTGCGCGACCGGCGGGTGGAGATCGCCATCCTGGAGACGGCCCGGGGCGGCATGCTGCGCCGGGGCCTCGCCGTGACCGGCGCGGAGGCCGCCCTGGTCACCAACATCGCCGCCGACCATCTGGGTGAGCTCGGGGTCTTCGACCTGCCCACGCTGGCCGAGGCCAAGCTGGTGATCGCCCAGGCGGTGAAACCGGGTGGCCGGATCGTCCTCAACGCCGACGACCCCGAGTTGCTGACGGCGGCCGACAGGCTCGCGCGGCCCATCACCTGGTTCAGCCTCGATCCGGCGAATCCACGGATACAGTCCCACCTCGCCGCCGGGGGCGACGCCTGCTTCCTGAAGGACGGCGTCCTGATGCTGGCTCGCGGGGGCGAGCGGACGGCGGTGATCCGCGTCCATGAGATTCCGCTGACCCTGGGCGGCGCCGCCCGGCACAATGTGGCGAATGCATTGGGGGCGCTCGGCCTTGCCGCGGCGGCCGGGCTGCCGGTGGCGGCCATCGCCGAGGGGCTCCGCAGCCTGACGAGCAATCTCGGCCGCGCCGTGTCGATGGAGCTGGGCGGCGTTCACGTTCTCCTCGACTACGCGCACAACCCCCATGGCATGGCCGCCCTCGTGGACCTCGCGAGGAGTCTTCCGGGGAAGCGGCGGCTCCTCGTCTTGGGTCAGGCCGGGGACCGGGACGACGAGGCGATCCGCGAGCTGGCCCGCGCCGCCTGGCCCTTACGCTCGGACCGGATCGTCGTCAAGGAGCTGCCGGAGATGTTGCGCGGCCGCGGCCCCGGCGAGGTCCCCACCGTGCTGAGGGACGAGTTTCTGCGGCTCGGGGCCTCGCCCGAGAGGATTTCCATCGCGAAAACGGAGCTGGAAGGGATTCGTGACGCCCTGGCCTGGGCCCGGCCGGGGGATCTGCTGGTCCTCCTCGCCCACACCCAGAGGGATGAGGTGCTCGGCCTGGTCGACCGCCTGATCCAGACAGGGTGGCAGGCGGGGGAGCCGTTGCCGGACTAGGCGAGGCCCATCTCTTCGAGGGAATGGGCGGTCAGAATCCGCTTGGCGAGCCGGGTGAGCCGCTGGAACGAGCTGATCTCTTCCACTTGCCGGCGCGTGCTCTCCGGAAGCGGTCCAAACCGCTCCGTGAGCTGCAACAGGAGAATCTCCCGCACTCCCTCTCCACGTCCCTTGACAATTCCCTCTATACGTCCCTTGTCCTCCAGCTTCTCCGACCAAGTCATCGTCACGGCTCGTACCTCCTTGTTCTCCCTTCGGGAGTGAAGAGCCTCGAACTCCGCCACCTCCCACGGCTCCAATTGTAGATAGTTTTCCACGCAGTCGACAAGTAGGAACGGATCGATCCTGCTCTTCAGCCCGGCAATCCGACGCAGGCAGGCCATCTTCAGCTCGGCACGGCTCCAGGAGCCGGGGTCCATGAGGGCCGCGAGAGCCCAGGCCAGGGTCTCGGGACGGGCGAGGTACTCCGCGGCGCTGCAGCCCTCGAGGCCGAAGGAGATGTACCGGAGCTCCGGGAAGTCCGGACCGAGACCGCTCTCCCGGGTCTTCAGGCAGACGCCGGGGTGGCCTCGCTTCAGGTAGATCACAATCGTCAGCACCGGCATGTCGTACCGGGCCTGGATCTGGATACGGTAGCGCCAGAGGCGCAGCTCCATCCTCGGGCTGGCCCGCGCCTCGATCTCGACGTGGATCAGAAGCGGGCTCCCAGCGGTCGTGCGGACACGGACGAGCAGGTCGAGTTCGCGCCTGCGGCCGTGCGGACCTTCGGCGAAGAGCTCCTTGTCCAGGAGCTCGGGCGCCGACAGGTCCAGCCGTTCCAGCGCCTGCGGCGCGACCAGGCGCAGGAAGTCTTCGAGGAATACACGCAGCAGTTGCTTGAAGATCTTGTCGTGTTGGGTGGCCATGGCGATCCCGGGAGCCGAGATCGCCGTCCATCGGCGCTCTCCCTCCGCCCATAAAGACGGAAAAAGCAGGGCCGATCTTGCAAGTGCCCGCCGGGCTTGGGTTTGCGAGGGGAGTTTCGAGCTATTCAAGGGGTGACTGAATCACCCCTCAGGCCGCTGACGACTTAGGCGAGGCCCATCTCTTCGAGGGAGTGGGCGGTCAGAATCCGCTTGGCGAGCCGGGTGAGCCGCTGGAAGGAGCTGATCTCCTCCACTTGGCGCCTCGTGCTCTCCGGGAGAGGCCCAAACCGTTCCGTGAGCTGGACCAGGAGAAGGTCCTTCTGGCCTTTCGCGTTTTGCTTCTCCGACCATGTCATCGCCACGGTTCGTACCTCCTTGTTCTCTCTTCGGGAGTGAAGAGCCTCAAACTCCGCCACCTCCCGCGCATCCAATTGTAGATAGTTTTCGACGCAGTTGACAAGCAGGAAGGGGTCGATCCGCCGTCTCAGCCCGGCAATCCGACGCAGGCAGGCCATCTTCAGCTCGGCACGGCTCCAGGAGCCGGGGTCCATGAGGGCCGCGAGAGCCCAGGCGAGGGACTCGGGGCGGGCCAGGTACTCCGCCGCGCTGCAGCCCGCGAGCCCGAAGGAGAAATACCGAAGCTCCGGGAAGTCAGGGCCGAGATCACTCTCCCGAGTCTCCAGGCAGACGCCCGGGCGGCCTCGTTTCAGATAGACCACGATCGTCAGGACCGGCGTGTCGTACCGGGCCTGGATCTGGTTGCGGTAGCGCCAGAGACGCAGCTCCATCCTCGGGCTGGCTCGCGCCTCGATCTCGACGTGGATCAGAAGCGGGCTCCCAGCGGTCGTATGGACGCGGACGAGCAGGTCGAGCTCGCGCCGGCGGCCGTGTGGACCTTCGGCGAACAGCTCCTTGTCCAGGAGCTCGGGCGACGACAGGTCCAGCCGTTCCAGCGCCTGCGGCGCAACCAGGCGCAGGAAGTCTTCGAGGAATACGCGCAGCAGTTGCTTGAAGATCTTGTCGTGTTGGGTGGCCATGGCGATCCCGGGAGCCGAGATCGCCGCCCATCGGCGCTCTCCCTCCGCCCCATGAAGACGGAAAAAGCAGGGCCGATCTTGCAAGTGCCCGCTGGGCGTAGGTTTGCGAGGGGGGTTTCTGGCTATTCAAGAGGTGACTGAATTCAGCCCACGGCCCGGCGCCGCGGCCGGCGGGCCATCGCGTCGTCCTCTTCCCGCTCCTCTTTCTTGAAGCCCACGATCAGGTCCCAGCAGCGGGAGAGCTGCTCACCGAAGATAACCACGAGGTCGCCCGGCCGGGCAGCTGACAGGGATTTCAGGACCGACTCCTCCTCGCTGTAGACCCCGGGGACGATCCGCTCGGGGGGCGCGCCGGCGGCGAGGAGGCCACGGCGGAGGAGCTCCCCCACCTCGCCGGGACGGCGACCCCGCAGGTCGTCGTCCTCGCGGAGGAAGACGAGGTCGAAGGCCCGGGCCGCGGCGGCGGCGAGGGCCAGGACGTCCTCGTCGCGGCGGTCGCCCGGCGCGGCGATCACCCCGATACGACGGCCGGGCACCGCCAGCTCGCGGACCATGCGCGCCACCGCCTCCATGCCGTGGGCATTGTGCGCGTAGTCGAGGAGCACCCGGAAGGGATGCTCGTTGTAGAAGTTGAGCCGTCCCGGGGTTTTGGCGAAATCCATCGAGAAGGTCCGCAGGCCCTGGCGGATGGACTCGGCGCCGATCCCCAGGCCGACGGCGATGGCGGCGGCGAACATCGCGTTCTGGATGTTGTGCTGCGCCTTCCCTTCCAGGGTGGCGGGGATCTGGCGCGCCCAGAGCAGCGGCACCGGCTCCTCCCCTTGATAGAGCACGAGGAGGCGACCGTTGAGCCCCGGCTCCAGCGTCACGGCCTGGCCGCGGTTGCGGATGTGGCGCCGCACGCGCTCGTTGCCCGGGTCCATGGTCACCCAGATGGGCTCGCCCGGGCTGTGCTCGGCCATGCGTGCCACCCGCTCGTCGTCGGCGTTGAGCACGCAGAAGTCCTCCGCCACCTCGACCACCACCTGCTTGACCCGCGCCAGGTCGTCCAGGCTCTGAATGCCTCCCAGTCCCAGATGGTCGGCGGCGACGTTGAGCACGGCGCCGACGTTGCACCGCCGCCAGCCGAGGCCCGAACGGACGATGCCACCCCGCGCCGTCTCCAGCACGGCGGCATCGACCGAGGGATCGCGCAGCACGAGCTGGCTCGACCAGGGGCCCGTCATGTCGCCGCGGACGGTGAGCTTGCCGTCGATGTAGACGCCGTCCGTGGTCGCCATCCCAACCGTATGGCCGGCGAGCTTCAGGACGTGCCCCACCATGCGGGTCGTCGTGGTCTTGCCGTTGGTGCCGGTGATGGCCGCCATGGGGATGCGCGACGGGACGCCCGGTGGGAAGAGGCCGTCGATCATCGGGCCAGCCACGTCCCGGGGTTTGCCCTCGGTGGGAGCGAGGTGCATGCGCAGCCCCGGGGCGGCGTTGACCTCCACGATCACTCCCCCCACGTCGCGGAAGCTGCGCGAGACGTCGGGCGAGATGAAATCGATCCCGGCCACGTCGAGGCCGAGAGCGGAGACGGCCCGCTCGGCCATGATCCGGTTGTCCTCGTGCAGGACGTCGGTCTTGTCGATCGCCGTGCCGCCCGTGGAGAGGTTCGCGGTTGAGCGCAGATAGACCTCCCGGCCCTCGGCAGGAACCGAATCGAGGGTCAGGCCGGCGGCCGCGAGCAGCCGCAGGGCCTGATCGTCCAGCTCCAGGCGGGTGAGCACCTTCTCGTGACCCACGCCCCGCCGGGGATCGCGATTGACGATCTCCACCAGCTCGAGCACCGTATGGAGGCCGTCGCCGACCACGTGGCCGGGGACCCGCTGGGCCGCCGCCACCACCTTTCCGCCCACCACCAGGATGCGATAGTCATTGCCGGTCTGGAAGGTCTCGACGATGACGCCGCACGACTCCTCCAGGGCTTTCCCGAAAGCGGCCCGGACCTCGTCCGCCGTCTTGAGGCCGGTGGCGACGGCGTGGCCGTGGGAGCCGTCCAGCGGCTTGACCACCACGGGATAGCCCAGCCAGTCCGCCTCCTCGACGGCCTCCTCGGCGTCGACGACCACGGACTGCCGCGGCACCGGCAGGCCGAGCTGCTCCAGGATGCGCTGCGTCAGCCGCTTGTCGGAGGCGATCTCGACGGCGATGTGGCGCGTTTCGCTGGTGACGGTGGCCTGAATGCGCCGCTGATACTTGCCGTGGCCGAGTTGCACCAGCGACGCGTCGTTGAGGCGGATCCAGGGGATGCCCCGCTCCTCGGCGGCCTTCACCAGGGCGGCGGTCGAGGGACCCAGAGCCCGGCGCTGGGTCAGCCGCACCAGCGCCTCGAATTCGGCCGCGAAATCGAACGGCGCGGGGTCATGGGCCTCCAACTCCGGCGGCAGGAGATGGTGGATGAGGCGCCGGGCGAAGCGGCCGGCGGCGACACCCACGGACTCCTCACAGAAGCTGTAGACGACGTGGTACTGGCCTCGCGGCAGGCCGTGGCTGCGCGTCTTGCCGAAGGTCACGGGCGTGCCCACCAGGCACTGCAGCTCGAGGGCCACGTGCTCCAGCACGTGCCCCAGCCATGTGCCCTCGTCCTCGGTCATCCGGCGCACGAAGCCGCCGGGCTCGCCGTAGGAGCAGGTGTGCTCGGAGAGCGTCGGGATCAGCTCCACCAGCCGGGCGGCGAAGCCCGGCAGCTTGACAGTGGGGAACCACTCCAGCTCGCCGAGGTCCAGACGCAGACGGATGACGGGCCAGAGGGCGTAGAGGTTGGGGCCGCGATAGATCCGGGTCTCGAGGACTTTCATGACGTGAACGGGCCTCCCGAGGGAGAGTTGCTGAAGAAGCCTGGGCTCGATTCACGCGAGGAAACGTGAGCAATCGGTGTGCCAATGAAAGAAAACGTCGAGGTCACTCGCCGTCGTCTTCGGAGCCGACGGACACCTCTTCGGTATGCACCGGCGGCCGCACGGGCGCGCGGCGCTCCATGGGATCCGCGAGATGGATCATGTGCGGCGGCGGCGCGATGCCGATGCGGCGGTTCAGGTCATAGCGGCAGCCGGTGGTGAGGAAGTCGAGCTTCAAACCCATCATGGCGACGGGCTGACCACGGTGGATGGCGTGGCTGTCGGTGAAGCGCATCTGCGAGGCATCGACCACCATCACCGCCCCGGCGCCCAGGACGGACAGCTCGCCGGCGCCGCTGCTCCCGCTGATGATTGCGGCCGTGTCCTCGTCGATCCCCACGCCCAGGGGCTCCGGGTTGTAGGAAAGGGCCGTCAGCAGGCGGCCGAGGCGGTCGCGGCGCCGGAAGTGCTGATCGATGATCAGATTCGGCGCCAGGCCCAGCCCCTTGGCGAGATGGACGAGCCGGCGGCGCGGCGTCGAACCGCTCTCCCCCAGGGCGATCATGTGCTCGGAGAGCAGGGCCGCGCCGGCGCTGGTGCCGGCGACCACCATGCCGGCGGCGTGGCGGCGGCGGATGGTCTCGGCGATCTCCGTGCCGCCCAGGGCCGAGGAGAGCTTGAGCTGGCTGCCGCCGGTGATGAACAGGCCGGTGGCGTACTCCAGCAGGTCGTGGGCGTCCGAGCCCGCCTCGACGGCGTCGGCACGGGTCTCGATCTTCAGCACCTCGACGTTCTCGGCCCGCAACGCGAGGAACAGGTCGGCGTAGCGGTCGCCCGTCTCGGGCGACTCCGAGGCCGTGGCCAGCACCACGATGCTGGCATCGGCGCTGCCGGCGGCCTCCAGGAAGTAGTTGAGGACGACGCGCTCGCGCGTCTTGTCCTCGGCGCCGCCGATGGCGATCAGCAGGCCGGGCTGGGTGGCGTGAGGGGCGGGCAGGATCTCCATGGCCAATCTCCTCCGCAAAAAGGATACCAGCCGGGCGCTGGTGGGCTCTGCCTTCCGGCTCCAATCCCCAGGTATGTTTCCTGCTGGCATGTTTCGTGCTACATAACGCGGAAAGATGCAGAAAGATCGGCATGACAGAACGTGCCGGTCCAGGTGCGGGAGGGATTGAAGATGCGTGACGTGATCCTACAGCCCGTCTCCCGGGACCAGATCGAGGAGCTTGCCGCCGGACGGCTCCGGCACACCGAGCGCCGGCACATCGTCCGACAGCTCCTGGCCCAGGCCGCCCAGGCCTCGGAGCCCGTCCTACCCGGCCGCCGGCTCGTGCAGCCGGTGGCGGAGGGGAGCTATGAGAAAGCTCTGGACCGGGCCTTCGAACGCGCCTGCCGGCTCTACGAGCGGCTCGGCGGAGGGAATCCCGGCGGGGCGTTCGACACACCCATGGAGCTGAGCGCCAGCTATTCCGCGTCCGTCCCTGCGGGCCGCAGGATGTAGCCGACGCCGCTCACCGTCACCAGGTAGCGGGGCTGGGCGGCGTCCGCCTCGATCTTCTGGCGCAGGCGGTGGACGAGCTGCTTCAAGAGCTGGCGATCCCCCGCGCCGCGCGAGCCCCAGACGTGGGCGAGCAGCCGTTCCGATGGCAGCGTGTGGCCGGCGTTGGCGAGGAGGATCTGGAGCAGCCGCAGCTCCAGCCGCGTCAGGCGCACCGGCTCCCGGCCCGCCACCGACACCGCCGCCACCTCCAGGTCCAGCGTCAGGTCTCCCGCTGCCAGGGGCGCGGGCTTCTCCACTCCTCCCCGCCGCAGCAGGGCCCGCACCCGGGCGAGCAGGGTGCGGGGGCTGAACGGTTTGGTGAGGTAATCGTCCGCGCCCAGGTCCAGGGCCTGCACCTGATCCTCCTCGGCGTTGCGCACCGTCAGCATCATGATGGGGATCGACGAGCCGGCCGCGCGGATCCGTCGGCAGACCTCGAGACCCGAGAGGCGCGGCAGGTTGACGTCGAGGATCGCCAGCGACGGCGCCTCCCGCTCGAAGGCGGCCAGCGCCGCGGGGCCGTCCGCCGCCTCCACTACCAGGTAGCCCGCCTGGCGCAGGGCGTAGCCGATCAGCCCCGCCAGCTCCAGGTCGTCGTCGACCACGAGAATCTTCATGCTGCCGTTCCCTCCACCGCTCTCTGGCGCGGGAGGACGACCCGCATCCGGGTCCCCCTGCCGCCTGCCCTCAAGCCCGCTTCGACCGTGCCGCCGTGCCGCTCCACGATGGAGCGCACGATCCACAGCCCCAGCCCCATGCCGCTCGTCTCCGGCTCCTCCCCCTCGCCGGCCCGGCGCACGAACCGGCCGAACAGGGCGCCATCGCCCGAGTCCACGGGGAACCCCGGCCCTTCGTCCTCCACCCACAGGCAGACGGTGCCCTCCTCCACCGCGCCGCCCACACGGACCGCGGAACCCGGGGGGCCGAACTTGTTGGCGTTGGCGAGGAGGTTGACGAACACCTGGATCAGCCGCGGCGCATCCCCCCGCACCGCCGGCAGCGGATAGGGGAGGTCCACCTCGATGGACTGGCCGCGCTGGGCGAGGAGGGGCGCGGTCATCTCCACCGCATCCTCGATCACTTCGTCCAGGGCCACTGGCCGGCTGCGGATCGAGTCCTGCCCCGACTCGATGCGCACGCTCTCCAGCAGGTTGTCGATGAGCTGAGTCAGGCGCAGGCTCCCGCGCTCCAGCGACAGGACGAGGTCCCGGGTCTCACCTTCCAGACCGCCGGGGGACTGGAGGAGCCGGTCGCGCAGCAGCTCGATCGAGGCGAGCTGGGCCGAGAGCGGGGTGCGGAGCTCGTGGGAGACGTTGGCCAGCACGGCGTCGCGCTGACGGCGGGCGGCCTCCACGTCGGTCTCGTCGCGGATCACCTGGAACTGCTGCGCCTCGGCCGGCGGGGCGCTGGCGATGACCACGGCGCGCTGCCCGCCGTCGCGGAGCTGCAGGTACTCCGTGGCGCTGGCGCCGCCGCGAAAGCGGGCATGAACGATGGGGCAGCTCTCCTCGCAGGGCCGCACGCCGTCCCGCCCGCGGGGATTGAGCACGTCGCCGCAGAAACGCCCCAGGGCCTCTTCGCGACGGACGCCCAGCAGCGCCGCCGTCTGCGGATTGAGATAGGTGATGCGGCGGTCGCGGTCGACGCTGAACACCCCCTCGGTGATGCCGGTGAGGATGGCCTCGCCTTCGGCCTGGCGGCGGCGCAGCTCGGAGGTGACCTGGAGGAGCCGGCGGCGCATCTCCTCCATGGTGGCGGCGAGCATTCCCAACTCGGCGCCGGGGGCGCGGGGCGCCGGTGTCGAGAGGTCGCCCCGGCCGATGCGGGCGGCGGCGGCCGTGAGGGCCTCGACCGGACGGGTGAGGCGCCGGCTCACGGCCCATCCTGACAGTGTCGCGAGCGCCGCCACCAGCAGCGCCAGCAGGAGCAGGTTGCGCACCAGGCGGGCCAGGGAGCCGGCCACCGTATCCCGCGGCAGCCCGGTCTCGACCAGCGCCGCCACCTCGCCGGAAGGGGTGCGCAGGGGTCGCACGGAGACGTAGCGGTCGGCCTTCTTCAGCAGCCCGGAGCCCGGCTCGCCGCTGGCCAGCACCTCCGCCCGCAGCGGCATGCGAGGATCGTCAGGATCGGCCAGAGCCCGCTCGGGATCGAGGATCGCCACCGGCAATCCCACCTGCGCCTCGATCTGATGGGCGAACGGCGCGTCGAGGACGAGGGCCGCCGCCGCGGACGACTCCGGCAGGGACGCCAGGGGCGAGGCTGCGGCCAGCAGAAGGGAGCCGTCCGGAAGCCGGGTGACGAAGGAGCTCCCCTCCGCACCGGCGCGGCGCACGATCGTCTCCCAGGGGAGCGGTGCGCCGCCGGCGGCGAAGATGCGGCCGTGGCTGAAAATCACCACACCCGAAAGGTGGCTGGTGCCGCGGAAGCGGTCCAGGAACGCGGTCATTCCGGGCAAGTCCCGCTCCCCCAGCAGGCGCTTCACCGTCGGTCGCTCGGCCAGCAGATGGGCGGAGGTGGCGACGTCCCGCGCCGACCGCTCCACCGCCTCCTGCGCGCTCGCCCCCGCCAGGTTCACCCGCGCCAGGGCCTGCTCCTGGGCGAACCGCTCGATCAGCCCCACCGCCGCCACCGCCACCGCCACCACGGCGATGAGGACGAGGCCGGCGTTGAGGCCGATGAGGAGGGTGCTGAGGGAGAGGCGGCGCATGGGAATTCAGCTTAGCTCGACTCGACACAATCGATCCAACAAGCTGTTGGACTGTTCTCCCTACCGCCCCGTCCGCCACTCGATCGCGCTCTTGATCGCCAGCGTCACCAGTGCCAGCAGGGCCAGCAGGGAGGCGACGGCGAAGGCGGCGGAGAACTGGTATTCGTTGTAGAGGATCTCGACGTGCAGGGGCATGGTGTTGGTCAGCCCGCGCACGTGCCCGGAGACCACGGAGACGGCGCCGAACTCGCCCATTGCCCGGGCATTGCAGAGCACCACGCCATACAGCAGCCCCCAGCGGATCTTCGGCAGGCTCACCCTGAAGAAGGTCTGCCAACCCGAAGCGCCCAGGGTCAGCGCCGCCTCCTCTTCGTCGCTCCCCTGGGCCTGCATCAGGGGAATCAGCTCGCGGGCCACCATCGGCGAGGTCACGAACATCGTCGCCAGCACGATGCCGGGCACGGCGAAGATGATCTTCAGATCATGGCTCTGAAGCCACGGCCCGAAGAAGCCGTGGGCCCCGAAGAGGAGCACGAACATCATGCCCGAGATCACTGGCGAAACGGAGAATGGCAGGTCGATCAAAGTGATCAACACGTTCTTGCCACGGAAGCGGAATTTGGCGATGGCCCAAGCCGCCGCGAGGCCGAAGAGGAAGTTGACGGGCACGGCGATGAACGCCACCAGCAGCGTCAGCCGCACCGCCGCCAACGCCACCGGCTCTCTGATCGCTGCAAGATAGGTGGCCACCCCGTCCTTGAACGCCTCGTAGAAGACCAGGACGAGAGGCACGAACAGAAAGAACCCGAGGAATGCGAGCGCTGTACCGATCAGCAGCCCGCGGACCCACCGCGGCTCGTTCAACGCCCGCGGCCTTCCGGCTCTCGGGACGCTCATGAGCCCTCCGCAGCCCGCAGCCGCTTGTTGCGCCGCCAGGCCAGGAAATTGATCAGGAACAACAGGGAGAACGAGGCGATCAGGAACACCATGGCGATGGCGGTCGCGCCCGCGTAATCGTACTGCTCCAGCTTGATCATGATCAGCAGCGGCGTGATCTCGGAGCGCATCGGCATGTTGCCGGCGATGAAGATCACCGAGCCGTACTCCCCCAAGGCGCGCGCGAAGGCGAGCACGAAGCCGGTGACTGCCGCCGGCACCAGCTCGGGGAGGATCACCCGCCGGAACGTCTGCCAGCGGCCGGCGCCCAGGCTGGCCGCCGCCTCCTCCACCTCCGGATCGAGGTCGGCCAGCACCGGCTGCACCGTCCGCACCACGAAGGGGAGGCCGATGAAGGTGAGCGCCACCACCACCCCCAGCGGCGTGTAGGCTACCTGAATGCCCAACGGATCGAGCCAGCGGCCCATCCAGCCGTTCTTGGCGTAGACCGTGGCCAGCGCAATACCGGCCACGGCCGTGGGCAGGGCGAAAGGCAGGTCCACGAAGGCGTCGATCAGCCGCCGGCCGGGAAAGCTGTAGCGCTCCAGCACCCAGGCCACGAGCAGGCCGAAAAGGACGTTGATCGACGCGGCGATGAACGACGCCCCCAGGCTCAGCCGGTAAGCGGCCAGCGCCCGCGGACCGGCGACCGCCGCCCAGAACTGGCTCCAGGTCATCGTCGCCGTCTTCAGGAAGACGGTCGACAGCGGAATCATCACCATCAGGCCGAGGTAGAGCAGCGTGAAGCCCAGCGCCAGGCCGAACCCCGGCAGAGGGCTTCCCCCTCGCAGGTGCCGGCTCACCTACCGGCCGGCTCCGTAGATCTGGTCGAACACGCCGCCGTCGTCGAAGTGGGTCTTCTGCGCCCTGGTCCAGCCGCCGAAAACCTGATCGATGGTGAATAGCGTCACCTGTGGAAACTGCTTGGCGTACCGGGCGGCCACCGCATCGTTGCGAGGCCGGTAAAAGTGTCTGGCGGCGATCTCCTGTCCCTCGGGTGTGTAGAGGTATTCGAGGTAGGCTTTGGCAACCGCCGCCGTCTTGTGCTTGTTGGCGACCTTGTCAACCACCGCCACCGGCGGCTCGGCGAGGATGCTCGACGACGGCGCCACCACCTGGAACGCGCCCTTCTCCCCCATCTCGCGCACTGCCAGCAGGGCCTCGTTCTCCCAGGCGATGAGCACGTCGCCGATCCCCCGCTCGACGAACGTCACGGTAGCGCCGCGGGCGCCGGTGTCGAGGATGGGAACGTTCTTGTAGAGGCGGCTGACGAAATCCCTGGCTTTCGCTTCACTGCCGTACTTCTTCTGTGCCCACCCCCAGGCCGCCAGGTAGTTCCAGCGGGCGCCGCCGGAGGTCTTGGGATTGGGGGAGATGACCGCGACACCGGGCTTCACGAGGTCGTCCCAATCCTTGATCTTCTTCGGATTCCCCTTGCGCACCAGGAAGACGATGGTCGAGGTGTAGGGCGAGCTGTTGTTGGGCAGCCGGGTCTGCCAGTTTTTCGGCGTCAAGCCGGAATTGGCGACGGCGTCGACGTCATACGCCAGGGCCAGGGTGACGACGTCGGCCTCCAGGCCGTCGATCACCGACCGCGCCTGCTTGCCCGAGCCGCCGTGCGACTGCTGGACGGCGACGTCCTGCCCTGTCTTGCCCTTCCAGTATTTGGCGAAGGCGCCGTTGACGTCCTGGTAGAGCTCGCGGGTGGGATCGTAGGAGACGTTGAGCAGCTTGACCTGTGCCATGGCAGGCCCCGCCGCGGACGCCAGACCCAGCGTGAGGACGAATAGTCGGAGAAGAAAGGGTGTTTTCATCATGGATCGTTCCTTTTCTCAGAACTGAATCTGGAAGCGGCTGAAGAAGAGCTTCTCGTCCTCGCGATCTCCGGTGCTGAAGCCGCCGACGAACTTCGTCCGCTCGTAGTCGAAAAGCAGCCGCACGTTCCGGTTCAAGTACCAGTTGAGCCCCGCCGCCATTGCCTTCTCTGACCGGATGGCGGTCGCCGGGTTGGCGAAGAGGGGGAAGGTGGCGTCGTCGACGTCCAACTTGCTGTAGCGCACCTTCACCTCCCAGGCGCCCCAGGTGTGGGCCGACGGATCAAAGTTGACCTTGGGGTTGACCGAGCGGTAGGTGGGCTCGCCGCCGGCGATCACCCAGGAGGCCGCCGCCTGCCAGGAGCGGTGGTCCAGATCCCGGCTGACGAGGCCTCGCGTCACGTTCTGGCGAGACGACACGTACTCGGCCAGGAAGCCGAAGGGGCCGCTGTAGAGGTAGGCCTGGGGGACGATGCGCACGTGGCGGCCGCCGGCGATCGTGGTATTCGCGGCCGTGCCATCCGCGCGGTAGGCGAAAACCGTCGCCTGCCCCGGCGAGCGATACGACGGCAGGCCGGGAGAGGCGGCCGTGCCCGTGTGGTTGCCGGACGTTCCGGCGACGCCGAAGCCCAGGTTCTTCAAGGGGCCGCCGCTCTGGATGAAGGGTTGGAAGAAGAGGCGCGCCGCCACGTCCTTCTCGCTGTTGGTGTCGGCGTCGGCAATGCCGCCGTCCACGACGCCGTTGAACACCCCCACCTGGTAGCTGGCGACGCCGCTTGCGAGGTCGCCGGCGACCTGCACCCCGAGGTCGCGGTTGGGCACCAGGTTGGTGGGCAGGGCGCGCTCGACGAACAGGAGGTCGGCGCCCGACTGCAGCCGCTCGAGACCCACCGGCGGCTTGAACTTGCCGGCACGGACGCGGAAGGCGGGGCTGAACCTCCCCTCCACGTAGGCGTCCTGAAGCACGGTCTGACCGGCGCCGAAGTCCGGCATGATGCGGAAGTCGAAGATCTTCGCCACCGTCCCTTCGAGGATGGGGCGCACCCGGCGCAGGATGAAGGTGTCGACGGTCGACCTCTGCTTCTCGTCGAGGAAAAAGCGGCTGTCGAGCTGGGCGTAACCGCCGATCCTGAGCCGATAGGCGCCGTCGGCGGACTTGATGGAAAAGCCGTTCTTGTCCGCCGTCACGCCACCGGCGTTCTTCGCCTTCTCCGCGGCGGCTTCTTGATCGAGTTGATTGAGCTCGATCTTGCGGTTTAGGACGCGGATCTTCTGGTCCAGCTCCTCGATTTTCTGATCGGTCGTCTGGGGTGTCGGGGGCTGCTCCTGCGGCGCCTGCGGGTCCTGGGCCCGGGCGCCCACCGGCAGGAACACCAGCAGCGCGCAGCCCAGCCAGAAACGAACGTGCTTCATTGCAATCTCCTCTGGAAAAAAGGAAGGACCGGCTTCACGACGACGCCTCCGGCGAGCGGACGATGAGCAGCGGCAGGCCGGGGAGCTCGGGCAGCAGCCGGCCGACGACCCCCTTGAGCTCGATCTCGCCGTCCTTGCCCGGCAGCGGCGAGCCCACCACCAGCAGGTCGTGCCCGCCGTCCCGGAGCTGGCCGAGGATCTCCGCCCGCACCCCGCCGTAGCGAATGCGAGTGGTGACCGGAATCCCCATCCGCGCCAGGGTGCGGGCGCTGCTGGCGAGGAAGCGCTCCGTCTGGGCGCCGTCGTCGAGACGCGCCGCCTCGGGAAGCACGGTCAGGATGGTGGCCTCGGCCCGCAGATGCCGGGCGAGGCGGCCGGCGAAGGAGACGTCCGCCTTGCCCGGCTCGCCCACGGCGACGCAGATCAGCCAGCGTTCCGGCGCCCGCCCGGGAGCCTCCGGCGGCACCAGCAGCAGATGATGCTGGCCGGCGGAGATCACGTCCTCGGCCAGCTTCAGGCCGTCCCGCGGCGCCGTGCCCAGCACCACGAGGTCGCACGGCCGGCGCGACGTCTCCTCGGCCACGGCCGCGGGTGTCGCCTCCCCGCTCGTCCGGCTCTCCAGGCTCGCCACACCCGAGCCGAGCTGCTCGCGGGCCTCCTGGAGGCGGCGGTCGGCCTCCTCCCCCGGCTCGGTGCCCGGCGCCAGCACGGCGACCCGGGCATGGGCCAGGCGGGCCAGCTCGCCGCCCAGGGCGAGCGCCGCCCGCGACGGCGCGGAGCCGTCGGTCAGCAGCAGGAAGCGCAGGCCGGGGTGGACCAGGGCGTGCACCCGCCGCACGCCGACCCAGGTGGTGTCCCCCGTCTGCAGGGGGAAGCGCCGGGCCTGGTCCTGCGATCTCGTCGCCTCGATCCAGATGGAATCGCTGCCGAAGTGGACCACGGGCGCGATGGCCCGCACCCCGGGCAGGGCGGGCAGCCGCAGGCGCAGACGCTCGAAGGAGCCGATGAAGGCGCGCTGATCCACCACCGCCTGGCCGAGCAGCGGAAAGCTCGCCTCCTCGGCCGAGTCGCGCACCGCCACGTCCTCCGGCCGGAAGAGCACCTGTACCCGGCGGGCGGCGGTGGTGTCCACAATGTCTGCCGACCTCGGCTCGGCGTGCGTGCCGAGCGGGAAGCACACCGGCCCCACCCGCACGCCCTGCGGAGTCGCTTCCCCCACCAGCAGGTTGGCGGTGCCCAGGAAGGTGGCCACGAACTCCGTCTCCGGCCGCAGGTACAGCTCCTCGGGCGGTCCGGCCTCCAGCAGGCGGCCGAAGGAGAGCACCGCCAGCCGGTCCGCCAGCTCGAAGGCCTCCTCCTGGTCGTGGGTGACGAAGAGCGTGGTGACGCCGAGCTCGCGCTGGATCTCGCGAATGGTGCGCCGCAGGTCCGCCCGCACCTTGGCGTCCAGGGCGCCGAACGGCTCGTCGAGGAGCAGCACCTCCGGCTGATGGGCCAGGGCGCGGGCCAGGGCCACCCGCTGCTGCTGGCCGCCCGAGAGCTGGCGCGGCATGCGGCCGCCCAGCCCCGCGAGCCCCACCAGCTCCAGCAGCTCGTCGCGCCGCCGCCGCCGCGCCGTCTTCGGCGTGCCGCGCACCGCCAGGGCGAACTCGACGTTCTCCGCCACCGAGAGGCTGGGGAACAGGGCGTAGCTCTGAAAGACGAAGCCCACCCCGCGCCGGGCCGGCGGCAACTCGGTGACGTCCCGGCCGTGGAGCATCACCCGGCCGGCGTCCACCTCGGTCAGGCCGGCGATCATCCGCAGCAGCGTGCTCTTGCCGCTCCCGGAGGAGCCCAGCAGCACGAACAGCTCGCCGTCCCCCACGGTGAGCGAGACGGCGTTGACCACCGGATGACCGGCGTAGCGCTTGGTCAGGTCCTCGAGCACGATCGACAAGGGAACGGCCTCCTCCCGGCACGGGCTCATCGCCCCGCCGATGCCCCGCCAATATCCCGCCAACAGAGGGCGAGAATAGGGATGGCGGGTGACACTGTCAGTCGAAAGGCGGTGACAAAAGCTCCGCTCTCTGGAACCTGTCCGACTTCGCCGCCATTTTCCTGCTGCGGCGTTGTCACTATTTCGGCTCTTGCGGCAACTAGAACTATGAGGGGACTTTGCAATGACTCTCAGGAGGGTAACGTGGACTACCTTGAGGATATGGATGAGGGGGTTTCCCCCGCCGACGTGGACCACCTGCTCAGGCTTTCCCGACAGGACTCCCGCAACGTGATCCGCCAGATGCTGGCGGTCGTACCTGAGCGACCCGCGGCCGGACAGGAGCGCGGCCCGCGGCCCCCCGTCCGGACGGACGGGGAGGGAGTGCGCTACGACGAGGCGTTCCGCCGCACCGAGCACGTGCTCTCCGAGGCCCACGACCGGGTCCGGCGGGAGCGGGGGCTCGCGATCGTCCAGTGGGCGACGCTGGAAGGGCACCCCCCGACGCGCCAGCTTGTGATGGTGCGCAACGACGAGCGGCTCCACCACTGGGGGCTCTACGACCTCCTGCTGGAGAAGAGCCGCGGGGCGGCTCCCCGGGACGCCGGCGCCGCCATGAGCCTGGCCGAGATGGCCCTCGCCGTGGCCGAGCGGCTGTCGCCCGAGATCTACGGCGAGGAGCGTCTCGCCGACTTCAAGACCACCGCGCTCGCCGCCCTGGGCGACGCCCGCCGTACCGCCGGCGACCTCGCCGGCTCCCGCCTCGCCTTCAGTCAGGCTCGCATTCAACTGGAGATGGGCACCGGCGACCTCATGGAGGAGGCCAACCTCCTGGGCGCGCTGACCAACCTCCTCTGCGACCTGGGAGAGTACGGCAAGGCCGCCAGCTCCCTCGAACGGGCCACCGCCCTCTACCACCGTCTGGGGGACGACCGCCTCGACGGCGCCAGAATCCCCTGGCCGGCGGAGGAGGAGGGGCAGCAGCAGCACGAAGAGGAGAGCTGGGCGCGGGGAGGCGGATAGGGTCAGATCTCAAGCGAGGCCAGAGAGGGGGCGGTATACACTTCCCCGCCATGCGTCCCGTCCTCCTCTCCAGTCTCCTGCTGATCGTCCTCGCCCTGATCGTCCTGCTCCTCGCCGGCTGCTCCTCCTATCGCTCGTTCGCCGAGATCCGCCGCGAGGTTCCGCAGAGCCAGTTCGTCCGCGTGGGTGACCAGCTCGTGCACGTCGAGCAGGCGGGCGAGGGCGAAGCCGTGGTGCTCCTCCATGGCTTCGGCGCCTCCACCTACCTCTGGCGGAAAGTGATACCGGCGCTCGCCGCGTCCCACCGGGTGGTGGCGGTCGACCTCAACGGTTTTGGCTACACCCAGCGGCCGCAGGACCCGGCAGCCTACACGCGCGAGGGGCAGACGGCCCTGGTGCTGGGAGTGATGGACGCCCTGGGGATCGACCGCGCCCACGTCGTCGGCCACTCCTACGGCGGCGGCCTCTCGCTCTTCCTGGCCTCGCGCCACCCGGAGCGCTTCCGCACTCTCATCCTGGTGGACAGCTCGGCCCCCACCTACCCCGAGGACCGGCGCAGCCGCATCGCCTCGCTCCGCACCCTGTCCAACTTCTTCGTCCGCGTCGTGGCGCTACGGCCCAATATGGTCCGCCGCTCCCTCCAGCACTCCTACTACGATCCCTCCCAGGTCACCCCCGAGCTGGTGGAGGCCTACCTGGACCGCCTGCTCGTCCAGGGCGCGGACGATGCCTTCTACGGCCTCACCGTCCCCCGCCTCGCGCCGGGTCCCAAGGTGGAGCTGGACCAGATTCACCTCCCCACCCTCGCCGTCTGGGGCGCCGAGGATCAGTTGATCTCCCTCGCCTCCGGCCAGCGCGCGGTGGCGCGCATCCCTGGCTCCGAATTCGTGGTGATCGAAAGGTGCGGCCACCTGCCGATGGAGGAGAGGCCGGAGGAGCTCCTGAAGGCGGTGTTGCCGTTTCTGGAGCGGCATCGGGACGGCCCCTCCGGGGCCGGACCCTCACTCCCCCAACCCCCTCTCTCCCAGCCTCCCCCCCTTCCGCCGGGAGAGAGGGGGCTTGAAGAGGGTCTTGTTTCTTCTTCTTCAGACAAACCACTCCCTCTTCTCCCGGAGGACGGGGGGGAGGCTGGGAGAAGAGGGCCGGGGTGATGAGGGCCATCGGCCTGATCGCCACCTGCGTCCTCGGCCTGGAGGAGATCCTGGAGGGGGAGCTGCGCGCCCTGGAAGCCCAGGACGTCGAGCGCCAGCGCGGCGCCGTGGCCTTCACCGGCACCTGGGAGGACTGCTGGCGCGCCAACTGGCGGCTGCGCACGGCCAACCGGGTCCTCGTCGAGCTGGGTACCTGGGAGGCGCCGGACGGCCCCGCTCTCGCCGCCGGCGCCCGAGCCCTCGCCGGCGGCCGCTCCCCCGCCCGGGTACGCCGCGGAGCGATCGACGTCGCCTCGCTTCTCCACCCCGACCGCAGCTTCGTCATCCAGGCGACTTCGACGGCCTCCGTCGTGCGCGACACCCGCTGGGCCGCCCTCTCCGTCAAGGATGGGCTGGTGGACGGCCAGCGCGACCGCTGGGACCGGCGCTCGGACGTGGACCGCGAGGACCCCGACCTCCACCTGCGCCTGCGTCTCCTCCGCGACCGCGCCACCCTCCTCCTCGACACCTCGGGCGAGCCCCTGGACCGCCGCGGTTACCGCGCCGTCACCACCGCGGCCCCGGTGCGCGAGCAGCTCGCCGCCGCCTGCGTCCTGGCCTCGGGCTGGGACGGCCGCGGCCCGGTGGTGGACCCCATGTGCGGCTCCGGCACCCTGCTCGTCGAAGCCGCCTGGTTCGCCCTCGGCTGGCCTCCGGGCCGCCTGCGCCGCCACTGGGCCTTCGAGCGCCTCCCCGGCTACGACCCCGCGGCCTTCACCGCCGTGCTCCAGGAGCCCATTCCCACCCCGGGACCGAACGTCCGCCTTCACGGCAACGACGAATCCGCCGAGGCCCTGCGCGGCGCCCGGGCCAACCTGGAGCAGGCCAACCTCCTGGACCGCGCCACCCTCACCCGCGGCGGCGCCGCCGCCTTCGAGCCTCCTCCCGGCCCCGGCCTCGTCCTGGTCAATCCGCCCCACGGCGAGCGCCTGGGCACCGACGCCGTCCGCTGGCGCGCTCTGGGCGACCTGCTCAAGCAGCGCTACAAAGGGTGGAAGGCCGCCGTCCTCGCCGGCGGCGAAGACCGCGGCAAGCACATCGGCCTCCGCCCCCGGCGGCGGATACCGGTGATGAACGGGCCCCTCGAGGGGCGGATCCTGCTCTTCGACCTGTACTGACAGGGATCTTGGGAAGGCGAGGCTTCAGAGTCCGGGGCCTGGGCAGGCTCCGGGAGACGGGGACCGTGAATCGTCATCCGAGGACGGTATCCGCGGGTCCGCGAGGCTCAGAGGCTGCGCTTCTTGGCCCGCAGACCGCGCCGGCTGCCGCCCTCTTTGCGGGGCTTGAAGTTGCCGCGGTTGAAGCCACCGCCGAAGCCGCTGCTGTCGTCGCCGCCGCTGGGAGCGAAGTTGAAATCGCCGCCGCGGGGGCCGCCACCGCCACCGTAGCCACCGCCCCCGCCGCCATAGCCGCCGCCGCGGGGACCGCCGGGCGTGCGCTCGCGGGCTTCGTTGACGTTCAGGGCGCGGCCCTGGAACTCGTAGCCGTTGAACTCCTTGACCGCCTTCTCGGCCTCCTCGTCGCTGCTCATCTCGACGAAGCCGAAACCACGGGAGCGACCGGTGGCCCGGTCCATCATGACCGTTGCCGACTCGATCGTGCCGGCCTGGCCGAACAGCGTCCGCAGGTCGTCGTCCGTGGTTTTGAAGTTGAGGTTTCCGACGAAAAGCTTCTTTCCCATTCTCTTGTCGCTCCTGGCCTGACGAGGCCCTATTCCGTTCTCGAGGGCGGTTGAGTCTCTGGCCGCGCAGCGACAAAGACGGACGCCTCCCCTGTGAGGACTCTAAAAGATAGCAGAGGATCAAGGTTCCCGCAAAGGGTTTGACGAGGGGAACGCTCAAGGCTCGAGCGGCACCGCCCGCGTCAGCCACCGCGCGACGTAGTGCCGCAGCTCCGGCGTGTCCGGGAAGGGATCGCCGTAGCGCCGCATGGCGCGGAACGGGAGGGGCTCGACGTGCCGCGCCTCCCAGGTGTTGCGGTCGGCGTCCTTGTCCCAGCCCTGGCTCTGGAGGAAGACGGTACGGGTCCAGCCTGGCGGGATGGGCGGCAGGCCGCCGGCGGCGAATTCGAGGGCGATCTCGTCGCCGGGGCCCATCACCACCGAGCGGTCGTCCGCCGCCGCCAGCAGCTCGCCCACGTCGCCATAGCGGGTGTAATGGCCGGCGAGCGGCAGCCAGGGGGACTCCGGCGTCACCCGGCCGTAGTCGTAGCCGTGAGGCCCGTTGGGGGACCGGCGAACGAGAGCCGAGAAGCCCCGGTAGCGCAGCTCGGCCTGCCGGGGCAGGAGGCGAGCGCGGACTTGAGGAATCTTGTCGGTCACGTCCGCCCGCTCCTGGGTCCAGGCGATCCGGTCCCAGGCCAGCCAGAGAGAGGTGACGATGCGCAACCGGTGAGCGCCCAGCGGCAACGGCGGCGTGTCCATCACCAGGGTCTTGGTCTTGCCGGCCGGAAAGCCCATGGCGGGAACCAGGATCCGCCAGCCGCCGGCCGTCTCCACCTCCAGCCGGGGCGGCAGGTAGGGGAGGTCCGGCCGCTGGGCCACGGCGAGGTTCAGGCTGGCGTCCGCGGGGAAGATCCAGCCGTCGAGGAAGAGCCGGATGGGGGCACCCGGCGCAGCCCCGAGATCGCCGAGGTCGAACGTGAAGGTCCACGGGCGGGCCACCCCCTGATACGGGCTGGGCTCGTAGCCCGAAGCATAGACCTCGTCGCGGGCGCGGACGCGGGCCGTGACGTCCTCGCCCCTCCCGTCCCAGGCCGCGGCCACCGGGCGGAGACCGCGGGCGGCCAGCACGCCCACGGGCTGACGCTCCCCGGGCACCACCTTGAGACGGCTCGCCACCTCCACGTCCGCCGGGTGGTCCACCACCCAGAGCCGCACGGCGTCGAAGTAGGCGGCCTCCCACAGCTCTTCGGTGACGCGCAGGCGGTAAACGCCGTCCACCGGCCGAGCGCCGTCCACCCGCACCAGCTCGTCGGGATCAGCGCCGGCGTAGACGCCGGGCGCGACGGGCAGGCCGATGGGCGCGTTCCATAAGAGGTCGGTCACGAAGTCGAAGCGCTGGCCCGTCCAGGCGTAGAGGAAGGGACAGCTCCCCTTGAGGAGCTGCTCCTCCACCACCCGCTGGTCGACGCCGGGTTGCAGCCGGTCCTGGGGGACGCCGTTGGTCCACACCACCCGCAGCACGTCCGCCGCGCGCAGTCTGCCGAGGCCGAAGTGGGTGATCCCCGCCGCCGCCTCGCGGAATTGATAGGCCGTGCCGGCCCGCACCTCCAGCACCGCGCCCAGCCCCTGGAGGTTGTTCTTGCCGCTCCCCGTGGTGAGAGCCCGGAGGCGCACGTCGAGCCAGTGATTCCTGTTGCCTCCCTCGTTGGCCAGGCGGTGGAGCCCGCTCTCCCCCGCCGCCACCAGGTCGAGGTCGCCGTCGCCGTCCAGGTCGGCCGCCGTCAGGGCAGTGGCGGACGGCGGTCCGCCCTCGACGGCGAGCGGCTGGAAAGTGGGCGCGGCCGAGGTGCCCCGCTGGCCGAGGACGACGACACCTCCGGGGCCGGCCGCGGCGAGGTCGAGCCGGCCGTCGTTGTCGGCGTCGAAGGCGAGGACGGCCGTGAAGGGCCTCCCTTGAGGCAACCCCGGCACTGGCCAGGGAGCGAAACGGCCGCCGCCCAGGTTGTGCCAGAGGGCGAGGCCGCCCTCGCCGGCGGTGATCAGGTCGGGCCAGCCGTCGTTGTCGAGGTCGGCGGCGGCCAGGGCTTCGGCCGGACCCGCCGCGGCGAGACCGGCCGCGGCGGTGACGTCCACGAACCGCCCCTGGCGCCGGTTGTCGAGCACGGCGATCCCCCCGCCATGCGCCACGATCAGGTCGAGGTCGCCGTCGCGGTCGAGGTCGCTCGCCACTACGGCCCGAATGGCCCGAATCCCCGCGAGGGTCGGAGCAGGAAACGCCTGCTTCCCCACCGCCTCCAGCGGACCCTGGAGGGCGTTGCGATAGAGCTCAAGCCCGCGACCACCCAATACGAGATCGAGGTCGCCGTCGATGTCGAAGTCGAGCACGGCGCCGGCTGCGCCGGAGGCGGTGGCCAGGCCGGCCGCGGCCGTGGCGTCCTCGAAGCCGCCGTCCCCCTTTCCCCGCCAGAAGACGGCGCGCTGCGGCCCGTAGCCCACGAGGTCGAGGTGGCCGTCGTTGTCCAGGTCGGCGGCGAGCAGGCCGGTGATGCCCGCGGCGTCCGGTCCGGGCACGGCTGCCCAGCCCTTGGCCGCGAGGCGAATCTCCAGCCGGGGGAACCGGGGCGGGCCCTCCGCGGCGGGACCGGCCGCCACCCGCACCAGGTCCGGCCGGTCGTCGCCGTCGAAATCGCCTACCGCCAGGGCGCGGCCCAGCGTCGGATCGGCAGCCAGCGCCGTGGCCGCGAAGCGCACCGGCACGGGATCGCCCCAGGAGGCCGGCGGCGGCTCGGCGGCGAACCTCTCGACGGGGAGGCCCTGGACGTTGGGAGCGAGCTCCTTCAGGTCCCGCTGATAGACCGGCGTGGGCTTCAGGGCGTTCTCCAGCCGCAGGGCCGGCACCCGGCCTGAGGCCACGTTCCCGGACTCCAGGGCGGCCAGCACGGCGGCCAGGGCGGCGGCCGGCACGGGCGGCGCCGGATCGAGGAGCTCGCGGACGCGCAGGAACGCCTGCGTGGCTGCCGCCCGGTCGCCGGCGGCGATGGCCCGCTGGCCGCTTTGCAGGAGGACCACGACGCTCTCGGGCCGCAGCCTCTGGAGGGCCTTCAAGGCTGCGCCGAGAGCCGCCTCTGCCGCGGGACCGGTGAGGCCGGCGGCCTGGTGATAGAGGGCGTATTGGACGTCGACGCGGTCCGGTGCCGCCGTCGCGGCCTGGCGGTAGGCGGCGAGGGCCTCCGCGTCCTCGCCCGTCCACCGCAGGACGTCCCCGCGAAGGGCCAGCAGGTCGGCCCGGCCTGGAGCCTTGGCGAGGGCCTTGGCGATCCAGCTCCGGGCCTCCTCGCTCTTCTGCTGGCGCAGGGCCGCGATGGCGAGGTTGGCGTCGGGGAGCGGATCGGCCGGCGTCAAGGAGAGGAGCCGGCGGAAGGTCTCCGCGGCCTGTGCGGGCTGCTCGTTCTCGAGCTGCGCCAGACCGAGGTTGCGCAACGTGGCGGCCGTCTCCGCCGGAGCTGGAGACGGCGCAGCCGCCGAGGCAATCGCGGCAGTCGCGGAAATCGCGGAAATGGCCGCGAAGGCCAGGGCGAGGACGAGGAGACGGCGGAGCACTCTCGGCATTCTATGGCGAACCCTGCGCCCGGCAGGGCTCGCCGTGCTCGTAGAGCGCGAGGCACCGCTGCCGGCGCTGCCGGTCCGGCGAGTCCGGCCCGGGGCTGGCGAGGGCCCGTCGCTGGTGATCCGCGGCTTCGGCGAAGCGGCCGAGCTCGCCGAGGGCGAGGGCCAGCGCCTCCTCCCGCTCGGCCGTCGGACCGGCGGCGAGCAGGCGCTGGGCGATTCCCAGGGCCTTGGCACCGTCGCGGACCTCCGGCCGGGACGACGCGGCGAGCACCCGCACCAGGAGCTGGGCGAGCGGCTCGCTGTCCGGCAGGCGGGCGAGCCCCTCCTCCAGGCAGGCCCGGGCCTCGGCGTCGCGGCCGGCGCGGAGCAGGGCGCTCGCCTGGGCGAGGCGCGGCGCCGCCTCTCCCGGTGCGGCGGCGACCACGGCGGCCAGCTCGGCGGCGGCTTCGGCGTGACGACCCAGGGCGGAGAGGGTCTGGGCATGCTGGAACCGGGCCACCGGATCCTCCGGGCTCAGCTTCAGCAGCCGCTCGTAGGCGTCGAGCGCCCGGGCGGGCTCGCCGGCCGCGGCCAGGGCCTGCCCCAGGTTGAAGAGGGCGTCCCGGGACTCCGGATCGAGGCGGACGGCGGTCTCCAGGTGCTCGATCGCCTCCCGCCCCGCGCCCCGCGCCGCCAGCATCGTCCCCAGGTTGTAGTGGGCGCGTACGTTGGCCGGTTCCAGCTCGATGGCCTTGCGGTAGCTCCGCTCGGCGCCGGCCGGATCCCGCAGGCCCGCGAGCGCCACGCCGTAGCCGACCCAGAGCGTGCCATCCCGGGGGTCGGTCTCCAGGGCCTTGCGGAAGGCCTCGGCCGCCTCGGCGAAGCGCCTGGCACGCAACGCCGTGGTGCCGGCCACCACGAGCTGGCGGCTGCCGGCGCCGAGCGCGGCCACCTGCTCCAGCAGCGGATCGGGGAAGGTGACCCGGCCGTCGCCGTACCCCGCGAGGGCCGACCGCGCGTCGTCGAGCCGCCCCAGCCTGCGATAGGCCAGCGCCAGGGGAGAGCGGACCTCCGAGGCGCCGGGCTGGCTCGCGAGCACGGCTTCGAAGTGTCCGGCCGCGACGCGGGCGTCGCCGTTGGCGAGCGCCACCCGGCCGAGGCCGAAGTGGGCCGCCGCCGCGGCGCCGGCGAGGGGCAGGGCGGCCTCGAACGCCTGGCGCGCGGCCTCCGTCTGTCCGAGCTGGAGCCGCACCTCGCCGAGGCGGATCAGGGTGGCCGGATCGCCCGGCCGCAGCTCCAGGGCACGGCCGAGGCGCCCCTCGGCGGCCGCGAAATCGCCCGTCACCTGGAGCATGGCGCCAAGGGTGTAGGCCCAGCGGGGATCGGCGGGAGCGAGTCGCGCGGCGTTCTCGAAACAGGCCCGGGCCGCCGCGTTGAGCTTGTAGAGCGCGTACAGCCGGCCGCACCGGCCAAAGGCCTCGGCCAGCTCCGACGAGGACGAGGACGATCCGGCGGGAAGCCGCTGGATCGCCTCCTCCAGGGTCCGCCGCGCCGCTTCGAGCTGCTCGCGGACGGCGGGCTCCATCGCCGAGGTGTCCACTGCCGGGATCGCCTGAATCGCCGGAATCGCCCGGGGAGCCGGCGGAGCCGCGAGCAGGCCGGTCAGCAGCAGGGCAGGGAGGGCCAGGATCACGGTACCGCGGCTCCGCTCCCCTCGCGCAAGGTCGTGTAGGTCCCCGCCGGCACGTCCTTGAAGGCCTCGACCCGGCCGCTCGGCCAGTGCACCACCACCCGCTCGACCTGCGGCGTGTCGCCGAGGCCGAAGAGGACCCGCGGATCGTTGGCGGAGGCGTAGCTGCCATCGGTGCGCACCCGGCGCCAGAGCGGGGGCTTCCCCAGGCGGCGCAGCTCCACCCGGGCGCCCAGCGCGTCGCGGCCGGGCTTGCCGGTCAGCAGCCGCAGCCCCAGCCACGGCCGCCGATTGCCGAGCTGATTGATCAGCACGCGCGCCGGGCCGTCGTTGTTGCTCACCACGACGTCGGTGTCGCCGTCGTTGTCGAGGTCGCCGAAGGCGGCGCCGCGGCTGACCTCCGGAATGGCGAAGACGGCGCCCGCCGGCTTGCCGACCTCCTCGAAGCGGCCGTTGCCCAGGTTGTGGAAGAGCTGTTTCTCCTGGCGCAACGGCAGGGGGTCCCCGGCCCGCGCCTGCTCCTCGATCTTCTTGACGGCGCCGTTGACCACCAGGAGGTCGAGCAGCGAGTCGTTGTCGTAGTCGAGCCAGGCCATACCGAAGCCCGTGAGCTTCCAGGAGGGGGTCTGCAGGCCGCTCGCCCGCGACACGTCCTCGAAGAGCCCGGTGCCGTCGTTGCGGTAGAGGGTGATGCCCTCGCCCGTCAGGTTGTCCATCACCAGGTCCTCGTCGCCGTCGCCGTCGTAGTCGCCGGCGTCCACGCCCATGCTGGCCTGCGGCCGGCCCTCGCCGCTCACGCCGGCGCCGGCGAGCAGGGCGTCGTTCTTGAAAGTGCCGTTGCGCTGATTGATCCAGAGCTGGTTCGGGGTCTCGTCGTTGGCCACGTAGAGGTCGATCCAGCCGTCGCCGTTGAAGTCGGCGGTGCTGACGCCGAGCGCCGGGCCGTACTCGGCGGCGATCCCCGCCTTGGCGGTGACGTCCTCGAACGTGCCGTCGCCGCGGTTGTGCAGCAGACGGCCGGGCACGGCGTCGGCCGGCACCGGGCCGCAATAGTCGGGGGCGCCGGCCGGAGTGCGGCACGGCCTGGCGGTCTCGAACGAGAACTTCAGGTAGTTGCCGACGAAGAGGTCGAGCCAGCCGTCGCGGTCGTAGTCGAAGAAGGCGGCGGGCACGCTCCAGCGCGGATCGTCGGCCCCGGCCTTGAGCGTGACCTCGGTGAAGGTGACCCGGCCGGCGGCGTCGCGGCCGTTGTTGTGCCAGAGCTGGTTCGAGCCCAGGCAGGTGACGTAGAGGTCGGTCCAGCCGTCGTTGTCGAAATCGCCGGCGGCCACCCCTATGCCCCCCCTGCAAGACTCGCCGAGGCGCAGGCCGCTCTCCGCCGTCACGTCGGTGAAATGGAGCGTGCGCTCGCCATGGGGTCCCACCACGAGGTCATTACGATAGAGCCGGTGGTTGAGAACGGCGGCGGGCTTCGCCGCCTGAGGACCTGCCTGAGGACCAAGCGGGCCGCCCTGGACGAAGAAGACGTCCAGGTCGCCGTCGTCGTCATAGTCGAAAAGGGCGACGCCGGAGCCCATGATCTCCGGCGTGTACAGCCGTCCGGACATGCCGTTGACGTGGACGAAGTCCACCCCCAGCTCCTTCGCCCGGTCCACGAAGACCTCCTCCGGAGCGGCCTTGGGCGGCGCCGCCGGAGGGGCCGCCGGAAAGAGGAAGAGGAGGAGCGCGCCGAGCAGACTGCGCATTTATTTCCGGGGGTTCCGCGGCTGCTCCGTGACGTCGAGCGTGCGGCCGGAGGCGATGGGCCCCGCGACCGTCTGCTTGATGCCGGACGGCCAGTCCACCTCGACGCGATCGGCCTGCGTCGCGTCCCCGAGCCCGAAATAGAGCGGCAGGATGCTGTGCGACAGGTAGCCGGAGGAGCCGTCCATGAATTGCGTGTACGTCTTGCCCCCAGTGATAACCCGTACCGTGGCGCCGAGGCCGTTGCGGTTCGAGGTCCTGCCAATGAGGCGGACCTGGAGGTAGTGGACCGGCCGCTTCTGCGCCAGATCGCTCACCAGGACCTGCGGCCTGGCGTTGAACTCCTGGGTGACGACGTCCAGATCGCCGTCGCCGTCGAGGTCGAAGATCACCGAGGAACGGGTGCCGAGCGTACCGGTGACGGTGACGCGGCCGGTGCGCCCCTGGCAGAGCTTGTGGGCCTTGTCCTCCCCCGAGCAGTCGAGGGTGAACCAGGGCTGGCGGGTCTTCCCGCCGCGGCGCGGCTCGATGCCCAGCAGGAGCTCGGCGTCGAGGAAACCCGTCCCCTGGTTGTTGATCATCAGCGAGTTGACGCCGTAGCGGAAGGGATAGTTCATGCTGGCCGTGATCAGGACGTCCTGCCAGCCGTCGGCGTTGAGGTCGCCCACGCTCACGCCCCAGGGCCAGTAGTTCTCCAGCCCGAGGTCGGCCGAGATCTCCTTGAACGTGCCGTTGCCCAGGTTCTTCCAGAAGGCGTTGCCGAAGATGTGGTTCTCCGGGTGATCGAAGAACTTCTCCGCGCCTTTGAAAAGGAATTTGACCTTCTCGTCCTCGGGAGCGACCTCCTTGACCATGTCCGAGTGCATGTCGGTCACGAACAGGTCCAGGTTGCCGTCGTTGTCGTAATCGAACGACTTGATGCCCATGGCGCCCCAGGGGGTCTTGGGAAAGAATTCGCGCGTGCGGTCCACGAACCGCTTGCCTCCCTGGTTCTCCCAGTAGTGGTTGTCCCCCTGCATGTTGAGGACGTAGAGATCGGGGAAGCCGTCGTGATTGAAGTCGACCAGGCTGGCGTCGCCGCTCCACGAGCCGTCGAGGAGCCCCAGGGCCGCGGAGACGTCCTGGAAACGGTTGCCGCCGAGGTTGTGATAGAGGACACTGCGCTCCGTACGGTCCGGATGGAGGTGACCGGAGAACGCATCCGCCATGGCGAGGTAGTAGCCTCCCCGCCCCTTCACCTCGGTCGTGTACTTGCCGACGTTGACGAGGAAGAGGTCGAGCAGACCGTCGCCGTCGTAGTCCAGGAACACCGCGGCCGAGGAGTGGCCGGAGTAGTTGACGCCGGCCGCCTTCGAGATGTCCTTGAAGTGGCCCTTGCCGTCGTTCTCGAACAGGAAGTTGCCATGGCGCACCGTGGTCACGTAGAGGTCCTGGTCGCCGTCGTTGTCGACGTCGGCGAAGGAGGCGGAGACCGAGATCATGCCGGGCAGGCCCACGCCGGCCTCGGCGGTGACGTTGCGGAACTTGCCGCCTCCCAGGTTCTTCCACAGCTCGTTGCCGCCCAACTGGCTGGTGAAGTAGAGGTCCACGAGCCCGTCGCCGTCCACGTCCGCGGCGGCGACGCCGTTGCCGTGATCGTAGTGGGCCGCCTTGTACGTCTTGCCGGCGTCGTCCACGATCTGGTTGACGAACGTGATGCCGCTCTCCTCGACGCGATCGGTGAATTTGAAGTCGATGGGGACCTTGAACCGGTCCGCGGTCGCCCGCTGCGCCTGCGCGCGCGCTTCCAGGGTCTGCGCGCCCACGTCGACGGGCGGCACGTCGATCACCGTGCCGTCCGTGCCTGGAGCCGGCGCGCCCTGGGGCGGCGCTCCATGCTCATGCGGCTGCTGTCCGAGCGAGGCCAGGGCCACCCCGAGGGCGAAGAGAGGGACGAGGATCAAGCGAAGGAGGAGAGAGTGCTTTTTCATGGCGATTTTCCCGGCGCGCAAGTATACGCCACCGTTCCCCAACGTTTAGACGGTAGACTCCGCGACTGCCATGCAGCCCGGACGCGAACGCCAGCTCGTCACCGCCGCCATCCTGCTGGGGATGTTCCTGGCCGCTCTGGAGGCCACGGCCGTGGCCACGGCGGTGCCCACCGCCGTGGGCGAGCTGGGGGGCGTCTCCCACTATAGCTGGGTGTTCTCGGCCTACCTGCTCACCTCCACGACCACCGTGCCGCTGTTCGGCAAGCTGGCCGATCTCTTCGGCCGCAAGCGCATCTATCAGATCTCGGTGGCGTTCTTCCTCCTGGGCTCCGCCCTCTCGGGCCTCTCCCGCTCCTTCGCCCAGCTCGTGATCTTCCGCGCCATCCAGGGGCTCGGCGCCGGCGGGGTGCAGCCGGTGGCCATCACCATCACCGGCGACATCTACACCCTGGAGGAGCGGGGCCGGATCCAGGGGATCTTCTCCGGCGTCTGGGCCCTGTCGAGCCTGCTCGGGCCGCTGCTGGGGGGGCTGATCACGGACGCCCTCTCCTGGCGCTGGATCTTCTACATCAACGTCCCCTTCGGCCTGCTGTCGGCCTGGCTGCTCCAGATCTGGCTGCGGGAGGAGACGCCCCGGCGGCAGCACAAGCTCGACGTCCTGGGCACCGTGAGCCTGACGGCGGCCGTCACCCTGCTGCTGCTGGCCCTGCTGGAGGGACCGAGCGCCTGGGGCTGGGGCGACGTCCGCACCCTCGGCCTGCTCGCCGGCTCCCTCATCTGTCTCGCCGTCTTCTTCTGGCAGGAGCGGCGCGCCCCCGAGCCCATGCTCCCCCTGGACCTCTTCCGCAACCGGCTGATCGCCGTCTCCAGCGCCGGCAATACCCTGGTGGGCGTCCTGCTCTTCGCACTCACCGCCTACGTGCCCATGTTCGGCCAGGGGGTGCTGGGCGGCTCGGCGGTGGACGCCGGCACGATCCTCGCGCCGATCCTCATCGGCTGGCCGATCGCCTCCACCATCGCGGGCAGGATGTTGATGCGGGTCGGCTACCGCTCCATGTCGCTGGGCGGCAGTGTGCTGATCGTCGCGGGCTCGGCGCTCCTCGCCCTCACGGGCCCCGGCACCGGCCGCGCTCCGGTCATGCTGGCGATGATGATCGTCGGCCTGGGCCTCGGCTTCACCTCCATGCCCTACCTGCTGGGCGTACAGAACGCCGTGCCCTGGCAGCGCCGGGGGGTGGCCACCAGCTCCGTGCAGTTCTTCCGCTGCATCGGCGGCGCCGTGGCGGTGGCTGCCCTGGGGGCGCTGCTCAATTCCCGCCTCCAGTCCGTGGCCGGCCCGGGCGTGAGCGCCGACGCCATGCTCGACCCGGCCCTGCGCGCCCATCTCGATCCCGCCACCCTCCACCGGCTCACCGGGGCGCTGCTCCACGGCCTTCAGGGCGTGTTCGTGGCCCTCGCCGGATTCGCCGTGGCGGGCCTCCTGATCGCCCTGCTCTTCCCTCGCGGCTCCACCCGCTCGCTCACCCACCAGGAGAGCCCGGTGGCGGAGGTCTGATAGGCTGAAACGTCAGGGGGGAATGACGATGGCGATCCAGGTCGGGGAGAAGCTCCCCAATGTGAAACTGCAGACCGTCCGCGACGGCGTCTTCGAGAGCGTCTGGACGGAGGATTTCTTCAAGGGGAAGACGGTGGTGCTCTTCGCCGTGCCCGGAGCCTTCACCTCGGTCTGCTCGGACCACCACCTGCCCGGCTACATCGAGCTGGCCGATTACCTCAAGTCGCGCGGCGCGGATGTCGTGGCCTGCACGGCGGTCAACGACGTCGAGGTGCTCACCGCCTGGCTCAAGGCCCAGCGGGTGGGCGACAAGATCGTACCGCTGGCCGACGGCAACGGCGACCTCGCCCGGGCGCTGGGGCTGGAGCTCGACGCCCGCGGCTTCGGCATGGGTATCCGCTCGCAGCGCTACGCCGCCGTGGTCAAGGATGGCGTCCTCACCGCCCTCAACGTCGACGCCCCGGGCGAAGTGGCCCGCAGCAGCGCGGCGGTGATTCTGCAGTCGCTGTGAAGCAAGGGACTTCAGGGACAGCAGGGACTTCAAGGACAAGAGAGAATCCGCCGAGATCGGGCCTTCTTCGTCCCTGAAGTCCCTGCTGTCCCTGAAGTCCCTGCTCTGGCCTCCTACCGCGCAGACTCCTAATCCATGTTTGCAAGATCCGGCCGCCAGGGCGACGCCTGGACGCTGCGGTAGCGGTCGAGGAGCACCTTGCCGGGCGGGAAGCCGCGGGGCTTGCTCACGTCCTCGCAGCGGCAGAGGTGGACGGCCACCCGCCCGCCCTTGCGCGCCTTGCTGTAGCCGGCGGCGAGCGCGGCGGCGAGCTGCTCGGTCTCCTTCGGCAGGCGGTCCATCCCCCCGGGGTTGCGCACCACGACGTGCGAGCCTGACTCCGCCGCCACGTGCAGCCAGAAGTCGCGCGGGCTCCCCAGCTTGAAGGTCAGCACGTCGTTGTCCTCGGCCGTCCGCCCCACCAGCACGGTGAGACCGTCCGGCGACACGAACCGCCGCGCCACGGACCGCCCCTGCCACGTCCCGTTTTCGGGATCGGGGAGTGGGGGGACTTTGCGGTTCGAGCGAGGCATGGCGTGTATGCGGCTGAAGCCCTCCGAGAGCGCCTCGGAAGGCAGCGCTGGATGGCAGGAAGACAGGGACAGCAGGGACCGCAAGGAGAGCAGGGACAAGAACACCGTAGCCGAGCCTGAAGCTTTCTCGTCCCTGCTGTCCCTGGTGTCCCTGCTGTCCTTGTCTTCGGCCTTCTGCCGCGCCTCCCCCTACGGCTTCGTAATCTCGATCAAATCCAAGTCGAATACCAGCATCCCCTCCGGCTTGCCGGGAGCTCCCCGGTAGGCGAGGTTCTTGGGGATCCAGAAGCGGCGGGACTCGCCGGCGGTCATGAGCTGCAAGCCCTCCGTCCATCCCGGGATCACCTTGGTCAGCTCGAAGGTGGCCGGGGTGCCCTTGGCATAGGAGGACTCGAACATCTTGCCATCCGTCGTCCAGCCCGTGTAGTGCACGCGGACGATGCTGTCCCGCTTGGGGTGCAGCGTCCCGGTGCCGGGCTTCAGTACCTTCCAGGCGAGGCCGGATTCGGAATGCTGAGCGTCGGCCGGCGGCGCGGCCACGTCCGGCGGCGCCTCCGGCACGCGCAGGATATCCAACAGCTCGACGTCGAAGACCAGCATCCCCTGCGGCTTGTCGGGATGCCCCTCGTACGCCAGCCTGGCGGGAATCCACAGCCGCCGCTTCTCCCCCACCACCATCAGCCCCACCCCTTCTATCCAGCCGGCGATCATCCGGTTCAGAGGGAACACCGCCGGCCGGCCGCGGGCCACCGAGGAGTCGAACATCTTGCCGTCCGTCGACCATCCCGTGTAGTGCACCTTCACCTTGTCGGTGGGCACCGGGTGCTCCGTGCCCGTGCCGGGCTGGAGGACCTTGCTGGCGAGGCCGCTCGCCGTCACCTGGGCGTCGGCCGGGGGCGCCGCCACGTCGGGGGGCGCGGGGAGCACCTTGTCCGGCCGGAGAGCCACGCCCGGCGGGGCCGCGGCGAGCGGCAACGAACCGAGGAGGAGCACCGGGAAGATGGGGAGGATTCGTCGGGTTCTCATAAGCGGTAAGCTACCGCGCCGGCAACGTCTGGAGCAACCTGGAGCAATTCGGGATCAACCCGGGATCAACTCCAAACTTTCCCCAGGTTGCAACGTAGGCGAAAATACGGGAAGCTGGTCCCCGGTATCTGGTCCTGATATCGGCCAACCATTACAAAGGAGATTCGGATGCTGAAAGCGCTCATCGCCGGTCTCGCCGGGTTCGCCCTCCTGGCGCTGACCCCTCCGGCGAAGGCGGCGGATGCCCTCAAGGTGACGCCGCCGACGCTGCAAATCCAGCCACACAAGCTCGCCAATGGGCTGCAGGTGCTCCTCTATGAGGACCACTCGGCGCCCGTGGTGAACGTCCAGTTGTGGTACCACGTCGGCTCCAAGGACGAGAAGAAGGGGCGTAGCGGCTTCGCCCACCTCTTCGAGCACATCATGTTCAAGGGCTCCGAGAACATTCCGCTGGAGGAGTTCAAGAACCTCGTCAGCTCCATCGGCGGCCGCTACAATGCCACCACCGACTTCGACCGCACGCTCTACTGGGAGACCATCCCCGCCAACTACCTGGAGCGCATCCTCTGGATGGAGGCCGACCGCATGCGGGCGCTCGACATCTCGGAGGCGAACTTCAAGTCCGAGCGCGACGTGGTCAAGGAGGAGCGCCGGCTGCGGGTGGAGAACCCCCCCTTCGGCCGGCTCTTCGAGGTCGTGCTGGACAAGTCCTACACCACCCACCCCTACCGCATCCTGCCCATCGGCAGCATGGCCGACCTCGACGCCGCCACCCTCCAGGACGTGCGCGACTTCCACGCCACCTACTATGTGCCCAACAACGCGACCCTGGTCATCGCCGGCGACTTCGACCCGGCCCAGGCCCTGAAGTGGATCGAGACCTACTTCGGCCCCATCCCCCAGGGGAAGCCGATCCCGCGCGAGATCCCCAAGGAGCCGGCGCAGACGGCCGAGCGCCGCACCACCGACTACGGCGCGAACACCCCCCTGCCGGCCGTGGTGCTCAGCTACCACGTGCCGCAGGCCGGCCACCCCGACGCCTATGCCCTGGAGGTGGCGAGCAGCATCCTCTCCGGCGGCGAGAGCTCGCGGCTGTACAAGCGGCTGGTCTATGACAAGCAGATCGCGGTGGCCGCCGGCGGCCAGACCGTGCTGCTGGAAGATCCGGGCGTCTTCTTCTTCTTTTCCATCCTCCAGGCCGGGCAGAAGCCCGACGACGCCGAAAAGGAGCTGCAGGCCGAGGTGGACCGCCTGAAGAACCAGCCGGTCACCGCCGAGGAGCTGGCGAAGGCCAAGAACCAGCTCATCTCGGGCCTCATCTTCGGCCGCCAGACCGACCAGGACAAAGCGAGCGCCATCGGCTACGCCGGCGTCATCCTCGGCGACGTCTCGCTGGTCAATCACCAGCTCGCCCTCTACCAGAAGGTCTCCGCCGACGACGTCCAGCGCGCGGCGAAAGCCTACTTCGCCCCCGAGAACCGCACCGTGGTCTACATGCTCCCCGAGGCCATGCGCCAGGGAGCGAAAGAGGGAGCGAAGGACGCCGCCCCAAGCGAGGTGAAGAAGCCATGAGAAAACAGATCCTCCCCACGCTTACCGCCGCCGCCCTGCTGCTGGCGGCGGCCCTCCCGGGTGTCGCGGGCGCGCAGACGGACGCCAAGCCTGAGACCCGCAAGCGGGTCACACCACCGCCAGCCGGCCCGGCCAAAGAGGTCCACTTCCCCGCCTTTCAGGAGAAGACCCTGGCCAACGGCCTGCGTGTCGTGGTCATCGAGCAGCACAAGCAGCCCCTGGTCTCGCTGCGCCTGGTGGTCAAGGGCGGCCGCTCCTACGAGCCGGAAGGGAAGTCCGGCCTCGCGGAGGCCACCGCCCTGCTGCTCACCAAGGGCACCGCCAGCCGCTCGGCGCAGCAGATCGCCCAGACCATCGACTTCGTGGGCGGCAACGTCAGCGCCAACGCCGGTCTCGAGTCCGGCTACGCCACCGCCGGCGTCACCTCCGACCAGCTCGACCTCGGGTTCGACCTGCTCTCCGACGTCGTCCTCCACCCCACCTTCCCGCAGGACGAGGTCGAGCGCTGGCGCCGTCAGGCCCTGAGCGCCCTGCAGATCCAGCAGCAGACCGCCTCCTACCTGGCGAGCCGGGCCGTCGAGCGCCTGGTCTTCGGCAACCACCCCTATGGCCGCCCCGCGAGCGGCACCCCCGAGTCGCTGCGCGGTCTGACGCGCGACGACTTCGTGGCCTACCACAAGGGCCACTACGTCCCCAACGGCTCCTTTCTGGCCGTGGTGGGCGACGTCAAGCCGGCCGACGCCTTCGCCCGCGCCGAGCGCGCCTTCGGCGGCTGGGCCAAGGGCGCGGACCTCACCCTGCCGCAGGTGGCACCGCCGCGCTACGAGCGCAACCGCATCGTGGTCGTCGACAAGCCCGACGCCGTGCAGACCGAGATCCGTGTGGCACAGGTGGCCATCCCCTACCGCGATCCCGACCTGTTCACCGCCGAGGTCTACAGCTCGGTGACCGGCGGCAGCCCCGCCGCCCGCCTCTACGAGGAGATCCGCAAGAAGCGCGGCCTTTCCTACGGCGCCCAGAGCTTCTTCGTGGAGGGCACCCAGCCCGGCTTCTTCGAGGCCAGCACCTTCACCAAGACCGAGACCTCGGCCGAGGCCCTGAAGGTGGCCCTCGACGTGCTGCGCGATCTGCAGAAGGAGCCCGTCCCGGCCAGCGAGCTCGATCCGGCCAAGACCTACATCACCGGCGCTTTTCCGCTGGAGATCGAAACCGCCGACGGTATCGCCGACAAGGTCCTGGAAGCGATGAAGTACGGCTACGGCCGCGACTTTCTGGAGACCTACGACGACAAGATCTCCGCCGTCACCGCCGCCGACGTCCAGCGCTTCGCCAGGGAGCGAATCCACCCGGAGCGCATGTCGATCGTCCTGGTGGGCAACGCCTCCGCCTTCACCGACGCGCTCAAGAAGACGTTCCCCGATGTCGACGTGGTCCCCGTGGCCGACCTCGACCTGACGCGCAACGACCTGCGCAAGCCCAAGGCGGCGGCGACCGCCCCGGCGGCGGCCGATCCGAAGGCCCTGGACCTCCTGCGCCAGGCCCAGGCGGCTCTCGGCGGCAAGGCGTTCGTCGAGCAGAAGACGCAGATCGCCAAGGGCAGCGCCACCATGAGCCCGCCCGGCGCGCCGCAGCCCATCGCCATCCCCACGCTGGTCTCCTACCGCCAGTATCCTGACGCCGAGCGCACGGAGATGACCACCGCCATGGGCGCCATGGTGCAGGCCTACGACGGCACCAGGGGCTGGACGCAGATGGGCCCCCAGACGATCGACGACGCCAGAGGCCAGATGAAGGAGCGCCACAGCTATGGCTACGACCTCCTCCGCAAGGTGGGCCAGCCGGGCTACACCGCTCATGCGCTGCCGGACGAGCCGGTGGCCGGCAAGCCCGCTCACGTCGTCGAGCTCGCCGACGCGCAGGGGCACACCACCCGCTTCTACCTCGACCCGGGGACGAACCAGGTGCTCAAGTCCGCCTACGAGACCAACGGCCAGAAGGTCGAAACCGCCTACTCCGACTACCGCGACGTCAACGGCGTCAAGGTCCCCTTCAAGACCGACGTCAGCCAGGACGGCACGCCGGTCCTGAAGGTGGAGCTCTCCGAGGTGCAGGTCAACGCGCCGGTGGATGCGGGGTTGTTCAAGAAGCCGGGAGCGTAAGGCTGGCGTACTTTCAGCAGGACGCCCCGGCCAGGCTCGGCGGGGCGGCTGCTTTCAGGCCTTCTTCTTTGCCGGCCGCCTCCGCGTTGGCACGGCAGAGGCCCGCGACTCCGCCTCTCCCGGAAGAGCTGGGAGCCCTGCCGTGCGGGACGAGGCCTCCAGAATGGTGATTCCCACCAGTTCCTTGCCCTGGTAGCGGAGCAGAAGACCCTCGTCGGTCATCCTGGTGTCCTTCGCCTTCTGAGGGCGCCGGAAGCTGATGTACAGGATGTCGGCCTCCTTGTCATAGTCCACCGAAAAATGCTCCATCGGGAACTTCAGGAGAAGCGGTACGGCTTCGGTTACGGTCTGGACCGTCTGTGGCTCTAAGCTCGCTTCCATATCGCCTTCCTTCGGTCGATGGTGCGACTGAAATAGGCCGTGATGATGAATCCATCGGTGCGCGAGACCTTGCGGTAGACGACGCACAGGTGGCGCTGCCGACCGTAGCTGCGAACCGCGATCAGGGAGCCTTTGTAGCCCGGTACAATGATGTCAGGACTGGCCACGGTCTCCAAGACCTCATCGTAGTAGCCTGCCACCTCATCATGATTCTCAACGACGTGAAGCCACCTCTCCGCGGTAAGGCGGATGGGCACGCCGTCAATCGACTCGGTGACCTCCACGTGGCAGCTTCTCGCGGTCCGTGCTCCAGAGGACATCGTAGCACGCGCTGCCGGCTGCCGCACCGGAGCGCAGGTTGAAACGCAGACCGGGTGAGGCCTGGGGAGGAGGCACATCGTAGACGTTGGCCACCGAAGCCTTCGGCAATCCCGTCGCTTGTCGGGAGAGCTGAACGTTGCCCGGCAGGTCCGCCAGGTGGAGACGGCTGGTCAGAGGCACGACGAGAAACGAGCGGACCCGAGGCTCTCGCACGGCATTGCTCTGGACGACGACGGCCGGCCTGCGCTTATCCACCCGCACCCACCAGACTTCGCCCCGGCCAGGCAGGGGTTCACCAGTCGTCGTCACGGTACTCCTCGGCCATCCGAGCTTGCTGGTATTGCCGCCAGTGCCCCTCGTCGTCGGCAACGTCCCAACCGTGTTGGTCGATGTACCGCCGGACCTGCGCCTGTACCTGCTCCGCCTCGAGCAGGCTGGCCAGCAAACCGGACCGGGTGGTGCCGCGACGCTGCGCTTCTTCGTCGGCAAAAGCCAGGAGATTCGCGGGCAGGGAGACTCCGACCTTCATGCGCGGCATGGTATCACAGGCGGGAATACCGCGGTATCCCCATCTTCCTACCGGCTCGGTGACTAGAGTCTCGACACGATCTTCGACGCCAGAACCTTTTCCTGCGCGAGCCCGTGATCTGGCAAGCGGTCGATCTTGGGACCGTTCAACACGAGGAGAAATCCTTTGCTCCCCTTGCGGACGTAAAGGAGAGAGCCGTTTGAGCCATTCAGGTTCAGCGCTTCATCGCCTACGCCAGATACCGACGCGGGAACACTGCGGCTGGTGGCCGCTGTTTTCATCGCTTCCCATTCGCCCACGGTCAGAGCGGCGCCGGCCGAGAAGTCCTCCGCGGAGCGCGTGCACATCCCCAGAGTGCCGTCTTCCGCGGTTTTCGGAAGCGCTTGCCCCACGGCGACCTCAGCCTCTGGCTGTGGCATCAATTCACAGGCCTTGATCGGTGAACCGGCAGGACTGCCGGCCTTGGCGGGGCCGGACTTGCCGGCCTCGGTGACGCCTTGTGCCGGCTTGTCGACCCCGCACGCACCAAGCGTCACCGCCGTCACTAAAACAGCAGTCCACAGCACCGCCTTCAAATGGGAGTATGATGTAATAAGCTTTCGCATGATCCTCCTTCAGGAACGCTGCATCCGAGGCTCACGACCTGTGAGGGATCAGTGTCGAATTTTCTACAGTAGACCCCGCTGTCATTTTTGTCAAACGGCTATGAATCGACGTTGTCCGGGAAGGCGATCCTCGCCACCGGTGCACGTGTGCCAGGGGTCGCCCAGGAATCAAAGACCGCGTCCCTCAGCAGTCGACATCCGTAGCACGATGTGCTACCGTTGGAAAATGGCTGAATCCATCACTCAACGCGAGCTCCGCAACGACAGCGGCGAGATCATGCGCCGGCTCGACCAGGGAGAGTCCTTCGTCATCACTCGCAACGGTGTGCCGGTAGGCGAGCTCACTCCCCTGCGGCGCCACCGATTCGTGCCAGCGGCGGCAGTCGTTGCCATCTTCAGGAATGCGCCCGCCATCGACCCTGGCCGCTTCCGTGCCGATGTCGATGCGTGGGCTGGCCAGGACGTTTTACCCGATGCCTGACCGGCGGCCTGCTCGCGGGATCCTCGACACCTCGGTGGTCATCGACCTCGAACACATCGAGCCTTCACGGCTTCCGATCGAGGTTGCCGTAAGCGCCATCACGATGGCCGAGCTTGCCGCCGGTCCGCACGCCACACCAGACCCCGAAGAGCGGGCGCGCCGCCAGGACCGGCTCCAGCGCGCGGAAGCCGCATTCGATCCTCTGCCCTTCGACGCCGAGGCGGCACGCGCTTACGGGAGGGTTTATTCCGCTGTGGTAGCCGCGGGACGCAAGGCGAGAGGGGCTCGTGCCATCGACCTCCTCCTTGCAGCGGCCGCGTGCGCTGCCGGCCTGCCGCTCTACACCCGCAACCCGGACGATTTCCGCGCGCTCGGCGGTCTCGTCGAGGTCGTAGCCGTGTGAGCCCACCTCGGCGTACGGCGATGAACAATCCCTATCTCGATCTGACCGAGGAGCTCAACCGTGGCCGCCTGCGGACCCTCCTCAGCTCGGGCCAGGCGGTGGTCGTCCATCGGCTGGCCATCATGAGCAAGGACGGCGACTGGATCCTGCGCGAGGATGCTGAAGCCGCCGAGCATGTGCTGGAGGTGCTTTCTGAGCACGGCGCGCGCTACCGCTTCGGAGCGCCCCTGGACCTGCGCTGGCTTGCCGGAGGCTGGAGCTCCCACCTCGAGCTCCGCCGGGAGGTTTTGCGGATACGAACCGACTTCGTCACCCGACCGCCGCGGATCGCGCCGGAGCAGTTGGCTCAAATGTGGGAGGAGGCTCAGGCAACGGGCGATGACGTCGTCCGCGTGGAGCCCTTGGCCGCGATGAAGCTGACGAACCGGGACAAGGACTACGCTGTCGTGGGTGAGCTGGCTCGCTTGATGACCGATCCTCGCTCCCAGCTCCGGTACTCCCGCAGCAGCCGCGACCTGATCAAGCTCGCCGAAGAGCACCCTGAAGCGCTGGCGGAGGCGACGCGGCAGAGACCGCTCCTGGCCCGCATCGGCGAAGGCAGAGAGGCTCTGGAGGAAGCTCTCGACCGCGAACGCCGGGCCCTCATCCGCGCCAACGAGGAAAGACTGGCCCGGTACATGGCTGCCTCCGAAGACTGGGCCAAAATCTGGCCGGAGGTTCAGCGCCAGATCGAGGGCCTGTCCTTGCCGGAGGCGCATCGCCTGGTGGTTTCTCGCGCCGAAGGGGTCCTTCCTTTCGAGCCGGCCCAAGGAGCTGACTCATGACCGATCTTCGCGACGAATTCCTGAGCGAGGAGGATCTCGATCTGCGCAACCTTTCGCAGGATGAGCTCATCGCCTACTGGAACCTCTGGCTCGAACAGGCCCAGGCCACGAACGATCTCGACGAGGCTCTGTACTCCCACGGCGTCTTCGAACGCGATCCGGCGGTGGCGGGGAAAAACCGGGAACCTTCAAGCGCCGCGCCGGCACGATCTCGATCGGAAGCGCCTTCACCTGGCCGAGGCGTTCCTCCGCCTGCGCCTCCCCGGTGAGTTGGAGGAGACGATAGAAGACCTCGCCGAGATTGACCACGTTCAGCAGCAGGCGGAGATTGCCGCTTTGAGCGCGGCGGAGATAGCGGCGCATCGCCGTAGCGCCGGGTTCCTCGGCTCGCAGGAATGCCAGGATCGCCCAGGAATCAACGACCGCGACGTTGCCAACGCTCATCCGCTTCGATTTCGGCCCGGTGCTCGGCTTCGAGGTCCGCGACGGGATTCCCCGGGAGATCCTTCAAGCAGCTATAGAGGACATCAATGGAGTCCTCGGCCTCGAGCGGAGTCAGGCGCGCGGCACCATCGCCCATGATCTCGACGGCGAGTTGAGTACCCGACGTCCACCGGAGTTGCTCGCGGACGGGCTTGGGAATGACGACCTGACCCTTGCTGGTCACACGGGTTGCGGGCTTCATGAGCGTCATCTTACCAAGCCTGCTGGCCGAGGACGACGCGGAACGGACCCCTGAGGTCCTCCTGCGGCACCTCGTCGAGCAGTGCGGCGCCGAGACGGGCTTCGTCGTGGTCCGCGAGGACGGCTCCTACCAGCAGAAGCTCGAGGTCGGCGGCGAGCGCGGCCGGCGCAGCGACCTGAAGCGCCAGTTCAGCCGCACCCCCTCGTCCGTGAAGTGATCGCCACCGGCGCCCTCCTCTACCTGCCCAACCTGATCGAGGATCCCCGCTTCGCCTCCGGCGAGTCGCCCAGCACGACTTCGAGGGGATCGTCACCCGCGATCCACGGATGATGGAGCTGCTGCGCGTCGTCGCCCAGGTCGCCGGAGCGGACGCCCCGATCCTCGTCCTCGGCGAGACCGGCACCGGCAAGGAGCTGATCGCCCGCGCCCTGCACGTCAACAGCACGCGCCGCGGCCGGCCGTTCGTCACCGTCCATTGCTCCGCCCTGCCGGGCACGCTTCTCGAGTCCGAGCTCTTCGGCCACGTCGCCGGGGCCTTCACGGATGCGAAAAAGGATCGTCCCGGCTGCCTCGCCTCGGCTCACGGCGGCACGCTGTTCCTCGACGAGGTGGGCGAGATCCCCATCGAGGCGCAGGCCAAGCTGCTGCGCTTCCTCCAGTTCGGCGAGATCCAGCGCCTGGGGTCGGACGTGGCAGAAAACCGAAGACAGGGACAGCAGGGACACCAGAGACAGCAGGAACGAAAAATCTCCGGTTTCGACTAATTTCATGTCCCTGCTGTCCCTGAAGTCCCTGCTGTCCTTGCTGTCCTGCACCAACGCTGCCTACGAGCTTTTCTGCCGCGCAGGCTCCTAGCCGTCCATCGGGTCTTTGACGACCGCGATGGCCGGGTCGACGACGATGTTGGCGGAACGCGTCAGTTTCTGATGGCTCACGGAGTCGCTAACATCAAGATCAAGGTCATAGCTGACTGCCTCTCGATGATGGCAGCGCAGCCCGATCCGGCAGTGCCGCGACTCGAAGGCAGGCGCAATCGGCCGAAGGCAGGCTGTGGCAGACGGCTCATCGGACGTGGCGGGCGTCTTACCGCACACGCTTGACGAATCGCCGGACGTGGCAGGCGTGTCGCCGGGGATGGCAAGCGTTTTTCAGGACGTGGCAGATCTCAGATCGGGCATAGCAGGCGTCTCGCCGGGCGTGGCAGGCGTCTCACCGGGCGTGGCAGGCGTTTTACAGGACGTGGCAGGTCTCTCCCCGGGCGTGGCAGGCGTCACGCCGGGCATGGCAGGCGTTTTACAGGACGCGGCAGGCGTGTCGCCGGACGTGGCAGGCCTGTCACCGGGCATGGCAGGCGTTTCACCAGGCGTGGCAGGCGACGCGCCGAGCGTGGCAGACATCTCACCGGACGTGACCGACGACTCGTCGGGAGTGACCGATATCTCGTCGGACATGGCAGACATCTCAAAGGGCATGCCCGGTCAACCGCCGGCCGTGTCCAGTGAACCGTCGGACGTGCCCGGTGAGGCGCCGGGAACGTCCGGTGAACCGTCGGACGTGCCCGATAAGACGCCGGGCGTGGCAGGCAAGACACCTGACGTGTCCGGCACGACGCCTGACGTGTCGGGCAAGAGGTCGGGTGTGCCCGGCAAAACGCCGGGCGTGCCGGGCAACGCGCCCGGCGCAGCCGGGCTCGCAACGACCCGCTTTAACACGCCTCTCTCTCCTCCGCGGCCCAGCTCTCCCGGTCGATGCCGTAGACCAGGTGCTCCTTCCCCAGGACCTCGGTCTGGCCTTGCAGCCTCTCGCCGAGGCGCTCGGCCACCCGGATGGAGGCGCGGTTCTCCGAAAGGATGAGGCTGAGGATGCGGTCCTTGTTCAGGACGGTGAAGGCGTGGGTCAAGGCGGCCCGGGCACCTTCCGTGGCGTAGCCGCGGCCCCAGCAGCGCCGCACGAGAGTCCAGGCGAGCTCGCAGCCTGGCCAGCCCTCCGGATCCGCGAAGCCGATCCGCCCGACGAACGCGCCGGACTCCCTCTCCTCCACGGCCCACATGCCGTATCCCCGCAGCTTCCAGTGCCCCACCAGAAAGGCCAGGTGCCGCCAGGCCTGCTCGCGGCTGAATCGCACCAGAAGGTAGCGCGCCACCTCGGGGTCCGCGCACATCGCGGCGTACTCGTCGAAGTCGCTCCCCCGGAAAGGCCGCAGCCGCAGGCGCTCCGTCCCCAGGGTCGGAATGACCAGACCGTCCATTCGCCCTCCCTCCGCCGAGAGATGATCCGCCGCCACTCTTCGATCATGTATTTCCATGCCTTGCCCTTCTACCCAGGCGAAGCAGACACTTCCCCATAGGGGCTCGCATCGCGAGCAATGCGGCTCGTGTATCCAAGCCCCTGAAAGGGAGAAGCTATGCTTCGAGCCGTCCTGCTGGTTGTGTATCTCGCCGCAGCCCTCATCGCTACCCATCAACGGGGAAGCGGTTGGGGCCCACTCGGCGTCACCTCAGCGCCTGCCGAGACTGATGGCCGAAGTGGTCTGGACCCTCTTGGCCTCACGTCCCAGCCTCCTCCTGAGACCGATCGCGGAAGTGGTTGGGACCCGCTCGGTTGAGCTACCGCATATGGAAGGGGGCGCTGATCGACTCCAGCTCCCCCGCCTTTTCAGCTATACTACCGAGATCGCATTTTAGTGTTCACCGGCCTAAGTCTATTTTTGCTGTGTTCAAGGGAAGCGCGAAATGCTGGAAGGAAGGCATGAGAGCAGGGATGGCTTGGCTCGCCTGTTCCGGGGCGAAGCGACGCCTGCGGAGATAGAGCGGGTTGCGACACACTTGGTCGGCTGTAAGGAGTGCTGGAGCCTTGCCATCAGAGCCATTGCAGACCAGGAGTCCGCCGGCTCGCTCAGCAGCGCTGGCCCGCTCAAGGCCGTGGTGGAGCTTTACCGTCTGGAGCAGGGGCGATTGGAAGAAGGGCTGGTTGCCCAGGCGGCCTGGATCGAGATTCGGTCCTTGGGCCTGAAGACCAGGCGAGACAAAGTGAGGCTCACGAGATCACTCCACACGTTCGGCTTCCTGGAAACCCTGTTGACCGAAGCCCGAGGAGGCTTACCTCCCAAGGAAAGCGAAGAGCTTGCCTACCTTGCTCTGATCGTAACCCAGCAACTCCCCGCCAAATACACGCCCGCGATGAAGAGCGATTTCGCGGCGGAGTGTTGTGCAGAGATCGCGAATGCCCGCCGGCGCGCTGCAAACTGGCCCTCGGCAAGAGAGGCTCTCAAAAAGGGAACCGAGTACGTCAGCAGAGGCTCAGGAAATCCCGCCGTTGAGGGCCAGTTGCTGTGTGTGAGCGCCGCGCTGGAGGCCGATCTGGGATTTCCGGCGAGAGCCGGCGAGCTTCTTCACAAAGCAGTTCGGCTTTTCGAAACCGCCGCGAACTGGTCTCTGGTCAGCAGGGCTCTGGTGCAACTGGCATTCATTCTCACCGATGCCGACCCCAAAGAAGGTCTTCGAGTCGCCAACCAAGCCCTGGCCCTGATCCCTCCCGCCAATCAGCGACTTACTCTGTTCGCTGAAAACGTACGAGTCGATTGTCTGATTGCGCTGGGGGCACATCGCGAGGCTTTGCTTCGTTTTCAGGCTCTGAAGGACCTTCATGAACAATTTCTCGAGCCGTTCATCCAGTTAAGACGGCGATTCACCGCCGCGCGCCTTCTAGAAAGCCTGGGTCAATTGAAGAGAGCCGAGAAGATTTTTTACGAGGTTATAGCTGGTGATCTTGAGCACGGCTTAGTGAAAGACCTCTTTCTAGACTTGGTCTATCTCTTCGGCGCCTACCTCAGATACGGAGATGCGGCAGGAGCCTTGGCCGTCTGTCGCCGCGCAGTGAATGAGTTGTCTCTTCTGGAGGATGAAGATGGCAGCGGCAAGGCTGCTCGCGAGCAGATGCGTACTGTCTGGCTGAAACTGCAAGCCGGTATTCAGGACGGAACTGTCAATGCAGGTGCCGTGACAGTCATGCGTGAGTACATCAAAACCCACTGGCGAGCTCCCGCAGCCGAGTTGCCGAGTTTCAAGGCTCTCAAGTAGACCGCCGCAGAGCCACCCGCATCTCCTTCGTCTGCCCTCCCCGTTTCACTGCCAGCACCGCCTCGTCGCCCCACCGCTTTCCAGCCACCAGACGATTCAGGGTCTCCTTGTCCGGCACGGGCGTCCCATCGAGGGAGACGATCACGTCACCCACTTGGACTCCGGCCTTTTCGGCGGGGGTTTTCTCGGAAACGAGGATGACCTTCAAAGCCTTCTCTCCTTCGACGGGATTGGTGGAGAGGCCGAGGGAGGGATAGATCGGATCGCTCTGCGCCGGCAGGCCCCATATGAAATCAGCGTAGGAGGCCTGGACGGTCTTGACGTCGTGGCCCTCCTCGTCGCGGACGGTCACCGGGACGATCGTCGCGATCCTGCCGTCGAAGTGGCGGGCGGCCTGGCGCTGGATGCCGAGGCCGTAGACGACGTGGCCGGAGCCCACGAGGACGACCATGAGGGTCTCCGGCCCGCCGTGCTCTTTGAGCACTTTGACGGAATTGAAGGCCATCGTGGCGTCCCAGGTGGCCTGGGCGGCGAGCATCGAGTCCACCTGCGCGTCGGTCATACTGGAGTGAAGCGAATCGCCGCCGCCTTCGAAGAACGACTTGAACAGCGTGCGGTGATCGGCGCTCGATGTGTCGATATCCGTGGGAATGTGGGCCGCCTCTTCGGACGTCAGGTTTTTGAAACCTTTCTTTCGCACCGCGGTGACGACGTCGCGGGGCGCGTTGACGGCAAAGATGCGCAGCTTGTGATCACGGGCAAAAAGGAAGATGTCCCGATAATAAAGCCAGTTGTAGCCCCAGTTCTCATACCAGCGCGAGGTTTGGAGGAACTGCTCCTCGGTGAGTTGGCCGTCCACCCAACTGTCGAGGAACCGCTGCTCGGTGTAAGGGTACATCTCCAGCCCTACGAATACCGGCCGGCCGGCGCGCACCAGCTCCTGGACGACGCGCAGCTCGCAGCGGTGATAATCCATGTCCGTATGGCTCTCCCCCACCAGCAGCAGGCGCACTCCGGCGAGCCGCTTCGGCAGCTCGGCGGGCGTGATGACCTCGCCGCTGCGGGTGTCCGTGACGCCGTCGAGCACCAGCGTCGCCGTCTTGTCCTTGCGGGCCGGATCGCCGACGGCGAGGTGGAGGGTGCGCTCCTGGGCGTGAAGGGCGGGGGCGAGGAGGAGGGCGAGGAGAATGATGACGGCTTTGGTTTTCATCGAGGTACCTTCAGGAAACCGGAGGAAACCAGGAGGAGATCGCCTTGGCGATTCTCGCGAGCGCTGCCTCTCTTTTGAGGGCCTGGAGCGAGACCCTTTCCCCGATCCTGATATAGAGATCAGGAGATCTGCGGAGGCGTACGAGGCGAACCAGGGCCTCGAACAGCTCTTTCGGATGGCGAGCCAGGGCAGCATCGAAGTCGTCAGGAATCCGCAGCCGCGGAGCCAATCTTCTTGACTCTTCGAGGATGGCGGCATCGCCTGGAGGAGGAGTCCGGCGGGGCTCGGCGACCACCCGTTTAATCTTCTGCCAGGCCGGTTTTCGAAAGGCGATCTCCAACTCGGGATCGAAAGCCACGGCGAGGATCCGATCCTCTGGGATGCCGGCATCGGCCAGCCTCCTTAACGCCAAGCTCTCGACGACTTCATGGGGCCGAGCTTCATATCCGGAGCCTTGATGATCCCAGACGATCAAGAATCGGCAGTCCGTCCTAAAGAATGGAGCCAGCGGCCCCTCAGGCTCTCGCCACACGGTGTCGCGCCGAGGGTCTCGGAGACTCCGCCAGCGAAAGGGACGCGTGCAGTCCCGCCCCGTCTGCCCGCGCTCAATAAGGCCCTCGAAAAGTTTCTGCATCTCCAGATCAGAGAACAGGGCCACCAGATCGTACGGCGGCTCCTGGACGATCACGCGAGGACCCCGGTCACGAAGAGATCCGCAAGATTGACGTGACCAGTCCACTCTTGAAGCTCAGGAACTTCGGTAGCCCGTCGGACGATCGCGTAGCCCTGGGAGGCGCGCCGGAAGACGAGGACGTGTTCGAGATCGGTCTGCGCCAGAAAGATCGGCGAGTGCGTAGCACATAGGATTTGAGAGTTCGCCAGAGGATGCGAGAGGGCTTCGTGTACGATCTGGATTGCCAGCGGGTGGAGCCCGTTCTCCGGCTCTTCAATGAGATACGTTTCCGGATTCTCCTCGGTGGCGGCGTAGCTCACCAGAGTCAACGCCATCAGGCGAAGAGTCCCGTCCGAAAGCATCCAGGAAGGGACTGGCTCCCGATGCTGCCCTGCGAAAACGACTCTGAGAACCAGGGATCTGTCCTCCGGGCGCTCCCAGACATCGACCGATTCCAAGCCTTCCACGGCAGTCCCCACGTGTCGCACCCATTGCTCGAACAGCACGGGATCACGCAGCCGAAGGGCGTGGATCACGCGCGCCAGGTTCGAGCCGTCGGGGTAGAGTGTGGTCGCCTCCCCAGGCGAGGACACTCCCCGCATCGCGTTCGCGTCCAGTTGGAGGGACCATATTCTCTCCTCCAGGAGGTCCCGTCCGGCGAGCGACAGGGGGAAGAGGTCCGGGTCTCCCAAAAGGCTGCCGAGGGCTGCCTCTCCGGCCCCCACACGGAACGGGTATTCCTTTCTGCCAGTCTCTGCGCGAAAAAGGACCGTGCCGTCTTCTGACTTGCTGATCACTCGCTTCCATCGCCTTGGGATCTCTCCATTGCCATGGACCAGCGAGAAGTCTCCTTCATCCCATCGCGGCGCCTCCGGGTTTCCTATGGACGGCAGAAGGAAGAGGTTTTCTCGCAGCACCTGGAGGCCGAGCTCGTGGGTGATGCCGATCTCAATCTCGTATCGAAGCCGGCGCTCCCGCGCATCGGATTCTGGCACCGACAACTCGACAGCCAGAGAGATGGGTTCGGCGGGATCAAAACAGAGATCGTAGAAGCTTGCAGCAGCTAATTCAACAGGGTGACGCACGCCGTATTTCGCTACATCTCTTAGGAACTGAAGAGAGCCCAGGAAGGTCGACTTTCCCGTGGCGTTTTGCCCCACCAGGACCTGATAGGGCTGCAGCGCCACGGAGTTGGACCGCAGCATGCGAAAATTCTTGGCCTGAAGGAGTTGGATCATACCGTCCTCTGGCCAAGTCTATCTCAAAGTATCGGATAGACTTAGACCGTGCCTCCCGCCCTCCTCGCCGCCCTCCGCCACGACATTCCCAGCGCCGGCGTCGGCTTCATCCTCCTCGGTCTGGGCCTCGCGGCGGGGGCCGTGGCTTTCGCGCGGCGGCGGACGGGCGATCCGACGCTGCTCTACTTCTCGATCTTCACCACTCTCTACGCCGTGCGGCTGCTCTGCGACCTGGAGGCGACGAAGCTCCTGTACGCGCCGCCTCAGCCGGCCTGGGACAAGCTGATCCTGATCCTGAGCTATCTCATGCCGGTGCCGGGAGGGCTCTTCTTCGAGCGGCTGATGCCGCCCGGCCGGCTGCGGTGGGTCCGCCTCTTCTGGCAGGTCATGGCGGTGCTGGCGGCGGTCGCCATTCCCGTGGAGATCGCCTCGCCCGCTCCGGGTGCCATGCTCGGCCCCTACCACGTCCTGGTGCTGGCCGGCGTCGCGACCGTCCTCGTCAACGTGTTCTGGCCCGACCGGGAGAGGACGCCGGACCAGCTGCTCCTGCGGGCGAGCTTCCTCGTCTTCATCGCCTTCGCGATCTACGAAAATCTCCGCGGCATGGGATTGACGCCCTGGACCGGGAACGTGGAGCATTTCGGATTCCTGTTCTTCGTCTGCGGCCTGGGGACGGTGGCGGCCCGGCGCGTCTTCGGCGATCAGCAGCGGCTGACCGAGATCCGCCAGGAGCTCGCGACGGCGCGGCGCATTCAGGAGTCGATCCTGCCGGGGGAGCCGCCGCGGATCGCCGGGCTCGACCTCGCCTCCCGGTACGTCTCAGCGACCGAAGTGGCAGGGGATTTCTACGAATTCATTCCGGCCGAGGGGCGGCGTCTGGGCATCCTGGTGGCGGACGTCTCCGGCCACGGTGTGCCCGCGGCCCTGGTGGCCTCGATGCTGAAGGTGGCGGTGGCGGCTCAAGGCTCCCACGTCGCGAGCCCGGGCCGGGTGCTCTCGGAGGTCAACGCCATCTTTCACGGCAAGCTCAAGAACCAGTTCATCACCGCCCTTTACGTCTACCTGGACCTGGAGGCCGGCAGCCTCACCGCGGCCAGCGCCGGCCATCCGCCACCGCTGGTATGGCGGCGCTCCTCGGGACAGGTCGAGGAGTTGCCGCCGGGCGGCGTCGTCCTCGGCCGCCTGCGCCGCGCCGCCTATCCCGAGGTCGCCGTGCCCCTCTCACCCGGCGACCGCGTCCTGCTGTTCACGGACGGCATTCCCGAAGCGCTGAGCCCCGGCGGTCAAATGTTCGGGGAAGAGCGGCTCCGGGAGGTCCTCGCCGCCCACGCCTCCCAACCTGCCGAAACCACGGCCGAGGCGATCGTCGCCCAGGTCGCCGCCTGGACGGGCCGGAGCTCGGGGTTCGACGACGATCTCACGCTGGTGGTGGCGGGAGTCGAGCCAACTGGTGCATGAGGCAAGGAATCAAAGGACTGCAAGGACTTCAAGGACACCAAGGACAGGGTCTCCTCGTCCTTGATGTCCCTGGTGTCCTTGATGTCCTTGCTCTGCTACCGCTGGATGGTGAAGTTCACCGTCAGCGTGAAATACACCTTCACCGGCCGGCCGTCGAGCAGCGCGGGCTTGAAGCGCCACTGCTGGATGGCTTCGAGGGCGGCCTTGTCCAGTCCCATGGGCAGGCCGCGGATCAGCCGCTCGTTGGTCACCCGGCCCTGTTCGTCGATCACGGCCTCCACGATCACCGTCCCCTGGACCCCCGCCGTGCGCGCGATCTCCGTGTAGCGGGGCTGGACCTGGTGGACGACCTCCGGCTTCGTCATGCCGAAGGAGAGGCGGATGGGCGAGGTGTCGACCGGTGCGCTGGGCTCCACCGCCGGGCCGACCGGACCGTCGCCGTGCCCCGGACCGGGGGGGCAGCCCGGGCAGTCGCCATTCCCGGGGCCGGGTCCCAGGTAGGGGTCGTCGCCCGTGGCCGGACCCGTGGGGACGAGGGGAGGCGTCGTGTCGGCCGTGGCCGGCGCCGGCGGCTTCTCGGGGATGGTCTTCAGGTCCGGCTGCATGAGCTGTTTCGTCGTCTGCGGCGCCGTCTGCTTCTTCTGCTCCGGCTGGGGCTTGGGTTTCGGTCCGCCACCGCCGCCGTCCGGAGGCGGCAGGGTCACGACGAAGACGTCGGCGAGCTGAGGGTCCGGCACCGTGCCGACGTTCCAGTAGCTGGCGAGGGCGAAGGCGGTCAGGCCCGCCACGTGGAGGCCGACGGCGATGGGCAGGGAGAGCCAGCGGCGCCGGGGGCTCGGCTGCGCTTCAAGGTCGATGAGAGAGTGCTCGAACATGATCCACCTCCAGGTCCCGGATTCGGTTGTCCTCGCAATGGTCCCCGCCTTGTGGCGAGGGGTCGTTCGGAGCGCTCCTGTATGGATTAGAGGGGGGAGGCGGGGAATTGGTTCCAGGGAGCAGGGTCAGCCTCGCCCCGGAATTGAACTCCCGGCCTACGCGCTTGCTTAGGGTAGGGGCGGGTCTGGAGGGGTGGGAGGGGGCTCGACCCGCCCTGCAACGGCGAGATCGTCTTCCCCAGGGCGGGTCGAGCCCCCAACCTGCCGTCCAGACCCGCCCCTACCCTAGGCATCGAGGCCAAAGTTAGCGCCTATGGCCCGGGGTGGTGAGGGGCCGAGGCTCCTGATATCTTTGCCGGGCGACGACGCCGGCCCATGCCAGGCGCCGCGCCGAACAGATCTTTCATTGGAGGTTGGAATGCCCGATTCTCATCCGAGCCCGACGCACTTGCGGTCGGCGCTCTTCGTCGACTTCGACAACATCTATCTCGGCCTGCAGCGCGAAGACCCGGTGGCCGCCGAGCAGTTCGCCACTGATCCCGGCCGCTGGCTGCTCTGGCTGCAGGACAAGCTCCCCCACCACGACGCCGAAGGGCGCCGGCGGATGATCCTCTTCCGCCGCTGCTATCTCAACCCCTCGCAGTTCGGCCGCTTCCGCCCCTACTTCACCCGCTCGGCCTTCGAGGTCGTGGACTGCCCGCCGCTGACCAGCGGCGGCAAGACCAGCGCCGACATCCACATGGTGATGGACATCCTCGACACGCTGAGCCATCCGACGCGCTTCGACGAGTTCATCCTGCTCTCGGGCGATGCCGACTTCACGCCGGTGCTGCTGCGCCTCTCGAAACACGACCGGCGCAGCGCCGTGCTGGCCATCGGCCCGGCGTCGGTGGCCTACAAGGCGGCCTGCGACCTGCTGATCGACCAGGACACCTTCCTGGAGGACGCCATCGGCGCGACGCCGGGCCAGGCCACGCGCGCTGCTTCGGGCCCCTCCGCCACCTCGGCGATGGGCGAGCTGCTGCGCCGCATCGCCGACAAGGTCTACGAGCGGGCGAGCGCCAGCGGCGAGCTGGTGGCGACCGAGCTGCCGCCCATCTTCCGCGAGTTCCCGGAGTTCACGGCGAGCACCAACTGGCTGGGCTTCAACAGCCTGCGCAACATGACCATGGGGGTGATCCAGACGCGGCAGGACCTGGCCATGCTGGACGGCGATCCCTGGCGGGTGGGACTGGTGACGGAGGACGAGGCGGTGGCGGCCGACCCGGGGCCCGGGCCCGCCGAGCAGGGCCGCCCCACGCCGGTGCCGCGCTTCCTCCCTCCCGCGGACCGCAACCGGCTGATCGAGGAGGTCCTCGCTCATGTCCGCTCGGTGGTGGACGCCTCGGATTCGGCGGTGCCCATGGCGCGGGCGGCGCAGATGGTGATCAGCCGCTTCGGCGAGCAGGTGCTCTCCACCCGCTGGGCGGGCGCCGGCACCTTCCGCGACCTGCTGGAGGGGCGGGAGAACCCGGGCTTCGCCATCTCGGCCTTGAAGCCGGGCTACATCTACGACCCGGCCCGGCACCAGCTCCCCATCGACGGCCGGCCCGAGGAGCTGGTGGGAGATCCGGAGCTGAACTCGCTCGCCTACCGGGTGCACCAGCTCACCGACACGCCCTACCTGACGCGCGGCGACTACGCCCGGGTCTTCCGCCTCACCGCCGAGGAGGTCAGCGAGCACAGCTACTTCCTCACCCGCACCTCGAAGGCGGTGCGCGACCGCTGCATCGAGGAGGGCTCGCCCATCGCCCGCGCCAGCGTCAACTTCATCCTGCGCGGGATCACCTTCGGCGGCCACCGCTTCGGCCAGAACGGCCCGGAGGACCCGCTGGCCCTGGCCTCCTGCTTCTTCCGCAACGTCATCAGCCTCTGCGACAGCGCCGGCATCTCCCTCGATGCGAGCGAGATGCAGACGCTCTCCGACTGGATCCTCGGCGATCTGAAGCGGGAGGCCTCGGAGCGCGAGGAAGGCGAGGACGAGGAACGGGAGCCCGTGACAGTGGGAGCGCAGCCGGAGGGCGACGACGACGAGACCGCCGGTGGCTAGCCCGTCATGAGCGGGGGGAGTTGGGAGACCGGGGAGGACGAGCTCCGCGCACTCCAGGCCCTCCCGGCCGCGGACCGGGCCATCCAGCTCGTGCAGCTCGTGGCCGACTGGGAGGAGGCCTGGGGGCTGAAGGACGAGCAGGGCTGGGTGGTGGCCAAGGCGACGGACGCCCTCCCCCTCTGGCCCCACCCCGAGCTGGCTCGCGCCTGCGCCCGCGGCAACTGGGAGGGCGCCGAGCCCGCGGCACTCTCCGTGGACGACCTGCTCGACGGCCTCCTCCCGCTCCTCGCCGAGGACGGCCTGCGCACAGCCATCTTCCCCACGCCGGACGATCCGGGCCTGCTCCTCGACGCTGCCGAGCTCCGTCAGCGGCTGGAGGCGGAGCTGGAGCTGGGGTCACCCTGATACCATGTCCTCATGAGCTCCGGACCGGCCGTCGAGATCTCCATCCCCGAGCAGTTGCCCTTCCTGGAGAGCATCTCGTGGTTTGATCGCGACTACCGCGATCTGCCGCCGCTGGACATGCTGCGGCGCTACGAAGCCGGCTGGCGCTACAAGGGCGTCCTCGCCGAGCCCTCGGCCGAGGAGTGGAGCTTCATCCAGGAACTGGTGAAGCGGTTCGGAAGCTACCTCGATGTTTAGGCGCGAGCAGCACCGCAACGTCCTGGCTCTGCTCACCGCGCTCGATTCCCAGAAGCTGACCCGCTGCCAGCTCCTCTTCGGCGGCGGCACCCGGATCGTCCTCGATCTGGACGAGTACAGAGAGTCCCACGACGTCGATTTCCTCTGCTCCGACCCCGAGGGCTATGCCGAGCTGCGATTCGAGGCGGCGAAAGGCGGATACCCGTACCTCTTCGATCGCAACGTCGGCGTGGACCTCGGTTTTCCGCGCGAGATGCGGATCGATCAGTACGGGATCCGTTTTCCCGTGGTCATCGCCGGAGACGTGATCCGGGTCGAGCTCATCCGCGAAGCTCGGATCGGCCTGGATCCGGGAACGAGGCTGTCCTGGTCGCCCGTGGATTGCCTCTCTCTGGTGGATTGCTATGCGGAGAAGCTCCTCGCAAACTCGGACCGTTGGGCGGACCGGCAGGTACTGTCGCGCGACCTGATCGATCTCGGCGCCTTGCGGTATCGCATCGGGCCTGTCCCGGCGGAGGCGTGGAGGAAGGTCGAAGCGGCGTATCGGACAGCGGCCCGCGACGATCTCCTCAAAGCCCTCTCCGGCTTTGGCCAGGATCCGTCCTATCAGCGGCGATGTTTCGAGGGCCTGCGGTTGGATGAGCCCGAGAGGATCGTGGAAGGACTGGCGCTTCTCAGCAGGGATCTCGGCGCCTGAGCGCCTTCCAGGCCGTGCTATCGTCCCACTCGGAATGGTCACGAGGCTTGCGATCCGCAGTCCCGGCCAGGGACTCCACGAGATCACCGGGCAGGTGCGCCGGGCGGTGCGGGAGAGCGGCGTCGGCGGCGAGGGGCTCTGCACAATCTTTATCCAGCACACCTCCGCCAGCCTGACCATCCAGGAGAACGCCGACCCTTCCGCCCGCCGCGACCTCGAGGCCTGGCTCAACCGGCTGGTGCCCGAGCGCGATCCTCTCTACACCCACACCACCGAAGGGCCGGACGACATGCCGTCGCACGTCAAGGCGGCGCTGACGGCGACCTCGCTGTCCATCCCCATCCTCGACGGCGAGCTCGGGCTCGGCACCTGGCAGGGGATCTACCTCTGGGAGCACCGCCGGCATGCCAGCACGCGCAAGGTGCTGGTGCACGTGGGGGCGTAGACCCTCATCACCAGATTGCCTTACCGAGGCGCACTTTCAACCCACCCTCAGGCCCGCTCGTGCAGGGTCATCCACAGGCCGCCGGCGGGCCGCAGGGAGAGGCTGGCCGCCGGCTCGACCCGCTTTCCGGGCAGAGCGTGGAACGAGTAGCGTTGCAGCAGGGCGGCCAGCACCAGCGTCGCCTGCATCTCCGCCAGCCGGCCGCCGATGCACACGCGGGGTCCGCCCCCCAGCGGGTAGTAGGCGAAGGGCGGGCGGGTCGCCACCACCTCGGGCCGGAAGCGCTCGGGATCGAAGGCCTCGGGGTTGGGCCAGAAATCGGGCCGCCGGTGGGTGACATAGGGGGAGAAGAGCAGGATGGCGCCCGCGGGGATGCGGTGGCCGTCCAGCTCGTCGTCGGCCAGCGGCGTGCGGGTCAGCAGCCAGAAGGGGGGATAGAGGCGCAGGCTCTCCTTGAGCACCATCCCGAGATACGGCAGCTTCGGCAGGTCCTCGAAGCCGGGGGCGCGCCCGCCCAGGACGGCCGCCAGCTCCTCCTCCACGGCGTGGGCGATCTGCGGATACCGGGAGAGGAGATAGAGGGTCCACGACAGGGTGATGCCGGTCGACTCGTGGCCGGCGACGAGCATGGTGACAACCTCGTCGCGGACCATGCGTACCGGCATGGCCTCGCCGGCTTCGTCGCGCACCGAGAGCAGCGTCGACAGCACGTCGTGGCCCTCGGCGCCGGTCTGTCGCCGCTCCTCGATAATGTCGTAGACCACCTCCTCCAGGTTGGCCACCGCCCGCAGGAAGCGGATGTTGCCCGGCAGCGGCACCCACCAGGGGAACGGCAGGGCCGAGAGGACCCGCTGGTGGAGGATGGAGAACGCCGTGCTCACCGACCGGTTCACCGTCTCGGCGTCGTCGGCCACGGCGGAGCCGAAGAGGGTCTCCACCGAGATGCGGATCGCGAGGTCCATCATCTCCGCCTCGAGGTCGAACGGCACGCCGGGTTGGATCCGCTGCTGCCAGTCCGCCAGCATCTCCTCGGCGGCGGCGGTGATGCTCTGCGCCATCGCCATCAGGCGGGGGACGTGGAAGGCCGGCTGGAGCAGGCGGCGCTGGGAACGCCAGGACTCCCCCTCGTTGAGGAACAGCCCATTGCCCGCCAGCGGCCGCAGGAGCTGGAAATTGGCGCCCTTGACGTAGTTGCGATGGTTGGTCTTCCAGACGTGCTCGATGTCGCGAGGGTGGGTGACGAGGAAGAACTTCTTGTCGCCCACCCCTCCCAGGCAGACCACGTCGCCATACTCCCGCACCATGCGCGAGAGGAATTGCAGCGGGTCCTTCCTCACCTGCGGCAGCGCGCCCAGCACGGGCAGTCCCGGCGGACCGGGAACGACGCTTCTTGAAGCTCCGGCTTGAGGCGAGATCATAGGCTCCTCCCCCGAAAAAAGAGCAACGGCACACTTCTCACGACGACGACTTGAAGCTTCGCTTGACCTGGAAGTGGCGCCAGAGACGGAAAGCGGGACAGTACACTCTCAATCGATCAGACCGTCGGTGCCGGCGCCGCACACCAGAGCGCAGGCGCGGCGGACGCCGGCGAGGGGGATGCGGCCGCTGCGCAGCGCCGCCACCGCCGCCGCTCCCGAGAGCTCGGCGGCCACTCCGGTGTCGAACCACAGCCAGCGCGCCGCCTCCCGCATCTCCTCGTCATCCACGAGGACGACGTCGTCGACCGTGCGGCGGATGATCTCGAAGTTCAGCTCGTCGCTGCGCCGCGGGGCCAGGGTGTTGGCAGCGGTGGCGATCTCCGCCAGCTCCACCACGCGGCCCGCCCGCAGACTGGCGTGCAGGGTGGGCGCCCCCACCGGCTCGACGCCGATCACCCGGGCCTCGGGGCGCAGCGCCTTGACGGCCAGGGCCACGCCGGAGATCAGCCCGCCGCCGCCGATCGCCACCACCACGAGGTCGACGTCCGGCGCGTCCGCCACGACCTCCAGACCGACCGTGCCCTGGCCCGCGATGACCGCCGGATCGGCGAAGGGATGGACGTACTCATGCCCCTCCCGCCCGGCGGCGGCCACGGCCGCGGCGTTGGCGTCGTCCCAGATCGACCCCTCCCACACCACCCGGGCGCCCCAGCGCTCCAGCTTCGCCGCCTTCGCCGGCGGCACATTGGCCGGCAAGTAAATCGTCGTGGGCAGGTCCGCGATGCGGCCGGCGAAGGCCACGCCAAGGCCGTGATTGCCCCCGGAAGCGGTCACCAGGCCCCGAACGGCCCGCTCTCGGGGTAGGCTGAGCACCTTATTGGTAGCACCGCGGGCTTTGAACGAGCCCGTCACTTGCAGGCTTTCGAGCTTGAGCAGGAGCCGGCCACCCGCCTCGCCGCCGGACAGCGGGCCGGAGTCGAGCAGCGGCGTGCGGCGAACGTGAGGGGCGATCCGGCGGGCGGCCGCCTGGAAGTCGGACAGATCGGTCATGGCGGCCGATGCTAACAGCCGGGCGGCGGTATGGTGGGGGAAGCGAAGAATTTCCGCCTCGCAGACGCCTTGACTTACGCTCTTGTTACGCCTACACTACCTGCATGGCGAAAGAGAGCGGGAAGAGCCAACCGACCGACGACGATCCCTGGAGGGATCTCAGGAGATACACACCGTGCGCACACCCATTTTGAACGGTCTCGGCCACGCGCTGCGCTGGCTCCGCGACCGGCGCGGCAGGAAACAGTATCAGGTGGCCGAATCGGCCGGAATCACCAAGGGCATGCTCTCGGCCTATGAGACAGGCCGGCAGCGACCGTCGCTCGAGACCCTGGAGAAGATCCTGTCCACTCTCGGCTGCGACTTGAACGACCTGCACAATGCCATCCAGATCATCAACGGCAAGCCGGAGGGGATGCGGCGCCGGGGCGAGGGGGTGGGGAGCGAGGACGACGAGGCGGCCACGCCGCCCGTGGGCGGATCGCTGGGCGAGCGGCTGGACGTGCAGCGTATCCTCGGCCGGCGCGAGTCGCTGCCGCCCGACGAGGAGCGGGCGCTCACCGAGATGCTGGACGGTTTCCACCGCTTCCTCCGGTACCTGCACGAGACGCTGGCGCGAGCCCTGCGAACCGACAGCCCCTCCCCGCACGAGCCGGGCGGCGAATAGGGGACAAGGCGCGGCGACCCCGCGCCTGGATCCTCAATCGGCGAGCAGCCGCCCTTCCAGGACGGTGATCGCCCGGCCGCCGAGCTTCACCCGTTCGCCCGCGACGCGGACGCGGAGGACGCCGCCGCGGGCCGACGCCTGGTAGGCCAGGAGCTCGGGCCTGCCCAGGCGCGTCGCCCAGTAGGGGCCAAGGGTGCAGTGGGCCGAGCCGGTCACCGGGTCCTCGTCCACCCCCGAGGCGGGGGCGAAGAAGCGGGAGACGATGTCGTAGGGCCCCGCCGCCGCTCGCGCCGTGACGATGACGCCGCGCACCGGCAGAGCCGCCAGACGCCGCGGGTCCGGTGCGGAGCTCCGCACCGCCGCTTCGGACGGCAGCTCCAGCAGGTAGTCGTAGCGGCTCTTCCCCACGAACACGGGCGGAGAGCCGATGAGGTCCACCAGCCCGTCCGGCGGCTCGGCCTCGGGCGCCGTGCGGGCCGGGAAGTCGAGCTCGATCCACTCCCCCTGCTGCTCCGCCGTGAGCAGGCCGCTCAGGGTGTGGAAGCGCGCCGTCTCGCCGGCTCCCAGCCGTCCGGACTGCCACAGCACGTGGGCGCTCGCCAGGGTGGCATGGCCACACAGCTCCACTTCGATCGCCGGCGTGAACCAGCGCAGGCTCCAGCCGCCGTCCTGCGGGTGCAGGAAGGCGGTCTCGGAAAGGTTCATCTCCCGCGCCACGGCCTGCATCCACTCGGCGTCGCGAGGCTCGGGCAACAGACAGACCGCCGCCGGGTTGCCGGCGAAGGGGCGGTCGGCGAAGGCGTCCACCTGATAGAGATCGAGGCTCATGGTTGGGTCTCCTTGAGGGGGCATACGGGCTCGCTTTGCTTAGGGTAGGGGCGGGTCTGGACGGTCGGGAGGGGGCGCGACCCGCCCTGCAACGGCGAGATCGTCCACCAGGGCGGGTCGAGCCCCCAACCTGCCGTCCAGACCCGCCCCTACCCTAGGCATTCAGGCTGAATTGGCGTCTACGCCCTTGAGCAGGAGAGCCTATCGCAGGCGAGCCCCCTCAGGGCCGGCGCCGTTGGGGCCTGCTTGCTTTGCACTGCAAAGTCCTTTCATCTACAATCACGCTTGTACCCGGCAGGAACTATCTCCCGGGAGTTTTCGGTTACACTTCGAACGAGCAGAGGCAGAGACACCGGCATGGGACTATCCACCGAGGCACCCGCAACCGACCGGCCACCGGCGGTGCCTGAGAGTTTCCACGATCTGCTCGCCGGGTTCCGCGTCCGCCTGGAGCGCGCCCTGGACGGCTGGCTGGAAGCCCGGCGCCAGGAGGCGGCGGCCGGCGAGTCGCCCGAGATGCTGGAGCTGATCGACGGCGTGGGCCTCCTTGCCACGCACGGCGGCAAGCGGCTGCGCCCGGCCCTGGTCTACTACACCTACCGGGCTTTCAACGGCGGCTCCGATGACGAGGTCCTCCCCTTGGCCCTCGCCACCGAGCTGCTGCACACCTATCTCCTGATCCACGACGACATCATGGACCACGCCGAGGTCCGGCGCGGGCTGCCGGCGGCGCACGTGCGCTTCCGCGACGCCCACCGCGCCCACGGCCTCAAGGGCGACGCGGCGGACTTCGGGCGGTCGGTGGCCATCCTGCTGGGCGACCTGGCACAGAGCTGGGCCGTGGAGCTGGCCGCTCCCGCCTTTCCCCGAGGTAGCGGCGAGCTCGCCCGCTGCTTCTCCGCCATGTGCCAGGAGGTGGTGGGCGGCCAGTATCTGGAGTTGCTGGTGGCCCAGCGCCGGGCGGGCACGGACGAGGAGCTGCTGCGGGTGCTGCGCCTGAAGTCCGGGCGCTACACCTGCGAGCGGCCCATCCAGCTCGGGGCCCTGCTGGCCGGAGCGCCGGCCGGGGCGCTCGCCGACCTCTCCCGCTATGGCGCCGCGGTGGGCGAGGCCTTCCAGCTCCAGGACGACCTGCTGGGGATGTTCGGCGACGCCGGCACCGTGGGCAAGCCGGTGGATGCCGACCTGCGGGAGGGCAAGTACACCTTCCTGATCCATCGCGCCCTGCAGGCGGCCGGCCCTGGCCAGCGCCGCGCCCTGGAGGCCGCCCTGGGCAATCCGGACGCCACGTCGGCGCAGGTCGACGCAGCCCTGCGGGTGCTGGAGGAGACGGGGGCCCGCGCCGCCGTCACGGCCATGATCGCCGAACGGTTGCGCGCCGCCCGCGCCGCCCTGGCCGGGCTGGCGCCCTTCGACCTCGCCGCCGAGGGGCGGCTGTTCCTCGCCGGGCTGATCGACTGGCTGCGGGAGCGTGAGCGGTGAGCGCCACCGCCGCAGTATCGGCCGGGGCCGCGCCGGCCGAGCGCGACCGCAAGCTGGAGCACATCCGGCTGGCCCTCGAAGAGCGCATGCAGCTCGGGCAAAACTTCTTCGACGACTACCGCTTCGACCATGCGGCGCTGCCCGAGATCGACCTCGACCAGGTCGACGCCGGGGTGGACTTCCTCGGCCGGCGCCTGGCCGCGCCGCTGCTGATCTCCAGCATGACCGGCGGCACCGAGACGGCGGGGCAGATCAACCGCAACCTGGCGGCGGGGGCCGAGCAGGCCGGCGTCGCCGTGGGGGTCGGCTCGCAGCGCAAAGCGTTGGAAGATCCCACGAAAGCTGATACCTTTCGCGTCCGCGAGGTCGCCCCCTCGGCCGTCCTGCTGGCCAACCTGGGCGCCGTCCAGCTCAACTACGGCATGGGCGTCCGGGAGTGCAGGGAGGCGGTGGAGATGATCGGGGCGGACGCCCTGATCCTCCATCTCAACCCCCTGCAGGAGGCGATCCAGCCCGAAGGACAGTGCAATTTCGCCGGCCTGCTGCCGAAGATCGGACAGGTGGTGCGCGAGGTGGGCGTGCCGGTGGTGGTCAAGGAGATCGGCTGCGGCATCTCCGAGGCCACGGCCCGCGCCCTGGCCGCACAGGGGGTACGGATCGTCGACACCGCGGGGGTGGGCGGCACGAGCTGGGCGCGCATCGAGGCGCAGCGGGCGGGCGACCTGGAGATCGGCGAGCTCTTTGCAGGGTGGGGCATCCCGACGCCGGAGTCGATCCGCCAGCTCCGCCAGGTCGAGGGCTTGACGGTGATCGCCAGCGGCGGAGTGCGCAACGGCCTGGACGTCGCCAAGGCCATCGCCCTGGGCGCCGACCTGGTGGGGATGGCCTATCCGTTCCTGGCGCCGGCCACCGAGTCTCCGGACAAGGTGGCCGACAAGGTGCGGCGCACGGTGCGGGAGCTGAAGATCTGTATGTTCTGCCTCGGGGTGAAAACCATATCGGAGCTGCGCCGCGTGCCGCTCCTGAAAAAGGTCGTGAGATGAGCAAGATCGCCAATCCAGCCTCCTCGGTTCCCCTCACCCGCGACGAGCTGGTCCGCTCGCTGGTCGACGGCGAGCGCCGGTTCCACGAGCTGCCCAAGGACCTCTCTCCGCAGGCGGCGGCCGAGATCCGCCGCCAGGCGCTGGAGGAGATGACCCGCACGGAGCTGTCCAACATCGGCCACCATTCGTTGGACGTCCAGCGGGCCTCCCGCCGCAACTGCGAGAACTTCATCGGCGTGGCCCAGATCCCCATGGGTGTCGTGGGCCCGCTCAAGGTGCGGGGCAAATACGCCGACGGCGACTTCTACGTCCCCCTCGCCACCACCGAGGCCGCCCTGGTGGCGAGCACCAACCGCGGCTGCGCCGCCCTGCGCGAGGCCGGCGGCGCCGTGGTGCGGATCGAGGACGTGGGCATGACCCGCGCCCCCGTCTTCCGTACCTCCGGCATCGTCCAGACCCAGCAGTTCCTGCATTGGATCCAGGAGCACGAGGCGGAGGTCCGCGAGATCACCGAGTCCACCAGCCGCTACCTGCGGCTGCTGGAGGTGCGCCCCTACGCCTTTGGCACCACGGTCTTCCTCCGCTTCCGCTTCGACACCGGCGACGCCATGGGCATGAACATGGCCACCATCGCCTGCGACCGGGTGGTCAACGAGCTCATCGAGCCGGCGACCGGCGTGCCGTGCATCGGCCTCTCGGGCAACTACTGCGTGGACAAGAAGGCGGCCCACGTCAACTTCCAGGAGGGGCGCGGCAAGCGCATCTACGCCGAGATCCTCCTCGACGCCCCCATCCTCCACCACATCCTGAAGACCGACGCCCGCAGCCTGGTCGAGGTGCAGTACCGCAAGAACCTCCTGGGCTCGATCGCCGCCGGCTC
>JAJKHS010000064.1 GCA_021154885.1 Thermoanaerobaculum sp.
CTCCAAGCCGTTACCCGCGAAAGCCCGAGGCCGCCCCTACTGAGCGCTCCGGCCTACCAGAGGCTCCCACTACCTGCGGAGTAGGCCGGTAAACAGATACGTGGCGCTTACGGCCTTGAATCTTCTTGCCGGCATCGTAGCCGCGAGGCCCCCCTTTTCCGTCGTCTTCGCGGTCTGGCTGTCCAGAATCGCCGCGCTCGGGGCTGACCTCGCGTCCCTCTTGGACGCGGAGTCGATCGCGAAGAACCTCGTGGATCTTTTCCGGTTCCATCCTTGCGCCACTTGCGGAAGTAATAGAAGACTGTCTGAAAGGGGGAAATCCCGTGGCAGCATACGCCAAGCGCAGCCGCTGCGTAGCACGTAGAAGATCGCATTGAGGATTTCGTGGAGTCTCTGGTTCGCGGGCGTCCCGGCCCTGACTGCGCCGGTAGAAGTGCCTGCAGGATCTGCCATTCGGTGTCAAGTAGGCTGGGTAACGCATCGCGAGATCTTAGCACCCAAGGACGCGATTCCAAACACCCTCTCAGACTGGAGGACGAATCAGGGACAACAAGGACACCAGGGACGTCAAGGACTCCAAGACTCGAGGACTCGCTTTCCTCTTCTTGTGGCGGCGGGCTCGTTGCTCGAGGTCCGACTCCAGGAGCGGGGGTTCTCGTTTCCGGTCGGCCGCGTCACGTTCCGCGTGTTGCGGCCCTTCACGTTTTTCGAGTTCCTCGCGGCGAACGAGCAGGACGTGCTGTCGCGCCACCTGGCCGGCGCGGTGAGCGAGGGCCGGCCGATTTCCCCGGCGCTCCACGACCAGGCGCTCGATCTGTTGCGCGACTACCTGCTGGTCGGCGGCATGCCCGAGGCGGTGTCCCGCTGGGTCGCCGAGCACAATGCAGCCGCCGTGCGCGGCGTCCACCGCGACCTCGTCCAGGCGCTTGCCGAAGACTTCCAACGCTTTGGCAACCTGCGCGAGGTCGGCTATCTCGAAGCGGCCTTCGACAATCTCCGCCACCACGCGGGCCTGCGCTTCCGTTACGAGAATTTTGCTCCGGGCTACCGCAGCCAACTGATGAAGAACGCCCTCGCCAAGCTCGAAGCGGCGCTCCTCATCCACCGCGTCTTGCCGACGAGCTCCCTGGCACTTCCCCTGCGCGAGCGGCCTCGCTCGGCGGCCAAGCTGTTGCCGCTCGACGTGGGCCTGGCGCTCCACACCATGGGCTCGGGATTCGATACGGCGCGCAGTCTGTCCCTCGGCCAGGTCCTGGATGGGCGCATCGCTGAGATCTTCGCGGGTCAGCAGTTGCTGGCTTCGGCCCCCGGGTTTCCGGGCGAGCTCTTCTTCTGGGTCAGCGAGTCGTCGCACAGCAACGCCGAGGTCGACTACCTGATACCGATCGGCGGCCGGCCGGTGCCCGTCGAGGTCAAGTCGGCGGCGGCCGGGTCGCTCAAGTCCCTGCACCAGTTTCTCTGGCGCGCGGGTCTCTCCACCGGCATCCGCCTCCATGCAGGCCAGTTTGCCGACGAGCATCTCAAGGTGCGGATGCCCGAAGGCGAGCTGGCCTACCGGCTCCTGTCGCTGCCCGTCTACCTCGCCGAGAAGCTGCCGGCCCTGGAAATGGGCTAGGAGGAGTCTGAGGCCCTACGCGCTCGGCGTCGCTTTCAATCGCAACGTCCGGCGCAGGATGGGCAAGACGGCCCGGTCCTTGTCTCGGTTGGCCGCCTCCTTCGAGCGGATGATCGTGGCGAGGTTAAGGACACGCACCGTCATGCCTCCGAGCTCATAGGAGGAGGTTTCTTCGGTCAGATCCTTGTAGGTCAGGCCGTCGCCGATGCTGTCGAGAACGTCCAGGGGGCCGAAGTCGGTCACCAGGCGGTGGATGCGAAGAGTTTCGAGTTTCCCGGCATCGGGCACGACATGCCGGCCGGCCGGATCGAGATACCGTGCATGAAGCTCCTCCAAGGCTTCGAGAAGACGTTCCCGGTCCTCCGGAGTCGGTTGGACCACGACGTCGAGGTCCAAGGTAGACACCGGCGCGCCTTCGAGGATGGCGGCAACGCCGCCGACCAGAATGAACTCCACCCGATGGCGGGAGAGCACCTCCAGAATCTCGGCGAATCTAGGCGCGGCGGCCATTGCGCAGCGCCATTACGCTGTCCGCGAAACCTTGGGCGATCTCCAGGCGCTGAAGGGGCGTCAGGCTGAGCATCCAGAAGATCAGACCGTCGTCCTCTCCCTCGGCCACTCCGGGAGAGCCCTGAGCGGGAACCGCTTCGGATTCCTCCTGGGAGGCGGGAGGATCCATGTCGCGGGTATCGCTCGGGAGGGGCATGACAGCCATGATTGTAGCACCGCCTCTTGATCGCCCTCCGGTTCTACGGTCCGCCCATCCTGCCCCGGACCGGAGGTCTGAATGAGCGGCTCGACAACCCGGCGTTTGCCACGCTGGTCACGACCGACGGCGCCCCGGCGGCGGTGCCCTCCGGCGGTCCGGGCGACGAGGTGGTAGACTGTTAACCGACTCGTCGTGGAGGAACCATGCGAACCGTCGGTGCCCATGAAGCTAAAACTCACCTGTCCCGACTGATCGAAGAGGTCACTCGAGGACAAAAAGTCGCGATCACCAAGAACGGGACGCCGGTTGCTCTGCTTGTCCCTGTGCCGTCCACGCAGAAGCCGGATGTCCGGGAAGTCATTCGCCAATTCGAGAGCTCCGCCGCGGGATCACTCTCGGCAGCCTCTCCCTCCGGGAGATGATCGAAGAGGGGCGCCGCGCAACGTGCGGCCTGCACTCCTGTTCTGAGTCCAGCGGCCCCGAAGCACGAAATCCTCCGCAGGCCACAACCCCGAGCCCGTAGGGCGGCAGACTCCAAGCCCAGGGCGTGAGCCCTGGGTAGGCGTCATTCGATAAATTCAAGTCGAGCCCTGTCAAGGGCGCTCTTGGCAGTTTTCCTCAGCCCCGCTCTTCCGGAGATCTCTAGACGACCAGCGGGCAGCGGCCCCTGACCGGCGTCGTGCAGGCCCTGCAAGTGCCGCCATCCGCGGGCGGGTTGCCACAAACGTTGCAACAGAGCTGGCCCGTCGGGCACTGAGAGCTGCTGGTGCAGCCGGCCATGAAGGAGGGAGCGGGCGCCAGATCGTTCGGGGTCTGGGTCTGCCCGCTCGACAGGGTGGCCAGGAACTGCGCCGCCGCGTCAGGCGCTGGGGCCGCCGCGGGATTCGGGGCAGGCACCGCCACCGGCTGCGTCTGGGCTATGGACTGCGCGAGCGGGATGAGGGAGAGGAGGGCGAGGAGGACGAGAACGGGCTTTTTCATAGTGCATCTCCTTGGTTGACGGGACCGGTAGGAAACCGGCCGCCTCAAGGAGAAGGTGCGCTGGCGCACCCGGACCGGGTCATTCCCCATGAGACGCTGACGCCATCCCCTCTCCCTTGCTGGAAAGGCCTCTTCGAACAGCGGCTACTTGCCCGTCGAGCCGCCGTTATCGATCGGGCCGAAACTGAAGCCCAGGTTGATGAGGACATAGCCGCCGTTCCTGAACACCACTCTGCCATCGAGAGCTGAGCTGTCGGCGGGATAGGACTGGCCCGTGGCGATACCGGGGAAGCGGCGGACCGGGATGGTTGCCAGGCCCGCGGAGGCGGTGACCAATGCGTGTTCTCCCAGGCCGCGCAGACGTAGCGTGGGTCCGAGGTACACCGACAGGGCGCGACCCGAAGAAGTATGGAAGCCGAGACCGAAACCGACTTTGGGATAGTCGCGTGAGAAGACACTCAGGAAGATACCGGTTTCCTGGGTATACTTGTCAGTGGAGATCTTGTCGATCACCTTTATTTGGGCTGGTTGGGCGGGTGTCGAGGCTGTGGCCGGCGTTGCGGGGACGTTCTCCTTGACGATCTCCTGGTCGGTCAGGCTGGTGAGTGCAAAGAAGGCTCCCGTCTCGAAGCTCCATTGCTTGTAGGCGACTGGGATTGAGGTCGAGCGGACCGTCTCCGCAGTGGCCTTTATCGGAACTGGATCTTCGGCCGCTGAAGTATCGAGCGGTGCGTCGCCCACAATCCGTACGTCGAGCAGGATCTCCGGAGTTCTCCCGGAAACCAGCAAGGAGAGCTTCGGCCGTCTTTCGGCCCCGTTACCGCGCAGCACCTTGAATGCCTCATCGAAATCACTACGGAACCCGCCGTAACTAGGAGCAAAGGCGCGGTTCTTGATGACCGCGATGGCGATCATCGTTCGTTCATTTGTGTTGAAGGTCATCTGATCGCAGCTTAACCGTTTCCTGGTAGAGCCCTCGATACAGTTCGCATCAGCCATCTTTTCCGAGGAATCAGAGCTCGCGGTGGTCCCACTTGTTGATGTATCCGTCGATTTCTTGGAATTCTTGGGTTTCTTGGCTTGATCCTGAGAATGATCGGGGGAGGAGGATACGGCGACGGTCAAAGCCCGGACCTTCACGATCTTACCAGGTGGCAGGTCCTGGATGCGGATCTCGGAAACGTCGTCCGCGGCGAGGAGCAGTCCCTGGGGAAGGCAGAGCAGACGATGCTCGGCGTCCGTCCACGAGCAGCGGACGACCTTGGAGAGCCCCGTTTCGGAGCTGTATTGCTTGAGAAACTCGTCCTTTTCGATCTCTTTGGCCAGGTTCTCCGAAATTCTGGCCTGCGCGCTTGCGGCAGCGGTGCTGTTGGCGAGGAGGGGCACGAGATTCAGGGTCCTCTCTTTGAGCTTGTCAACGATTTCTTTCTTGGCCTGCTTTTTGTAGTTACCGAAGGCCTTGTCGAGGTTGGCGACCGCATCCTTCCTGACCTGATCCGTTTTGAGGTCGGAGAGCGCCTCATCTCCCTTTCCCAGGGCGTTCTTCACGCCGTTGGTGATGTCCGCGCGGCTGCTCCGGAGCTCGCGCCCGAGGGTGCCTTCGAGATCCGGGCTCAAGCCCAAGTCCTTGAGGATCTTGTCGTCCCCGGGGAGAAGCAGCTCCTCGAGAGACTTCGTGATCGCGTCAGCCTGCTGGTTCCAATCCGTGACCAGCGTGCTCTTGACTTTCTCTGCCGCGGCCGCGTCGACCTTCTCAGGCCAGGTCTTGGCGTCGTCGCCGAGCTTTTTCTGCATGTCGCCCAAGGCCGTGTCGAGGCTCTGGGACACCGTGGCGGTCTGCTCCGCCAGCCGGCCGGCGAGCGACCCGGTCAGGGACTCCGGAACGGCGGGGTTAGTGGCGGGAGCGGCTGGAGCCGGAGCGGCGGCCTGGCCCAGAAGGAGCGTCGGACAACAGAGCAGCAGTCCGCAAAGCGAGAGACTAGCAACGGATGGGCGCATGGAGTACCCCTTTTCGCCCCGGTACCGGGGCAGGAAGGACAGCGTTTTGTTCCGCTGCTATAGACGGACTCGTCGAATTTTTTCGCAGTCGCATGGTGGCGGCTCTGACCCGCGGGTCTTCTCGCGTTCCGCACAAACCTTCTTGTCGGAGGTTGTGCATAACTCCCGACGTTTTGTATGCTCTGTGGCTGTGACTGACCCTCGGGAACACCAAACCCTCCAGGTCATTCGCCAGCTTGGGATTGTGCGGGCGGCCGAGTTGGCAGCGCATGGAGTCCCTCGCGGGCAGATCTACCGGCTTGCGAAAGGGCTTGGTCGCCGCACGGCCTTCTCAGTCGCTCAGTCGCGCCAAGCCGACCGGCTACGTTTACCAGACCCTCCTCACAAGGGATTGATGCGGGATCTACCGCGGGCTCAGGAGAAGATGTTTCGCGGTAAAGCGAACCGCCGAATCAGCGACGAAAGGCGCACCCTTCCTCAATTCGGTACCTCGCCATGATACTTCACGGGATGAGAGGCGGGTCTACCGTTGACGTCTGGATGGTAGATCATCCGCTCGCTACCCTTGGCACGGTCGACAAAGAACTCGAACCTAGAATCGTGCTCCTTGAGGATTTTACGACATCTCTGAAAGTTCTTGGCTTGGCCGACTCCTCCAGCGTTAGTAGGGCAACCCACTCGTCCGCCTCCCGATACCCCAGGACATTGAGAGTCATCGGGTGCTCCATCGGCGATCTCACCCTCCCATTTCCATGATCTCCTCCAGCCGCGCCTCTACCAGAGGCAGGTCCTTCGGCAGCCAGGCGCGGAAGCCCGCGCTGGCGAAGAGGGCGTGGTCCCCGGGGTAGGTGGGGACGAGGTAGACGGGAAAGCGCTCGAAGATCTCTCGGTCGCAACGGCGGCGACGCTGCTGGACGGCGGCGCGGCGGGCGGCGGCGCCATCGAGGTGGTTCAACAGCCAGTGGGTGGCCCGGAGCTGCGCCACCGTGCGTTCGTCCGTGAGGCGCGGCGGCTCGGCGCCAGACACGCCAGCCGGCGGCGGGGCGGCTCCGCCTCCCAGCTTGCCCAGGCCCCGGCGGAGGAATTCGCGGGGGCCGTAGCCCCGCCAGCGGATCTTGAATCCCTCCCAGGTCGTGGCCGGCGGGAGCTCCAGCGCCGGTGGCGGGGCCGGGATCGCGATGGCGGCCTTCCCGGCCGTGTTCGCGATATGGCCGTCGTAGGGATTGACGCGCAGGGTCTCGGCTCCGGGGTTGCTTTCGAGGAGCGCCTGGGTGCGGGAGGTCAGGGTCAGGAGCACGGCCGGCAGGATGCGCTCCCAGAGGCCGGGCTCGTAGTTCTTGTAGGCGGTGAGGAAGGCGTTGCGCTCGAAGAGGAAGCCGCGGTTGTAGAGCCCCAGCAAGTCGCTCGTGGCGCCGGAGCGGTGGTGGACGGCGGCCTCGGGGGCGAAGACGATGCGCTCGCCACCGGACCACAGACGCCACCCCAGGTCCACGTCCTCCAGGTAGGCGAAGTAGTCCTCGTCGAAGCCCCCGGCGGCGAGGAACGAGGCGCGGCGGACGAGCAGGTTGCCGCCGCAGGCGAAGGCCAGCTCGTCCCCCGCCGCCGGCACCCGGGCCTGCTTCAGGGGCCGGCGGAAGTCGAGCTGGAAGGCGTGGCCGTCGAAGGTCATGAGGCCGCGTCCGAAGTCCAGGCGCTCGCCGGACCAGTCCACGATCTTGCCGGAGACGGCGGCCACGTCGGCCGGCGCCGAGCCGAGGGCCTCCACCAGCGCGCCCAGCCAGCCCGGCTCCGGACGGGTGTCGTTGTTCAGCAGGGCCACGGCGTCGGTGTCAGGGTCCGACGCCACGACCAGCCGGTTGTTGCCGCCGCAGAAGCCGAGGTTCACGGGACTCTCCAGGAGCCGCACCCGGCGGTCCCGGCCCCAGCGCTCGCGCATCCAGGGGATGGTACCGTCCGTCGAACCGTTGTCGAGGACTTGGATCTTCCACTCCACCCCCGGATCATGCTGGGCGGCCAGGGCCTCCAGGCAGGTCTCCAGATGGTCCCGGCCGTTCCAGGAGAGGATCGCCACCGAGACTTTGCGCAGAGCGGTCATGCTCCGCCCCTCCAGCGACTGAGAAGGCGGCGCAGACGGAAGGCCAGACGGTCCGGGGGTGCCACGGTGGCCGGCCGCTGAGCGAAGCGGTCCTTGGTCCCATCCACCTGAGGGTTGAGACAGAAGGCCACCAGCGGTTCGAGCACACGGTCCCAGCGGAATTGGGCCGCCAGCTTCCGCGCCCCGTCCTGGCGCGCGGCGGGATCGTCCAGCGCCTCGGCCAGAGCCCGGGCCAGGGCCGGCGCGTCGCCGGGGGGCGTCACCCAGCCGGCGCGGTGCTCGGCGAGGAGGCGGCTCATGGCGCCCCCCTCGCTGGTCACCACCGGGCAGCCGGCGGCGAGGGCGTCGAGGAAACGGGTGCGCAGCGAGAGGCGGGTCTCCAGGCTCGGCCGGTGGGGAGCCACGAGGAGGTCGACGTCGCGCAGCAGGTCGTACCGCCGCTCGGCGGGCAGCCAGTCCAGGGCCTGCACCTGGGCTCCCCACCAGCCAAGCTCGCGGCAGCGCGCCTCGACGCGGGCGAAGAGGCGCTGGGGCGTGCTCTCCGGGTTGGGATTGCGGATGAAGAGGAGCGTCCAGCCCGGTAGCTCCAACCGGGCGAGGGCGTCGAGGAGCGTCCACGGGTCGTACCAGTCGTAGAGCCCGCCGAAGAGGAGGCGCCGCTCGCCGGGGCGCCGCGGGGGGAGCACGGGGCGGTGGGGCGGCAGCTCGTCCGGAACGCCGAAGGGGACAGGAGCGATGAGCGTCGCGAGGTCCGGATCGCCGGCCATCCGCTCGGGGTTGACCCGGCCGGCGGCGGCGAGGAAGCCGAGATAGAAGGTCCGCTGCTCCTCGGACGAGCAGAGGAAGAAATCGCCGCGGGACATCTGGAGACCCCAGGTGGCGTGGTCGTTGCGGTAGGGATCGAGCCCCAGGGTCTCGAAGTAGGCGAAGTTCTCGATCAGCCAGGGGTCGTAGAGGTCGATGGCGACCGGCAGTCCGGGCATCTCCAGGACGAGGTCGTTGGCGAGCTGCCCCTGGGCCACGGCGCCGTCGCAGTCGCCGAGCAGGGCGGCGAGGCGCCCGCGCTCGAAGCGGCGGACCTCGACGCCCCCGAGCCCGCCCAGCGCCGCCGTCTCCTCCGGCGCGGCGGGCGAGACCAGGACCACGTCGATCCCCGCCCGGGGCAGCCGGCGGGCGAGCTCCAGGTAGCGGATGCCGATACCGGCCATCCGGGCGCGCACAGGCTCGCTGGAGAGGAGGGCGACGCGGGTCAGGACGGCCGCCCCCGCAGCCAGGACTGCAGCCGCCAAGACCGGGTGGACTCCATCTCCCGGATCACTCCGTTCAGACGCTCGATCTCGGCGTAGGTGCGGCCGAGATGAGCGGTCTGATCGTCGACCACGGCCCGCAGCTTCGCCTCCTCGTCGTAGAGACGCTGGACCTCGGCGGTCGCCCTGCCGTGCCCTGCCGCCAGGGCGGCCAGCTCGCCGCGCACGGCGGCCAACTCGCCGTTCAGGGCGTGGTAGCGCTCCTCCAGGCGGATGCGCTCGCCGATCAGGGCGTGATATTCGTCGGAGAGGGCCGAGTGGCTCCTTTCGAGGGAGGCGAAGTCCGCCTGGCGGGCGGCCAGCTCGGCTTGTCGCCAGGCGAGCTCGTCCCGGCGGGCGGCGAGCTCGCGGCGGGCCGCGGCGGCCCCTTCGCGCTCGGCCACCAGGTCGGCGCGCAGGGTGTCGACCGCCCGCGCCAGCACGTCCGGCCGCAGCTCGGCGGCATGCTTGGCCAGCACCCGGGCCTTCACCTCCAGGAAGTCGCCCCGCTCCCGGGGACGCTCGCCGAAGACGTGGTGGCCGCCGCCGCGGAAATGGCGGTACTCGCAGGTGACCTGGGGCCGGTGATGGAAGGGGGTGATCGCCGACAGGCGGATCAGGAAGTCCCAGTCCTCGAAGAACGGCAGGGAGGTGTCGAAGGCGCCGGCCTCGTCGAACAGCCGGCGCTCGACGAGCAGGGTATTGAAAGGGATGTAGTTGTCGACCCGCAGGACGTCCGGATCGAAGTCGCGGCTGTAGGGGAGCCGCCGCTCGCGACAGACCCAGCCGCCGGGTTCCAGCTCGTAGACGGCCACCGCGGCGTCGGTGTAGGCGACGCGCACGCCGGCGGCGCTCACCAGTCCGGCCAGGGTGGAGAGGTGCTCGGGCGCGGCGAGGTCGTCGTCGTCGAGGAAGGCCACGTACTCGCCGGTAGCGGCGGCCACCCCGGCCTGGGCAGCGGCGGCGCGCCCCTGCGTCTGGGTGAGGTCAACCCGCACCACCGGCAGAGGATAGCCGGCGGGGACGGCCGGCGGCTCGCCGCCGTCGTTGACCAGCACCACCTCGGCGCGGCTGTACTCGCCGGCGGCGAGGCTCGCCAGGGCCTCGGCCAGCAGGTCCCGCCGGTCGCGGGTGCGGACGACGACCGAGATCCGCGGCCCCTCCCGCACCTCGCCGACCTCCGGCAGGCCGCCGAGATGGCGGACGAGCTGGGCCGGGCTGCGGGTGGTGAAGTCGTCGACGCGGAGACGGCGGTAGGCCTCGGCCAGCTCCACCCCGGGGCCGAGGCTCAGGGTACGGAAGCGGCGCAGCCCCAGGCCCGCGTTCCAGTAGGGGTGGCGCTCCTCCTGGCTGGCGTAGGCGGCCATGGCCCGCTCCAGCCGCTCCCGCTCGGCGCTCACGTCCACCAGCAGGTCGGGATGGCCGGGATGGTTGACCTCGTAGAGGAGGATGCGCAGGCCGCGCAGAGGCTCCAGCATTTCGCCGGTATCCGCGCCCTCGCGCAGCGGCGCCAGCAGGCGGTGCAGGGCGGCGAAGGCGGCACGGTGGTCGCGGGTGACCTCCAGGGGTGAGGGGACGAGGACGAGATCCGGCCGCTGGGTGAAGATCGCCCGCCGGATGCCCTGCTCCGCCTCCTCCAGGCGCTGGTCCAGGGCGCCGTCCGGCAGGCTCAGGTGGTCGCAGCCGGCGAGCCCCAGGATCTCGCAGACCCGCGACGCCTCCTCCCGCCGGCGGCGGCCGTAGGCCTCCCGGTCCGCCACCTGCTCCCCTCCCCCGCCGCCGCTGTCGCTGAGGAAGAGGACGCGCACCACCGCGCCCGCGGCGGTGAGCTGGGCGATCAGGCCGCCGCAGCCCAGCACCTCGTCGTCGTAGTGGGGGGCGAGGACCAGGGCGCTCGCGGCGCGCACGCGCTCGGTCCAGCCGGGCGGTTGGAGCGTCTCGTTCATTGGGCAGGATCGTACCGTAACTCGCCGTGCTCGCGGCCACGGTGAAATAGACGCTTATCAGCAAGGGTTCTTAAGTGTCTATGTCTGAAAGGAAGGAGACTCCCGTGATACGACACCCAGGCTCGATGACCGCACGGGTCACGCTGATCGCCGCTGCCCTGGCCGCCTTTGCCTCCGGCGCCTTCGCCCAGATCACCACCCTGCCGGCTTGCTCGGGGACCCTGTCCCGCTTCTCGGTCTGCGAGATCGTTCTGAATTCTGCCAGCTCTTACGTCAACGACTACACCCAGGCCAGCGTCACCGCCACCTTCACCCTGTCGGGCACCAGCAACACGAAGACCGTCAGCGGCTTCTGGGACGGCGACCTCGTGGACGGCCGGGGGATCTTCAAGATCCGGTTCAACGCCAGCAACGCCGGCACCTGGAGCTACACGACGAGCTCGGCCGACCTCGGGCTCAACGGCAAGTCCGGCTCCTTCAACGTCACGTCGGCAGGTGGCCGCGGCTTCGTGCGGCGCAACTCCAGCAATCCGGAGAAGCTCGTCTTCGATAATGGGACCCGCTACTTCATGTGGGGACAGACCTACTACCAGATCGTCACCAACGCCCGGGATGGTGGCAACTGGCAACTCTCGATCGACAACTCCTTCGGCTACAACATGAACAACGTGCGCATGCTCCTCTATCCTTTCGACTCGCTGGCCCCCCATGGCGACTCCCAACCGTTCACGACCGATCACGACCACCTGGACCTCACTCACTGGCAGAAATTCGACGAGATCGTCAACTACCTCAACCAGAAGCCGATGGTCGCGGACGTCATCTTTTTCAACGATCACGCCAGGACCTATGGCACGACGGCTCAGGACCAGCGGTACGTGCGCTACGCCCTGGCACGCCTGGCGGCCTTCCCCAACGTCATCTGGTGCCTGGCGAACGAGTGGCAGTTGTCGCCTACCCACGGCAGTGACAAACCGTATTGGGACACCCTCGGCGGCATCGTCCGCAACGAGGATCCGTGGCTGAACCAGGGCGGCCAGCAGCGCCCGCTCTCGATCCACCAGAGCACCGACTCTCTCTTCGAGTTCTTCAGCTCCACCTGGCCGGTCCATGCCATCCTCCAGTACGGCACCCATCAATCCGCCCACCCTCTCTCCGATGACTGGAGCAACTTCAGCATCCGGAACAACCTCGGCCACGGCCTGCCGGTGGTCAACGACGAGTACGGGTACATCGGAGCCTGCGACCTCTCGCCCTGCGCACAGACCGGACATGTCTTCGACCAGACGGCCCACCGCCAGGCCATCTGGGGCATCGCCACCGCGGCGGGCTATGGCAGCGCCGGCGACCTGCGGGCGATCAACGGCGGCCAACCCTCGATCTCCGCCGACTGGAAGGACGAGCCCGAGTACGGCGACATCTCGCGCCTCGTGGACTTCTTCACCAGCAAGGTGAGCAACTGGTGGCAGATGAGCACCCAGAATTCGCTGGTCACCTCCGGGACCCGGGTCTACGTGACCGGCCAGAGCGGAATCCAGTACGTGGTCTACGCGGCGGTGGGCGGCGGTTTCTCCCTCAACCTGCCCGCCCCGGCCGGCACCAGCTACGGGCTCTACCGCTATGACCCGCGGGTGGGAGGCACGCCCGTCTTCATCCGCAACGTCGGGAGCGGCGTCCAGACGTTCACGGTGCCAGGGGACGTGCCGGACAGCGTCAACGACTGGGTGCTGCAACTGAAGGCTCAGTAGGCGCGAGACGAGGGCCGGCTTGCCCACGCCGGCCCTTTCCCTTCCAGACCGCTCCGAAGGCCACTGCGGCCAGGCCCAGCAGACTCAAGCCCATCCCTGCGGCGAAGCCGTCCGGATGGTATCGGAGCTCGATACGTCCGGGGCCCGGCCCCACCGCCACCCCCAGCAGGACGTCGCGGAAGGGCTCCACGGCCACGGACCGGCCATTGAGCGTCGCCCGCCAGCCGGGGTCCCAGGTCTCCGCCACGGCCAGCTTCCCCGGGCTCGGGGCGTTGAAGCCGATCCTCCAGACTCCTGGAGCCCTCTCCTCCACTCGCACTCCACCCTGGGCGCCGGCGGTGAGGCGCACCAGAGGCATGAAGGTGGGCCGCTCGTAGACGCGGGCGTCCGTCCCGGCATAGGCCAGGGTCCAGGCGAGGCCCGGCGGCGCCTCCTCCGCCGGACCGGCCACCACCCAGCGCACGCCCAGGCGGTCGAGCCAGGGGCTATGCCAGTCGTGGATCGGCTGGAAGTTGACGGGATCGCCGGCGCCCATCTCGGCATAGACGCGATCGTAGCGCTGGAGCTTCACGGGGCTGTCCCCGCGGATGTCGTAAAGGCCGTAGATCATGGCCGCGTCGGGATGGAGCGCCCCCCCCAGGCCGGCCACCCGCTCCGGCCGCCCCTGGAGAAAACGGACGGCGCCGGTGACCGGGTAGAGCTTCCTGACCGAAAGACCGGGGTTGGTGCGGCCATGGGCGGCCACGAGATCGAGGACCACGAGCCCCGGCAGGAAGAGCCACGCCGTCCAGCGCCGGCTCGCCGGCAGGCGGAGCGAGAGGGCGAGGAGGAGGGCGGTGCCGCCGATCGCCGCGATCCAGGCCGTCTCGGTCCCCACCAGACCGCGCTGGCGCCACTCGGGGCCGAGGCGCCAGGCCGCCGCGGCGAGGACCACCACCACCAGGGCGGAGCCGGCCAGGAGCCCCCGACCCCGCCCGGACACCCAGCGCTCGCAGCCGGCCGCGGCGAGCAGCGCCAAGCCCAGCTCCAGGCCGAACTTCATGTAGTGGTGGAGCCCCCGGTTGACCACCGGCAGGGCATAGAGCACCGGACCCATGCCGAAGAGGTGATAGGCCCCCACCAGGGCGAAGAGGGTCATCACGGCCACGGCCCGCCAGCGGCGGTCGCCGCGCGCCGCAGCCAGCCCGGCGGCGGCGAACGGGATCGTCAGGGCGCCGGCGTAGACCGCCGTGGCGGCATAGTTGTAGGGCCCCCACCAGGTGCCGTCCGCCGGGTTGCCGAAGGCGTCGGGCAGCACGGACCGCAGGAGGGCACCGGCCACGGCGGCCAGGGGAGCCGGCGGCGATGGCGTCGTGTGCAGCCACTTGCCGCTGCCGGTGAGCGTCTCGTAGAGGGGAAGGACGTGGACGGCGCTGATCGCCAGCGCCGCCGTCCAGCCGGCGAGGAACCGCCCCCAGACCGCCAGCCAGCGGTCACTCCCGCGGGCCAGCAGGTACACCCCGGCGAGGAGCGCCGTGAAGACGGGCGTCTCCGGGTGCCCGCCCAGGAGCTGCAGGCCGCCGGCCAGGGCGAGGCCCATCCAGCTCCCCCGGCCGCTCGCCAGGCGCTCGACGGCGAGGAGCACCCATGGCACCAGCGCGTGTGTGTTGCCCATGGGGAAGAGGAGGAAGCTGGTGATCATCCCTGACAGGGGGAAGATAAGAGCGGCGAGCAGCGCGGCCGGGCGGCCGAGGCCCAGCTCGCGGGCCAGCAGCCAGGCGCCGCAGCCGCCAATCACGATGCGCAGCCACGGCAGGAGCACGAAGCCGAGCTGCAGGGGGAGCGCGGTGAAGAGCAGGTGCAGGGGGAAGAGCGGCGCCCCCGAGCCGTTGCTCCAGTAGGGGCTGCCGGAGAACTGGTGCGGGTCCCAGAACGGCAGCCGCCAGGCGCGCAGCTCGTGGCGGAGGAAGAGGAGCCAGGGCTCGACCTGCCAGGTGACGTCCCGCAGGTTGGGGTTGCCCGCCGCCGGCTCGGCGATCCCTTGCCAGGGGGCCTGCTCCGCCAGCGTCGCCGACGGGCTGGGGATGCCGTCCGGCAGCCGCAGCGCCGGCCACAACAAAGCGATGCCTGCCAGACCGCAGGCCGCCCAGGGAATGCCAATGCCGATGCCGGTCTCGCGCCGCCGCCCGAGCAGGCCGGCCAGGGACAGGAGGGCGAGCAGGGGGAGCGCGGGGTTCACGGCTTTCCCTCCCGAGAGTAAACTATCGCCGGCATCGGCCGTGCCGCCCTTGTCCTAACGATCTCGAGTCCCAATGGTCTCATCCGCCGATCTCGATCTCTCCCCGTGCCCGCTCTGCGGCAGCGAGGAGCGCCACGAGAACGTCTACGTGTTTCCCCCGTTCGCTGTCGCCCGCTGCCGGCGCTGCCGCCTCTGGTACCTCCACCCGCGGCTGGCGGAGCCCGCGATGCACGCGCAGTATGAGGACGACTCCTACTTCGAGGGCGGCGCGGCCGGCTACTCCAGCTATCAGGCCCAGGAGCGGACCCTGCGCCCCACCTTCCGCCGCTTCCTCGCCGAACTCGACCGGCGAGGCATGACCGGCGGCCGGCTGCTCGAGGTGGGCTGCGCCTACGGTTTCTTCCTCGACGAGGCGCGGAGCCGTTTCGCGCACCGCACAGGCACCGACTACTCGCCGGCCGCCCTGGAGAAGGCGCGCGGCCGGGCCGACCGCGTCATCCTTGGCGGCACCGCGCAGATACCCTCCGACGCCGCAGGCGAGCTCTTCGACTGCATCGCCGTCATCCACGTCATCGAGCACATCTACGATCCCGTCGACTTCCTGCGCACCCTGGCCGGCCATCTCCGCCCCGGCGGCTGGATGGTCCTCGCCACCCCCGACATGGGGAGCCCCTGGCGCCCCCTGATGCGCTACCGCTGGCCCTTCTTCAAGATCCCCGAGCACGTCACCTACTTCGACCGGCGGACCCTCGGCGAGCTCCTCCGCCGCAGCGGCTACGAGACCGTGCAGAGCCTGCCCTACGCCAGCGTCTTCTCCCTCGACCTGATCGGCGAGAAGCTCGGGATCCGCATGCCGGCCGCCCTGCGCAACCGCCAGCTCTGGCTGCCGGCGACCACCATCGCCGCCGCCGGGCGCAAACCTCAGACCACGTCGTAGTCGCCCATGGCGAAGTGGAAGCCCGCGGCGGCTTCGGCCGGGTCCTCCCCGCCGGGCCGGCCGCGGCCGCCGATGAACCGGCGCTCGCCCGTGGGCGTGAGGCCCAGGGGGGCCAGCGAAGCGGCGGGCCAGAAGCGCCAGCTTCGCAGACCCGCCGCCCGCAGGTCCGCGGCCACGGCGAGCAGCGAAGGGTACCACTCGCGGTGCCCGCCGGCGGGCGGCAGCCACAGCTCCGCCGCCCACGCCTCCTCCCCCACGAAGGCGAAGACGGCGAGACCGCCGGCGAGACCCGACGACAGCCGGTAGAAACGGTAGTAGCGATGGGGCCGGGCATGATAGCGCCAGTTGAGGAAGGCGGCGGAGCGCCGGACGCTCGATCTCCCGCAGGCCTCCCAGACGGCCTCGGCCCAGGGGCCGCAGGAATCCCCTGTCCCGATCTCCACGCCGGCCGGCGCCGGTCCCGCGGGCAGGGGACCGCCCCATTCCTCCATGACGGTCAACGGCCGGTACCCGAAAACGCGCTCCCCCAGCCGGAAGTGGCGCTCGCTGGGGAAGCCGAAGATCCAGGGCGCGTCCCCGGGGCGCGGCAGGCCGGCCAGGAGCTGGCGTCCCAGCTCGACCAGGGCCGGCCGCAGCCCCCCGCGCCGAAGGCTGCCGGCGAAGTCCACGAGCTGCCAGAGGCCGGCGTCACCGGCCTCGCCGGCCTGCCAGCGGGCCGGCAGGCAGAGCGCTCCGGCGTGGGCGAGGATCTCGCCGCCGTCGCCCACCGCCAACAGGCTGCGGGCCTCGCCGGGGAGGGCCTGGTACTTCCACACCCACTCCTCCGGCGTCCAGGCGCGGCCGAAACGGCCGGTGAAGAAGTCCGCCAGCGCGGGCAGATCCTCGGGTGCCGTGGGCCGGAGGGAGACGGTCACCGCTCGGTACTCGCGCCGGGCTCGCCACTCTCCCGACGATGCCGCAGCCGCATCAGCACCACGTCGCGGAGCATCGACAGCGACGAACGGATGGGGTCGACCCGCGAGTCGGGAGAGTTGACCCAGATCACCCCCACCTCGGCGATGCGGTACCCCCGCCGGCGCGCCAGCCAGATCATCTCCACGTCCCAGGCGAAGCCCTCGATGGTCAGGGCCGAGAAGAGGCTGCGGCCGACATCGCCGCGGGCCAGCTTGAAGCCGCACTGCGTGTCCCGGATGCCGCGCACGCCGAGCAGCCGGATGATGAGGTTGAAGGTCCGGCCCATCATCTCGCGGTAGAAGGGCTGGTGCTGGCGGACCTGCGAGCTGTCGACCCCGCGGCTGCCGATCACCAGGGGCGTGCCGTCCCCAAGTCGGGCCTCCAGCTTCTCCACCTCTTCGATGGGGGTCGAGAAGTCGGCGTCCGAGATCAGGACCCGCTCGCCGCGGCTGGCGACGACGCCGGTGCGCACGGCCGCGCCCTTGCCGCGGTTGCGCTCGTGGCGGAGCACCCGCACGCCCTGGGCCGCGAAGGCGTCGGCGACGGCGGCCGTGCCGTCCCGGCTGCCGTCGTCGACCACCAGCAGCTCGAACGGGCGGCCCCGCCGGGCCAGGTATTCCAGGGCCCGGCGCAGCCCGGGCTCCAGCCGGCCTTCCTCGTTGTAGGCGGGTACGACGACGGTCAGGTCGACGCTGTTCTCGTTCATGGATTCTCGTTCATGAGGTCGGCTCCTCCGCTTGCAAAGCCCGTTCCCGGGCCCAGTCGACCGCCATGTAGAGCTGCGGCGCCACGGCCTCCGGCCGGAATCCCCGAGCGGCGCGGAAACCCAGCTCCCGGGCCCGCCGCCAGACCTGGGGCACGGCGAGCAGGGCGCGGGCGGCCTCGGCGAAGGCGTGGTCGTCCCCGACCGGCATCAGGGCGGCGGCCCCCTCGGCCATCGCCAACGTGGAGGGGATGCGCGAGGCCACCGCCGGCACCCCCGCGGCCAGAGCCTCGAGCAGCGGCAGACCGAACCCCTCCCCCGGCCGCGACGGCAGGAGAAGCAGGTCGCAGCGCCGCAGCGCCCGGGCGATCTCCCGCGGCGGCACGGCCTGGAGATAGCGGAGATCGCGCTCCGGCGGCAGCAGCGCCCGTTCCTCGGCCGACAGCGGCAGGATCGAGAAGCGGAGCACGCGGGCGGCGATCCCCAGATCCCGCAGCCGCCGCACCGCGCGCAGCGCCGTGGGCACGTCCTTGACCTCGGCCTCGAAGATCCCCGGCACGGCGATCCACGGCCGCCGCCGAGGGCGCAGACGCCAAGCCGGCCGGAACAGGGGATCGAGCGGCGGCGGCGCCACCCGGGCCTCGCGCCCGAAACGCTCGCGCAGGAGGTCCACCAGGTGAGGGGAGACCACGAGCGCCGGGACCTTCCAGGCGTAGACCGCCTCGATCTCCGGCAGCACCGGCCGCAGATGGGCGAGGTCCCCCTCGTACCCCTGGCAGAAGTGAGCCAGGGGACCGAGGCCGAGGCTGCGCGCCGCCGGCAGCGTCTCCCACCAGGTGCCGATCACCAGGTCCTGGGACGGCAGCCGGGGCGGCCCCGCCCCCGCTATCATCTCGACGTAGCGGACGCCCAGGCGATCCAGGTCGATCCAGTCCGGCTCCGGCCCCTCGCCCAGCACGGTCACCTCGTCGCCCCGTTGGCGCAGCAGTCCCGCGTGCAGGAACATCACCTTGGAGCCGCCCCCCAGCTCCGGCTGGCCGCGGACGTAGGTGACGCGCACTTCAGTCGCCTCCCCGGCCGCAAGCCCATTGGCCGCGGCGAAGCTCCCGGCCGGCCGCGTCCACCGCCTGCACGGTGAGGACGGTCCCCGCCGGCAGCCGATCCTCGATCTCTCCCGGCAGCCGCCAGGGGCCGGCGAGCGGCTCGCGGAGGAGCTCCGCCGCCGCGGGGAATCCCTCCGGATTGGGCGACACCTCCACCCAGAGGGGGAGCGGCAGGCCGGTGAGGTCGAACCCCCGCGGCGGAATCGGCGGCAGTGGCGACGGCGGCACGGAAGGCAACCGGTTGTCCAGAGCCTCCAGGGCCGCGGCGAAGCCCGCCCCATAGTGGAGGCGCCGGAAGCGGCGGGCCGACTCCTCGAACCAGCCGCGAGACCGCGGCTCGCGGCCGGCGCTCTGGTTGTAGAGGTGGACCGCCGCGGCCGCCGGCACGTACCAGGAGGGCACGCCCCGGCGCTCGGCGCGCAGCAGCCAGTCGGTCTCCTCGAAGAAGAGCCGGAACCCCTCGTCGAACGGCCCCACCGCCTCCCAGGCCGGCCGCGTCAGGGCGAGCAGGCTGCCGCTCAGGGCGTGGCTCGGCAACGGCGCCCGCGCCTCCCAATGCCGGCGGGCGTGCCGCCGCCAGCGCCGCCGGGCCCGGGCACCCCCAGCCTCGCCGCGGCGCGCGAGGAGGGCGGAGATCTCCTCCCGCCGGCCCCGCCGCTCGGCCGGTGGCAGGAGCAGGCGCCGGCCGTGGTCCCAGTGAAAGGCGGGACCGGCGACCGCCCGGGCATCTGCCGCGGTCCGCAACCTGTCGATCAGCGCCGGCACGCAGCCGGGGAGGACGATGACGTCCGGGTTCATCACCAGGAGCAGCTCCGCACTGGTCTCGGCGAGCCCCCGGTTCACGCCGCCCGCGTAGCCGAGGTTCCCCCCCGGGTCGATCCGCCGCACGGGCAGAGCGGCGAGGCGGGCCCGCTCCTCCGCGTCGCTGCCGTTGTCGACCAGCAGCCAGTCGACCGCGAGACCGGCCAGGCCCGCCATGCCGGCCATATCCGCGCGCAGAGCTTCCACGGCCAGGGCCGCGAGGCCGGGGGTGTGATAGTGGACCAGGACGATGGCCAGGCGCACGCTAGGCGGGCCGGGTGAGGGCGAAGGTGCAGCCGCGGCAGAGGAAGTCCCGCGGCGCCTCGTCGAGGCCGTAGGCCCAGCGCCGCATCATCGCCAGGGTGGGGCCGGTGAGGACCTCGCGGACGCTCTCGCGGGTCAGGTCGCCCACCACGTACTTGGCGTCGTAGTCCTCGCAGCACAGGACGCACTTGGCCTGCGGCGTGACGTGGAGGTGCTGCAGCGGGCGGGAGCCGACGTTCTCGCAGCCGCACAGCCGCTGGGCGAGGGCGGCCGGCCGGTGGCCGATCTGCAGGTAGCCGGCGCGGTCCATGACCTCGAAGTACTTCACCTCGAAACGGCTGGCGGCGAAACGGCGGGAGATCTCCTCGAAGTCCCGCTGGTGGTCGTCGTTGCCGGTGCCCAGCACCACCATGTCCATCTGCTCGGCGAGGGCCTTGTCGCCGGCGTAGTCGAGATTGCGCAGCACCAGCTCGAGATGGTCGCCGCCGCGCTCTTGGCGGTAGCGCTCGCGGTCGAGGGTCGAGAGGTTGATGGAGAGGAAGCGCAGGCCGCCCAGCGCCACCAGGGCGTCGGTCCGGTCGGGGGTGAGCCCCGTGCCGTTGGTCAGCACGGCCGGCGGCAGGCCCGCGTTCTTGATGGCGCGCACCTGGTCGACGAAGCGCCGGTCGGCGGTGGGCTCGTTGTAGTTGATCATGAACACCGCCTCCAGCGTGTCGCGCCAGGCGGCGAGCTCGCCCACGATCCGCTCGTAGAGCTCGGTGGGCATGAAGTAGTCCTCCCGGGGCGCGATCGACACCGGACAGAAGTAGCACGACTGGTTGCACACCGTGTGCGCCTCCAGCGAGACGTACTTGAGCCGGAACTCCCGGGCCGGCTCGGCGTCCCCCGGCAGCAGCCACCCTTCAGCCGCCAGCCGGGTGTGCGGCGCCGGGAGGAGCGGCAGCGCGCCGCTCAGCAGGCCGCGCAAGGTGTCGTAGCCGGGCTCCCCCGCCGCCAGCGTGCGATCGGTCAGCGGATTGTAGACCCGGTCCGCGCCGACGTGGAGGAAGGGATTCAGTTGCAGCACGCTCGGGGCGGTCGTGGTCAGGATGGGCAGGGTCGCGCTCTTCATTTGGTCGTCTCGCTTCGGATCAGCGTCTCGCTACACTCCGTTGTACGGATGAAACCCGCCGGGCGTCGAGGTCCCAGGCATGATCGACCCGGACCAGGCCGAAGGTGTAGGACGGACTGTGGACGGTGAAGACGTTCGGCAGGACGCGCTGATCGTAGATGTGCAGTCCCTCCTCGTCCAAGAGGAAAATATACAGGGTGAACTCCCCCTTGATCAAAGGCAGGGCGGGAATCCGCAGCCGCGCCGCGTAGCGGGTGTCGCCGGAGCGGGGCGGCAGGCCGTCCTGGTGGGTGGCGAACGAGCAGACCTCGACGCCGTCCACGCGGTTGATGCCGACCCCGAGATGGAACTCGAGACGGGGGTCTGGCGTCTCCCACTCCACCTCCAGCTCCCACTCCTCGCCCGGGCGGTAGAGGCCGTCCGTCGCGGGCTCCACCAGGCGCACGGCGGCGATGCGGGCCGGCATGCCGGAAGACCGGGGCGCCGGCGCGGGGCCGGCCGCCGCCGGCTGCACCGACTGCCCCGGCTGCTCCGACTGGGCGCTCTTGGCCACCAGGAAGTTCTCGTAGTCGCGCACCACGTCCGCCACCGGCCCGAGCCCCTCGGCACGGCCGTTGCGGAGCCAGAGCGCGCGCTGGCAGAACGCCGAGACGTAGTACATGGCGTGGGAGCAGAAGAGCAGCGTGCCGCCGCCCTGGACGAAGACGCGGAGCCGGTCCATGCACTTCTTCTGGAAGTAGCCGTCGCCCACCGACAGGGCCTCGTCGATGATCAGCACGTCCGGCTCCACCTGGGTGGCGATGGAAAAGCCCAGCCGCATGGCCATGCCCGTCGAGTAGACCTTCACCGGCTGATCGATGAACTCCCCCAGCTCGCTGAAGGCGAGGATGTCGGGCATCTTGCGCCGCACCTCCTCCTGGGAGAGGCCGAGCATGGCGGCGTTGAGCACCACGTTCTGCCGGCCCGTGAACTCGGGATGGAAGCCGGAGCCCAGCTCGAGGATCGAGGCCACCTTCCCGCGCACCGAGAACGAGCCCGCCGTCGGCGCCGTGATGCCGGCCAGGATCTTGAGCAGCGTGCTCTTGCCCGCGCCGTTCTCGCCAATGAGGGCGAGGCCCTCGCCCCGGGGAAGCGCGAAGGTCACCCCCTCCAGGGCGTGGAACTGGCGGTGTCGCGGCCGCCGTGTCACCAGCTCGCCGAGCCGGTCCCAGGGCGTGCCGTAGACCCGATAGGTCTTGGTCAGCCCGTCGGCCGCTACGACCCCCTCGGACACGTCATCATGCATCGTCGCAATTATACCTTTGGAAACGGAAAGGGCCGCCGGTCGGTCGACCGACGGCCCGAGAGTGTGGAACGACCGCTCCCCGCCTACCGCGCCACACCCGCGATGAAGGCCGGGTCGTTGGAGCCGGTGCTGACCACCTGGGCGGCGGCCAGGGCCTGGCCGCTCTTCACCACGATCTCGACGGTGAAGCCGTTGGCAACCCCTGCCTTCTTGAAGGGGTGCTGGGTCGGGGAGACCTGGCGGATCTGCCCGGCGCCGACCTTGATCCCCGGGACGGTACCGATCACGGCGCCGTCGAGGCCGCGGTAGACGACGTCGTACAGGCCCGCGGCGCCGCTCGGGTTGAAGATCCAGAACGTCGTCTTGTTGGCCCCGTCCTGGCGCAGGCCGACGAGGGCGACCTTCTTGGTGGTATCGGCCGCGTCGGCGTCGCTGAGCGCGATCAGCGACTGGCCGAAGCGCTTCACCGGATTGGTGTTGTCGTAGCTCTCACCCATGGCGATCGGGAAGACGCCGTTGGGCGAGGTGCTGGTCAGGGTGAGGACGCCCGTGCCGTTGCGCAGCCCGAACTGGGTGAACAGCGCGTTCTCCAGGCGTTCCGTCGAGCCGGGCGGCAGCGTGACCTGCGCCGCCTTGATCCCGGCCTTGTTGGTGACGCCGGTGAACGTCATGAGGGTCTGAACGGCCTGATCGCCCACGTTGGAGAGCAGCAGGTCGGTCTGCCAGTTGGAACGAGCGGCACCCAGGCCGGTGAACACCCCCAGCAGGTAAAGCCTGGAGGTCTTGTAGGAGCCGGCCTCGGTGAACGACGGGTCTCCCGTCGCCAGCCGGACGTCGGAGCCGAAGGGGAAGATCTGGGCCCCCGACACGTTCTTCACCTCGACCCGGTAGTCGTCGATGTTGTTGATGCCGAAGAGGTCGCGGATCTCCTGCACCTGGAACTGCCGCTGGTCATGGCCGGAGAGCGTCAGGTCGCCGGACTCCGTGATGAACCGGCCTGTCTTGTCATAGAACCGCAGGTGGTAGGTGGCCGGCTGATCGCTCGGGTTGCTGAAGCCGAAGCTGGACTGCCGGTCCGGGGTGTCGTTGAGGCCCACCAGGAACTGCGACGAGCCGTCCGGTGCGGAGCTGGCGGCGCTTCCCTGGCTGCCCAGCGGCGTGCCGGGGATGGTCAGGCCGAAGAGCTTGCCCTTCGCCTGCGTCTTGCTGTTGAACGAGGTGATGACCGGCGCGACGTTGTCGACGCCCACCACGACGTTGATGAAGCCCGCCACGTTCTCGACGTTGAACACCCTGCTCAGCACGTCGGGAGCGTAGAGCGTCGCGCCGGGCTGGAGCGTGGAGGTGGCCCGCGGCGGGTTGGTATCGGGAACGCCGCGCTTGCGGAACTCGAGGGTGACGTCCAGCGGCGTCGTCCCCGGGTTGTAGACGTACAGGTCGTTCGACTGCACCAGCGGGCCGCGGCTCTGGGCGACCAGGGGGAGCAGCACCGTCTTGGTCCTGGGCGGGGGCGCCCCGGTGACCACGAAGCTGCGCGTCTTGGTGGCGGTGGCGGCGCCCTTGACCACCTTCAGGTTGACGTTGTAGTTGCCCGGCTGCGCCCAGGCGTGCGTCACCTGCCTGCCGCTGCCGGTGGTGCCGTCGCCGAAGTCCCAGGCGTAGCTCGTGGCGTCGGCGGCGCCGGCCGTCAGGGTGACCGTCTTGGCCGTCTGCGCCTGGCACTGGTCGATACCGAACTGGTTGGTGCACGTAACGTCGGGGGAGAAGTCCGCCGCCACCGGCGGCGGCGGGCCGACCACCACCGTCTTCGACGTCAGAGCCAGGCAGCTCACGGCGTTGCAGCCCGGCGGTGCGAAGGCCAGGACGACGTTGTAGGAGCCCTGCTGAGCATAGGCGTGGAGGACGACCTTGCCGAAGCTGTTGCCGCTGCCGTCGCCGAAGTCCCAGCCGGCGAGCGAGCCGGCCGGGATGTTGGTCGACGGGCTGGAATCGAAGGTCGCCGCCTCCCCCGCGCTCGGCGAAGCCGGCGAGACCGTGAACTGCGGCCCGCCATTGGGAGCGACCGTCACCGTCTTCGAGGCGGTGCCCAGGCAGCTCGCGTTGAGGCAGCCGGCCGGCGTGATCGTAAGCTGGACGCTGAAGCTCCCCACGCCGGTATAAACGTGGCTGGCGGTCGCCCCGGAGCCGGTGCCGCCGTCGCCGAAGCTCCAGCCGATGCTCGCGCCCGCCTGGATACCCGTGGACGGGCTGGAGTCGAAGCTCACCGTGTCGCCCACCTTCGGCGCGGCCGGCGAGACGTTGAACTGGACCTGCAGGGGGACGCCATTCGGGGCGACCGTCACGGTCTTCGCGACCGTGCCCAGGCAGCTCGTGTTGAGGCAGCCGGCCGGGGTGATCGAAAGCTGGACGGTGTAGCTGCTCGCACTGGCGAAGACGTGAGTGGCGGTCGCCCCGGAGGCGGAACCGCCGTCGCCGAAGCTCCAGCCGATGGTCGCGCCCACCGGGACGCCGGTGGACGGGCTGGAGTCGAAGCTCACCGTGTCGCCCACCTTCGGCGCGGCCGGAGAGAAGTTGAACAGAGCCTGCAGGGGACCGGTCGTGACGGTGCTGATGTTGATGCCCTGGCTCCCCAGGGCGCCGGCACAGCCGCTGTTGGTCGCCGACACCGTCTTCGCGCCGGTCGTCGACCAGGACACCGAGATGCTGCTGCCCGTCGAGCTGCCGGCGATGGTGCCGCCGTTCACGCTCCAGCCCCACCCGTTGCCGCTCGCCGTGCAGTTGCTGGCGGACGCGTTGAAGGTAACGGCCTGGTTCGGCTGCCCCGTGACCGGGCCGAAGACCGAGATCGTCGGCGGCGGCGGTGGCGGACCGGACGAGTCGACGACGATCGCCACATGGACGGCCTCGTTGTGCTCGCTGGCCCCGCGCCGCACCCGCAGGCAGGGATAGAAGGTGCCGGCGGCGTAGACGTGGGAGAGCACCGGCGCCGTATTCCCCGTGTCGGTGAAGTTGCAGGTCTGCGGGCTCGCATCGGCGTGGGTCCAGTCGTAGTCCCAGAAGGTGGCGCCCTGCGAGGAGTCGTTGAAGTTGATCGTCCCGGCGGTGCCGAAGCACTGCGAGATCTGGCAGAAGAGACTCGCCTGGAAGGCGGCTTTGAGCGGCGACGTCTGGGTGACGTTGACGCTCACCGTCTTGCTGGTGGAGCCGGCCGTGTTGATGCAGTTGCTGATCGTGACCTTGGCATTGTACGTGCCGATGGCGGCGTAGGTGTGGGACGGGGTCTTCCCCGCCACCGGATCGTTGAAGGTATCCGTCTTGCCGTCGCCGTAATCCCAGACGACCTTCGTCGCGCCGGTGACGTCCGGCGCCGTGAACTGCACCGTGTTGGCGATGAACGCGTCCGTCGCCGGCGCCGCGTTGCTGATGTTCGCGAGCGCCGGCAACGCCGCGACCTGGACCTGCTTCGTCAGGACCACGCCAGCGGGATTGGCGCTGTTCTTGATCGTGACCTTGCCCGTGTAGGTGCCCGGTGAGACGCCTGCAGGGCTCGACCAGGTGAAGCTGTTCAAACTGTTGGCCACCACGCCCGGAGGATTGAGGGTCGTGCTGTTGGGATCCAGCACCTGCCAGGAGTAGGTCAGCGGCGGCAGGCCCGTGGCAGTGGCGGTGAAGGTCACGTCCTGGCACTGGGTCGCCGTCGCCACCGACGCCGCCAGGGTACCCGCCGGGCTCGGATCGAGCACGGTGACGGTCTTCGACGCCAGGCTCCCCGGCCCTTGCGCGTTGCTGGCCATCAGCGTCACCGTCTTGGTCCCCGGCGAGTTGAACGAGACCACCGGGTTCGGGGCCGCGGAGCTCCCGGGCGAGCCGTCCTGGAACATCCAGCTCCAACTCGTGGGCACGTTCGTCGACTGATCGGTGAAGCTCACCTGAGTGCCCGTGTAGATTTCCGCGGGGCTCCAGAGGAAGTTCGACACCGGGGCTGGCGGCGGCGGCGGCGGCGCACCCGAGCAGACCGGCTTGATGGCGGCGCAGAGGACGCTGGTGGTCGCACCGGGCTTCGACACGTAGTTCGTGTCGATGTTATCGGTATCCGTGAAGCGGTACCCCCCCGGCAGATGGAAGTAGCTGATCAGCGCGTCATGACAATCCGCGTTGAGGTCGATGCTGATCTCTCCACCGCAGTTGGAGCCCTCGACGTGGCGGTAGACGCGCACGGTCCAGGGAGGAGGAACACTGCCCGACCGGGTCTGGAAGTGAACGGTAAACGGGCAGGTGGCCCCGGGGCCGCAGTTGAAGCCGATCTTCACCCCGTCCGCCACGTTCCCGTTGCTCAGCAGATCGATCGCCACCGAACCGTCCGAGTCGATCTGGTTGGGATTGGTCGCGGTTCCGGTGGCCATCAGGAGACCGTCCGTGCCCACGGAGACCGTTCCCGACCCGATGATCTGCATCCCGAAACGCGCATCGTACCCGGTCGCACCGACCGGAATGTCCGGATAGAAGACGCCGTGAGCCAGACGCGATTGGCTGGTGTCGAAGCTGTTGACCCAGACCGTTCCGGTGTAGCCACGCGCGACGAGCGCATGACCGAGGTCCGGGTAGATCTGGGCTTGTGCCGCCATGGGACAGACCAGCAGGAGCAGGAGCGCCGGCAGCAGGACGAGCCGCATACGGAGGAACAGGGCATGGATTCGCGGGGCGGAGGAACGGGACTTAATCATCGAGGTACCTCTCCTCTTACCTTTGCCGGAGCGAAACAGCCACTGCTTGGCGCTTCAGCATCACTCCAGGGCATAGTGAGATCGCACTTTGAGCATAAACTATGCTCTACCCTCCCTCTATCGTCAGGCACCGTCAGGCACCAGCCAGCGGCGATCGAGAGAGGGGGTGAACCGGAAACTCAGCTCTTCCAAACCGGCGCCCGGGACTTGCCGGGAAACGCTTTGCAGGAGCCAAGGAAAGAAACGGGTGGGCCTGGGATACCAGGCCCACCCGCTCAACCCCTGGGGTCAGGGGACGAAGTGGTTCGGGGCGCAGGCGCTGTCGAGCTGGATAGCGCTGAAGCCCACGCTGAAGTGGCCGTTGGAATCCATGTTCACCGTCGCCCAGGCTTGGGCGGCGGCAGGATCGAACGGCGGATTCGGGTTGCCGGAGATGGTGGTGTTGAGGTCGAGGTACAGCCAGCCGAAGTTGAACGGCACCGGGAAGTCCGCGCCGTTGATCTGCGTCCGCTGAGCCTCAGCCGGGAACGGAATGATGCCCTGCTGCGGCGGCTGCGGCGAGAACGGGAAGGTCTGCGGCGTGTTGACCTGCTCCGTCTCGTCGAAGATGTCGATGCCTTCCTGGCCGAGCGGGAACCAGCTCGGACGACCGGTGGTCGCCGGGCAGGTGAACGCGACCTGGTTGGTCTTCGAGTCGCGCCACACCACGAAGCTCGTACCGCCGGTGAACGTGCCGCCGAGAGCGTACCGGCCGGCGAAAGTGGTGGCCAGCGGCTCGCGGTGGTCGATGGCGTTCCAGGCTACGTAACGGCCATAGAAGGTGTAGCGGCCGGCCGTCGTGGTGGCCGGGTTGGTGAGCGACGCCTCGACGTGGACCAGCGTGTCGCCGTTGGCGAAGTTCTGGGCGGCGTTGACGTAGAAGTAGTCGCCCCAGAGGACGTTCTGGAAGGTGATGTCCTGGGTGAAGTAGTTGATGTCGCTGGGCAGACGCAGGGTGCAGTTGTTCACCGTATCGACCGTGATGTAGCCGCGGGCGATGTTGTCGCCCAGGTTACGGCCGGAGCACAGGCCGCCGAACAGCGGCGAGCCCTTGCCGGTGAGGGACAGCGCGAGGTGCTGCAGGAAGCTCGGCGGCAGCGGCGGCGGCGGCAACTGGCCGGTGCAGCTCGCGAAGTTGATGTCCTGCGACTTGGGGCCCTTCGGGCTGATCTTGTCGGTCGGGTCCTGCCCGGCGGACGCCGTCTGCGGCAGGTTGCCGTTGACCAGGATGTCGCGCAGGTTGATCGTCTGCACGTCATAGCCGGTCAGGTAGATGTTGAAGTCGAGCACGGGGACCGACAGGTCCGAGTAGACCACCACGTGAGCCAGCACCGCGGTAGCCGAGGCGTTGTTCACCGAGAACAGGGTGGTGAGCCCGTTGGGGTTGTTGAGATCCACCTCGAAGTACGGCAGCAGCAGCGTCGCCGCCGGCACCGCATCGATGGTGCAGATCACAGCAACGGCCTGCCCACCGAGGGCCAGCAGGCCCAAGAGAGCGAGGCACAATGCAGTTTTCTTCATGACAGACAATCTCCTAGGGTTAGTTTGCTGAAGCTGAACCAGGCGAAGCGATTCAATACAGCCTGTCTCCACTCTCCTCGGGACGAAAATCACCTCCTGTTCAAAGTATAGAGTGCCGCGAACTTTATCGCATCTGGGACGCTTTGTCAGCTCCTCTGCCAAAGTCGACCCAGGGGTTTCTCGTTCCTGGCCTCACTGCCTGCCTTCTACCTGCCGAAGGGCCTCGAAGGCTTAGCCCTCCCGCCCCACGGATGATTTATGCTTCTGCACTATAGGGGTCTCTCTCCAAGCTGTCAAGAGGTTTTTTTCGCCTTTGCGGACCGCTGCTCATTTCGGTCGCGCCGGCGTCGAATCCGCCGGCGCCGCATGCCAGGCCTGCATGCCGCCGCCCGACGGGCAGAGATCCGGCGCGAACATCGGCGAGCTCTCGCCGGCGAACTCGGTCACGATCTCGTCCTTGCCATCGCCGTCGAGGTCCGCCAGCCGGACGTGGTAACCGCGGCAGCCGCCCGGAAAGGGCGGGATCCCCGCGCTGGTCTCGCGGACGAAGCCGCCCTTGCCGTCACCATAGAAGATCCAGGTCTCGCCGTCGCCGGTCAGGGCCACCAGGTCGGTCTTGCCGTCGCCGTCGACGTCGCCGTGGGCCAGCGCCGAGACCTCCCGGCGCCCCTCCTCGGCGGCCAGCGGCAGGCGGGTCCAGGTGCCGTCGGCGTGGGCGAAGAGGACGTCGATCCCCGTCCGCCAGGCGCTCTGCTCGAAGCTCATGTAGCCTACCACCAGGTCGTCCAGCCCGTCGCCGTTGAGATCGGCCGCGGTCACCGACCGGACGTAGCTCCCCGGCCGGATCTGCTCGACCTCGGTGGTGTTCCAGCCGCCGTCCTCGCGCGCGTAGTTCACCAGCGCGCGCCGTCCCTGGGTGTTCGTCCCCGCGGCGAAGTCCTTGCGGTGGTCGCCGTTGAAGTCGCCCACGGTCAGGTCGTCGCCGAAGTTCTCGTGGCCCGAGGTCCCCTGGTCCTTGCGCACCCAGGTGCCATCCCCCTGATTGAGGTAGACCGCGGTGCCGAACGACTGGGTTTTCACGTCCGGCCGGGCGTTGCCGCCGGTGAGGTTCAGCCGCGGGCCCTCCCCCAGGGCGAGGAGGTCGGGGCGCCCGTCGTGATTCCAGTCGATGGCGACGATCGCCTTGGACGAGAAGCCCTGGTCGTCCTTGCCCGACCCGGCGATGTGCAGGTCGAGCCCCTTGCTCCAGTCGGTGAAGTTGCCCTTGCCGTCCCCCACCAGCACCACGAAACCCCGCAGGTGCATGGCGAGGGCGATGTCCGGCTTGCCGTCGCCGTTGAAGTCGGCAACCGCGGCATCGCCGTAGTCGTACGGCAGACGGGGGAACTTCGCCTCGCTCCAGCGCCGCCAGTGCCCCTTGCCGTCGCCCAGGAAGATGACCGGCGGCCCCATCGACTTGCGGGCCGGCCCGTGCACGATGTCAGGATGGCCGTCGCCGTTCATGTCGGCGACGTCGAAGCCGTTGCGCCACTGGCCGCTGGTGGGCAGCCCCTGGCCGAAGTTGACGAAGCTCAGCCGGTGGGCCTCCGGGACGTCCACCGCGTAGCTCGCCACCAGCTTCTGCACCTCCTCCTGCGTCGGCGCGGGGCGGGAGGTGTCGAACGAGCCGGTGCTCTTGTACACTTTGAAGTAGAAGAACTGGTCGTCCTCCTTCGCGACGTCGACGGCGATCCCCCAGCGGGTCTGGATCTTGTGGTCGTTCAGGCGCAGGAAGGGACCATCCTTCGGGAGCTTGTCCAGGAAGTACTGGCGCCCCTCCTTGTCCTTGAGCCACTTGCCATCCGGCGGCTGCGGCCCGTAGCCGGGGTTCTTGTCATCCGCGGCCGGCGCCGGCGTGGCGGCGGGCGTCGCGGTCTTCGCTTTGGTCTTGGGCCTGGCTGCGGCCGGCGCCGCCCCGGCGCGGGGCAGGCCGGCAACGCCGAGGGTCAGCAGCACGGCCGCCCCCACGGCGAAGGCGCGGATCGAACGGCGAGCCGCGAGCTTTCGAGTCAACTCCATGCGTGAAGCTCCTTTCTGAAACGTCCCGGTCGCACCGCGCCCAGCAAGAACCGCACCAGCCCTAGATCTCATCCACGAAGGCGGTCTTCAGGCGTCTGAAGAGCAGGAGGCCGAAAAATAGTAGCACGATCGCCACCGCCGCCAGGGCGCCGGTCCCCGGCACCAGCGCCAATCCGCCGCCGAGCAGCGCCTGGCGGTAGAGCCCCACCAGCGGGGTCAGCGGATTGAGGCGTAGCCAGGACTGGAACCGCTCCGGCACCAGCGCCAGCGGGTAGACGATGGGCGTCAGATAAAACCAGCCGGTGAAGGCCATCCCCAGGATCTGCGCCGTGTCGCGGAAGAAGACGTGCACCGAGCCGAGGATCAGCCCGAGCCCCAGGGTCAGGGCCACCTGCAGCGGCACGGCCAGCAGCAGCACCGGCAGCCCCCCCCAGGTCAGCTCCCCCAGCACCGCCAGCACCACCAGGAAGATGAAGCCGGCGATGGCCTCGTGCACCAGCGCCGCCAGCACCACCGCCACCACCAGCAGTTCCGAGGGGAAGCGCAGCTTCTTGACCAGGCTGGAGTTGTCGGTGATCGCCGTCGCCGCCCGCAGCACCCCCTCGTTGAGGGCCATCCAGGGGAGCAGGCCGCTGAAGAGGAACACCGAGAAGTGCCCGGTGCGGGTGCCCACCGGCGAGATCCTCATCACCGTCGAGAAGACGAAGGTGAAGAGCAGGAGCATCCAGAGCGGCTGCACGAAGGACCAGACGAGACCGAGCAGCGAGCCGGCGTAGCGGCCCTGGAAGTCCCGCTTGACGAGCTCTTTGAGGAGGAAGAAGTGATGTCGCACGCGCATTCTCCGAGACCAGCCGAGACCGAAGGACGGCGCATCATGCCACAGCCGGCGGGCCTCCCGGCGGCCGCCTCTATATATAAGGAAGGGGGAGCCGCGCGGCACCGGGGTCATTGACAGCCTCCGAAGCCCGGCGTACTATCCACCTACATGACCCAGCTATGCCATTCTGACATGGCAGCAGCGCAGGCAATGCCACCATGGCCGCACTCGACAAGATTCGCCAAGTCCAACTGGTTGGACGCAAGATCCGTGAGCTTCGCAAGGAGCGGAAGTTGACCCAAGTGGAGCTGTCCGCGCGCCTCGGCATCCAGCAGTCCGACCTCTCCCGCATGGAGAAGGGGGAGTACCGGGTCAGCCTGGACACCCTCTTCCGCATCCTCGCCGAGTTCAAGATGAGCATCGGCGAGTTCTTCGAAGGCGTCGCGCAGGAGACCATCACCCCCCGTGACGTCAAGCTCGTCCAGGAGTTCAATGCCCTCCCCGACGACGCCCAGCGCGAGGTCGAGGAGTTCATCGCCTTCAAGCGCAGCAAGGATGAAGGTCAGCAACACCAGCAACACCCCGTTGGGATGCGTGAACTGCGGCAAGCGGAGAACGATGAATGAATTCAGACATCTTTGAAGACCTGCGAAGCTACGGCGAAGAGGCGATCCGCACGGGTCAGTTGGCCGCAGCGGAGGATCTTTACGACCGCGCTCTGCGCTGGGCCCTGGAGAACGGTGAGCCCTGGCAGATCGACCTCGGGCTGTGCAACCGCGCTGCGGCGGCGATCGAGCTGGGTCATGGCGAGGGGGAGCTGCCGCGGCTGCGCGAGATCCTGCTACGCAACGCCAACCCTCAGAACTGCCGGCTCGCGGCCTACAACATCTCCCGGTACTACGAGCTGACGAAGAACTACAAGAAGTCGCTGTTCTACGCCCGGATCGCCCTGGAGCGCGGCGAGACCGTGGGTCGGCGCGATTGGATGGCCTCGACCCACAACCATATCGGCAACGTCCTGCTGGCTGAAAGCTTCATCGCCGAGGCGTCGCAGAGCTATGAATTAGCTCTCTCCCTCATGCCGGATGGCCAAGCTGTCTGGCGCGCCAACATCCTCGGCAACCTCGGGTACTGCCGGATCCTCCAGCACCGTCACTCCGAGGGCTATACGCTGCTCTATGAGAGCCTGCGGACGCTGCGGCGATTCCGGGCCGAGCGCTACATGGTGTCCACCCTCATCGATCTCTGCTTCGCCCACCTGGAGACAAGCCGCCTCCACTACGCCGAGCGTTGGGGCGCGCTCGCCCTCGAGCTCGCGGAGCGGACCCAACAGAGGGACTCGGTGAAGAATGCGCTGTATCTCCTCGGGGAGACTGCCCACTTGAGCGGCGACGACGAAGTTGCGCGCAGCTACTTCACACGGCTCCAGCACGACTTCTTCCCCGACGAGGTCTACCTTCCCGGTTTCCTGATGACGGTCGACATCCGGAAGCTTATCAATCTGCATGCTTGAGCCGAGCCCTGCCATGAACATGAAAAGGTCATCCTCCGCCCTCGTCCTGATCCTCCTGGCCGGCACTCTCGGCACTCCCGCCTTTGCCCAGGATGGGACCGCTGCGCTCGGCACTGCTGGCGAGGTCTATCTCGCCAAGGTGGGAGCTTACAAGGACCTCTTCCCCAAGGGGCATGACACGACCCCGGGCAATACGGTGCTGGCCATCGACCTCATCCAGCCGAGCGCGGCTCCGCAACGCCTGGTGGTGCCCTACACCACGGGAGCCGACGTCGAGAGCTCGGCGGCCGTGCTCTTCGAGGACGACTCGGACACTCTGTTCGTGGTCTGGGCGAGCCAGACCAATGCGCTGAGCTCCGTGCTGATGCTGGCCAGCTTCGATGGCACGTCGTGGGGACCGCCAATCCAGATCACCAGCAATCCATTCTCCTCGAAGACCTCGCCGCAGCTCGCGATCACCCGCGACTCCTTCTCGACCACGGACTCCGACGAGAACACGGCGACCCGGCACCGCACCATCATCCACGTCGTCTGGGAAGAGCAGACCGCGAGCGGCAACGCCGACGTCCTCTACACCCCCGTCATCCTCGAGGAAGGCACCTACCTCGGATGGGCTCCCGTCTACAACCTGAACGACATGGTGGGTAGAACGCCGTCCACTTCGAAGTTCGCTCCTCCGGACACCCTCGTCCAGTCACCAGTTCTACAACCAGGGCGCGATGCCCGAACCCTGGTCGTCGGCTTCGCCTCTGCTGAGACACGCACCCTCTCCGCAGTTGAAATCGACGTCCTTCCCGAGGAGCTTTCGCTTCTTGCCGCCGACGCCCGCGCCCATATCATCGACGTAGGCCGCAGCCTTTATCCCAACTACCTTCAGGTCTTGGCAGACAAGACCATGGCCGATATCATCTCTCGCGGCACCGCGTTCCACGATGACGTTATCCACTACATCGCGGGCCAGATCCACGACCTTGTCCTCGCCAGTAGAGGCACCGACCCCGCGGATCTGACGGCTCTCAGCGAGGATGCCCGTGCCCACATCATCGACGTAGGTGTTCGGCTCTCCGGTCGGGGCCTCCGGGACAAGAACGATACCGCCACCAAGGCAATGATCGAGAGCACCGTCAGTGTAAACCCTGCCACCGACCCGACGGCACCCTCTCACCTGATCCACTTCCGAATCGCTTCGAACCGGCCCGCTCCGCAGATGGGCTCGACTGGAACCCAGCTCTTCCTGTCGGAGACGGGAGACGACGCGCTCGTCGCCTGGACGGACACGGGCAAGATCCTCTACCGTCTCAGCCAGGATGCGGGTTGGAGCGATCAGCGCCAGATCAAGCTGTCGGACTCGCTGGACGCCGCCCACGCGTACAGCGTCCTCAAGCAGAAGGTCCGGAATCGCTAGCAGTCAGTCTCAATGATCTTCAACGGCGCGTCGGCCGGGCGCGCCGCCCTGCCTTCCTCAAAGCGGCGTTCCCCGACCCGAGACGACGGTCCATCGTACGCGGCGCATTTCCATCGTCTCCATACGATGAACCGTTGTACGCGGACAACGAACCGTCGTATGCGGACGACGGTCCATCGTACGCGGCGCATTTCCGTCGTCTCCATACGATGAACCGTTGTACGCGGGCAATGGACCGTTGTACGCGGACGACGGTCCATCGTACGCGGCGCATTTCCATCGTCTCCATACGATGAACCGTTGTACGCGGACAACGAACCGTCGTACGCGGACGACGGTCCATCGTACGCGGCGCATTTCCGTCGTCTCCATACGATGAACCGTTGTACGCGGACAACGGACCGCTGTACGCGGACGACGGCCCATCGTACGCGGCGCATTTCCATCGTCTCCATACGATGAACCGTTGTACGCGGACAACGGACCGTTGTATGCGGACGACGGTCCATCGTACGCGGCGCATTTCCGTCGTCTCCATGCAACGGACCGTCGTACGCGGACAATGAACCGTTGTACGCGGACGACGGACCGTCGCACGCGGCGCATTTCCACCGTCTCCAGACGACGAGCCGTCGGACACGTCCGGTATTACTCAGGCGACCGGCTGATCGCCAGCGGCGTGGCCACGGGCCGCGCCTTCAGGATCTCGCCGCCCGCCTTTTGGAGCGCGGCGGCGATCCCGCTCCGGCGCTCCGGTGGACAGAGGATAGCGAGGCTGCCGCCGCCGCCGGCGCCGCAGGCCTTGCCGCCCCAGGCGCCGTGGGCCGACGCCGCCTGGAGGAGGCCCTCCAGGACCGGCGTCGAGATCCCGTCCGCGAGCTGCCGGCGGTAGCTCCACTCGCGGCTCATCAGCTCGCCGACGCGGGCGAAATCGCCCGCCTCCAGGGCCGGGGTGAGCTCGGCCGTGGTCTCGGCGATCCCCGCGAAGAGCCCGACTATCATGGCCTCGCCGTCCAGCCGGCGCCGTACCACCTGCCAGTTGTTCCCCGCCGAGAAGTGACTCTGGCCGGAGTAGACCACCAGCAGGCTCGCGCCCAGACGCTCGAGGTCGACGGCGAGGGAGCGGACCCTCTCCCCTCCCGGCTCGGCGAGGATCTCGAGAGCTCCTCCCAAGAGGGCGGGATAATGATCCTGGAGCCCCGTGGGGAGACCCATCAGCCGGGCTTCGAGGTCCCGCGCCAGCGCCGCCAGCCGCTCCGGCCGGGAACGGGGACGGTCGAACGCCTCTTCGGCCGCGGCCAGGAAGGCCACCGTCAGGCCTGAGCTCGCGCCGAGCCCTCCCCCGCGCGGCGAGTCGCTGGCCAGCGAGACCTCGAAGGGCGGCAGTTCCAGGGCGGAGGCGATCACTCCGATCAGGGACGTCTCTTGATGCCGCGCCAGCTCCGCCGCCGAGAGGGCCTCGGTCCGGCTCGCGCCCTGGCGGACGACGTAGCCGCCGGCCCCGGCCGCGGATAATGGGCGCAGCTCGACCGTGACGGCGAGGTCCACCGCCACGTTGACCGTCCGCGCGCCGGGATGGAGCAGGCCCAGAGGCCAGATGTCGAGGGTGCCGCCGCCGAAATCGACCCGGCACCAGGCCCTGACGACGACCATCGGAATGGAGAGAGTTAGCGCGCCACTCCGGAACGGGCAGGCTGCTGCGGCGCGGCGTCTCCAACCGCGAGCTGAGTATGGAGCCCGTGGGCCACCTTGCCGTCGCGCAGTCCCGACCGGAGCTGATCTCGCCAGGACCGGAAAGAGGCCAGGCGAGTGGTCGGGATGGGCTCGTCGCGGACGCCCTTGAGCGATAGCGGATCGATCCAGCCGTCCCGGAGCTTCACCCGGTAGTCCAGGTGCGGGCCGCTGGCGAGACCCGTGGCGCCGGTGAAGGCGATGGTGTCGCCCTGCCGGACCCGGGCGCCCGGGTGGACCCCCGATGCAAAGCGGGAGAGGTGGAGGTAGCACGTCAGGAAGCCGCCGGGGTGCTGCACCTTCACCACGTTGCCGCCCCCGCGGTCCCAGCCGGCGAAGCTCACGACGCCGTTGGCCGTGACCTGGACCGGCGTGCCCACCGGCGCGCCGTAGTCGACGCCGTAGTGCGGCCGGTACTCCTTCAGCACCGGGTGGAAGCGGTGGAGGCTGAACACCGAGGTGATGCGGGGAGAGTAGCGCAGAGGCGAGCGGAGGAACATCTTCTTCATCGGCCGCCCCTCGCCGTCGTAGAAGACGCCCGAGTCGCCGTACCGGTAGGCCTCGTGCAGCCGCCCCTTGTTGTCGTAGGCCGCCGCCTGGATGGTGCCGACGTCACGGAACCGGCCGTCGAGCTGGACCTCCTCGTAGAGCACCTGGAAAGTATCGCCCGGCTGCAGGTCCTTGGTGAAGTCGAGGTCCCACTGGAACACGTCGGCCAGACGATAGGCGAGCGCCGGCGGGCCGCCAGCCGTGCGGATGGAATCCTCCAGCGAGCCGGCCAGCGTCCCCTGGACCGAGCGCATCTCCACCGACCGGCGGAACGGCTGCCAGTCGCTCTGCCAGTGCTCGCCCCGGCGGACCATCTCGATGCGGCCGCTGCCGTCGAGCGTCATCTCGAAAGAAGCGAGCTTCGAATCGGGATTGAAGAAGGCCGAGTAGTGGTTGCCGGCCTTGAGGCTGCGCAGGTTGACCTTCTGTGCCAGCACGTTGGTGGCATCCCTCAGCTCGCCCCCCTGAAGACCGAGCTTCCCGAGCACGTCGGCCACCGTCTCGCCGCGCAGGAGCGTGGACTCCACCGGCACCCGGGCCTGGTCGATCCAGCGGCTGGCTTCGTTCGGGAGGACGTTGTTGGCGGCGAACCGGGCGGCGAACCGGGGAATCGGGGGCAGCGGGTAGGGCGAGCGGTTGTAGGCGTCGAGGTGACGGGTGGTGGTGAACAGCCCCGCCGCGAGGAGGGTCAGCCCGAGGGGAAGGAGCCATCGGAGGGCTTTCGGGCCAAGACGTATCCACTGTGACTGCATCCCGTGCAGACCTCCGTGGAGAGGGGGTTCAACGCCGCTCGAACAAGGATGACAAACGCGGGTTGGATACTACACAGGAGGGAGGGGGGGATGCAAGCCCCTGCCTCTTCTTTAGACAAACCACTCCCTCTTCTCCCGGTGAGGGGGTGGGAGGGGGCGGGAGAAGAGGGCCAGGGTGATGAGGGCCTTAGTGCAGCAGGTCCGCGATGAACCGTTCCGGGTCGTCGGGCAGCTTGCCGTGATAGGCCACCTGACCGTTCTTGACCACGAGCAGGCCCGGCAGTGTGGCCACGTTGTACTTGCGGGAGAAGAGGCCGTCCGGATCCAGGCAGACCGGAGCGCCGAGGCCTTTGCCGGCGAGGAAACCGTCGATCGTCTGGCGCTCCTCCTGGAAGTTGACGGTGATGACGCGGGCGCCCCCCTTCCAGCGGGAGGCGAGGGGATTGACGCGCTGGACGATGTCGCGCGAGCGCGGGGACCAGGAGGCCCAGACCACCACGATGGTCGTGCCCCGCGCCAGATCGCCGTCGCTCAGCCGCTCCCCTCCCAGGCACGACAGGCTGACGTCCTGGGCTCCGGCGAGGCGCGCCAGGGCGGCGAAGCTCAGGAGGGCGAGCGCCAAGGCTCGAAGGGTCGTTTTCATGGGAGATCCGCCGAGGGGAATCAGTGGGGGCCGGCAAAGCGGCGATGCTCGAAGCTGATCAGGATGCGGTGTCGCAAACGGTCGGGGGCGGAGCAGCGGTACGTCCTCTCACGGACGATCCAGAGCAGCTTGCGGGTGTAGTCGACCTTCCTGGCACAGTCGCCGCACGTCCCGACGTGGTCTCGGAAAGGGGCCAGCAGCTCCTCTTCCATCTCGTTGTCGAAGAACAGGAACAGCGTCTCGCTGACCTCTTTGCAGTCCATCGTCCTTCCTCCGCGACCCAGACTCTCTGATGACGTTGTGCAATCGACCCTTGTGTGAACCCCTCCAGTTCAACTCTGGCCTGGGCCGGTATATTTCCCGGAGCTACTTCGCGCTCCGGCTCCGCATCTTGGCGGGCTCGTCACCCTCCCGCAGGTAGCCGTGGTCGCGAGCGAACTCCAGCATGGCGGCCTCCAGCAGACGGCGGCCACGGTAGAGGCGGCTCATGACGGTGCCCACGGGGACGTCCAGGATCTCGGCGATCTCCTTATAGGAGAACCCTTCCAGGTCCGCCAGCAGCACCACCATGCGGTAGTCCGGCGGCAGCTTGTCCAGGGCCCGCTGGACATCCTCGTCGAGGACGTTCTCCAGCAGCTCCTCCTCGGGGTTCTTCGTCGGCTTCGCCGCGTCCTCACTCACCTGGTTCTCGAAGGACTCCTCGATCTCTGCAAAGTCGCTCAGGGTCGGGGCCTGCTGCTTCTTGCGGTAGTTGTTGATGAAGGTGTTCTTCATGATCTTGAACAACCACGCCTTGAAGTTGGTCCCTTCCTCAAATTTGTCGTAGTAGCGGTAGGCTTTGAGGTAGGTCTCCTGGACCAGGTCCTCGGCGTCCTCCGCATTGCGCGTCATGCGGTAGGCAGTGTTGTACAGCGCATCCACGAACGGCATCGCCGCCGCCTCGAAGTTCCACCCTTTCTGGTGGTCTACACTCTCTTTGGGCATGCTTACCCCCTTCGGCATAACCTCTCTCCCCCGACAGCTATACGCATAGACGGTGCCAACGGTTCACAAGCCCGGATGGACTGGTCCCCGTCCTCTCCTCGGAAAGGAAAAGGGAACAGAGTGTCCTCAAGGAATGACAGTTTCCGGCAGAACAGCCCTGGGGTGGGTGCTCTCTTTTCGGATCGGGAACGTCCCCAGGCGATGGCGGTCCTCTGCGGAAAGAGTGCCAGCGATTATCATACATCGCCCCGGGGAGCGACGCACCTCGGCATCGCCGTTTCGGCACACGGCATGCCAAGACTGCGCCGGCTCGCGGCGTGCGCTCACCGGAAGGCCTGACTTCCGGAGCCGGCGATCAAGGGGCCGCGTGCTCGCTGGCGTCAGCCTCCACCCTTGATGCCAGAAGAGGACAGCCGCTCCATCTCAGCCCGCAGCCGCGCCAGCTCCTCCTCGGCCGCCTTCCGGGCCTTCTCCTCGCGAGCGGCCTTCCTCTCCGCGGCTTTCCGGACCTCGACTTCGCGTGCGGCCTTCCTCTCCGCGGCTTCAGCTTTTCTCTCTGCCGCCTTTCTCGCGTCTTCCTGTTCGTCCAGGTCGAGCAATTGCTCCCCCGTCCTGGCGTCGAAAACCTCGAGCCGCTCTCCGGAGGGGGAGATTCCGAAAAGGAGGGCGGTGGTCTCGGAGAGGAGCCGGCCCTTCTCGTCCGACCGGATCGGCTCGTATGTCCCTTTCCGTCCCAGACGGTAGCCCCAGATCTGGAACCGCTGCTCCCTTCTCCCCACCTGAGGCGGCAGCATGAGGACGTACTCGGGGATGCCGATCTCCTGATAGAGCTCCCACTTGTCCTCCTCATCCACACGCCGGATCCGCTTGTCCTTGGGAGAGATGACCTCGATGAGCAGGCAGGGTAGGACCCCGACCTCCGAGACGTCGAAGTACGTGTCGATCAGGTTGCGATCACGGACTCCCTTCGCTACGGAAACGTCCGGGCAGGGCTTGGGAAACCGGGGCCCGAACCGGTGCTGAAGGTCGTGCGTCACCACGACATCCGGCCGCGACCGGAAGTGGTGCCGCAGCAGAGGGGGCAGATGGGTGACGAAATCGCTGTGGGCACGGCCTTGCAACCACTTGTCCCCCATCTGCGGGTTGAGGTAGTCCTCCGGCGTCAGAGGGCGGAGCACCTGCTCGAACGTCCCATCGGGACGCTCGATCCAGCGCTCCAGCAGACTGACGTCGGAGATCTCGTCGTCCGGGATCTCGGAATCCCGACCCTCGATCTCGCCGCGGGACAGCTTGCGTGCGGGCTCGCCCATGGACCCGAGTATAGGGAATCTCCCGAGATCCGTCAAAGATACCGTGATGTGGCGACGAAAGGGAAGATCCTGGAGGGGAATGACACGGGAGGAGGGAACCGGCGGGTATACTGGTGGAGTATCCGGTGCCTGCGGGGCCGAAGCAGGGGCATCAAGGATGAGGAAAGCTCCTGTCTCGGCGATATTCTTCGTGTCCCTGAAGTCCCTGTTGTCCCTGATGTCTTTGCCTTTCTGGGAGATGGGGCCTTCTGCGGAACAGGCGCCTAATACAATGCCCCTTGAGGACAGGCCCGCATTCGGGCAAAGGAGGCAAGTTCAGTGGCCAGGGTGAAACCCGGCAATACTTCAAAGCCCATTCCCACCAGCCCTGAGGAAATCGCATCCTTGATCGGGATGGCACCAGAGCGGGTCCACGATCCGGAGTGCCCCTATGACCCCAACGACCCGACGGCGGTGGAGGAATTCTGGAAGAACGCCACCGTGGGCCGGCCCGGCGGCTCTACGCAAACATCAGCCTCCCCCGAGGTTCGGGAATGGACCGGCCGAGCTCGTTTGCGGTCTCGATCCACTCCGCGATAATCCCTTGAACATTCGACAACGCTTCCGCGTAGGTCGTCCCATCGGCTGCGCAGCCCGGTAGCTCTGGCACCTCGGCGATGAAGGCCTCGTCCTCACGACTCCAATAAATGATGACCTCGTAGCGCGGATCAATCATCGTTGTCTCTCTTTCACGAATGCACCGATGTCCCGGTTTTACCTACAGCAACCTGCAGAAGTTGTTCCTTCGCATGGCTGGTAGCTCAATGCTCATTTGAATCATGGACTCCCGCTCAAACAGGCGTCCAAGATCGCGGGCACCGTGAACGAAGGCAATCACCGTCACAACGTTCGAGTTGATCCAGTAAATGGTCCGATAGCTCTTGACGAAAATTTCCCGAATCTGGGAGGATTGCGCTTCCGGAACAATGCGTCCTCGCTCCGCCAAGCTTCTCAGCGACCGGGTGGCTGTCCGCGCCTCACGCACAAGGATAGCGGCTTCCGCCACCTTACGGTTCGAGCCACTTGGCCATCCGACGGTCAAACTCCTCCTCGGAAACGGTACGCCCCGCTTCTACGTCCTCGAGTCCATGTTCAATCTTCTGACGTACGTAAATGTGGTACTGGATATCGTCGAAGGAAGCGTCTTCTGGCAGTCCTTCCAGGATGCGCATGACTTCTTCTTTGGCGGCGTTCATGAGGGGATTCTACCTCACTCTGCCGTAGCAGGTGAGGACTGCCGGAGCTGAGGTGGCCAGGGCCCCCTACGGCAACGGCAACAAGCTCTGCTTCGCCAGCTCGATGAACGGCCCGGGAAAGATCCCCAGCGCCAGGGTGGCCAGGGCGCAGAAGGCGATGGCGCCTACCAGGGCGGGGGACTTGAGCGGCGTGGGCGTGGTCTGGTCGGAGTCCTTCAGGTACATGTAGAGGACGATGCGGAAGTAGTAGTAGAGCGAGATCGCGCTGGTGAGCACGCCGATCACCGCCACCCAGCCCCAGCCTCCCTGCACGGCCGCGGCGAAGAGGTAGAACTTGCCCACGAAGCCGCCAGTGGGCGGAATGCCGGTCAGCGCCACCATGAAGAGCAGCATCATCGCGGCCAGGAAGGGCGAGCGCCGCGCGAGGCCGGCGTAGTCGGCGCAGGTCTCGCCCGCGTACTCCCGCCGCTCCAGCAGGATCACCGTGCCGAAGGCCCCCAGCGTGATAAAGGTGTAGGCCAGCAGGTAGAAGAGGACGGACCACAACCCCACCTGCGACATCGCCAGCACGCCGATCAGGATGTACCCGGCGTGGGCGATGGAGCTGTAGGCGAGCATCCGCTTGACGTTGTCCTGGGTCAGCGCCGCCAGGTTTCCCCACACCATGGTGATCACGGAGATGATGGCCACGATCGTCTGCCACTCCACGTGCACGCTCGCCAGACCCTCGTAGAAAATGCGCAGCAGGATGGCGAACGATGCCGCCTTGGAAGCCACCGCCAGCCAGGCCGTCACCGGCGTCGGCGCGCCTACGTAGACGTCCGGCGTCCAGACGTGGAACGGCACGGCCGCCACCTTGAAGAACAGCCCCGCCCCCAGCAGCAGCCAGCCCAGCGGCACCAGCATGTTGCCGTGGGCGGCGGCCAGCCCCTGGGACAGCTCGTTGAGCTGCACCGTGCCGGCCGCGCCGTAGAGCAGCGAGATGCCATAGAGCAGGATGCCCGACGACATCGCGCCGAGGATGAAATATTTGAGCGCTGCCTCGTTGCTCCGCCGCTCGCGTTTGAAATAGCCGGCCAGGACGTAGCTCGCGAGCGCCATGGTTTCGAGCGAGATCCAGATGGTCAGCAGCGTGTAGCCGCTGGCCATGAACAGCATCCCCGAAGTGGCCAGCAGGAGCAGGGCGTAATACTCGGCGGCGCGGTAGCTTCCCTCCTCCAGGAAGCGGACGGAGAGGAGCACCGTCAGCGCCGTGGCCACCAGCACCAGCAGCTTCACGTAGAAGGAGAAGCCGTCCAGCACGAAGCTGCCGCCCAGGATCAGCAGCCGCCCGGGGAGCACGGAGCGGACGCGCAGCAGCACGCCGGCGGTCAACGCGAGGCTCACAATGGTGACCAGCGCCGAGTCCCGGTTCCCCATGCCGCGGCCCACGGCGCCAGCCAATAGCAGCAGCAGGCCCGCCGCGGCGAGCAGGATCTCCGGAGCGAGCAGCAGGTACTCTTGCGCGCTGGGCACGGTCTACTCCCCCGCCGCCGCAGCCGCGACGGGAACAGGAGACGCCGTGGC
>JAJKHS010000065.1 GCA_021154885.1 Thermoanaerobaculum sp.
CCTGGGGGGCCACTCGCTGCTGGCCACGCGGGTGGTGTCGCGGGTGCGCTCGGCCTTCGGGGTGGACCTGCCGGTGCGGGCGCTGTTCGAGGCGCCGACCCCGGCATCGCTGGCCCGGCGCATCGAGGAGGCTCTGGGCGAGAGGACGGCCGCGTTGGCGCCGCCGCTGGTGGCGCAGCCGCGGGAGGGTGCGGCGCCGCTGTCGTTCGCTCAGCAGCGGCTCTGGTTCCTGGACCAGTTGGCTCCGGGCAGCCCGGTGTACAACCTGCCGCTGGCGGTGCGGATCGACGGAGCTCTCGACATCGCGGCCCTGGCACGCAGCTTCGCGGCCGTGGTGCAGCGGCACGAGGCCCTGCGCACGGTCTTCGGCGTGGCCGGAGAGGGCGGGGAGCCCAGGCCCGTGGCGCGCCTGTTGCCGCCCGCGCCCTTCGCGCTGCCGGTGGTGGACCTTGGCCCCCTCGCGCCCGCCCGGCGGGAGGAGGCGGCGGCCGCGCTCGCCGCCGTGGAGGCCGGGCAGCCCTTCGACTTGGCGCGCGGCCCCCTTCTCCGTATCCGCCTGCTGCGCCTCGCCGCCGAGGACCACGTCGTCCTCCTCACCATGCACCATATCGTGAGCGACGGCTGGTCGATGGGAATCCTGCTCGGCGAGGTGACGGCTCTCTATGTCGCATATTCCTCGTTCCCGGCGCCCGCGGCCTCCCTGCCCGAGCTGCCCGTCCAGTACGCCGACTACGCGCGGTGGCAGCGGGACTGGCTCCAGGGAGAGGTGCTCGCGAACGAGCTCGCCTACTGGCGTGAGCAGTTGGCCGGCGCGCCGCCGGTGCTCACGCTGCCGGCGGACCATCCCCGGCCGGCCGTCCGGGAGGCGCGCGGCGCCTCCCGGGACCTGCGTCTCCCCGCCGCGCTGACCGAGGGCCTGCGCGCCCTCGGCCGGAGCGGCCAGGCGACACTCTTCATGACCCTCCTCGCCGGCTTCCAGGCCTTCCTCGCCCGTCTGAGCGGCCAGGACGACGTCCTGGTGGGGACCGTGGTGGCGGGGCGCCGGCATCAGGAGGTCGAGGGGTTGATCGGGTTCTTCGTCAACACCCTCGTGCTGCGGGCCGACCTCTCCCGCGATCCCTCGCCGCGCCAGCTTCTCGCCGCGGCGCGCGAGACCTCGCTGGCCGCCCATGCTCACCAGGACCTGCCGTTCGAGCGTCTGGTCGAAGAGGTCGCCCCGGAGCGCAGCCTCAGCCATTCGCCGCTGTTCCAGGTCATGCTGTCGTTCCAGAACACCCCGGCCGGCAAGCAGGCGCTGGGCGACCTGCGCATGCAGCCGTTCGCGCGTCCGGCGGCGACGGCCAAGTTCGACCTCACGCTCGCCTTGGAAGAGCTGGACGGGGAGCTGGCGGGTGTCCTGGACTACGACGCCGCCCTGTTCGACCGGGAGACCGTGGCGCGCTGGGCCGAGCAGCTCCAGCGGCTCCTGGCGGGCGCGGTCGCGGCGCCGGAGAGGCCCTTCTCCGAGCTGCCGCTGCTCGGCGCCGCGGAGCAGGCGCAGGTCGCGCGCGATTGGAACGCCGCCGCCCCAGGGCTTTCGGGGGAGATGGAAGAGGCGGCGGCTCCCGTCCACGCGCAGGTCCTGGCCTGGGCCACGGCCCACCCGGCGGCCCTGGCGCTGGTCAGCCCGCGGGAGAGCCTGAGCTACGGCCGGCTGCAGCGGCGGGCGGCCCGCCTGGCCCGGCGGCTGAGCGGCCTGGGGGTGGGACCGGAGGTGCGGGTGGGGCTCTGCCTCGAGCGGTCCGCGGACGCGGTGGTGGCCATGCTCGCCGTCCTCGCGGCCGGCGGCGCGTACGTGCCGCTCGATCCGGCGTATCCCCAGGAGCGCCTGGAGTTCATGCTCCGGGACTGCGGCGCCACCGTGCTGCTCACCCGCGAGAGCCTGAGCGCCCGGTGCGCCGGCTTCGGCGGCACGGTCCTCTTCCTGCACGAGGGTGAGGTAGAGGATGAGGGGGAGGAGGGCTCCGCGCCGGAGACGCCGGCCGCGGCCGCCACGCATCCGGACCATCTCGCCTACGTTGTCTACACCTCGGGCACCACCGGGCGGCCCAAGGGGGTGGCGATCTCTCATCGCGGCCTCGTCAACCTGGTCGCCTGGCACCGCCGCACCTACGGGCTGGGAGCCGGCGACCGCACCACCCACCTGGCCGCACCCGGCTTCGACGCGGCGGTCTGGGAGGTGTGGTCCTGCCTGGCCGCGGGTGCGACGCTCCACCTGCCGGACGACGCCACCCGTGCCGAGCCCGAGCGGCTGCGCGACTGGCTGCTCGACTCGCAGGTCACGGTCGCCTTCCTGCCCACGCCCATGGCCGAGAGGGTGGTCCTCCTGCCCTGGCCGGAACAGGCCCCGCTGCGCACCGTCCTGACCGGCGGCGACCGTCTGCGCACCTTGCCGCCGGCGGGGCTGCCGTTCGCGCTGGTGAACCACTACGGGCCGAGCGAGAGCTCGGTGGTGGCGACGTGCGCCCGGGTCGACCCCAGGCCGCCGACCGCGGATGTAGATACGGCGCCGCCGATCGGGTGCCCGATCGACCACACCCGAGTCCTCCTGCTCGATCGCTGGCTGGCCCCGGTGCCGCCCGGGTCGGCCGGCGAGCTCTGCATCGCCGGCGCCGGCCTGGCGCGCGGCTATCTCGGCCGTCCTGACCTCACGGCCGAGCGCTTCCTCCCGTCGCCCCTCGCGGCCGGGGACGGGGCCGGCGAGCGGCTCTATCGCACCGGCGACCTCGCGCGGTACCGGCGGGACGGGAATCTGGAGTTCCTGGGACGGGTCGACGACCAGGTCAAGCTGCGTGGTTTCCGCATCGAGGTCGGCGAGATCGAGGCCGTGCTGGCCCGCCACCCCGCGGTCGCCCGTACCGCCGTGGTGCCGCGGGAGGAGCGGGCGGGCGAGGTGCGGCTGATCGCCTGGGTCGTGCCCCGGGTCGGGGCCGCCGTACCCGGCGCGGCCGAGCTGCGGCGCTTCCTCGGCGAGACCCTCCCCGAGTTCATGCTGCCGGCGGCGTTCGCGACGCTGCCCGAGCTGCCGCTGACCCGGCACGGCAAGGTCGATCGCGCGGCGCTCGCCAGGCTGGCGCCGCAACCCGGCCTGGAGGATGACGCGGTGCCGGGAGAGGCACTGGCACCACGGGACGAGGTGGAGCTTCGCCTGGTGCGCCTCTGGGAGGACCTGCTGGGACGCCGGGCGATCGGCGTCCGCGACAGCTTCTTCGAGCTGGGGGGCCACTCGCTGCTGGCCGTCGAGCTCTTCACCGCCGTCGAGCGGACCTTCGGCCAGCGCATCGCCTTGAGCGCCCTGTTCCGGCAACCGACCGTGGAGCACTTGGCCGCCGAGATCCGGCGGCGGCCGGCGGCGAGCCGCTCCCTGCTGGTGGAGCTCCAGCCGGACGGGTCGCGTCCCCCCGTCTTCCTGGTCCATGCCGCCGGCGGGAACGTCTTCTGCTACGTTCAACTGGTGCGTCACCTCGGAGCCGGCCAGCCGGTCTACTCCTTCCGCGCCAGTGGTCTGGAGGGCCGGGAGGTGCCGCGCCGGCGCCTCGACACCATGGCCGCGGCCTATGTCGCGGAGCTCCTCGCCTTCCAGCCGCGGGGTCCCTACCGTCTGGCCGGCTGGTCCCTGGGAGGGCTGATCGCCTGGGAGATGGCGCGCCAGCTCGCGGCCCGCGGCCACGCCGTCGAGCCCTTGGTGCTGCTCGACTCCTGGGCCGCGCCGCCCCCGGCCGGGGACGAGACATTGCTCGCCACCTTCGCGGCGGACCTCGGCCTCGATCCCGCACGCCTCGCGCCGCAGGAGGCCGAGGAGATGCGCCGGCTGGACGAGCAGGCCCGCCTCGCTCGCCTGCTGGAGTGGGGCCGGCGCGCGGGGGTGCTGCCGCTCGACTTCAGCCTGGAGCGCCTGCGCCGGTTCTACCGCGTCTTCCAGGCCAACGCGCGGGCCAGCCAGAATTACCAGCCCCGTCCGGGAGTCGCTCCGGCGCCGGTGGTCCTGGTCAAGGCGGCGAGCCACGCCGGCGCCCCGCCCGCCGATCCCAGCCTGGGCTGGAGCCCGCTGGCGACGGCGGGTCTCACCCTCCACGAGGTCCCCGGGGACCATTTCTCGATGATCCGCGCGCCGCACGTCGAGCATCTCGTGCGGTTCTTCGATTCGTCCAAAGGAGCTTCCCTATGAGCTGGGTCACCGACCTGTCTCGCCTGTTCTCGTTCCTGCTGCGCTGGACGGCGAGCCTCAAGAGCTCCCGCCTGCTGCTGGGAGTCTTCCTGATCTCCGGCATCGTCAGCGGCCTCAGCAACGTCGCCTTCCTCGTGGTCATCAACCAGGTCCTGAGCGGTGACCGGACGAAGACCGTCTTCTGGGTCTTCATCGCCCTCTGCGTCCTGCTGCCGCTCAGCCGTTTCATCTCCGGGTGGGTGCTGCTCAAAGTCGCGGCCCGGGCGGTCTTCGACCTGCGCACACGGCTCGCCCGCCGCATCCTCGCCACCCCGTTGCGCCAGCTCGAGACGCTGGGCTCCCACCGGCTGCTCGCCACGCTGAGCGAGGACGTGCCGGCGATCACCAACGCCCTGGTGACCGCTCCGAACTTCGTCATGCAGCTCTTCATCGTCGTGGGCTGCCTGACCTACCTCGGCCTCCTCTCCTGGTCCGTGCTGCTCTTCGTGATCGCCGCCATGGTGCTCGGGCTCCTGTCGTACCAACTGCCGGTGCGCGCCGCGACCCGCTACATGGCGGGATCGCGCGAGGCCTGGGACCGGCTCACCAAGGGCGTCCAGGCGATCACGCAGGGGGTCAAGGAGCTCCAGCTCCACCACGCCCGCCGCAACGCCTTCTTCTCGCAGAGCTACGAGCCGGCCGCCGAGCAGATGGCGCAGATGAGCGTGCGCGGACGCAGCCTGCTGCTGGCGGCGACGAGCTGGGGCCACGCCCTTTCCTTCGTCGTCCTCGGGCTCGTCCTCTTCGGCCTGCCGGCCCTGCGCGGCTTCGACGCCCACCTCCTGACTGGCTACGCCCTCGTCATCCTCTACATGACAGCCCCGCTGGCAGGCATCGTGGAGTCGCTCCCCCTCCTGACCGCCGCCAACGTCTCGGTGCAGAAGGTCGAGAGCCTCGGCCTCGCGCTGCACGAGGACGCCGGCCTGGCGTCCCCGCTTGCCGCCACGCCGGCGCCGAAGGAGGCGCCCGGGCTCGAGCTGGCCGGCGTCACCCACACCTACACCGTCGAGGGCGAGGACCGGGCCTTCCACTTCGGACCCTTCGACTTGGCGGTGCGCCCCGGCGACCTCCTGTTCGTGACCGGCGGCAACGGCAGCGGCAAGACCACCTTCGCCAAGCTGCTCTGCGGCCTGTATGCGCCCGAGAGCGGCGAGATCCGTGTCGACGGCCGGCCGGTGACCGCTGCCGGTCGCGAGGCCTACCGCCAGCTCTTCTCGGTGGTGTTCTCGGACTGCTTCGTCTTCGACAGCCTGTTCGGGCTGGGAGCGGGCGACGTCGACGCTCAGGCCCGGGGCTACCTGGAGCGGCTGCGCCTCGACCGGGTGGTCTCGGTGCGCGACGGGGCCCTCTCCAGGGTGGAGGTGTCGCAGGGGCAGCGCAAGCGTCTCGCCCTCCTCGCCGCGTACCTCGAGGACCGCCCCATCTACCTCTTCGACGAGTGGGCCGCGGACCAGGACCCGGTCTTCAAGGAGGTGTTCTACCATCAGATCCTTCCCGAGCTCCGAGCGCGCAGGAAGACGGTCGTGGTGATCAGCCATGACGACCGCTACTATGACGTCGGCGACCGGGTCATCAAGCTGGAGGACGGCCGGATCGTCTCCGACCAGATGCGGGTCGGCGGCGCCGGACCGGCGTGGGCCGAGGCGGCGCTGCCGGTCTGAGCACCGGCCGCTCGAGACGCAGCTCTTTGCGGAGGGATCATGAGAGCAGAGAAGATCGTTCGCCACAACTTCCCAGCGGCCCCGGGAGACCGCTTCGAGCTCGACGCGGACCTGGGATCGGTGCGCATCGCGGCGGGAGACGGGGAGGAGATCCAGGTCGAGGTCCTGCTGATTGCGGAGGCGCCGGGCGACGGCGAGGCCCGGGAGATGCTGGAGCGTGTTCATCTCGAATTCCTCCAGACCGCGAGCGGACCTCTGGTGCGTTCCCGTGTCCCCCCACAGAGGAGCTTCTGGAGGCGGGGCCGGAGAGAGGCGGACGTGACCTTTTCGGTCGCCGTTCCCTGCCGCCAGGATCTCGCCGTGGAGACCCGAGTGGGAGACGTGGCGGTGGCACACATTTTCGGCGACGTCCGCGTCCGCACCGGCGCCGGGTCGATCCGCGTCGACACGGTCCAGGGCGAGGTCTGCGCGGAGACCGCGACCGGCCCCATCGAGGTCTGCAAGGTCGAGGAGCGGGTCACCGCACGGACCCGCGTCGGCGACGTCAAGCTGCTCCAGATCGGCGGCCCGGTCGAAGTCTCGACGGTCACCGGCGAGATCGCGGCACAGATCATCCGGCAGCCGCGGTCGGACAGCCGGATGACCACCGCGACGGGGAGTGTCTCGATCTCGCTGCCGGGGTCCGCCGGGTTCTATCTGGACGCCGCGACTCGGATCGGCCAGATCGTCAATCGCATCCCATCGCTGTTCAGCACCGCCGGGCTGGGCGGCTCGATCCGCACCGAGGTGAACGGTGGCGGCCCGCGGCTGACCGTGCGTACGTCCGTGGGAGAGGTCTCCGTTCACCCGTCCGGGCCCGCCTGACGGGACGGAGCCATGGAATTCGGGATCATGTTCTTCTCCAGCCAGGCCGGCTCCGCCGGGGAGGGCCGGTACCGGCTGCTGCTCGAAGCGGCGGCGCTCGCCGACCGCTGCGGCTTCTGCGCCGTGTGGACTCCGGAGCGTCATTTCCACGACTTCGGCGGGCTCTTCCCCAGCCCGGCGGTGGTCAGCGCCGCTCTGGCGATGGTCACGAAGCGGCTCCAGATCCGGGCGGGGAGCCTGATCTCGCCACTGCACGACGACGTTCGCATCGCCGAGGAGTGGTCGGTCGTCGACAACCTCTCGGGCGGCCGGGCGGCGATCTCGTTCGGGTCGGGTTGGAACGTCGACGATTTCACCTTCTTCCCTGATCGATACCCGCGCCGCCAGGCCGTGATGTACGAGCAGATCGAGACGGTCCGCCGGCTGTGGCGCGGCGACGTCCTGGTGCGGGAGAACACCTACGGCAAACCGGTCGAAATCGCACTGCACCCGCGGCCGGTGCAGCGCGAGCTGCCGGTCTGGATCACCTCCTCCGGCAACGCTCAGACCTTCGTCAGCGCCGGCGTGCATCGCGCCAACGTGCTCACGCACCTCATCGGGCAGGACATCCCGGCGCTGGCGGGAAAGATCGCAGGCTACCGCGCGGCGCTCGCCGAGCATCACGGCGTCGGCCCGCCCGGGAAGGTCTCGCTGATGCTGCACTCCTTTCTGGGAACGGACGTTGCGGCGGTGAAGGCTCGGGTGCGCGAGCCTTTCCGCGAGTACCTGCGCTCCGCCATCAGTCTCGAGCAGCTTGCGGCCGCCGGGGGAGGCGCGATCAGCGGCGGGCACAGGGTCGAAGCGCACGACATCCCCCCGGATACCCTGGAGGAATTGCTCAACCTGACGTTCGAGCGCTACTTCGATCACAACTCGCTGATGGGCACGCCGGCGAGTTGCCAACCCCTGATCGCCCGCCTGGAGGAGATCGGCGTCGACGAGATCGCCTGCCTCATCGATTTCATCGACGATCCTGGCGCGGTGCTGGAGAGCCTGACGCACCTAGATACCCTGCGCGCTGCCTGCATGCCCTCGCAGGTGGAGGCCAGGCGCGCTCGTCAGGCGTTCTTAGAGGACTTCGAGTGAGCTTCGGCCCCCCAGAATCGCTTCCAGGGAGAGCGCCTTGCTCCCTCCAGACATTGTTCCATCTTCCAAGGGAGCGCTTCGCTTCCCCGCTCCCTCCATACGTTGAGACGTGGTAGGCAGGGAGCGCTCTGTGCCCTCAGAATGATGAATCGTCGTCGGAAGGGAGCGAAGCCCTCCCTCCAGCGGTGAAGCGTTGTAAGGGAGCCTCACGCTCCCCCTTCAGCTCCATGGTAGCGCCCTACTTCGCCATCGTCAGCGTGACGCTCCTGGTGAGGGGGAGCCCGGGAATCTCTCCCGTGGGCGTCCAGACCTCGGCGCCGTCGCGGGCCGCCTTCCGGACCCAGGAGGCGCGGGCGAGCGTGACCTCGACCTTGAGCCGGCGGTCCGCGGGCGCCGGACGTCCGGTCTCGGTGCTCCAGAAGTTGAACAGGCGGAGCTCCCGCGTGGCGCCCGGCTCGACGGGTGTGAGGTAGAGCCGCTTCTGGTAAGCCGCGAGCTCCTGGCCGTTGACCTTCACCACGAATTCCAGGGAAGAGGCCGCTTGGGTGCCGGCGTTCTTCAGCGTCACGGTGAGATGATAGAGGGTGTCCGGACGCGGCGAGGCGGGCTCGACCTTGACCCCTTCCAGGGTGAGCGGCGGGCGCGGCGCCTCGGCCGGAACCGCGGCGGTGGCCAGCCGCAAGGAGAGGCCGGCGATGAGGCAGGCGATGCGCTTCGACCGCGGTCTCATGGGGGCGATGGTAGCCGATCCGGCGAGATGGTAGGCTTTTCGGGCTGTGAAGATCCCGCCGCTGCTGGCCGTCCTGGCTCTCCTCGCCCTCCCCTTGAGCGCTGAAGGGATCAAATTCCGCGAGGTCTCGAAGTCCTGGGGGATCGACTTCCGTCACCATAACGCCGCCACGGGCCAGTGGCTCATGCCGGAGAGCGTGGTGGGCGGGGTGGTGATGTTCGACTTCGACGGCGACGGCGACGAGGACCTCTTCTTCGTCGACGCCGGGCCCCTCCCCGGCTATACCGGCGAGGCTCCGCGCTCGCGCCTCTTCCGCAACGACGGCAACGGCCATTTCACCGACTGGACGGAGAAGTCCGGGATCAAGCTGGCATTCTACGGCGGCGGCGCAGCGGCGGCGGACGTCGACGGCGACGGCGATCTCGACCTCTTCGTCACCGGCTTCGGCGGCGTCCAGCTCTTCCGGAACAACGGCGACGGCACGTTCACGGACGTCACCCGGCAGTCCGGCATCGTGGCTCCCTACTGGAGCTCCTCGGCCGCGTTCGCGGACGTGGACAACGACGGCGACCTCGACCTGCTGGTGGTCAACTACGTTGATTTCTCGCCGACCAACAACCCGGTGTGCGGCGATCCCAAGCGCAAATTGCGGGCGTATTGCCATCCGGACGTCTACCACGGCCAGCCCGTGCAGCTCTTCCGCAACCAGGGGAACGGCACCTTCACCGACGCCTCGCAGGCCACGGGCCTCGCCGGCATCGCCGGCCCCGGGCTCGCCGTCTGCTTCGGCGACGTCGACAACGACGGCTGGCAGGACTTCTACGTCGCCAACGACAACAAGCCGAACTTCCTCCTCCACAACAAGGGCAACGGCACCTTCGAGGACGTCTCGGTCCTCTCCGGCACCGCCATCGGCGAGCCGGGCCATCCGGAGGCCGGGATGGGGGTCGACATGGGGGACTACGACGGCGACGGCCTGCTCGACATCGTGGTCACCAACTATGAGCTGGAGACCAACGGCCTCTACCGCAACCTCGGCGGCGGCACGTTCGTCGACAGCCGCTCGCCGGCCGGCATCGCCGAGCCGTCGCTGCTGTTCCTCAAGTTCGGCGTCGCCTTCGCCGATTTCGACCAGGACGGCGACCTCGACCTGGTGATCGCCGACGGCAACATCAACCCCAACGCCGCCGACCTCCTGGAGGGGAGCACCTACGCCCAGCGAAACCAGGTGTTCGAGAACCTGGGCAACGGCAAGTTCCGCGAGGACAAGGCGACGGGCATGGACGGCGTCCGCGTGCACCGCGGCCTCGCCGTGGGCGACCTCGACGGCGACGGCGATCTGGACGTGGCGCTCAACAATCTGAACGAGCCGTGCGAGATTTACGAGAATATCAGCGCCAGGAGCGCCGGCGGCGGCGCCGGACACTGGCTGCAGGTGGATTTCGCCGGCTCGACGGGGAACCGCTTCGCCATCGGCGCCCGGGTCGAGTTGGAGACGGCGGGGCTCAAGAAGCAGATCCGCGACGTCAAGGCCGGCTCCTCCTACGCCTCGCAGAACGCTCTCGCCGTCCACTTCGGGCTCGGCAAGGCGGCGACGTTGGACCGCCTCACCGTCCGCCGGCCCGGCAAGGTGCAGGTGTTCGAGGGGCTGCCGGCGGACCGGAAGATCATGATCGAGTAGCCCTACTTCGATGCCTCCAGCTTCGCCAGATTCGCCTTCGCCACGGCGTCGTCGGGCTTGAGCTCCAACACCTTGCGCAGGAGCTGGCGGGCCTCGTCCTTCTTACCGTTGGTGGTCAGGAGCACGGCGAGATCGCGCATCGCGGCCAGATGGTCCGGCTTGATCCGGAGGGTCTGGCGGAAGTCCTGCTCGGCCCCGGCGAGGTCGCGCAGGCTCATCTTCACGGCGCCGCGCAGATAGAGGTGGTCGGGGTTGCCGGGCTGGGCGGTCACGGCGTCGGAGGCGGCCTTGAGGGCTTCCTGGGAGCGACTGGCGCCGAGCAGGGTCCTCACCTCCGCCATGCGCGGCCGGGGGTCGCCGGGCTGGAGTTGGACCTCCCGGCGGATCCTGTCGAGCGCCTCGTCGATCCGGCCTGAATTGGCGAGGGCGGCCGCCTCCCGCAGGTTGCGTCCCGTCGGGTCGTCGGTGTCGCTCTGGCTCTCGTTGAGCCGCGCGATGTTCGACTTCTGGGCGGCCTCGACCTGGCGGAATCTGTCCAGCGACTGGTTCGCGTCGTCGCGCCGGCCGGCGGCGAGTTGGGCCCGGCCGAGGAGCTGCCAAGCCTGGAGCCTGCCGGGATCGAGCTGGGTGGCCCGGCTGAGCGCCCCGATGGCGTCGGTCCAACGCGAGGCGGCCACCACCGCCTGCCCATATTCGAGCGCGAGGTCGGCCAGCAGGGAGCGCTCGGCGGCGGCGGTGGGGTCGCCGGCCAGCAGGTGGCGCGCGAACGGCTCCAGTACGGCGATCGCCGCCGCCGGGTCTCCGGCCCGGTAGCAGGCGCGGCCGAGCAGGACCGCGAGCGACGGATCGTCCCCCACCTTCCCCTTGAGGAGCTCGATGGCCGCCTTCGATTCGCCCAGCGCCAAGTGCCCTTCGGCGAGATAGCGGCGGACGCTCAGATTCAGCTCCGGCGGACCGTTCTGGAGCAGCGGCTCGATCAGGTTGATCCCGGCGCGCGGCCGCTGCTGCATGAGTTGGAGGCGCCCGTGCAGCAGGCGGGTGCGCGGATCGTCGTCCGGCATCCCCTGGAGCAGCTCGGCGGCCTCGGGCACGCGATCGAGCTCGACGGCGTCGTAGGCGGCGAAGACGCGCGCCTCGGCGTCGTCCGCATGGGCGAGCGCCCAGGGTCGCAGCGCCAGATAGCTCTCCTCCAGCCGTCCCTGGCTCCCCAGCAGGAGGCCCAGGTCGCGGGCGGCGGGGGAGCCCGGCGCCTTGGCCGCCGCGCGTTTGAGGTAGGTCTCGGCCCTCGCCGTCTGCTTCAAGGCGAGCGCCGCGCGGCCGGCGTTGTGGAGGATCAGCGGTCCGGCCGCGTCAGTGTCGGCGATGGGGCCGAGGAGCGCCAGCGCGTCCTTGGGACGGCCGGCCTCCAGATAGAGCGTCCCCAGGAGAGAGAGGGTGGAGGGGTGCGCCTCCGGCTGGTTGAGCGGCTCCAGCAGGGCGATGGCCCCCTGGAGGTCCCCCTTCTGGGCTTTCTGAACGGCGCTCTGGGTCGCCTTCACCGCCTGGGGGGAGGGGGGAGCGGGCCTGGTCTGGGCCGGGAGCGGCAGGGCCAGCAGAGCGAGGACCAGGAACGGCGGCAGGATGAGCTTCCTCTTCATGGGTCCCGGTATTGTAAGGTACCATGCGCACGATGAACCGTCGCGCTTTCCCGCGCCTTTTCGCTATCATCGCGCTCCTGTAGACTGCTCGTACCTGAAGACGCCGGCATGAAGATCGTCCACACCAGTGACTGGCATGTTGGCCGCCGATGGAAGGGGATCCAGCGCCTCGACGAGCTGGAGGCTGTGCTCGACCATCTCGCGGCCTTCATCGAAGAGCAAGCCATCGACCTCGTCCTCCACACTGGGGACGTCTTCGAAAGCCGGAACCCGCCTGCCGAGGCGGAGCAGCTCGTGAACCGGTTCCTGGTCCGCGTGGGTCGAAGCGGAGCGCACATGCTCGTCATCGCCGGCAACCACGACGATCCGCTCCGGCTGGACGCTCGTTCGCTGCTCACCGAGCTCGTCAACGTACAAATCATCGGCCGCCCACGCCCCGCCTCCCGGGGAGGGACCCGGACCCTCGAGACCCGTAGTGGAGAGAAGGCGGTGGTCGCGGCGCTGCCGTTCGCATCCCCTGGAGCCTGGGTGTCGGCGCTGGACCTCGCCGGCGAGGAGGCGAGCGCGCGGACCCAATATGCTCGCATGTTCGAGCTCGCCGTCCAGGATCTCTGCGGCGCCTTTCGGCCGGCCGCCATCAACCTCCTCATGGCGCATACGCACCTCGAGGGAGCCCTCTTCGGCGAATCGGAGCGTCGCGTTCACATCGGAGAGGACTGGGCCGCCTCGCCAGAGGCTCTGCCCTCCACCGCGAGCTACATCGCCCTCGGACACATCCACAGGCCGCAGAAGATCGAGGGGCCGGTGCCCGCCTACTATGCCGGATCGCTCCTCCAGATGGACTTCGGCGAGGCCGGCGAGGAAAAAACCTTTGTCGTCGTCACGGCTTCGCCCGGCAAGCCCGCGGATATCGAGCATGTTCCCTACGAGGGGGGCATTCCGCTCGTCGACCTTCGGGCCACGCTCGCGGAGCTCGAGGAGACCGCGGACAAATATCGCACGGGTTGGTTGCGCGTGACGGTCCCTTTGACAGAGAGGGATCCCGATCTCAATCGAAAAGTCCGCGAGCTGCTCCCCAATGCGCTCGTCGTGCGCGCCGAGCTCCCCGAAGCCGAGGAGCGGCCAGACATCCGGCTGGAGACCGGTGTTCCGCCGGTGAAACACTACGCCTCCTATCATCTCCGCGCGCACCAGCAGGCAGCGGACTTGGCCGTCCTGGACACCTTTCAGGATCTCTATGACCAGGCATCCGGGGAGGATTGAGCACTGCGTCCCGTTCATCTCACCGTCGAGGGTCTCGCTTGCTTCAGAGAGAAGCAGGAGATCGACTTCCGCGCGCTCGAGCTCTTCGCCATCTCGGGGCCGACGGGAGCCGGCAAATCGACTCTGCTGGACGCGATCATCTTTGCGCTCTATGGAGAGATCCCCCGGGTCAACACTCACAATCGGACCGAGATGATCTCGGCGGCCCGGAACCGGGCCAGCGTCGTGCTGGATTTCGAGGTCGGCGAGAGCCGCTACCGCATCGCACGGACTCTCCGGCGCAATGGCGTTCAAATGGTTCGATTGGAGGAGCACGATCGAGACGGCTCCTTCAAGAATCTGGCGGACCAGGTCCGCACCGCGACCGATCAGGTGGTGTTGATCCTGGGGCTTGGCGCGCCCGCGTTCATGCAAGCCGTGGTGCTGCCGCAAGGTGAGTTCGCCAGGTTTCTCAAAGCGCAACCGAGAGAGCGGCGCAGCATGCTTCGCACGCTTCTTCGACTCGACGTCTACGAGCGGATGCGGGAGCAGGCTCAGCGTTTGTCGGCTTTGAAGAAGGGCACGGTCGATTCGCTTCAGAAGCTCCTTGCGGACGAGTACGCCGGCATCGACGAGACCGCTGTTGCCGCGCTGGAGACGGAGCACGCCCGGGTCGTCGAGTCGCTCGAAGTTTCGCGAAAGAGACGGGACGACGCCCAGGTCACGCTCGCCCGATTGCGCGGCCAGCACGCGAAAACCCTGGAGCTTCGCCAAGTCGAAGAAAGGCGAGCCGCTCTGCAAAAGCAGGCTGACCAAGTGAGCCGCGAGACAGCGAGGATCGAGGCGGCGGCTCGTGCGGTGCCCCTGTTGCCTTTGCTCAATGAAGTGGCCCGAGCCTCCGCTTCCGCGATGGCGGCGGCGAAGGCGGCTGAAGAAGCCAAGGCCCACCATGACTCCGCACAGAAGGATTGGAAGAAGAAGGCCGGCGCGTTGAAGTCCGCGGAGAAAGCCGCCAGGACGATCAAGAAGACTCGTGAGCAGGTGGCTCGCCTCCACCAGGTGCTTGGGCGGCTTCCTGAACGAGAGCAGCTCAAAGCGGCCATCGAGCGGCAGACGCAGGGCCTGACGGCTCTGGAAGGTGAGCTGTCCTCCCTCGCCGCGACGGTAGAATCGGCGAAGCTTGTGCAAGCCCAACAGCAGACAGCCGTCGACGCGGCTCGCCAAGCCGCGGAGGCCTCCGGCTACGACCCGGATCTGGACGAGCTCCTGCAGAGTGTCCGCGACCGCGCCGTCGAGCTTGGCGCGGCTCGAAGGAGCGCGGCGGAGCGCGGGCTCGAGCTCACTCGGAAACGTAAAGCGGCGGCGGAGCAGACTGGGGAGATCGAGCTGCTGAAGGAGAAGGCCGAGTCGGCCAGGAGGTCCGCGGAGGCGGCCCTGCGCGACTTCGAGGCGGCCGAGGAGGAAATGCATCGAGCGATCAGCCTGAACGAGGCCAATCATCTCCGCGAGAGGTTGGTTCCCGGTCAGCCTTGCCCGGTGTGCGAGCAGCTCGTGGACACACCGCCCCCGGTCCAGATGGCACCTGAGGTCGAGGCGGCCAGGGCCGCGCTCCAAGGCGCACGGGAGAAGCGAAAGGAAGCCGAGGCGCTCGCCAGAAAGAACGAGGCTGCGCTCACGGGCGAACAGGCGAGGCTCCAGGCCGCCCGGCAAGGTCTCACCGAGCTGGAGTCCCGCTGCGCCGAGTTGCAAGCCATCGTGGCCGCCGGCGAGAAAGAGATCAGTCGAACGCTTGGCGACCGCGCTCCAGAAGGTGATGCCGTGGTCGAGGTGTGGATCGAGGTATGGATCGAAAAGCGGATCACGTCGCTCGCCAGGAGCCGCAAAGCGAACGAAGAGGCGAAGGCGCGACTGGCAACGGCTGCACGAACCCTGGAGAAGGCCAAGGCCGAAGAGGCCACCGCGCGGGACCGGCTCGGCGAGAGGGAGGCGTCGCGACAGCGGTCGGAGGAGGAGCGCGGCGCGAGCCTGCAACGGCTCACAACGTTGCAGGCCGAGATCCATGCCGTCACCGAGTCGGCTGACCCGGCTGCCGAGGTTGCGGCCTTGGAGGAGCAGATCCTACAGCTTGACGCCAACCTCAAGGCGGCCTCCGAGGAGGAGGCAACCTCCCAAAACCGGCTGATGACCGCCAAGGAGGCGCAAAGGCTCAAAGCCGAAGCCGCCGTGGCAGCTCTTCAGGACGCCATCCAGAGAGCGGAGAGCCGGGACGCGGAAATTGCTCGCGCCGGCTTTGACGACGAGGTCGCCGTTCGTGAGGCCCTTCTCGACAATGCCACAGCCGCCCGGCTCAAGGAACAGGTCCACAAGTACGTTCAGGACGTCCACGCCGCCGAGGAGCGTGTCGCCGCACTCAGAGCCGAGCTGGGGGATGAGCGGGTGTCCGACGAACAGTTGGCGGCCGTCGAGAAGCTCGCAGCGGCCATCACCACCGAAGTGGAGACTGCGCTCGGTCTGGAAAAGAAGCTTGAAGAGCAAATCGGGCGCATGAAGCAGCGGCTCGAACGCTCCAAAGAGCTCCGCGAGCAGTTAGGACAAGAGGAGGAGGCTCTGCGCGTGCACGACCTCCTGGCCGGCGACCTGCGAAGCGACAAGTTCCAGGCGTACGTCCTTCAGGAAGTGTTCACCGAGCTCGTGAAGGGCGCCTCGGCCCGGCTGCTGAAATTGACTGGGGAGCGTTACTCCCTGCGGTTCGACGACGACGAGATCAGGGTCGTCGATCACGACAACGCGGACGAAACGCGGATCAGCGATACGTTGAGCGGAGGAGAAACCTTCCTGACCTCGCTGGCTCTCGCCTTGGAGCTCAGCGATCAGGTTCAGCGTGCTGTCGGCGCGGTGAATCTCGACAGCCTGTTCATCGACGAGGGCTTCGGCACCCTTGATCCCGACACTCTCTCGCTGGTCTCCGAGACCTTCCAGGGGCTGCGGGTGGGTGGCCGGATGGTTGGCATCATCACCCACATCCCGGAGCTGCGAGACGAATTCGCCCAGCAGATAATTGTGACCAAGCGCCAGGGCTTCTCAACCGTCGAGGTCCGGGGAGCTTCTGAGGGGTAGGTGCCGGAGACGGCGTGATTCGGGGCCAGATCCGCACCCTCTAAGCGACTGGGGCGCTGAGGCAGCGCTGCAGCAGGCGAGCGTCTCCGAGCCGCTCCGCGTACGCAGCGAAGGCGGGGGTGGCGCCGCGCCAACGTAGCTCGTCGACTTCGCGGAAGAGGGACGCGTCGGTCCGGAGCGTCGCCAGGTCCTTGAACCGCAGCGCCAGATCGCGGTCCCGCAAGACGCCGGGAGGGAAACTCTCGAGGATGCCGTAGCGGTTGAGGAGCTGCGCCGCCGTCTTGGGACCGATTCCAGAAATGCCTGGATAACCATCTGCGGCATCGCCGACGAGAGCCAGAAAATCGGGGATCAGGATGGGGGCGACCCCGAACTTCTCGCGGACTCCTGCCGCGTCGAGGATCTTGTTCCC
>JAJKHS010000066.1 GCA_021154885.1 Thermoanaerobaculum sp.
ATCGGATGCGGCTTCTACGTCTACGTTGCCGCGTCGTATCCGGAGACGCCACGACCTTCCGGTCCGTTGCGACATTGTCGAGGTCCGGCGAGGCGCTGGCCCTAATGGATGCCGAAGCGGAAGGGTACCGGGGAGCGCCGGACGCAACGCAGGAGACCCCTTTTCCGGAGAAGCCGCGTCCCGGCGGGCGGATGAGACGTCGCCTCGGGAGAAGCCGCGTCCTGGGCAGCGGAGCCGCAACGTCCACGGCCCCCTTGGGTAAGTGCTTGGAGGAATACGGGAAAAGGAAGGAATGACCCGCACGTCGGGGCTACTCCATCGGCGGTACTCTTACGGAATGCGACCCCTTCGGTATTCCATCAACGTCACATTGGACGGGTGCTGCGATCATCGTGTAATGGTCGCGGACGAAGACTTGCATCGTCACGCGATCGAGAACCTCGACCGGGCCGATGCCCTCCTCTTTGGCCGGGTGACTTACGAAATGATGGAGGCAGCGTGGCGGCCGCCGGCGCGGACGGGAGCGAGGCCTGATTGGATGGAGCCCTTCGCCCGGACGATCGACGCGATGAAGAAGTACGTCGTGTCGAGCACCCTGGACCGGGTCGATTGGAACGCGGAGCTCGTGCGCGGGGATCTGGGGAAGGCCGTTCAACAGCTCAAGCGGGAGTCGGGTAAGGGACTGTTCGTGGGAGGCGTGAAGCTCCCGCTGGCGTTGGCGGAGCTGGGATTGATCGATGAGTACGAGCTCGTGGTGCAGCCCACGCTAGTGGGCCACGGGCCAACGTTGTTCGCGGGGCTATCGAAGCGTGTCGACTTGAAGCTCGTGAGCCGGCTGGAGCTCGGCTCGGGGGCGGTGGCGATGCGGTATGAGCCGAGAAGGTAGCCATCCGTCGAAGCTGAGGGCCAGGGCGGCAGGGTGGATCAAGGGGCAGGACTGCGCTCAGCACCAGCAGGTCGTGTTGGGGCCGAGCGCTGTGTATGTGCACGCCTTGTTGTCGCTGGAGATGATGCCGCTGCCGGCGGCAGCCTGCTCCAGATTCCGCCCTTCGAGGTATGCGAGGGTCTCCCTCGACAGCGAAAGCTTCCTGGTGCTTGTCTTCTTCATGGGGCGTCTCTCCTTGGGCTTGCCGGGGACCAGCCGCCCGGCCCTGGTAGTATAGCGCCTGAGCGTCTGTCGAGCGGACGGAAACCGCAAACAGCGCGGTTCCCGCTCGCTCACCTTCTGCGGCGTTGGCCCGCCTATGTTGAAGCACAGTGAGGCAGTGCCGGAATGGTATGGATATTGCACCGCGGAATTGTCCGCCGAGCCAATGCCCTTCGACTGTGAGCGCATCGTTGACTCCGGCTTCGGGTGGCTCATCACGATGGAGAAGTGACATGGTAAAGCCAGCAAAGAACACGATTTGCCTTTGGTACAATGACGACGCCGAGGACGCGGCGCGATTTTACGCCAAGACCTTTCCCGATTCATCCGTTGGCGCGGTGCACCGCGCACCGGGAGACTTTCCGTCCGGGAAGAAAGGGGATGCGTTGACGGTCGAGTTTACCGTGATGGGGATTCCCTGCCTCGGGCTCAATGGCGGACCCACGTTCAAGCACAACGAAGCATTCTCGTTTCAGGTCGCAACCGCCGACCAGGCCGAAACCGATCGTTACTGGAACGCAATCGTCGGCAACGGCGGCCAAGAGAGTGCGTGCGGCTGGTGCAAGGACAAATGGGGATTGTCCTGGCAGATTACGCCAATCGCTCTGACCCAAGCGATAACCGATCCCGATCCCGCCGCCGCCAAGCGCGCGTTCGATGCGATGATGCAGATGCAAAAGATCGACGTCGCGGCCATCGAGGCGGCGCGCCGCGGTTGAGATCCCCGCCGGGCGTCTCTACAGTGGGGGGTAACCCTTTTCCGAAACACCCCCTTAGTTCTACTTTGTCAGATGCCTTCCCGAGCCGTTGGCCCTCATCACCCCGGCCCTCTTCTCCCAGCCTCCCCCCATCCGCCGGGAGAAGAGGGAGAGGTTAGTCTGAAAGAAAGACAAGAAGAGTCACTGTTTTAGCCCTCTCTCTCCCGGCGGACGGGGGGGAGGCTGGGAGAGAGAGGGTTGGGAGAGTGAGGGCTCGCCCCGAAGGGGCGCTGCCAACCCGACACCGCCATGTCGGATAAGGTGTGCCCAGCAGGGCTTTAGCGGGATCAGGTGTATCCTCTCCCTCTGGTTACCCTCCTCTGCCCCGTCCGCCACTGCGCCGCACCCCTGGAACGGCAGGCGCGCGCTCTCATCTGTTCCCAGGGGCACTCCTTCGACCTCGCCCGCAGCGGCTACTGCAATCTGTTGCAGCCGCAGGACCGGCGATCGAGGCAGCCTGGTGACTCGAAGGCTGCCGTCGAGGCCCGCCGGCGGCTCCTCGACGCGGGGTACGGCGCGGCGCTGCTGCGGGCCTTGGAGGAGGAGATGGACGCGCTGGCCCTGCGCCCCGGCGCCGCCGTGCTCGACGTGGGGTGCGGCGAGGGATATTACCTGGGAGCGCTGACCGGCAGGGGCGGGATCGAGGCCCACGGGCTGGACCTCTCGGTGCCGGCCGTCGATCTGGCGGCCCGGCGCCACCCCGGGATCAACTGGGTTGTGGCCAACGCCGACCGCTTCCTCCCTTACGCCGCGGGGTCCTTCGACGTCGTCCTCTCCCTGGATGCCCGCCTCCCGCCGAGCGAGATCCTGCGGGTGATGGTGCCGGAGGGGCGGTTGCTGGTGGCCGTGCCGGCGCCGGACGACTTGGTGGAGTTGCGGGCGGCCGTGCTCGGCGAGGGGGTGCTGCGCGACCGGCTGGCGCGGGCCGCCGAGACGCTGGCTGACGACTTCGTGCTGGAGGAGCGGCGAACCGTGCGGCAGACCGCCCGGCTGGACGCCGCCGCCCTGCGCGACGCGCTGGCCGCCACCTATCGCGGCGCGCGGGAGAGCCGGCAAGCCCGGCTGGAGGCGATTCCGGAAATGGAGGTGACGCTCGCCCACGATCTGGCGCGCTTCCGTCCCCTCCCTCATTTCCGCGATACCATCGCCAGCCCGGCATGAAGCTCCCCTTTCGCCCCCCACCGCTCGACTGGACCCGCTCCGGACCCGCCGTCCCCCCCGACGGCCTGCCCGGACCCGTGGACGTCGTCGTCCCCGTCTACGGCGCCGCCGCCGAGTTGGCGGCCTGTCTGGCGAGCCTCCGGCGCCACACCGATCTCGGGGAGCACCGTCTCGTCCTGGTGGTGGACGGCCCCCAGGAACCGGAGGTCGAGGAGTCGATACGGCGGATGGTGGAGCGCCCCGACGCCGACTTCGCGGCCAAGGTTCTGGTGCTGCGCAATCCGGCGCGGCAGGGGTTCGTGGCCAGCGTCAACCGCGGCATGGCTGGGTCTGACCGCGGTTTCCGGGATATCGTCCTCCTCAACAGCGACACCGAGGTGACGGCCGGCTGGCTGGGCAAGCTGCGCGCGGCCGCCTACTCCGATCCCGCCATCGCGACGGTGACGCCATTCTCGAACAACGCCACCCTCGTCTCCCTCCCTCGCGGCGCCGAGGTCAACGCCCTGCCGGCCGGCTGGACTCTGGACGGCTTCGCGGCCCTGGTGGAGCGGGTGGCGGCTCGCGAGCGCCCGCGCCTGCCCACGGGCGTCGGCGTCTGCCTCTACATAAAGAGGAAGGCCCTGGATCGGCTGGGCCTCTTCGACGAGGCGCGCTTCGGCCTCGGCTATGGCGAGGAGAGCGAGTTCTGCTTCCGCGCCCTGAAGGCGGGCTGGCTCAACGTGCTCGACGATGCCACCTTCATCTGGCACGCCGGCCAGCGCAGCTTCGGCGCCTCGCGCGGGCCGCGGGTGCGGGCCGCCCACGGCGCCATGCGACGCCTGCACCCCGAGTACCTGCCCACCATCGCCCGCTTCCTGCACGACGATCCGCTCGCTCCCGCCCGCGAACGGGTGACGGCCGAGCTGCGGCGCCGGCCGGCCCTGCCGGCATTACCGGCGCGAGGCCCGCGCCGGGTTGTGCACCTCATCCACGGCTGGCCGCCGTGGAACCACGCCGGCACCGAGGTCTACGCCCGCCGCCTCGCCCTGCGCCAGGCGGCGCGGCGGGAGGTGGCGGTCTACGCCCGCATCGCCGATCCGGAACGGGAGCTGGGCGAGGCTCTGGAGCTGATGGACGGCGGGGCTCGCGTGCGACTGGTGGTGAACAACTTCACCCAGCGCGATCCGCTGTCGCGCAACGCCCTCCACGACCGGCGCCTGGCCGCGGACTTCCGTCGCTTCCTGGCCGAGGCCGGTCCGGACCTGATCCACGTCCACCATCTCGCCGGTCACGCCGCCACCCTGATGAGCGTCGCGGCCGAGCGGGGCGTGCCCATCCTCTACCAGGTGCAGGACTGGTGGGCGCCCTGTGCGCGGGCCAACCTGTTCGACGCCGCGAGGCGGCTCTGCTCCGGCCCCGGCCCCGCCAAGTGCACGGCCTGCCTCCCACTGACCGGCCTCCCCCCCGCTCCCGTCCTCAACCGCCTCCTGCACGCCGCACGGGCGCGCCTGACGCGGCGGGAGATGCGCCGGGCGGACGCTTTCGTCATGGGCTCGCAGGCCATCCGCGACAGCTTCCTCGCCCTCGGCTGGCTGCGGCCGGAGGACGATGTCCGAGTCATCCCCTACGGCATCGAGCGGCCCGCGGGTCCGGCGCCACGGCGGACGGGCATCCCGGATCGTCCGCTGCGTTTCGGCCTCATCGGCTCGCTGCTCCCGCACAAGGGGATCCACCTCGCGGTGGCGGCGTTCCGCGGCGTCGATCCGGCGCGGGCGACGCTCTGCGTCTGGGGAGATCCTCAGATCTCCCCCGCCTACACGGCCGAGCTGGCGGCCCTCGCTTCCCCGGCCGTGCGCTTCGCCGGCCGCTTCGACGAGGCGCGCCGGCGCGAGACCTTCGCCGCACTCGACGTGCTGCTCGTCCCCTCCCTGGGACTGGAATCGTTCGGCCTGGTGGCCCGCGAGGCCCTGGCCGAGGGCGTGCCGGTGCTGGCCAGCCGCCGCGGCGCCCTCGCCGAGCTGTTCGATGGCCCTGGGCCGCCGTGGGGCGCCCTCTTCGATCCCGAGGACCCGGGGGAGCTCTCGGCGTGGATCGAGGGGCTGACGGCCAGCCCGGAGATCGTCGCCGGCTGGCGCGACGCTCTGCCGGCGGTGAAGGGGATGGAGGAGCACGCGGAGGAGATCGAAGCGCTCTACGAGCGGCTGGTCACCCCCCGGTCCGAAGAAGATGTTTGACGGAGGTTGTAGGGGCGCAATTCATTGCGCCCTGAGGTGATGCCGGCCCTGGGGCGCAATGAATTGCGCCCCTACGACGCACGCGGGGCGTTCCGGGTGGCGGACAGGCTGAGGCCGCGAACTTTCCAAACACCTCCAAGACATACGTTAGAGTCCCCCTGGAATGAGCTCACCGCTGGCCTGCACCATCATCGCGAACAACTATCTCGCCTACGCCCGGGCCTTCACCCGTTCGTTCCTGGAGCACCACCCGGACGGCAAGGTCTGCGTGCTCGTGGTCGACCCCCCGCAGCCGGGGCACCGCTATGAGGACGAGCCCTTCGCCGTCGTCTTCGCCGACCAGCTCGGCATCCCGGGCTTCCCTCACCTCTCGTTCCGCTACTCCATCGTCGAGCTGTCGACGGCGGTCAAGCCCTGGTTCCTCCGCCATCTGCACCGCACGCTGGGCTGCGACCGGGTCTGCTACTTCGATCCCGACGTCCTGATCTTCGGCGACCTCGGCGAGCTCTACGATTGCCTGGGCCGGGTGGACGCCGTGCTGACGCCGCACCTGACGGCGCCCATCGACGACTCGCTGGTGCCTGCGGAACGGGAGATCCTGCTGTCGGGCATCTACAACCTCGGCTTCCTCGGGCTGGCGTTCAACGAGCGCACCCTGCCGTTCCTCGACTGGTGGCGCCAGCGCCTCTACCACTGGTGCCTGCACGAGGTGGACAAGGGGCTGTTCGTGGACCAGCGCTGGATGGACCTCGCCCCCGCCTATCTGTCGCGGGTGGAGATCCTGCGCGACCCGGGCTACAACGTCGCCTACTGGAACCTGGTCCACCGCACCCTGGCGCGGCGGGACGGCGCCTGGTGGGTGGGCGACGCGCCCCTGCGCTTCTTCCACTTCAGCGGCTACGACTTCCGGCGGCCGGAGATGATCTCGAAGTTCCAGAACCGCTTCACCTTCGCGGACCGGCCGGACGTCGTCCCCCTGTTCGAGACCTACCGCGAGAGCATCCGGCGGCAGGGGCAGGAGGAGGTCCAGGGCTACCCCTACGGTTACGGCCGCTTCGCCAACGACGTCGCCATCCCGGACCTGGCGCGCCGGGCCCTGCGGCAGGTCGATCCCGAGGCGGTGCGCTGGCCCGATCCGTTCGTCACGGCGGGGCCCGACAGCTTCTTCGACTGGCTGCGCCAGCCGGTGGACGGCGACGAATCCATCCCGCTGCCCCGGCTCGCCCTGCTGCTCTGGGATGAACGCGAGGATCTGCAGCGCTGCTTCTCCCGGCCGTGGGCGGCGGACCGCCCGGGCTTCGCCGATTGGCTCCTCCAGACCACGTCCAGCGCCGAGCGGATCGATCCGGCGTTCACCGCCGGGCTGGCGCAGGCCCTCCGCCAGCACGCAGCAGGGTCGACGCATCCGCTGACCCGCCTGGCCTCGCTGGTGGATTCGCCAGCCTTGGCGTCTGGCGAATTGGGAGCGGCGGAGATCGCCTGGCTGACGGCCGACGCCGGCCATGAGCCCCGACGCCGGCCGCGGGTGCCCCGGCTGGCCCTGGAGATACATCGCCGGCGGGCCGACCTGCTGCGGGCATTCCCCGATCCCCTGGGCGCCGACCGGGCGGCGCTGGCGCTCTGGTACGTCACCTCCGGCCGGCACGAGTACCAGCTCCCGAAGACCGTGATCAGACCCGTGCTCCGCACCCTGTCGTGGCGCCGGCAGGCCTGGGCGCGATTGTGGTGGGAGCGGCAGCGGCGCCGGGCGCGGACCGGCGCACGGCGGGCGGCGGCGCCGGAGAGGCCCGCCGCGGACGAGGCGATCCAGCCAGCGGCGCGTGCCGCGGGCGCCGCCGAGCCCCTGGGCTTCAACGTCATCGGCTGGTCCGCGGCGCCCACCGGCGTCGGCGAGGCCTGCCGCGGCACCCTGGCCGCCCTGAAGCAGGCCGGCCTCGGCTCCGCCCTCTGGCCGCTCGACGGCCGGACGGACGGCGCGCCGGGGATGATGGGGACAATGGGGACGATGGCGGCGGGGACGGCCCACGGCGGGCTCCCCTACGAGGTCAGCCTCTATCACGTCAACGCCGACATGATGGAGACCGTCCAGAGCCGCCTCCCCCGCGGCTTCACCGCCGGGCGGCACAGCATCGGCTACTGGTTCTGGGAGCTGGCGCACTTCCCCCTGAGCTTCGCCCCGGCCTTCCGCCACGTCGACGAGGTGTGGGCTCCCAGCCGCTTCTGCCAGCAGGCGTTCCAGTCCATCGCCACGGTCGAGGTACGGCGGGTGCCGCCGTGCGTCGTGCCCGGCACGGCGGCACCCGCCGACCGCGCGGCCCTCGGCATCGCTCGCGAGAGCTTCCTCTTCTTCTTCGCCTTCGACGCTCTCTCGGTGCCGGAGCGGAAGAACCCGGCCGGGCTGCTCGCCGCCTTCGCCCGGGTGGCCCGGGAGAGCCGGCGGCCGGTCCACCTGCTGGTGAAGCTGAATCACGCGGAGGCCGAGCCGGTCTTCGTCGCCGAGCTCCAGCGCCGCTGCGCGGGGTTGCCGGTCACCCTGCTCACCGGCACTCTGAGCCGCGACCAGCTCGACGGCCTGACCGCCGCCTGCGACGCCTACGTCTCCCTCCACCGCTCCGAGGGGCTGGGCCTGCCCCTCGTCGAGGCCATGTATCGCGGCAAGCCGGTCATCGCCACCGGCTACGGCGGCGTCACCGACTTCCTCGACGAGGAGACCGGCTTCGTGGTGCGCCACGGCATGACGACCCTCGAACGCCCGCTGGGGCCCTACCCGGCCGGCGCGGTATGGGCCGAGCCGGACGCGGAGCACGCCGCCGCGCTCATGCTGGCCCTCGCCGCGGCGCCGGAGTCCGCGGCGGCGAAGGCCGAGGCGGCCCGGCGCCGGGTGCTGGAGCTCTATGGACCCGAGGCCGCCGGCCGCCGCCTGCGCTGCGAGCTGGCGCGCATCCGCGAGATGGGAGACGCCCGCCATGGCTAACGGCCTGTCGCTGCGCGCCGCCGGCCGCGTGCTACGCGCCGAGGGGCTCCCCGCCCTGCGCGACCGCCTCTCCGATCGCTGGCGCGAGCACAGCCGGCGGCTGTCGTTCCACGCCGCCGGCGGGCCGCTGGACCTGCCGGCCAGCCCGGTGCTCAACCTGCTCTCCACGGCGCCCACGCCGCGCCTGGGGGGTCTGCAGGCCCAGCTCCTCCACCGCCTGGAGAGCGAGGCCGAGCACCGCCCTCTGGCCCTCCTCTATCCGGAGCCGGGGACTTGGCGGCTGGAGGTGGCCGCCGCCGGCCGGCGCCTCTCCCTCACCCTCGCCGGCGCCGCCCCGCCCTCGCCCGTGGCCCTCGCCGACCTCGCCTTCGAACAGGCGGTGGTGCGCGCCGCCGGCGAGGTGGGAGCACGGGCCCTGCACGTCGAGGGGCTCGCCGCCCTCCCCCTGACCTCGCTGCTGGCCCTCCACCGGCAGGGGCTCGCGCTCGTTCTCTCGGTGCACGACTTCAGCCTCTTCTGCCCGCGGCCGCACCTGCTGGAGAGCCCCGAACTGCGCTTCTGCGGCTACTCGCGTAACCGCGAGCGCTGCGCCCGCTGCCTAGCCGTGGACTGGCCGGTGCCGCCCGGCTTCCAGGAGGAGCGCCGGCAGCTCGCCCGGGAGCTGCTGATCGCGGCCGCCGCCGTCGTCTACCCCTCCGACTTCCTCCGCCAGCGGCACCTGGAGCTGTTCCCCGGCCTCCCGGCCGAGCGGCACCGGGTCGTCGAGCCGGCGTCGCCCGTGGCGCCCGCAGTCGCCGGCGCGGCGCTCGCCGGGGTGCCGGCAGGCGCCGGCGAGCGGCCCGTGCGCCACGTCGCCTACGTCGGCGCCTTCCTGCCGCACAAGGGCGCCCTGGTTTTTGAGGAGGTGATCCGCCGCCTGCCGTCCGCAGTGCTCCCGGAGCTGCGCTGGAGCGCCTACGGCGGCGGCGACCCCGAGCTGCTGCTGCGGCTGCGGCGGCTCCCCCGGGTGCGGGTGCGCGGCTACTACCGCTCCGGCTCGCTCGTCGATCGCCTGCGCCAGGAGGGGGTGGACCTCGCCCTGCTGCTGTCCATCGTGCCCGAGTCGTACAGCCTGGCCCTCTCGGAATGCCTGGCCGCGGGGGTGCCGGTGGTGGCCTTCGATCACGGCGCCATCGCCGAGCGCCTGCGCCGGCACGGCGGCGGCCTGCTGGTGGAGCCGGCGGCCGGAGCGCAGGGGATCGCCGCGGCGGTGGCGGCGCGGGTCAACGGGCTGCGCATCCCGGGCGAGGGCCTGTCGCAGGCAGCGCCGGTGACCGGCGGCGCCGCCCTCCCCGGCAATGCGGCGCAGGCCTTCATCGATCTCTACCGGGAGCTGGGGCTGTGCTGAGCCACGGGAGGATCGTCGAAGATGCGGCTGCGGAGCCAGCCCTTCTTCTGCATTTTATAGCGCAGCAGTACACTGAGGACGGAGAAGCCATAGTGCACGCTGCGCCCGAAGCCGATCTGAGAAGCCTCCGGGAAGTAGCGCGTCTGGATGGGGATCTCCCGGATGCGCAGGTTCTTCCATACTCCCTGGGCGATAATCTCCGTGTCGAACACGAAGTCGTCCGAGTTGCTCTCCAGGTCGACGGCAAGCAGATAGCGCCGGGTGTAGGCGCGCAGGCCCGAGTGGTACTCGGAGAGGAAGGCGTAGAAGGTGGCGTTGGCCATGGCGGTGAGGAAGATGTTGGCCAGGTACTTCCACTTCGGCATGCCGCCCTCGAGCGGCCGGCCGCCCAGCATGCGGCTGCCGAAGACGGCGTCGCACTCGCCGGCGAGCAGCGGCGTCACCAGCTCGGGGATGGTGGTGGGATCGTACTGATGGTCGGGGTGGACCATCACCACGACGTCCGCGCCGCGGGCCAGGGCCTCGCGGTAGCAGGTCTTCTGGTTGCCGCCATAGCCCCGGTTGCGGGGGTGGACGAGGACGTGCAGGCCGAGCCCGCGGGCCACCTCCACCGTGCGGTCGCGGCTGGCGTCGTCCACCACCACGATGTCGTCGACCCAGTCCAGGGGGAGGTCGCGCCAGGTGCGCTCCAGGGTCTGCTCGGCGTTGTAGGCGGGCATCACGACGCAGATCTTCTGGCTGCGCTGCAGGGGATCGATGGGGGACATGGGGCGACCTCCGCCGGATTCTACCATCCACGGCCATGAGCAGCTCTTTTTTCTACCCTGTCCGCGCCCATCACCGGGCCCTCACCGCCGCGGGCGAGGTCGAGCGCCTGGCGCGCGCGGCCGTGCGTGGCCTGCGCACCGGCCGGCTCGGGCGGCGGCTGCCGGCACTCCCCTGGCCGCCGGCGGCGGGCTGCGAGGCGGCGGACCTGGAAGCGACGCTGGCCGGCTCCAAGCCCCCCATCCTCTACCTGCCGGCCGTGGCCTGGCAGTACCGCTACCAGCGCCCCCAGCACCTGGCCGTGGCCCTCGCCCGCAGCGGCCACCCGGTGCTCTACGTCGACGGCTTCCTGCGCAGCCGGCTCCTCCCCGCCCGCCAGCTCACCCACGTCCAAGGCGGCGTGCACGTGCTGCGGGTGCGGGTGCCGGGACGGCCGGACCCCTACCGCCAGCCCCTGGAGCCCGCAGCCGCGGCGTGGCTCGCCGCAACCATCCTGGCCGGGCTGCGTCACGAGCGGCCGCTGATGGTGCTGGTGCAGCTCCCCTTCTGGGCCGAGCTGGGATGCGAGCTGGCGCGCCGGCTCGCCGTCCCCCTGGTCTACGACCGCATCGACCTGCACGCCGGCTTCCCCGGAGTGCCGCCGGGAATCGAGGTCGTGGAGGCGCGGCTCATCCATCAGGCGGACCTGGTGTGCGCCACCGCCGGCCTGCTGGCGGAGCGGCCGCGGGAGCTCAGTCCCCAGGTCCTGCGGCTGCCCAACGGCGTCGACCTGGAAGCGTTCCCACCACCGGCCGGCGCTCCCCGCGACCCCGCGGCCCCGGTGCGCGTGGGTTACGTCGGCGCCCTCGGGCCGTGGTTCGACGTCGACGCCGTGGAGAAGGCCGCCCGCGTCCTCCCCGGCTGGCGCTTCCGCCTCGCCGGCCGGGTGGAGGACTCGGAGATCGCCGCCCTGAGCGCCCTGCCCAACCTGAAAACGGTGGGCGAGATCCCCTTCGCCGAGGTGCCCGGCTTCCTCGCCGGCCTCGACGTGGCTCTGGTCCCCTTCCGCGACCTCCCCCTCACCCGGGCGGTGGATCCGGTGAAGCTCTACGAGGCCCTCGCCACCGGCCTGCCGGTGGTGGCCCGCCGGCTGCCGGAGACGGAGCGCTGGAGCGAGCCCCTCGTCTACCTCTACGACGATCCCGAGGGGTTCGTGCGCCAGCTCCGGCGGGCGGTGGCGGAGCAGACCCCCGGGCTCGCCCGCGAGCGCCGCCGGGCGGCCGAGGGCGAGAGCTGGGACCGCCGCGTCGCGGAGCTGCTCCAGGCCGTGGGCCCGCTGGCGGCGGGCGGGCGCTCGCCTCACCGGCCGTGATGAATCCTCGCTTCTGGGAGCCTGCGCGGCAGAAACCCAGAGACAGGGACGTAAAGGACACCAGGGACGGCAGGGACCTCAAAGACACCGATGACGATGCCGAGTCCGGCAATTGACTGTCCTTGTTTGTCCTTGACGTCCGTGCTCGTCTTTTCTGCCGCGCAGGCTCCTAGGCGGCCCGTGCAGCCGCAGACCCCGCCGGCCGTGATAAAGTCCTCATCTTGGAGATGGCGATCGACCTCCCGCGTTCCGCCCGCATCTACGTCGCCGGCCACCGCGGCCTGGTCGGCGCGGCCATCGTCCGCCGGCTGCGCCAGGAGGGGTTCGGCAACGTCCTCACCGCCACCCGCGAGCAGCTCGACCTGCGCGACCAGGCAGCGGTGAACTACTGGTTCCGGGCGAACCGGCCGGAGCACGTCTTCCTGGTGGCCGGCACGGTGGGCGGCATCCTGGCCAACTCCACCCGCCCGGCGGAGTTCATCTACGACAACCTGATGATCCACGCCACGGTGGTGCACGCCGCCCATCTGCACGGCGTCCGGCGCCTGCTCTACCTGGGGAGCTCCTGCATCTATCCCCGGGACTGCCCGCAGCCGATCCGCGAGGAGTACCTGCTCACCGGCCTGCTCGAGCCCACCAACGAGCCCTACGCCATCGCCAAGGTCTCGGGCATCAAGCTCTGCCAGGCCTACCGCCGGCAGTACGGCTGCGACTTCATCTCGGCCATGCCGACCAACCTCTACGGCCCGCATGACAACTTCGACCTCCAGAGCTCGCACGTGCTGCCGGCGCTGATGCGGAAGTTTCACGACGCCCGGACGGCGGGACGGGACGAGGTCACGATCTGGGGCACGGGCTCGCCCCGGCGCGAGTTCCTGCACGTCGACGACCTCGCCGACGCCTGCCTCTTCCTGATGCGCCATTACGACCAGGACGAGCACGTCAACGTCGGCACCGGCGAGGACCTGAGCATCCGCGAGCTGGCCGAGACCCTCCGCGAGGTGGTGGCACCCGGAGCACGGCTCGTCTTCGACTCCGGGAAGCCCGACGGCACGCCCCGCAAGCTCCTCGACGTCAGCCGCCTCCATGCCCTCGGCTGGCGCCACCGCATCGGCCTCCGCGAGGGGATCGAGAGCACCTACGAATGGTTCCGGCAGAACCACGACCAGCAGGCCCTCCAGACCGGTCTCCACGCCACGACGGCCTGAGAGTCTCTCCGCCACGACTGCCACGACCATGAGCTGGTTCGGTCAACGACAAGAGCCGGGCGCCGACGAGCTCGAGGCTCTGCCGCCGTTCCAGTGCACCGAGCAGGAGGTCCAGCGCTGGAACGACGAGTGGCTCCAGTACCTGCGCAGCGAGTGGGAATTCCAGCTTGCGCCTTACACGGCGTATCCCGACAAGCCGCCGTTGCCCGACTCGCCCCTCGACCTGATGAAGCTCTCCTTCGGCTTCGGCTGGCCGATCGCCCTCTACTGCGACCGCGAGGCGCTCGAAGGGCGGCGGGTCATGGAGATGGGCTGCGGCTGCGGCAATCTGGGCAAGCTCATCGCCCGCTACACGGAGTCCTACCTGGGGACCGATTACAGCACCCTGGCGCTGCAGATCGCCCGGCTGGTCTCGCCCCCGAGCTGCACCTACGTGCACGTGGCCGACCGCGCCGGCCTCACGCCCTTCTTCGGCCGCATCGACACGGTGATCAGCCGGTTTTTCTGGATCCACCAGAACTTCGCCCTGGCCCGCCAGAACCTGGAATTCCTGGCGCTCTTCCTGAAACCGGGCGGCCGCCTCTACGCCGACTTCTTCTGGCCGGACCCGAAAGTCGAGCAGGCCATCGTCTTCACACCCGACCGTCCGCTCTCGAAGGCCCACCCTTCGGCGACCTTCCGCTACTCCCGCGAGGACGTGGAGCGCCTCGTGGCGGGCCACCCGTTCCGCATCCTGCGGGAGACGGTGTCGACGGAGATGCAACGGCGCTACGTCGTCCTCGAGAGACGGCCCGCCCCATGAGCTCCCCGGCCTCGCCGGCCAGGGACTCTTCGCGGCGCGACCTCCTCCACCTGACGGGCGCCTGCCTCGTCCTGGTCCTGGGGATCTGGGCCAACAGCGGCACCCTCAACCCGCTCGCCGTCACCCTCGACCATCCCCTCGTCTGGGAGCCTTGCACCTATCTGCTCAACATCGACCACTTCCATCACAAGGCGACCTTCCTGATGCTCGACGGCGCGCCCCGGGCGTCCTGGGCCTTCAGCGTCGTGCTGCGGCGGATCCTCTATCCGCTGGTGACCTATCCGTTCATGAAGCTGCTGGGGTTCGAATACGGCGGCATCCTGGTCAACGTCCTGCTGACGCTCGGCAGCGTCACGGCCTTCTGGTACGCCGCCCGGCGCCGCTTCCCGTCCGGGTTCTCCCACGCCGCGCTGTGGCTCCTGGCCACCTATCCGGGCTTCTTTTACTGGACGGCCTCGCCCTACGGCTACGCGACGATCGTGCCCCTCAGCCTGCTGTCGCTCGCCCTGCTCTGGCGCCTCGAGGACGTCGCCACCTGGCAGGGAGCGCTGCTCCTCGGCCTCGGCCTCGGCGTCCTGTTCACGGCCTACGACCTGATCCTGTTCTTCGGCGTGGCCGGGGTCCTGCTGCTGCTCCACCGCCGGCTGTGGCGGTCGAGCGTGGCCTTCGCGGTGGCCCAGCTCCTGCCGCAGGCGCTCGCGCTGGCCGTGCTCCACGAGGTCTTCCACGTCCCACTGCGCAACGCGAACAGCAGGATCTACGGGGTCATCCTCGGCAGCTACCTCCCCCCCTTCGACGGCAGGACGTGGTCCGTGCTCCTCGCCCAGGTCCCCGGCGCCCTCGTCGACAACTTTCTCTACGGCAACTTCCTCTTCCTGCCACTGCTTTTCGTCTGCGGCCTGTGGCTGGCGACGCGGACACCGGGCGAGCGCCCGGCACTCACACCGGCGGAGCGGTGCGTGCTGCTGGCGGCGCTCCTGCTCTTCCTGTTCACCAACCTGGCGCCCCCCTACCATGGCTGGCAGATGCGGGGCTCCTGGATCGCGCGGCTCTACCAGCCCGTGGGGGTGGTGATGGTCGCCTTCCTCGGCCGCCTCTACGCCGCTGCGCGGCAGCTCCCCCACCGCCTCCGCCTCGCCTCCCGGGGCGCCCTCGCCCTGGCGGTTGCCCTCAACCTCTGGGTCGTCTTCTCGCCGCTCCTCGCGCCCGTGCTGGGCAGCCCGCTGCTGAGCGCCGCGCTCTATCGCGGCTTCTACCTGCACAACAAGCAGACCTGGTCCTACGTCGAAAACCTGAAGCGCTACGGCTCCCGCCCGCTGGGCTTCTGCGCCAGTCCGCCCAGCAGTGCGGCGACCGTGACGCACTGAACCACGAGGGTCGCGGGGAACAGGAAGCGGAAATCGGCAGCCGGCGCCGCCGGCAGGTAGGAGAGAGAGTACGCCAGCGGCAGCAACAGCATCTGGGCGAGGGCACGGAAGCGCGCCTCCCCCGACCTCCGGTAGCGGCGGAGGAGCGCGATGATCCAGGCGACGTTGGCCGCGACCCAGACGAGATGGACGCCGGAGAGCCAGCGCCAGCCGCTCCCGGCGACGCCCCGGGTCAGTATGCTCAGCCGCTCACGGACCCCAGCGAAGCGCCGGTTGATCACGAAGCCATAGGGGTTGTCGACGATCGTGTCGTGGATGAAGTAGCTCGTCTGCTCGACGCCCAGGAGCCGGACGAAGGCCGCCAGCTTCACCTTCGCCAGCAGCCAGGGGAAGCGCCGAGCGGCCCGGATGTACTCGGACCGCAGGCGGTCGTAGCTCGCCAGGCTGTAGAAGTCCGGGTCCACGATCCGCGGCTCGGCGTGGAACAGGGCCACGGCGTCGACGACCGGATACCGGGACGCGTAGCCCGGGTCCACGATGTGGCTCCTGGTGAATGGGAGCTGGTCGCAGGCCGTGGCGTCCTCCGCGCAGACGCCGAGCAGGTCCAGGGTCATGACGACGCGCTCGATCTTCGTCGCCTGGACGTGGAGGGCCCGGGTTAGCAGGGCGTCGCTCGCCAGGCCTGCCGCCAGCGGCGCCACCAGCAGCACGAGGGCGCCGCGCCGGTCGACGCGCGCCCGCCAGGACCACAGGACCCAGCCGGCGACCGGCAGGACCAGGACGGCGTTGTGGCGCACCAGCCCCAGGGCCACGGCGAGGGCGAGGACGAGCAGGAACTCGCCCGGCCACCGCTCCCGCGGCGATGGCTCCCGGCTCGTGAGCCGCAGCAGGACCGCGGCGAGCCACAGCAGGAGCACCATCGCCCAGACGTCCTTCCACAGCGTCATCAGATAGAAGGCGAGCGGCGTGACGGGCAGCAGCAGGACGAGCAGGGTCAGCAACGAGAGCCACTCCACCCGCCGCTGCGGGAGCCGCGGCCCGTAGAGCTGTGCCAGGCACGCCGCGGCCAGGGCGCGGAGGCCGAACACTCCGGCGAGGCACTGGAACAGCATGAGCAGACCGACCGTCCCCCGCATCCTCAGCACCAGGCCGAGGACCGCCGCCATGAAGGGAGGGTGCCAGTCCAGATAGCGCCCGGTGAGCGCCTGGCCGTACTGGTTCATGGTGTCTGCCGACATCAGGGCGGGATAGAACAGCCGCCAGAGGACGACGGCCACGGCGATGGCGAGGAGGTCGGGGAGGCGGGATACGATCCTGAGCGCCGGGGGAGGGGCGCTCTCGTCGCGGCTCATTCTTTTATGAGTTCCGGTATACGCTTACGGGGGTCTGGAACAAGGAGAGCATCGAGTGGAAGCCGAAGTCAAGTATCCGCGCCCGGCCGGCCGGGAAGCCGCGATGATGGCGGAGGACGCCGTCCCGCTCGACGACCCGGCCGCGGAGCGCTACCGCGTGGAGCGCTCCGCCCATTGGGACGAGGTCGCCCGCCGCTGGGACGGCCGCCAGGGGCTGGGAGGCGCCTACCACCGGCGCCTGGCGCGCATCTACCGCTTCCTGGTCCCCAAGGGGCTGCGGGTGCTGGAGCTCGGCTGCGGCGCGGGGGACCTGCTGGCCGCCCTGGAGCCGGCGGTGGGTGTCGGGATCGACTTTTCGGGCGAGATGGTGCGGCGGGCCGCCGCGCGCCACCCTCACCTGCGCTTCCTCGAGGCCGACGTCCACGAGGTCGGCGGCCTGGGAGAGACCTTCGACGTCGTGGTCCTCTCCGACCTCGTCAACGACGCCTGGGACGTGCAGCGGCTGTTCGCGCGCCTCCTGCCGCTCACCACTCCCCGTACGCGGGTGATCCTCAACGTCTACAGCCGTTTGTGGGAGCTGCCGCTGGCCCTGGCGCAGCGGCTGCGCCTCGCCCGGCCGGTCCTGCACCAGAACTGGCTGACCGTCCACGACGTGACCAACCTGCTGCGCCTGGCCGGCTTCGCGCCGATCCGGCACTGGGAGGAGGTGCTGCTGCCGCTGCCTCTCCCCCTGCTCGCGCCGTTCTGCAACCGCTTCCTGGTCCGGCTGTGGCCGTTCCGGCACCTGGCGCTGTGCAACTTCGTGGTGGCCCGGCCCGCGGCCCGGCCGCGGCAGGAGGAGCCGCTCGTCTCGGTGGTGGTGCCCGCCCGCAACGAGGAGGGGAACGTCGCCGCCGTCTTCAGCCGGCTGCCGGAGATGGGGCGAGGCACCGAGCTGATCTTCGTCGAGGGGCACTCGACCGACGGCACCTGGGCGGCCATCGAGCGCGAGATCGCGGCGCACCCCGAGCGGCGGGCCAGGGCCTGCCGCCAGACCGGCAGGGGCAAGGGGGACGCCGTGCGCCTCGGTTTCGCCCAGGCGAGCGGCGACGTGCTGATGATCCTCGACGCCGATCTCACGGTGCCGCCCGAGGACCTCCCCCGCTTCTATGAGGTGATCCGCTCCGGGCAGGGCGAATTCGTCAACGGCGTGCGGCTCGTCTATCCCATGGAGGAGCAGGCGATGCGCTTCGCCAACCTGCTGGGCAACAAGTTCTTCAGCCTGGTCTTCTCCTGGCTGCTGGGCCAGCCGATCAAGGACACGCTCTGCGGAACCAAGGTCCTGCGGCGGGAGGACTACGAGCAACTCGCCGCCAACCGCGCCTACTTCGGCGACTTCGATCCCTTCGGCGATTTCGACCTCCTCTTCGGCAGCGCCAGGCTCAACCTGGAGATCGTCGAGGTGCCGGTGCGCTACCGCGAGCGGACCTACGGCACCACCAACATCCAGCGCTGGCGCCACGGCTGGCTCCTCCTCAAGATGTGCGCCTTCGCCGCCGGGCGGATCAAGTTCGTCTGATGGCCGGCCTCAAGCGCTGGCTGGAGCACCCGCTCACCCGCGGTCTCGACCTCGACGATCCGCGCACGACCCACCTGCGCCGGCGGATCCTCGCCGAGAAACGGTTCCTGCGGCGAATCTACGAGGAGTGGTATGCGGCGCTCGCCGCCTCCCTCCCGGCGGGCGAGGGAGCGGTGCTCGAATTGGGATCGGGCGCCGGGTTCCTCGCCGACTTCGTCCCCGGGCTGGTGCGCTCCGAGGTCTTCTACGCGCCGGGGATCGACGCCGTGCTCGACGGGCTCGCCCTGCCCTTCGCCGCCGGCTCGCTGCGCGCCATCGCGATGACCAACGTCCTCCACCACCTGCCCCGGCCCACGCGCTTCTTCGCGGAGGCGGCGCGCTGCGTCCACGCCGGCGGGGTGGTGACGATGATCGAGCCGTGGGTCACCCCCTGGTCCCGGTGGGTCTACACACGGCTCCACCACGAGCCGTTCGAGCCCGCGGCCGCGGAGTGGGAGCTGCCGGGCGGCGGACCGCTGTCGGGGGCCAACGGCGCGCTCCCCTGGATCCTCTTCCAGCGCGACCGGGAGCGGTTCGCGCGCGAGGCGCCCGAGTGGCGGGTGCGCGCGATCGAGCCGCTGATGCCGCTGCGCTACCTGGTCTCCGGGGGGGTCTCGCTGCGCGGCCTGGTACCCGCCGGCACCTACCCCCTCTGGCGCGGGGTCGAGCGGGCCCTCTCTCCCTGGCGGCAGCGGCTCGCCATGTTCGCCCACGTGGTGCTCGATCGCCGGCCCTGAAGCTCACCTGGAGATCCGCGTGCACCCCGACGAGCAGACCCGCACACAGCTCCCGGCTTCCCGAGAGGCTCTCTGGCTCTCGCTGGTCCTCGCGGCCGGGCTGCTGACGCGGCTCGCCTTCGTCACCGCCTTCCCCATCCAGCCGGTGTCCGACTTCCGCAGCCTGCTCGATTTCGGCCTGTGGATGCGGGACCGTTCGGTGGTGACCGGAGGATTCTACTGGGACCTCCTGAACCCCGGGCTCCCCCTCGTCCTGTCCCTGCTCCTGCGGCTCTTCCCCGCGTCCCCGGAGGCCGTGGCCCGCGTCGCGACGGCGGTGGCTACGGGCCTGGTGCCGGGGCTCCCCTTCGCGCTCTGGCGCGGCGTCCTCCCCTTCCGGGTCCGCCTCCTGGCCGCCGGAGCGCTCGCCCTCTGGCCTGGTCAGATCGCCTTCTCAGGGGTTGTGGCGCAGGACAACTGGGTCCTGCTCCCCGTCGTCGCCCTGGCCGCCCTGGCCGTGCGATGCGTGCTCGCCGGGCGCGGTCATCCGGTCGCCGCCGGGCTGCTCTACGCCCTGGGCGTCGCCATCCGTCAGGAGATGCTGATCGTGCTCCTCCCCCTGCTCGCGGCGGCGAGCCTCGGGTCCTGGCGGGCCGATCGCCTGCGGCGGGCTCTCCTCCCCTGCCTGCTGGCGGCCGGCGTTCCGCTCCTGCTGCTGGCGTTCCAGCGCCAGGCGGCCACGGGGCGCTTCGCGGTGACCACGGAGCACGGCGGCCTGTCTCTCCTGGGCTCCTACGTCCCCGGGGCCACGGCGAATGCCTGGGCCGACCCGCTGCCGTACGTCGCCTCCGTCGAGCCCGAGCTGCTGGAGCATCCGGAAGAGCTGAAGCGGCAGTCCGTCCGGCTGGCCCTCAAGGCGGCGCGGGCGAGGCCCGTCTTCCACGCCGCCCGCATCGCCGCCTTCACCCTCGAGTTCGCCTTCCACAGCGAGGCCGACAACCTGTACTGGAGCCTCATGGTGCCGGGAGGCTTTTCCCCCTCCCGCTCCGGTCGCGCTCTGGAATTCGCGCGCTTCGTGTCCCCCCTCCTCCAGGGGGAGATGGCCCTCCTGCTCGCTCTCTTCCTGGTCGCCCTGGGGCTGACGCCCTTGCGCTGGGATCAGCCGGTCTGGCTGCTGGCCGCGGCCATGGTCCTGAAGATCGGCCTCCATGCCGTGACCACCGCCCAGGGAAGGTTCTTCCTTCCCGTGACGGCGCTGCAGATCCTGGTAATCGCGATGGCCGCAGGGGGTGCGGTGGGCCGGGCGTCCCGCCGGCGGGTGATGGCGGCGCTCGCCGCCGGCGGCATCGCCGCGGCCGGGGTCTGCTGGCTCGCCCCCTGGGCCGTCGGCCGGGTTCGAGCGCGCGACGTGGACCACCAGCGGATCTATCGTTTCCCCCTCACCGACCTTCCGGCCGCGCCAAAGCTCTTCGACTGCGTGGTCCGGCGGGGCCGGCTGGTGAGCCTCTTCTACAATCAAGGCACGATCGAGACAATCCACCCCGATCCATCTCCGTCTCCCGGCGAGCCCGCCGCCCTGGAATGCGCTGCCAAGGGCCCTCTCCCCCCTTCTCCCCCGCTCCTTCGCCTCCTCGCTCCGGAGCCCTCCGGCGGGTTGCAGGAGGAACGGGTGGTGGTGGACGGCCGGGAGGTCCCCGTCCGCGACCTGGCCGCAGCGCCGGGGGCAGGCGGGGTCGAGGTACGGCGGACGTTCTCGATCGAGCTGATGACGGTCGCCCCCGAGGGGGAGGCGATCTCCTTTCAGCTCCTGCCTGCACCGGCAGGGAAACGATGAGGCCGATCGCCGGTCAACGCTGTCCGGCCGCGCGCTCCAGCTCGGCGGCGAGCACGGCGAGCGCCGGGCCGGGGGCGAAGCGCTCGAGGACGATCTCGCGGGCGCGCCGGCCGCACGCCTCGCGCAGGCGGGCATCGCCCAGCAGGGCCTGGAGCCGGTCGGCGGCGGACCGGGTGGAGCCCGGACGGTAGAGGCCGCCGCTCACGCCGTCCGCCACGAAGTCGGTGAACGGCCCCGAGTCCGGCACCAGCACGGCGCAGCGGCGGGCCATGGCCTCGACGACCGTCATGCCGAAGGATTCGCCGCGCGAGGTGGTCACGGCGACACCGCCCGAGTCGCGCACGGCATCGAAGAAGGCGGGGATGCGCTCGTGCGGCAGCCCCCGGAACCAGCGCAGACGGTGCAGGATGCCCGCCTCCCGGGCGCGCGCCAAGAGCTCCGCCGCTCGCTCCGGCTCCACCGGCCGGCCCGCGATCCACGCCTCCGCCACGACGCCCCGCTCCGCCAGGGTGCCCGCGATCGCCACGAAACCCTGCCAGTTCTTGTGCTCGTCCAGCCGGCCGACCCAGGCGAGTACGGGCCGTCGCGGCGGCGCCGGGAACGGCACGGGCGCGGCCACGAGCTCCCGGCGCACGGGGTTGGGGACGACCCGCACGTCGACGCCCTCGCCCACTCGCTCCGCGACCAGCCGGCGGTGGTGCGGCGAGGGGGTGAAGACGGCCGCCGGCCGCAATACGGGCAGGCGCCGCAGGTACTCGATGTTGTCGAGGTAGGCCGAGTGGCACTCGACGACCAGCGGCGGCAGAGGGGGCAGCGGCGGCAGGCCCGGCGCGGGCTCCTCGTAGCCGGCGAGGACCTCGGCCGTATCGATCGTGGAGACGAGGTCGAAGCCGCGGGCGAAGGCGAGGCAGGCTGCGGCGTCTCCCACGCGCACGCGGTCCTCCAGACCGGAGAAGATGGAGCGCCCCCCGAAATCGTGGAAGAACCAGGCGTGCGCCTCAATGCCGTGCGCCGCGAGCCCGTCCAGGCGGGCGCGCAGGACCGCCTCCACCCCGCCCAGGGTCAGGTAGCTGTAGACGAACAGGGCTCTCATGGCGCGGCACCGAGCAGGGCCCGCTTCTCCGCCACCCGCTGGTCCCCTCGTGCGAGCGCCGCCAGCAGCTCGTCGAGCCGGTGCGCCCAGGTGCAGGCGGCGGCGAAGGCGCGCCGCCCGGCGGCCGCCGCCGGCGGCAGGGCGGCCGCCCGCTCGAGCGCCGCGAGGAAGCCCCCGACGTCCTCGGCGCGCTGCACGAAGCCCTCGCCGCCCGGTGGCGGATAGACGCCGGTGCACACCACCGGCAGGCCCATGGCCAGGTACTCGTAGGTCTTGATGGGATCGGCGCCGGCCGCCAGGCGGTCCGGCCGGAAGGGGACGATCGCCACGTCCCAGTGGGCGGCGAAGGCCGCGAGATCGCTCTGCGGCTGCTTACCGAGCAGCTCGACGTTGGCGGGCACGGCGACGCCCTCGGGGCTGCCGCCGTAGCCGATGAGGTAGAACCGCCAGGAGGGGCGCCGCCGCGCCGCCGCGGCCACCAGCTCCCAGTCGAACCAGGCGCCCGCCAGGTAGCCGAAGTAGCCGACGGTGACCTCGCCCCGGGGGAGCGGGCGCGGCTCGCGCACCGCCTCGATACCCGCCCGCACGCCGTTGCGCACGATCTGCACCTCCTCCCCTCCCAACTTGCGCAGCCTGGCGGCCAGCGTGTCGTTGATGGCGAAGACGGCGTCGGCGGCGTTGATCAGGTGCCCCTCGAATCCCTCGTCGTACCACACCGCCTGCCCGACCCGCTGGAACTCCTCCCAGTCGTCGAGCGCGTCGTAGACGGTGGTCCAGCCCGCCGCGTTGGCGGCGGCGAGGAGCTCGAAGAAGCCGGGATGGGGGAACTCGATCATCAGGATCCGGGAGAGCCCGGCGAAGGCGCCCGTCAGCGCCTCGGGATGGTCGGTCACGACGTCGATCGGGATCTGCAGGATGCCGTCCGTCACCCGGTCCTGAGGGCGCCACTCGCTCTTCCACCAGCGCCAGTAGACGAAGACCACGGGGATGCCGCGCCGCGACAGCTCGAGCGCGAGCTGCGTCGGGCGCTGGCCTTCGCTCTCGACGAGCTGGGTGGCCGAGACGATCGCCACCACCGTGGGCCCGCCGGCCGCACGGACGCGGTCCTCGAAACGGAGGAGATCGCCCCGGGGATCGGGCGCGGGCTCGCCGGGGGCTGCGGGCGCGGGCCCCGGAGCGGCAAGGGCGGCAGGAGCGGCGGGAGCGTGGGGAAGACGGCGGCCGAGCGCGCCGCGGACCTGGCGATAGATCCGGCGCCGGCGCGTGCCCTCCGGCAACAGGCGCCGCATCGCCGCCCAGAACCGGGAGACCAGGCGGTAGGCGATCGTGGCCTCGAGCTCGCTCAGCCGCCGGTCGAGGTCGTTGCGTTCCGCCAGCACCAGATCGCGCTGCTCGCGAATCTGCCGGTAGGTGACGAGGGCGTCCTCCTGCTGCCTGAGGACGAGCTCCTGCTGCTGCAGCGCCAGCTCCTGCTGCCGGAGGGCCAGGAGGACCACCTCCTGCTCCTGCGTCCTCTCTTCCAACGCCTGGCGCTGCTCCCCGGCGATCCGCCGCTGCTCCTCGGCGATCCGCCGCCTCTCCTCGGCGATCCGCCGCTGCTCCTCGGTCTCCTGCTGCTGGGACTGGAGCCAGGTCCGGTATTGCTCCATCTCCTGCCATTGGCGCTCGATGACGGCTCCCCGCTCGTGGATCACGGCGTTGCGGGCCGCGACGTCGTGCAGGCGCCCCTCCAGGGCGTGACCCGCGAATCGCCGCAGCACCTCCAGGTCCGTTGCGGCGAGCGGCGGCGGGAGGGGCGCGTCGCCGGCGAGGAGCTCGCCCGCCAGCTCGACGTTCCTCTCGGCGGCCTGCTTGAGCTCGCGGCTGGCGGCCAGGAAGTCGCGGCGCAACGCCTCCCGCGCTCCCCAGGCGCGCTCCAGGAGAGGGCCGAGGCCTCCAAGGTCGGAGAGATCGAGGCAGAGCTCCTCGTGGCCGGCGAGGCGCGCCAGTTGCCTCACCTTCGGGTCGTAGGCGAGCGCCACCGCCGACGTGCCGCTCAGCAGGGCGAAGAGGACGGAGTGCAGCCGCAGCCCGATCAGCAGGTCGCAGCTCCCCACCACCGCGGCGATCTCCTCCGGCGAGCCGCCGCTGCCGAGGCTGCGCACGTCCGCCGCCGGCAGGCCGCCGGCCGCCAGCTTCACCCGCAGCCGCGCGAGCGCGGGATCGTCGTAGCCGGCGTGGAAGGGAACGAGCAGCACCTGCGCCCCGTGCGAGCGGGCGAAGGCCGCCACGGCCGCTGCCAGACCCGTCTCCCAGGTCTCCTGGGAAACGCCGAAATCCCAAGGCCGGGGAGTGAGGCCGACGACCGGCCTCCCCGCGGCGATCCCCGCCGCCGCCATCAGGCTCCGCGCCCGCTCCTCGCCGGCCGGCTCCAAGGCGAACGCCGGGTCGGCCGTGACCTCCACCCGCTCCCCCGCCACTCCGATCTGCTCCAGCAGAGCTTTCGATTCGGCGTCCCGCACGCTGGCGCGGGAGGCCAGCGCGAAGGCCAGCCGCACGGCCTCGCGCCCCTCGGGGGTGAACAGCGGGCCGACGCCGCAGGCATAGATCAACAGCGGCTTGGCGAACAGCCAGGCGAGCAGAGGGAAGCTCGCGTAGTGGGCGAGGTCCGGCGCCTCGTTGTCCAGCAGCCGGCCGGGATCGAAACCCCAGTAGTCGAAGAAGATCCCGCCGCCGCCGAGGATCAGCAGGTCCGTTTGCCGCAGGGCCTCCGCGAGGGGGGCCCAGTCTCCCCAGTACAGGGCCTCGACGCCGTGCTGGGCCCGGGTGGCGGCGACGTCTCCCGAGACCACCTGGAGGCGGGCATCGGGCCGGCGGGCGCGCAGCCCGCGCAGCAGGACGCTGAGGATGGCCTCGTCGCCGGTATTCCCCTGGCCATAGGAGCCGGCGATCAACACGCGCTGGGACGGCGGGGAGGTGGTCAAGAGATCTCCGGCTGGAACGGCGACCAGGGCTCACCCGCCAGGATGGCGGCGATCCGGTCGGCCGCGTGCCCGTCGCCGTAGGGATTGATCGCGCGCGCCATCTCCAGGTAGGCGTCGGGGGAGAGGAGCAGCCTGGCCGCCTCGTCGAAGATTCGCTCCGGGTCCGTACCCACCAGCCGCGCCACCCCGGCCGCCACGCCCTCCGGGCGCTCGGTGGTCTCCCGCAGCACCAGCACCGGCTTGCCGAACGCCGGCGCCTCTTCCTGAATCCCGCCGCTGTCGGTCAGGGCGAAGCGGCACCGCGCAAGCATCGCCACCAGCTCGCGGTAGTCGAGGGGCTCGCGCAGTTCCAGGTTCGCCAGCCCCGACAGGAGCTCGTAGGCCGGACCGCAGACGTTGGGGTTGCGGTGCACCGGATAGATCCAGGCGACCTCCGGGAAGCTCTCCGCCAGCCGGCGCAGGGCGGAGAAGATCGCCCGCAGCGGAGCGCCGAAGCTCTCGCGACGGTGCACGGTGATCAGCACCTCGGGGCGCTCCGGGGCTCGCGGCGTGTCACAGGCCAGCGCTTCACAAGACAGAAATTGCAGCGCATCGATCACCGTGTTGCCGACGACGTGGACCCGCTCCGGATCGCACCCCTCCGCCAGCAGCGCGCGGCCGGCGCACCCGGTCGGGGCGAAAAGGGCGTCGGCCAGCAGATCGATGACCCGCCGGTTCGCCTCCTCCGGGAACGGCATCCGCAGATTGCCGGTGCGCAGGCCGGCCTCCACGTGTCCCACCCGCACGCCGCGGTGGAAGGCGGCGAGGGCGGCGCTCATCGCCGTGGTCGTGTCCCCCTGCACCAGCAGCCAGTCGGGCCGCCGGGCTTGCAGGACCTCGTCGAGGGCGGAGAGGGCGCCGGCCGCGAGGCCGTTGAGCGTCTGGTCGTGCCGCATCAGGCGCAGGTCCAAGTCGGGCGCGAGCCCGAACAGCCCCTGGACCTGCTCCAGCATCTCCCGGTGCTGGCCGGTGGTGCAGACCGTCACCGCGAAGCGCTCGGGGCGCCGCCGCAACGATGCGATCACCGGCGCCATCTTGATGGCCTCGGGACGAGTTCCATAGACGGCGAGGATCTCGAGCGGTAGGGAGTCTGCGGGTACGGTCAAGTCGATCTCCGCGGAGCGTGCCGACGCGCCGCGCGCGCACTATACCGTCCCGTCCAGACAGCGTCCAGGTCAGGAAGAATGAGCCCCGCCGGCGAGCGACGGGGCGGAGGAGAGGCGCAGGAACCTACGGCAGACCCGGGAGCGGGTCCCAAAGGCTGCACGGTGGACGGCGGAGCCGCCCCTTTTTTACATGCCCCTGCCGTCGTTGTTGCCGTAGGGCCGGCCGGCGGCTGCGCCGGTTGGACCGCTGGCCTGCGCGTGCAGAGCACCGGACCCGAGAGACGAAAGGATGGCGGGCGCCGCGAAGGCGAGGCCCGCACCGGCGATCGTCTTCTTGAGAAAATCTCTACGATCCGACAACGAGTTATGGATTTCCATGACACCTCCTTTGCTGTCTTGACCCCTTGATGAGTGCAACCTTATAGTCCGCTGCGTGAGCCTGGATCTCGGCACCACGTTCTCCCTCGCCCCGGGAGTCCAGCTCGAGCCCCTAGGAGACGGGAGCGCCGTGCTGTACTCCAGAGACCTGGACGAGAGCCTGAGCCTCAATCATACCGCCGCACTGCTCTGTAGCTTCGCCGACGGTCAACATACAATTGCCATGGTAGTGCAAGAGATGAGCCACGTCTTCACCGCCAGCTCCATCGACGAGGACGCGCTCGTCGCCTGCCTGCGCGAGCTCGCGGACCGGCGCTTCCTGCGATGGCGCTAGCAGACCCGGCCTGGATCGTCCTCGGGACCCCCTTTCGCTGTCTCGGCGTCCCGGCGGACGCGCGACGCGACCTCGCGGCCCTTCTCCAGGGGTTTCCGACTTTGCAGCCGCCACCTGCCGAAGCCGTCGCTCTCCGGGTGGAGGCGAATGGCGGCGGGGCCCTCCTCCTCGTCGACGGCCAAGGCAGCCGCTGGGACATGGCGGAGAGCGAGGCGCCCCTCAGCTCCCACCTCGAGTACCGCCTGATCGACGACGCGATCCGGCGCGCCGCCGGCCGCTGGGTCCTCCACGCCGGCGCGGTGGCGGCACCGGGCGGCACCTGCCTGATCGTGGGCGAGTCTGGCGCGGGCAAGACCAGCCTTGCCCTCTGGCTCTGGACGAGCGGCCTGCGGCTGATCACCGACGATCTCTGCCCCATCCTCTGCGGCTCTCTCACCCCGGAGGTCTTCCCGCGCGCCCTCCATATGGACGCGGACTACTCACCCCGGCTGCTGGCGCGCCTCCCGCCGCGACCTCCCTCCTACCCGGCGGCCTACTATCCATTTCCCGAGCGGGACGCGGCCCCCCTCGCTCCTCTACCTCCAATCACCACGCTGCTCGTCCTCGAACGCGGGCCTGACGCGGAGGGGGCTCTGGAGCTGCTGAGCCAGTCCGAAGCGACGCACCAACTGGTCAAGGCGGTGATCAAGTCCCCCGCGTTCGACTTTGGGGAGGCGCTCGCCGACATGCTCCGCCTGGCGCGGCGCTGCCGCTGCTACCGCCTCCGGTCCTCGACGCCGGAAGGGGCGGGGGAACGTGCCCTGGCAGCGCTGACGACGACGCCTGCCTCAGCAGGCCAGGTCGCCAGCCCAGCCGCGTAGCTTGCGGAAGAGTCCCCGCGTCGACACCTCTCGCAGCACGGCGGGAAACGGTCGTTGCGAGAACAGCCAGAGTTCCACGGCCTTCGCCGCCCGCCAGGCCGGGAGGCCGAGCCAGGGTTCGCCGAGCAGCACGGCGGTGAGCACGCGGCGCAGCAGCAACCGCTCCAACGGACTGGCCGGCGACGGGGTGGCGAGCTCCGCCGCTCCCGGAGCCCCGTAGAGCCCGAGCAGCCAGAGCGGGCTCCAGACGGCGCGCCGCGGCCAGGCCCGAGCCTCCGCCGCGAAGCGCTCCCCGACCCCGCCGGAGACGGGGAGCTGGGCTCCCAGGTCGGCCAGCCAGCGCAGTCCCCCCAGGAAGGCGTGCCGGCTCAGGTGGAGGCAGCCGAAGAGGAGCTGGTGCTCGGGAGAGGGGACGCGCACGGAGCTGCCGTCGAGGTCCAGCTCGCGGCTCTCCCGCCAGAGGCGGTCGACGAAGCCGTCCGGAGACGAGGCGTCCACGTCCCAGTGCAGCTCGACGACGGCCCCCCGCCGCTCATAGGCGAAATGGAAATGGTTTCTCAGCAGACCGGCGCGGCACTGGAAGGATTCGTCGAGGCGAAAACCCTTCGCCGTCAGCAGCGCTTCCGCCGTCTCCAGGTCGCGGCGGCGCAGCAGCACGTCGACATCGCACTGGAAGCGTCCCGCGAGCCCCGGCTGCGCCGCCCGCAGCGCGGAGCCCTTGAGGAGCAGGAGGTCGATGCCACGGACGCGGAGGTGGCCGAGGGCCTCGGCCAGCTCCGCGTCCCGCCGGAGATTGGCCACCGCGATCTCCGCGACCTGCTGCCGCAGGCCGGTTAACCAGCGGGCCGCCCCGGCCCCCAGGCGCTGCTGGTGGGGTCCGAGGCGGCTCAGGATCTGCGACTCGACGTTGAGCCGGGTCGTCAGATCGGCCAGCGGCTCGAGCCGCTCGTCCGGCAACGCCGCCGGGTCGCAACGGTCGAAGCAGAGGTCGATCAGCAGCCGCCACTCGGGTCGAATGATCAACCTCCGGATCGGCTCAGGGCAGCGTCAGGCTGAACACCCGCTGCAGGAAGACCGACATCTCGGCCCGGGACACAGGGCTTCCCGGACAGTAGTTGCCGCCGCCGCAGCCGTTGGTGACGCCCTCGGCGGCCAACTGCTCGATCCAGTCGACCGCCCAGTATCCCGGTGGCACGTCGCTGAACCGGGTGCCGGTTCCCTGCGGTGGAACGTAGGTGCTGCCGTGCTTGGCGCGCAGCAGGAAGACCGCCATCTCGTCGCGGAGCAGCGAGTTGTTGGGGCAGAAGTTGCCGTTGCCACAGCCCTTGGTAATGCCCTCCGACGCGAGCTTCTCGATGAACGCCCCGGCCCAGAAGTCGGCCGGCACGTCGTTGAACATCGTGCCCGTCGCCGGCGGCGGCTGATAGCTGCTGCCGTGGATGCCGCGCAGCAGGAAGATCGAGATCTGGGCGCGCGAGACGGGATCGTTGGGGCAGAAGTCGCCCGTGCCGCAGCCGCGGGTGATCCCCGACGTGGCGATGGATTGGATGAAGTTCCAGGCCCAGAAGGAGAGGGGCACGTCGAGGAAGGTGTGGTAGGAGAACTCGGCGCAGAGGCGATCCGTCGCTCCCAGCGTCGCGCCGCGCGACGGATGGACGCCGAGCTGGCCGAACATCGTGGCCTGCTGGTCGTTATGGTGGCCGAAGCCCAGGCCGTGGCCCACGTAATGGGTCATCATCTCCTTGAAATCGGTCTCGCCGAGGCACTGAGCGCCCTTGTTGATGACGATCGACTCTCCGTTCAGCCGGTGCCACATCCCGTCGTCGAACGGTTCGGCGGTCTTGTTGTAGAAATAGCCAAACGTCGCGACCTGTCCGCAGCACACCGAGCTCCACCCCGCGGGGATCGTCCCCGTGCACTGCTGGAGAGGCGCGAGCTGACTGCACGGATCGTTGAAGGTCACCTCCCCCTGGACGTCGGCGATTCCGCCGCTGCAGCTCGCGGTGCGGGCCTTGGAGCCCGCATAATTGAAGTTGATGGTCGAGGAGTTGTTGGACGTCCATGCGCTGGTGGCCTGCTGCACGGCGCTGACGCCGCCGTCGGAGATGCCCACCTGTCCCGGAGTGGTGTGCCAGAGGCTTACCGAGGCCCCGGTTTCGAAGCCGAAGAAGCGCAGAGGGGAGCCCTCGTTGGAGATGAGGAACCGGCAGCTCGCAGGCGCCGAGGCGAGGGCGGAGCCGTCTCCCGCCCCTGCCGCCGCCGTCGTCGACTGCAGGCTGTCGCCCGCCACCGCCTGCTGCTGCGCCGCCGTGGCCACGACCGCTTCAGCGTGCCAGGGCGCTCCGGATGCGGCCGCGGCGAGGTGCGGCAGCAGGTCCGCCTCGCGGTAGACGGCGATGCCTTCGACGCCCTCGCGCGAGATCACGTCCAGCTCCTTCGCCTCCGGAACCGGGCGCATCAGCCCCGTCCCCGGGTCTTCGCGCAGGATGCCGTAGGACATCATCTGGAGCCGCCAGTTGCCGCTGGGAGCGGGGTCGAGGAAGAGGAGGTAACGCCCCCCCTTCTCGAAGCGGGGAGTGCCCGGCACGGCGAAGCCGACCTGCCCGACCTCGCCGCCCGGAGTCTCGACCGCGATGCGGGTGCCGGCCTGCTGTCCCGAGACGTGCCGCAGCACCTGGAAGGTCGTGAGCGTGTAGGGGATCTTGCCACGAAGCTCGCTCTGCGAGCTCCCCGCCTCGGCCAGGACCACCGTGCGGCTGATGCGGGCCAGCTCGCCGAGATTGGCCGGGGGAGCGATGGTCGAGGCAAGGATGGGGCTCACTGCGATGCACAGGAGGAAGACTGCAAGTATGAGTCCGAGGGCTCGTCGCATGATGTACCACACTCCTTCGATGTAAAAACTTTCCTAGGACCGGACCACGAACTGCCGCTGCTGCTTAGGGCTTCCCGACGTCCGCTCGCCCTGATCGAACGGGATCAAGCGTGGAAACGTCCTTGAGCAAGACCCGTGCCCGAATCGCGCGAGTCTGGCACGAGGTACGCAAGAGATCCGGTCGCGGAGCCGCGAGCTCTCTTGGCTTACTTGGAGCGCTACTCACCCTGGAGATCAACAATGCTCAAGCGCTTAATCCTGATCGCCTCTCTCCTCCTGGTCTCCCTTCGTCCCTTGGCCGCGACCTCCGTGCGCCCCCCTGCCGATCTTGGTCAGCTCGTGCGGATCAGCGAGGCCGTCGTGTTCGCTCAGGCAATGGAGTCCCGGGTCGAGCCGGGTGACACGATTCCTTTCACGGTCACCCGCTTTCAGCAGTTGGAGCAGATTGCGGGACGCCTCACGGGCTTCGTCTTCGAGGTGCGGGAGCCCGGCGGCAGCCTGGGCCGGATCGGGGCCGCGGTGGCGGGAGCGCCCCGATTCGCACCGGGACACAACTATCTCCTCTTCCTCGACCGGGCTCCCGGTGGAAGGTGGCGCTCCAAGATGATGGCCTATGGATTGCTCGAGGAGGAGGCGGGCGGCGGCCGGCTGCGCCCCCTGGCGGAGGCTCCCGATCTCGAGGTCCTGGCGCACAAGAGCTTCGAGCCGGTCGGCGTCTACGGCAAGCGGGCCCTGCTCGACCATCTCAAAGAGGTGGGCCGCGGCGCGCGCTGGGATCGCCGGCGGGCGGCCGCCCAGCCTCTCGCCGCGGACAAGGCTCCGCTGGTCGCCAAGGACACCGGTGCCGGCGGGCCTCCCGACTGCGTCTACCTGGACGATGGGACCGGCAACCACGTTCCCCTCCGCTGGTTCGGCTACGAGGACGGCAGCACGACGGCGACGGTGCTGCCCACGACGCCGGGGCAGGTCGGGATCGCGGACGGCGGCGTCGCCGCCGTCCAGGAGGGGACCGCCGCCTGGCGCAACGCTCCCGACTCCGTGTTGCAGCTTCAGTCCGGCAGCTCTCGGCCGAGCAACGTCACCTGCTCCGGCAATTTCGACTTCGACAGGGGCGCAGTCATCTTCAACGACCCCTGCAACGACCTCGCGGACCTGTCGAGCGACTGCGTCGGCACCCTGGCGTTCGGCGGCCCGATCTACGACAACACTTCAACCCGCATGTACGATGGCCAGCCCTGGCACCCGATCCTGTCTCCCTTCGTGGTGATCAACAACGGCACCCAGTGCGTCGGGGAGGTCGACTTCAAGGAGGTGCTGACCCACGAGCTCGGCCACACCCAGGGCTTCGGCCACCACACCCCGGCCAACCCCGCCGACGCCACGATGTCCGCCTTCCTCAAGCACGACGGCCGCGGCGCCTCGCTCGGCCCCACCGACAAGATCTGCGCCTCCTTCGCCTACCACACCTTCCTCGACGTGCCCTACTCCCACATGTTCTGGCGCTACGTCGAGGCGGTCCAGAACGCCGGCATCGCCCGCGGGTGCAGCACCGCGACCTACTGCCCGGACGACGCCGTCAGTCGGGCGCAGATGGCCGTCTTCCTCGTCCGGGGCTCCCATGGCAGCAGCTTCTCTCCTCCCCCTGCCAGCGGCACGAAGTTCGCCGACGTCCCGAGCGATTTCTGGGCCGCCTCCTTTGTCGAGCAGCTCGCCGCGGACGGCATCACCCGCGGGTGCGGCACCAACCTCTTCTGCCCGAACTCGACGGTGACCCGCGCCCAGATGGCCGTCTTCCTCGTCCGCGCCCGGCACGGCAGCGGCTTCGTACCGCCCCCCGCCTCCGGCACCATCTTCGCGGACGTGCCGGCCGACTACTGGGCGGCACCTTTCGTCGAGCAGCTCTACGCCGACGGGGTCACCGGCGGCTGCGCCTCCAATCCGCGCCGCTACTGTCCCGACGACGACGCCACGCGCGGCGAGATGGCCACCTTCCTGGCCAGGACCTACAACCTGCCGCTGCCCTGAAGGGGGAGAGCATGCTGCCCGCCCTCCTCCCCCTTCCCCGTCCGGATCGACAGGACTATCATGTGGCCGTGAGCAACCTTCTATTTGCCAAATCAACGCAGCACAGAGGAGGTTCACCGTGCATCGATCTCCGCGCTCTCGTCTTTCCGCTCTCTGGCCGCTCCTGATCCCCGTCCTCCTGCTCTCTGGCCGGGGAGCGGGCGCGGCCCCGCCCTCTGGCGGCTTCGTGCAACTGGTCCCCGTCGTCTCCGGCCTCACCGATCCCCTGGGGGTGACCCACGCCGGCGACGGGTCGGGCCGGCTGTTCATCGTGCAGCAGACCGGGCAGATCCGCATCTGGGACGGCACGCAGCTCCTCGCCACGTCCTTCCTCGACGTCTCCTCGGTGTCGTCGCCGTGCGGCAGCCCGCCGAACTGCGGCGAGCGCGGCCTGCTGGGGCTCGCTTTCCATCCCAACTACGCGAGCAACGGCTTTTTCTACGTCGACTACACCCGTGGCAACGGCGACATCGTCATCGCCCGTTACCACGTATCGGCGAACCCGAACGTCGCCGATCCGAATTCGGGGCTGATCCTGCTGACCATTCCGCACTCCAGCCAGCCCAACCACAACGGCGGGCAGCTCGCGTTCGGGTCGGACGGCTACCTCTACATCGGAGTGGGCGACGGCGGGGGCGGCGGCGATCCCTTTGAGAGCGGTCAGAACACGAACACCCTGCTGGGCAAGGTCCTGCGCATCGACGTCAACGGCGACAGCTTCCCCGCGGACCCGAACCGCAACTACGCCATCCCGCCGAGCAACCCCTTCGCCAGCACCCCCTCCAGCGCGCCCGAGGTCTGGGCCTACGGCCTCCGCAACCCCTGGCGCTTCAGCTTCGACCGTTCGACGCACGACCTCTACATCGCCGACGTCGGGCAGGGGAACTGGGAGGAGATCGACTTCCAGCCGGCCGCGAGCGCCGGCGGCCAGAATTACGGCTGGGATTGCCGGGAAGGGGCCCATCCCTTCGAGACGGACGCCGACTGCACAGGCCCGGCTTTCATTGACCCCGTCCTGGAGTACGACCACTCGGGCGGCAAATGCGCGGTGATCGGCGGCTACGTCTATCGCGGCCAGCCGGCGAGCAGCGTGCTCACCGGCAACTATCTCTACAGCGACCTGTGCACTGGCCAGATCTGGCTGTCCACCCACGGGGCGGGCTCCTGGACGAGCCAGCAGATCCTCAGCATCTCCCCACTCGTCACCACCTTCGGCGAGAGCGAGAAAGGCCGGCTCTACATCGCCAGCCAGGGCGGCACTCTGCAGTGGATCGCGCCATACACCTTCCAGGACGTGGCGCCCGACTTCTGGGCCTGGCAGTTCGTCGAAGGGCTGGCGGCGAGCGGCATCACCGGCGGCTGTGGCGGCAACGACTTCTGTCCCAACTCGTCCCTGAACCGCGCCGAGGCGGCCGTCTTCCTCGTCCGCGCCGTCCACGGCTCAGCGTTCGTCCCCCCCGCCGCCAGCGGCACGGTGTTCACGGACGTGCCCGCCTCCTACTGGGCCGCCTCCTACATCGAGCAGGTCGCGGCCGACGGCGTCGCGCGCGGCTGCGGCGCCAACCGGTATTGCCCCGAGGCGCTCCTGACCCGCGCCGAGGCCGCGGTCCTGCTCCTGCGCGGCAAGCATGGGCAGAGCTACGCCCCCCCGGCCGGGACGGGGACCGTTTTCCATGACGTCCCCGCCGACTACTGGGCCGTCTCCTGGATCGAGCAACTGTCGGCGGAAGGGATCAGCGGCGGCTGCGGCGGCGGCAATTACTGTCCGGACCAGGCGATGACCCGCGCCGAGGCCGCGGTCCTCCTGACCCGCACCTTCAGCCTGACGACGCCCTGAGCCGGATTCTGCAGGGGCGGCCAGAGAGGGCCGCCCCTTACAGGTTACTGCTGCTGTGACGCCAAGTCTCAGGGGCCGGTCTGCTGGACCGGCAGCGAGAACGTGCGGGTCATGAAGACAGCCATCTGCCCGCGGCTCACCGCATCGCCAGGGCAGTAGTTACCGTTACCGCAACCGCCGGTGATGCCTTCAGAGAAGAGCTGCTCGATCCAGGCAGCCCCGAAACCGTTGGCCGGAACGTCGGCGAAGACCGTGCCCGTGGCTGCCGGCGGCTGGTAGTTGCGGCCGTGCTTGGCACGCAGCAGGAAGATCGCCATCTGCGCCCGCGTCACCGGGTCGGTGGGACAGAAGCTCGGGGGCGAGCCACCGCAACCGCCGCTGATCCCGTCCGCTGCGAGCTGCTCGATGAAGTTGCCGGCCCAGTAGGAAGGCGGCACGTCGGCGAACACCCCTGTCGCCGCGGGCGGGTTGAAGGCCGGGCCGTGCATGGCGCGGACGAGGAAGACCGCCATCTGATCGCGGGGCACGGAGCTGTTCGGGCAGAAGAGGCCGCCACCGCAACCGCCGGTGATCTCAGCCGCGTAGAGCCCCTGAATGTAAGACCAGAAGGGGAAATCGGTCGGCACGTCCGGGAAGATGGAGAGCAGGCCGATATAGCCCGAGCGCTGGGAGGCGAAATCGTCCAGCCTGAGGGTCCCCGACGTCCCGGCGTCGATGCCGTTGACCGCACCCATACGGGCGTAGTTGACCACCTCGGTGTCGTTGTTGATGCCGGTGAGACCGGTCTGGGCGACGCCGTCGACCCACAGGTCGAGCCGGCCGTTGTTGGCGCCCGGAGCGGCGGACTTCGCCCAGTTGAGCTCGATCGCCCGCCAGCCCGGGGCCAGAGTCACCGGCGTCGGGATCTCGAGCTCGGCACCGCTGTTCTGCCGCACGAAGGCGCTCAGCCGGAGCGTCCCGGACACCTGGCGCACCACCACGCGGAGCACGGCGTTGCCCGTGGTCGTGGGCGGCGCCGGATCGGCGCCGTCATAGGCGTCGAACAGGTCGAGCTCGTCGCCGCCGGCCATCGCCAGGTTGCGCAGGTTGACATAGAAGCGCACCCGGTAGGTGGCCTCGGCGGATGGGTGGCTGCTCTGCACGAAGGTGGGGCTCCGGTTGGGATTGGCGACGTCGACCTCGAGGCCTTGGGTGCCGCTGTAGCGGGCCGAGCCGCCGTTGGCGGGCACGCCGGGGCGGACGGTCAGCGTGCCCGCGAAGAGCCCGGAAGAAGCAGCCAGGCTCAGGCCCAGCGCCAGGAGGATCGAACGAGGCATACGCGCATTCTGCATGAAAAAGCTCCTCTCACTGCCACGCATTGGTGGTGCCCAACTCGAAGCCGTCGCTGAAGATCGCCGCCCCACCCCCGGAGGTGAAGGCCAGGCAGCTCGGATTGCCCGCGGCCACCGAGACCACGTAGCTGCTCATTCGCGCCGCCTCCCGCCCGGGCTGGTCGCCGTAGGGAAAATTCGTCCCGAAGCTCAGGCTGATGTTGCTGTAGCCTCCAGGCCGCTGATGACAGTAGCTCATGATGGTACCACTACCACTCCCCTGGGGTCCAGGCGTCGACGTCGAGCCGGAGTAGCAATTGGCTTCACCGCTCCAGCACTGGTCGATAGGGTTTGGGTCGCCGCCAATATTATTATAGCAGTGACTATGGGGTGAGTTGAAGTTGTGGCCGATTTCGTGGGACACCGCGTAGATGTCCCACATCACCGTCGGATTGTTGACGTCGAAGCCGCCGTTGAGGCTGGCGGTGAAGCCGTAGCCGCCGCCCCAGTTCGCGTCCGTGGGCAGGCCCGGGCAGGTGGCGCTGGCGCCGAAGCCGCCGCTGCCGTTGCAGAGCACTCCGATCCAGGCGATCCCGCCGCCGAGGCTCCTGCCGCTCAGGAAGTGGGCGATGGTGCGCGACACGCCGGTCTTGTTCAGGTTCCAGTAGCGGCCGAACTCCATCAGGCCGCAGAGGGTGCTGCTCGACTGGCTCCAGGGATCGCTGCTCGTCGTCCACAGGCTCACCGACTGCACCAGCAGCGAGGTGTTGAGCTCGTTGACGTAGATCGTCGAGGCGTAGCCGATGAGGTTGCCGACGTAGGTGGTGGCCGCCGTGGGATTGTTGAACAGGCTGTAGAACTCGAAGTCCGACTCGATCGCCACCCGGGCCGTGAACGCGGGGAGCGCGCCGGTGGCGACCTTGGCGAGGGGCGAGGCGCTCGCCGGTCCCGGCACCAGGTCCTCGAATGGATGGTTCAGGGGCAGCTTCTCGTTGCCGCAGGTGAAGCCGGCGTTGCGCGCCGACTTGAGCAACAGGGGATCGACCCGCTGCATCGCCAGGGGCGCGCCCAGGGCCTTGGCTGCAGCGCCGTCGCCGCCGATCAGGTAGGTGTCCCCCCCGCGGGTCACGATCCCCTGCGTGGTGCCGTCGGCGAGCAGGGCGAGGAACACCCGCGAGTCCGCCTCACCCTCGACCGTTCCCCGGAAGTACGAGTTCTTCGGCGCCGGCAGCACGGTCTTCCTGCCAGCGTCGCCGTGGAGGGTGATCTCGGCGTCATCGGCGAACACCTGGAAACGCTCCAGTGCGAACGCGGCCGTCTCCCCCGTGTCCGCCACCTGGACGCTGTCCAGGCGCAGGGTGCCGCCCACCGCCGTCAACGCCGCGGCCCGGGCGATCTCGTGACTCTGGAAGCTCGGCACTCCCGGTCCAGCCGCCAGGACCGGAGCGGCCAGCAGGATGAGCAGGATGCCGCCCGTCAGGCCAGTCAGGACAGCTCGACTGAGTCTCAACAACATGGTCTCCTTCACAAACTATCCTCCTGCGCCGGTGCAGCCCAGCGGATAAGGCCTTACTACTTTGGAAGACCCCTTGGATGCATTTTGGGGGGAATCCCCTTTCATGTCAATGCATGCATATGACAGGACGCCAAATTCTGTCAGCCCACACTCCCAATCCTTGTCCGGCTCCGCCAGGGGCGGTATCACGCGCATCGGCCTGGAATCAGGGTTTCCCCTCAACAGCCTTGGAAAAAGAGCGGCTGTCGGAGACGAGGTGGCAAAGTTCAGGCCACCTCCCGACAGTCTCCCGCCGGCGCCCGCCCACCCTTCCTCGACGATCTTGACCGGACCCTCTCCAACCTCTTGACTGGGCTGCCCTATTCCACTTCCACTCGGCGCAGGGCGCGGGGGGGCGGCCACCATCGTCGGGCCGAGAGTCCATTTCGTGGGGCGAATGGTTCGCCCCGGCTAACCGGCCCATGGCCCCGGGAAGCGGTCCAGGGGTTCCGGGGGGCTGACCAACGGCTCCGAGGAGCGATCTCCCGGCCCGCCGGAACGAGTTGGCCACTCCGGGAGGCGAAGAGGCGGGACTGGGAGGCGAAACGGCGGCCCCGCCAAGCCGCGGAATGGCCCCGAGGGCTGGCCATCCGGCCTGGTGGGGCCACTCAGGCGTGGGTCGGGGGTGTCTTTCCGGTTCGGCGAGCGGCTGTCTCGGTCGCGATAGAGATAGTCCGTTCCCAGGCTCCAGGTGCCGTTGCCGTTGACGTAGTCGCGGAGGAGTCTCGACCACTCCGTGTCCGTGGACGACCCGGCTCACCAGCAGGTTTGGATAATAGGAGATAGTGCCGTAGGTGATGGCCCCGGCGCCCACTCCCGTCAGCAGGCCCTGGGTGTAGGTGTTCTGTACGGTGCGCGCGGTGCTCGGGTCGAGCGGAACGGGGATGTCTTCCCACAAGCTTTCAAGGTCGTTCTCGTTGACAGCCACTGGTTTCTTCGCTGGTTTTCTTGAGTTAGGCTCCAGTTGAGCGGGAGGATTCCTTGAGCCTCATTTGTTACTCTATGCGATAGGCGACGTCAGGCAATCCACAGACAACCCCGCTTTGTTGAGCGCGCTCCGGGGCTTAGCAGATCGCTAAAACTTGGTCAATAGTCAGCTACTTCCTATCACCTTACCTCTTGGTTACCATGCGGAGTTTAGGAGTTTGCCCTGCACCTGCAGGGCCTTCGGATACCAAACTTTTAACCAGTCCTTTCCAGAAAGGACTGGCGATAAGCATCAGGATGACTGCCACAGGAGTGGGCACGATCTTGACTTTGGTATTCATGGCTACTTAGGCGGGTTATAAGACCAGTAGGCGATCACATTCATTGGAGCGTGCTGGGGCGGTCGCAAGCGTTTTCTCGATACCACCGAGTGCAACATGCCAAGGTCAATCAGGCGGAATTTCGTTCCGGTGAAGTATGACGTTCAGATGATTCAAGAAAGCCTCTCGCCTTGGGTGGTAACATCCAGATTAAATAAGGGCTCTCTACCATGATAGACTAAATCGTTATCATCCCAATTAAAATTGCGAATGTAAGACAACGCCTCATGCTTAGCACGTCGAACAAAATCCGGCCATGTTTCGCTGGCTGCTTTGGGCGCCAACGTCCATGCATAAACAAACGGAAAAGGGATCTCCGGTCCAGGCTCTGAAGGCAACCAGACTTCAATACCTTCTACCGCTCGACCGTGACGAGAAAGCCAATTGATTACTTCGATAGCTGCATTGCGCGGCCAAGCCAACTCCTGCCCAGCACGAAACGCCGCAGCCAAAAGACTGACAGGAACATCGCAAAAATGGCTCGGTAATTCAGAAGTCATTTCGGAAGATCTCCAGATAAAGGGCCATACTGGAAACCAGGCCCCCCTACATGAATGATCTCACCTGTAAGGTTATCTATTACCACTGATTGACCTGTCCCAGGATGCACAAAACGCGTTGCCAGACCCCCTGTCTCTTTATTGAATGCCGCAAATTTCTCTCCTTTTACGATGGCTTCTTCCACAAGTTCTCTTGTCCATCCCCTACTCGCCATTTGACGAATGATCTTACCTGGTATCTTCAACTCAGGAAGGAAAGCCATAGCCAACTGAATGCCAAGATCACGGCTGTTAGTCGGAATGACCAGCTCTAGTCCGACCCAATCGACGAGAGCAGCGAAGTCATTGCCTTCACCCGCCATCTGGTTGAAACGATTTAAATAATAGCCTCGCACATCTCTAATCGATCGTCCAAGACTGAAATCAGATAGCCCATGGAAGAGCGTGCCACCTGATATCAGAGAGCTCAACCCCCAAACTCCGGTATTGGGATTCGTCGTCGTCCCTCGCCAAGCGGGCGCTATCACTGTCATTCCGAATCCTATACCCCAATAGTCGCCTAGAGTCATTCCGACTGGCGCTGGTTGATGAACTTCAAGTCGTCCGTCAGGGTCGGTGTAGCGTACTGGATTGCCTGTCACATAAGAATAGAGATTCCAGCTCTGTGGCCTCCGAGGGTTTCCTCCAATCGGATCTACACTTGTAAATCGATTCACCAGAGGGTTAAAGAACCGAGCATGCATATAATCCAAATCATCCCCCGCCCCCGCCGGGCTCGCCAGATCCCGCTCATGCCCGGTGAATTTCATCCGCTCCGTGTCCTGGTTGAAGGCGGTCGCTTCTTCTCCGAAGGGATAGTAGACGTGGTAGGCCGCCAGGTAGCCGGAGCCTCTGGTGATCAGGCGGGGGGTTCCCAGGTGATCCAGGTGGTAGTGGCGCTGGCCGGTCTGCGTTTCGGCAGCCAGGAGGAGGCCGTCGCGGTGGAGGTAGTCCGTTCCCAGGCTCCAGGTGCCGCTGTCGTTGACGTAGTCGCGGAGGACTTTGCCGCCCAGGTCGCGGAGCGTCCAATGCGAAAGATTGCGGGCCAGGTCGTAGGACCAGACGCGCTCGTCGTCCGCAGTGTAGACATAGAGGGCGTGCTCATTCCCGGAGGTCATCTCCGTCATCTGGTTGAAGCGGTCGTAGTTGTAGACCGCTCCGTTCCAATGAGTCAGATTGCCGGCGGCGTCGTATTGCGTACCGGTGCCGTTGAGGCGGTTGGTGACGCTGTCGGTGGGCGTGGCTCGGCCGCTTGTACCGGTGATGTTGGTCAGGTTGCCGAAGGGATCGAAGGCGTAGCCCTGCGTCTTCTGATTGCCGCCCCCCGTGGGGCCGTCGTAGAGCGTGCCCGAGGTCAGCCGGCTCACCAGGTCGTAGGTGTACCAGGAGGGGCCGATGTGGGTGATGTTGCCGGCGCCGTCGTAGCTGTAAGCTCCAGAGCTCCAGGTGGCGTAGGGACCCGTAGCTCCCTCCGAGGCCGGGCGGCGCATGGAGTTGGGATCGTTCCCCTGGGTCTCGACCATTCCGTTGCCGTGGACCACCTGGCTCACCAGCAGGTTGGGATAATAGGATATGGTACCATAGGTGGTGGCTCCGGCGCTCACTCCCGTCAACAGGCCCTGAGCGTAAGTGTTCTGCACGGTGCGCGTCGTGTTTGGATCGAGCGCGATGGGCAGATCGAAGGTGCGGTCGAGAAGGCCCGCCATTTGCGCACGGGTGATGGGAGGCGCGTCAGGACAGAAGTTGCCGCCGCCACAGCCGGTGTCGATTCCCCGCCGGCTGATCTCGCTAATCCAGTTGGCCGCCCAGTGGTTCGGACAATTCACGTCGGCGAAGCTCGCCACGCAGGGCGGAGGCACGTAGCTTCCCCCTTCCCGGCTGCGCAACAAGAATACTGACATCTGCGCGTGGGTCACCAGATCATCAGGGCAGAAATGATTGTTCCCGCACCCCCCGGTGATCCCCCGCCGGAAGAGCTCATAGATCCAATCCGCCGCCCAGTAGCTGCAGGGCACATCGACAAAGGTGGCTGACGCCGAGGTGCAAATCGGTGGCGTATAGGTCGAACCGGACATTCCCCGGACGAGGAAGACAGCCATCTGGGCCCGGGTGATCCCATCGTCAGGGCAGTAGCGCAACGGGGGAGGCCCCCCACAGCCGCCGGTGATCTTCGCGCTGTAGAGCCCCTCGATCTCCCGCTGGGCCCAATAGCCGGTGGGCACGTCGGCGAAGACGGCCGCTGCCGGCTGGGTGCAGCCGGTGTGGGTGCAGGCCGGATAGGTCAGCGTGTCGCTCAGCCCCAGGGCATTGTACGAGAAGCTCTGGGTGAACGATTCGCCGGTGGAGGATGCGGTGTCCCGGCGCGAAACGCGGCCGTCCCGGCCGCCGTAGGTGTAGGTCTCGTCGATCCGGGCGGTGCCGAAGGGGGTGTAGTTGTAACGGCTCGCCTGCCGCAGCTTGCCCAGGCGCAAGTCGTTGCCGCCATTGGCCGGCGCGTAGGTGAAGACCTTGAGCGGCCGGCCGTTGGTCTCGTTGACCTGGAGCAGGCGCTCGGCGAAGTCGTAGACGAAGGAGAGGTCGTTCGCTCCGTCGATCTTCTGCAGCGCGTGGCCGCGGGAGTCGTAGCTCGGGTAGCTGACGGTGCCGTTGCCGTTCAGCCCCTTCTCCGGATGGGTCTCGGATTGGAGGAGCCCGGCGCGGTCGTAAAGAAAGCCGCGGCTCTGGCCAAGGGTCGCGACCGAGGTCAGGCGATTGCCCACGTCGTAACCGTAGGTGGTGGTCACCGGCGAGCCGCCGCTGCCCGAGGGCTCGGTGACGGAGAGCAGCCGCCCCTGCCGGTCGTAGACCTCGGAGGTCGTCGCCGGGCTCTCGCCGCCGAAGGAGGTGCCGATCTGGACGGTGCGATCCACCTGGCGCACGCCGTGATAGGTCAGGGTCACGTTGTGTGCGGCGCCGTCGGGCGGCGTGATGATTCCCGGCCGGCCGAAGGGGTCGTAATTGAGGAAGGCCGTCACGCTGTTGGGGCTGCCGGTCATCATCTCGGAGACCGTGGCCTTGTTGCCCGCTCCGTCGTACGTGGTCTGGCGTTTGCCGGTGCCGCCGTCGGGGAGCTGGCGCAGCTCCTGGAAGACGCGGCCGAAATCGTCGAAGACGATCTGGCTGACCGCCAGGATCGGGGCGGACTCGCTGCCGTTGTCGCGCTGGCGGACGGTGACGTTGGCTTTTGAGAACGGGCTGGCGGGAGAGTAGAGGTACTGCGTCCAGCCGCTCTGCGCGGGCTTGGTCCACGTCCGGCGTCCCAGAGCATCGTACACGAACGCCGTGCCGACGCCGGCGGTATCCTGGCTGAAGGAGACGAGCCCGGTGGGATCGACGCTCTGGTTGAGGCTGAGGAAGCTCGCTCCCGCGTACTGCGAGGTCGTCCGCACGCCGAAGGCGTAGGTGTGGTCGAGTTGATATTGCGGGTTTCCCGGCAGCGTCATCGTGCAGAGATCGCCGGCCGGGATGCCGCCGGGCGCATCGCCGCCGTAGGATTTTTCGCTCGACACGTTCCCCTGGGCCGTCAGGTCGTAGGCCGTCACGAGGTCGTTCGGCGACCGGGTCGCGCCATCCAGACGATGCACCCGCCTGCGAATCACCGCCGCGGTGCCCGGAGCGTAGCAGAGGTCGGTCCAGGCCGTGGCGCCGTTCTCCGTCTCGGCGGTGTGGGTCATGGTCTCCAGCACCCAGGCCGAGTTCGACGGCCAGACGTTGAATCCCGTGCCCGAGTTGGCGGCGGGGTTGACGACGTAGTTCCCCTGGGCCGGGTTGAAGTTGGCGAAGTGGGTGCGCGCGTTCGAGCCCGGGAAGCTCCCCTCGGTGTCCTGCTGGCGGTAGTGACCCAGACCGTCGAAGGCCGAATTCACCACTCCCGCCCAGGTGCCGTCGTCCTCGTAGACCGTCCGGCTGTGTACCTGCCGTCGGTTCGTGTTGTAGACGTGGGGCGAAGTGCCAGAGCCTGGGTCGAGCTCGTAGAGCACGTACTCCGAGCGCAACGGCGCCGGCGAGCTCCCTTGGAAGGTCTGCCGGGAAAGATGGAGGTCGACGTTCGGCGGGACGTGGAGCGCGGTGAGGGGCGAGAACGCCAGGCTGTAGTTGCGGTTGTCGGTGATGCCGGTCGAAAAGTAGTTGACGGTCCGGTTGCCCAGCGGGTCCGTGATGGTCGTCCTGACCTCGCGGGCCGTGATGAACGGTTGATCGGCGGACTGGACGTAGGTCCAGGTTCCCAGCACGGCGCCTCCGGCATCGCGCAGGGTTCGCGTCGCCACTCCCGGATTGGACTGGAGGTGGATCTTCACCGTCGAGCCGGAAGGAAACTGGAAGGTCTGCCAAGTCCACTCCAGCCGGCCCAGCGTGGGCAGCGTCAGAGCCTTGAGGTTGCCGGAATAGTTCGCGCAATGGCCGCCAGGGACCTGAGAGGTATTGAGCACCGTGAGATAGTCGTTGACCATCGCCTGGAACGCCGAGCCGTCCGGCAGGGTCACGCGGGTCAGGAGCGGCACCGTCACGGCATCGCTCACGCCGTTGAGACCATTCTGGTCCGTATCGTTGTGCGGGCAGCTTCGCCAGAGAGAGGCGTAGTCGTAACCGAAAGTATAGGCGGCCGTGGTATTGCCAAAGGCGGTCCACTGAATAAGGTCGACGAGCTGCAGGTGCGACGTCGAATCGGTATGGAGGAAGACGGTCTGGACCCGGTTCTGGCTGTCGCGGAGGATCCACCGGTCGTCCGCGCCGTTGATTCCGGTGACATAATTGATCGTCAGGAAGTTGCCGAAGGGATCGCGGATCTGGGTGGGCAGGCCCGAGGCATCGAAGGTCCGCACCGTCCCGTCGGGAGACTCCACCTCCCGGAACCCGGCCGTGTAGGTCTTCAGCCGCAGGTAGCTGCCGTCGCGGGTGTACTGGACGTCCTGGACGCCGGGGATCGGCGCGTCCTCCGGATCGCCTTCGTGGAGAGTGGCGTAGAAAATGTGATCCGTTCCCATCTCGTCCTGGTAGATGGGGCCCAGAGGAGAGTCGTTCGCGTCGTCCGGCACCTGGCAGGGGGGGTCCATGCGGCCGAGCGACACCCGCCAGCCCAAGCCGGCGTTGGAGCAGGGGGTGGGGCTGGCCTGGGTGCGCGGCGTCAAACCCACCTGTCGCTCGATCGTCTGGAAGAACCAGGGGCTGGAGTTGTAGACCAGCTTCAGGCCGTAGGAGAAGCCGCCGTTGACGGGAAAGCTGGGGCCGAGGGGGAGGGTCAGCGTCAGGCTGCCGTTGAACAGGTTGACGTTGTCAATGTCGCCGATGTGAAACGACTGCTCGACGGGGAAACCACCGGCGGTGTTGGGGTGGACGTCTGCCACTGCCGGCGCGACCGCCCCGGCCAGTGTGGCGAGGGAGACGAGGGCGAGGAGGAGCCGGCGGCTCATTGCGCCGCCCCGCCCTTGTGCACCGAGATCTCCATGCGCTGGGGGTCGATCACGAACCAGAGGTCGTCCGCCGCCGCCTTGGCCGGCGCCGCCGGGCTGCCCGGCAGAGGATCGAGCTTGCTCAGGGCGAAGCGCAGATGGCCGTCGTTGACGCCATCCTCGTCGCGCGCTCCGCCGTCGCCGCCGGCGAAGCTCCAGGCCCCCACCGTGGGGCGCACCACCAGGCCCATCAGGTAGGGCCGGTCGTCGAGGATCTCGTCAGGCCGCGACGCCAAGCCCTGGCCCAGGCGGCAAGGCGGATTCTTGAGCCGGTTGAGCCGGTAGCCCTGTGGAGCCGCCACCCCGAAGCCGCCGGTGTCGAGGTCCACGGCGGTCCAGATCGAGCGGTGGGCCACGGGCTGGTCGAGGACGAAGCGGGCCGTGCCGTCCGCGGCCACCGTCCCCACCTGGTAGCGCTGGAAGAGGCTGATCGAGTACTCCGCGTCCACCTGCCGCTCGACGCCGAACCACACTACGGTCTTGCCGGGCGACAGCCCGCTCGCCACCACGGCGCTCTCCTCGAACGTGATCGCCAGTGCCGGCTTGCCCTGTGCCCAGGAGGGCGGGGAGAGCAGGAGGGAGACCAGCAGCAAGAACCACCAAGGCACGCTCGCGGCTCGCATTGCCTCCTCCGGGTTGATCACTGGCTACTGTATACGAGAAGCGTAGGGAGATCGTTACACTTCGCGAGCTGAAGGATGCCAGCAGGGGGGCCGCGCTCGTCCTACAATCCTCCTGCCATGGCAGTCCCGCAATCGTCGCTCTCCATCGTGATCCCGACGCACGACACCCGGGAGCTGACGCTCGCCTGTCTCGCCTCGCTCTTCCGCTCGCCGGCGCCGGGGATGGAGGTGATCGTGGTGGACGACGCCAGCGGCGACGGCACGGCCGAGGCGGTGCGGGAGCGGTTCCCGGAGGCGATCGTGCTGCGCCACGAGGCGGCGGAGCGCTTCACGCGCGCGGCGAACGCCGGGCTTGCCCGCGCGCAGGGAGAGATCCTGCTGCTGCTCAACAGCGACACCGAGGTTGAGCCCGGGGGGCTGGCGGAGTTGATCGCCGTGTTCAACCGGGAGCCGGAGCTGGGGATCGCGGGCGCCCTCCTCCACTATCCCGACGGCTCGCCGCAGTGGAGCGGCGGCCGCGAGCCCTCGCCGGCCTGGTTTTTCGCCCTGGCGAGCGGCCTGCCGGCGCTCCTCCAGCGCCTCCCCATCTACCGCCGGCTGAAGCCGCTCGCTCCCCCGGGCCCGGCGCGGGTGGACTGGGTGACCGGCGCGGCCATGGCCATCCGCCGGCGGGCCTGGGAGGCGGCGGGCCCGCTGGACGAGGGGTTCCGCTTCTACGCCCAGGACCTCGACTTCTGCCTGCGCGCCGGGCGGGCCGGCTGGGTGGTGGCGGTGAGGCCGGAGCTGCCGGTGCTCCACCACCACGGCGCCACCATCGGCCGCGACCCGGGCGCCAGTCGCCATCAGCAGCACGAGCTCCTGTGGACGGACCTGCTGCGTTGGGCCCGCAAGCAGCACGGCGAGGCCTGGGCCACCCGGGCCGAGAGGGCGCTGCGCGCCGGCGCCGTCCTGCGCCTCGCCTCCCGCCGCCTCGCCTCCCCCTTCGTGGCACCCCACCGGCGGGCGGCCTGGCGGGAGGACGGAAAGGCGCTGCGCGCGGCTCTGAGGGCGTTGGGAACAGGGCGGGTCGAGCCCCCGGCCCACCGTCCAGACCCGCCCCTACCCTAGGATTCAAGGCCTTCCGCTTGCCATCCTCCCGCTGAGGGTGTACAAAGCCTCCGGCCCCTCGGTCACCGCTTTATGCTCGAAATCTTCCGCTATCGCGACCTCGTCTATGCCCTCGTGGGCCGGGAGCTGAAGGTCCGCTACCGGCGCTCGGCCATCGGCTTCACCTGGACGATGCTCCAGCCGCTGCTGATGATGCTGGTCCTCCAGGTGGTCTTCAACTCGCTCTTCCGTTTCCGGCTCGACTATGGGAACTACCCGGTCTACGCCCTCTGCGGCATCCTCTTCTGGAACTTCTTCAGCCAGAGTATCCTCACCTCGATGAACAGCCTCAAGGGAAACTCGCCGATCCTGCGCAAGCTTCCCGTGCCCAAGGAGGTCTTTCCGCTGGCGACCGTCATCTCGGGGGTCATCAATCTCGTCTTCGCGCTGGTGCCGCTGCTGCTCATCCTGGTGGTGACCCATCACCCGATCACGCCCGCCCTGCTGTTCCTGCCGGTGTCGATCCTGCTCGCCGCGCTGTTCACCCTGGGGGCGGGACTGCTGCTCTCCCCGCTCGCGGTCTTCTTCAGCGACGTCGTGGAGATGATCGGCGTGCTGCTCTCGATCCTCATGTACCTGACGCCGATCTTCTACCCGATGAAGATCCTCGAGGGCTCCCGCTACCGGCCCCTGGTCCGCTTCAATCCGGTACGGTCCATTCTCGAGGTCTTCCGCGATCCGATCTACCTGGGCAAGGTGCCCCCCCTCAGCCATCTCAGCGTCTGCTTCGGGATCGCCCTGGCAGCGCTCGTCCTCGGCGGCATCGCGTTCCGCCGCAGCAGCGACCGCATCCCTTTCTACGTCTGATGGAAGACGTCAGCATTCGCCTCCAGGGGGTCTCCCTCTGCTACCGGCTGGCCAAGCAGCGGGTGCCGTCGCTCAAGGAGTACGCCATCCACTTCCTGCGCGGCTCGCTCTCCTACGAGCAGCTCTGGGCGCTGCGCGACCTCGACCTCACGGTGCAGAAGGGTGAGACGCTGGGCATCGTCGGGCGCAACGGCGCCGGCAAGAGCACCCTCCTCAAGGTGATCTCCCGCGTGCTCAAGCCCACCCGCGGCACCGCCACCGTGCGCGGCCGGCTCGCCCCCATTCTGGAGCTGGGCAGCGGCTTCGACTACGAGCTGACGGGACTCGAGAACGTCTACCTGAACGCGCTCCTCCTGGGCCACACCCGGCGTGAGATCGAGCGGCGGGTCGAGGAGATCGTGGAGTTCAGCGGCCTGGGGGACTTCATCCGCGCCCCGCTGCGCAACTACTCTTCCGGCATGCAGGCCCGCCTCGGCTTCTCCATCGCCACCGCCTGGGTGCCCGACATCCTCATCCTCGACGAGGTGCTCTCCGTGGGCGACGCCACCTTCACCGAAAAGTGCGAAGCGCGCCTCCAGCGCTTTCACGATGCCGGCGCCACGGTGCTCCTCGTCTCCCACAACTCCGGGGCCATCCTCAAGAACTGCACGCGCTGCATCTGGCTCGACGACGGCCGGCTGCGCGCCGACGGCGCGTCCCGCCAGGTGCTCGAGCTCTACCTGCGCGAGCACGGCACCGATCCCGCCGAGCACCTCGGCGGACGCCTCCCCTCCGCCGCCCCCCTCACGACGTGAGGGGGCTTTACACGCCCCCTCGCCGTCTGTATCCTGTCCCCTCACGTTGTGAGGGGAATGACACGATGCCCAAGACCTCTCTCGAGCTGATGCAAGGGACCGTGGCGGTCCTGATCCTCAAGACCCTCTCCTGGGGAGCGATGCACGGGTACGACATCTCGCGCACTATCCGCCAGAGGAGCGACGGCGCCCTGGGCGTCGAGGACGCCGCCCTGTACCAGGCCCTCCACCGGCTGGAGAAAAGGGCTTGGATCGAGGCCGAATGGGGGCTCTCGGAGAACAACCGCCGGGCCAAGTTCTACCGCCTCACCGGCGACGGGCGGCAGGCGCTGCAGGCAGAGCTCTCCACCTGGAGGAGCTACGTGGACGCCGTCTCCAAGGTGCTGGAGACGGCCTGACGGCCATGGATCGCCTGCCGGGCCGGCGCCTGTTCCGCTTCCCCTGGCGCACCGCCGCCCAGGTGACGGCGGATGTCGACGCGGAGCTGGCTTTCCACCTCCACCGTGTGGCCGAGGAGCTGATGGACGAGGGGTGGCCGCCGGAGGCCGCGGGGACCGAGGCCCGGCGGCGGTTCGGCGACCTGGAGGGGACGCGGCGGATCTGCCGCGATCTCGACGCACGCAAGGAGACGCAGATGAAGTGGATGGATGCTTTCGGCGAGCTCGGCCAGGATCTGCGGTTCGGCGGGCGGCAGCTCGCCAAGAGCCCGGGCTTCACCCTGGTGGCGGTGCTGACGCTGGCGCTCGGCATCGGCGCCACGACGGCCATCTTCAGCGTCGTCTATGGCGTGCTGCTGCGCCCGCTCCCCTACCCGCAGCCGGACCGCCTCGTCCGCCTCTTCTTCGTCGGTCCGAAGGGACAGCTCCAGGGCGCCTTCTCGCCGCCCAACTTCCTGGACTTCCGCGCCGCCAGCCGCGCGCTGTCGGGCGTCTCCGGGCTGCACGGCGGCACTCTCAACCTCTCCGGCGAAGGCGCCGAGCCCGAGCGTCTGCCCGCCGCCTGGGTGAGCGCCAACTACTTCTCGGTGCTGGGGGTCAAGCCCCTGACCGGACGCGCCTTCGCGCCGGGGGAGGACCAGCCCGGCGCGCCGCGCGTGGCCGTCCTCTCGGAGGAGGTCTGGCGGCGCCGTTTCGGCGGCGACCCGGGGGTGGTGGGGCGGTCGCTCACCCTCAGCGGCGACTCCTACCAGGTGGTCGGCGTGCTGCGCCACGGCGAGCGGTTCCCCTCCGGCACCGACGTCTGGGTGCCGATGGTGTTCTCGCCGGCCGAGCTGGCGCAGCGCGGCGCCGTCTTCTTCGGCGCTCTCGGCCGGCTGGCGCCGGGCGCGACCCTGGAGCGGGCGCGGGCGGAGGCCGGCGTCATCGGCCGGCGGCTGCGCGACCAGTATCCGGGAGACAACCAGGGCTACATCGAGGACATGACCCTGGTGCCGATGCTCGACCGCATGGTGGGGGACACGCGCAAGCCGCTGCTGATCCTCCTCGGCGCCGTCAGCTTCGTCCTGCTGATCGCCTGCGCCAACGTCGCCAACCTGCTGCTGGTGCGCGCCGCCGCCCGCGAGGGGGAGATCGTGATCCGGGCGGCGCTCGGCGCGGGGCGGGCCCGCATCGTGCGGCAGCTCCTCACCGAGAGCCTGGTCCTGGCCCTGGTGGGCGGCGTCGCCGGCATGGGCCTGGCCGCCTGGACCCTGAAGCTCCTGGTCAGCTCGGGACCGCAGGGGATTCCACGGCTGGCGGAGATCGGCCTGGACGGCACGGCGCTCGCCTTCGCCTTCGGGATCTCGCTGTTGACCGGCGTGCTCTTCGGCCTCGCTCCCGCCCTCCAGACCTCGCGCACCGACCTCGCCGCGGCGATCCGCGAGGGGACCCGCGGCTCGAAGGGGCGCGGCGGCACCCGCGCCCGCAGCGTGCTGGTGGTGCTGGAGACGGCCCTCGCCGTGGTGCTCCTCGCCGGGGCCGGGCTGCTCATCCGCAGCTTCCTGGAATTGCAGAACGTGGACCCGGGCTTCAAGCCGGACGGCGTCGTCACCTTCAACCTCGAGCTGCCGGCGAGCCAGTACTCCGACGAGGCGAAGCTGCGGGCCGTCACCGCCGGGCTGCTTGAGCGGATGGAGCGGCTGCCCGGGGTGACGGCGGCGGGGGCGACCGTCTACGGCATGCCTCTCGCCGGCCGGGTCAACGTCCTGACGTTCTCCGTCGCCGGCCGCCCGCCCGCCGAGCCGGGCAAGGCGCCCATCCTGCGGGTCGCCGCGGTCACGCCGGACTACTTCAAGACTCTCGGCATCCCGCTGCTGAAAGGGCGGGCGCTGAGCCCTCGGGACCGCCACGGCGCCCCGCGCGTCGCCCTGCTCAACGCCACCGCCGTCCGCAGGTTCTTCCCGGACGAGGACCCGGTCGGCAAGCGGATCGAATTCGGCCCGGCGGACGCCAGCGGCGACGTCCCGGGCGGCGAGGTCGTGGGCGTGGTGGGCGACTTCAAGCAGGATGCGCTGGAGCGGGAGATCGAGCCCCAGATCTTCCTGGCCTACGACCAGGCCCCTCAGGAGTCGCTCTCGATCGTGCTGCGCTCGTCAACGCCGCAGCTCGTGGCCGCGGCGGCCAAGCAGCAGGTCCGCGAGCTGAACCCCAACCTGCCCCTCTTCGGGCTCCAGCCGATGACGGAGGTGGTCGCCACCTCCACCTCCCAGTCCCGCTTCTACATGCTGCTGCTCGGCGGCTTCGCCTTCGTCTCCCTGGTCCTGGCCGCGGTGGGCATCTACGGCGTGATCGCCTATGCCGTGCGCCAGTGCAGCCAGGAGATCGGCATCCGCATGGCCTTGGGAGCTTCCCGCGAGCGGGTGGTGCGGATGGTGGTGGGCCAGGGCCTGGCGCTGGCCGTCGCGGGAGCCGCGGCGGGCCTCTTGGGAGCGCTCTTCGCCACTCGCTGGATGCGCAGCCTGCTCTTCGAGGTGAGCGTCAGCGATCCAGCCATCTACGCCGGTGTGGCCGCCGTGCTGGTGCTGGTAGCGGCCGTCGCCTCCTGGCTGCCGGCTCGCCGGGCAGCCGCCACGGACCCGCAGCTCGTGTTCAGAGGAGAGGTCTGACCCGCGAGGACTACCCGGCCTGAAACTTGCTTCCCTCCGCAGGGAAGCAGCACGCAGGGTTCTCCGCCATGCGGAACTTCTTCTCCCTCCAGTCGTCGGCGGCACGAGGTTGCGGGGCGATCCTCGTCTTCGCGGCCGTCCTCGCGGCCTGCCAGCACAAATCGCCCGAGCAGGAGCTGCTCGACAAGGCCGATGCCGTCGGCTCCTGGATCGCCACGCTGCAGATGGCCGGCGAGAAGTGGCTCGCCAACAGCGTTCCCACCTCATTCGTGAAGTCCACCTGCAAAGAGGCGGGAAGGGACCTCGACCAGGCGGCCGGCGAGGCCGCGAAGTCGCAGGCCCGGCCCGAGGTGCGCGATCCCCTGCGCCAGTTGATCTCCCAGGCCCAGGCCGCGGGAGCGAGCCTGCGGCGGGCCGCCGCGGCGAACGACCGGCCGGGCGCGGCGCGGGAGGCCGGCCGGCTGTCGGCGCTGGGGCGGCAGCTCGAGGTCTGGAAGCAGGGCCTGGGGCCGCCATGAACATGAAGAAGGCAACCCAGCTCGCGCTCGGCATCGTGACCGCCGTCGGCGGCTTCTTCGACGCCGGCAATCTCGCCACCAGCGCCCAGGCCGGCGCCAGCTTCCGCTTCCAGCTCGTCTGGTCGCTGCTGCTCGGCACGCTCCTCGTGATCTTCCTGGTGGAGATGTCCGGCCGCTTCGCCGCCGTCACCCGCAAGGCGCTGCCGGACGCCATCCGCGAGCACTTCGGCTTCACCGCCTGGCTGGTGCCGTTCCTCGTCCTGACGCTGGTCCACTTCCTGGTCCTCGCCTCCGAGATCGGCGGCATCTGCTTCGCCCTTCACCTCGTCACCGGCCTGCCGCCAGCGGTCTGGGCGCTCCCCGTGGCGGTCCTCACCTGGCTCTTCCTCTGGCGCTCGACCTTCGGCACCATCGAGAACAGCACGTCGCTGCTCGGCCTCCTCACCCTGGCCTTCGTGGTCGCGGCCGTCCGCCACCACCCGCCCACGGGCGAGCTGTTGGCGGGGATGCTGCCGTCGCTCCCCCACCACGACCCGGCGAAGTACTGGTTCATCGCCGTCAGCATCCTGGGCTCGGTGATCGCCCCCTACCTCTTCTACTTCTACTCGTCCGGCGCGGTCGAGGATGAATGGGACCCCTCCTATGTCAACGTCAACCGGGGGATCGCCTTTGTCGGTATGGGCTTCGGGAGCTTGATCGCGCTGGGTGCGATCGTGGTGGCCGCCGTGGTGCTGGCGCCGCGAGGGATCGAGGTGAACGACTACCACCAGGCGGCGATGATGCTGACGGACGCGTTCCCGTTCTGGGGGTTCGTCCTCTTCGCCGCCGCCATGGCCATCGCCTGCCTGGGCGCCGGGATCGAGGTGGCGCTGGCGATGGCCTACACGACGGCCCAGACCTTCGGCTGGAACTGGGGCGAGGACCTCGATCCGCGGGAGGACGCCCGCTTCTGCATGGTCTATACGGCCGCCATCCTGGTTTCGTCGCTGCTCATCCTGTTCGGGATTGATCCGCTGAAGCTGACGCTGGTCACCATGGCGATCAACGCGGCCGTCCTGCCGTTCGTCGCCATCCCCTTTCTGCTCATCATGAACGACCGCAAGCTGCTCAAAGAGCACGCCAACGGCTGGATCTCGAACTCGGTCGCCGCCTTTCTGCTGGTGCTGGCGCTCGTCCTCGCCGTGGTCTCGATCCCGCTGGTGATCATGGGGGGTAGCTGATGAAGACGATGGACCTGGTCCGCGACGTCCTCGACAAGCAGGTGGTGGACCGCGACGAGACGAAGATGGGGCGGGTCGACGGCCTTCTGCTGGAGATCCGCCCGGGCCAGCCGCCGCGGATCGAGGCCATCGACATGGGGTTTGTCGTCTTGGCGCGGCGCATCCATCCGCGGCTGGAGGCATGGCTCGAGCGCCTGCGCCGCCGCTTCGGCGTCTCCAGCATCCGCAAGACGGCGCGCTACCGCGTCCCCTGGTCGGCAGTGAAGGACGTCAACCCGTTCTGCGTCCAGCTCGACGTCGCGGCGCTCGACACGCCGGCCTTCGACTGGGAGCGGTGGCTGCGCGACCACGTCGTCGCCCACGTTCCGGGAGTGGATTCATGAAGAAGACGTTGGTCCACTTCGAGCTGCTGCTCGGCCGCGAGGTCCACGACTCCGCAGGCAAGCGGGTGGGCCGCATCCTCTCCGTGACCGCCGAGCGGGAGGGGGGCGACTGCGTGATCCGCGAGTACCTGCTCGGGCCCGCCGCCCTGCTGCGGCGCCTCGGCATCACCACCCTCCGGCTGGTCGGCTTCAAGCACCGGGAGCCGTTGCGCGTGCCCTGGGATCAGCTCGACCTGAGCGACCCCAAAAAGCCCTGCCTGCGATGCCGGGCGGACGAGCTCCCCAAGTGACGCATTCGTGACGTTGTCCAGGGGGGCGGGTCGGCAAGGCCGAACCAGACTCTTCGGCGAGTCAGCAGGTCACTCATCAGCCGGACCGCGCGACGTTGCGGATCTCTTCGGCAAGACCGGCGAAGATCGCCGGTGTCGCGATGCCGATGTGGATCGAGAGGAGAGGCTGGTCGACGATGTGGTGCGCAACGACCAAGCTCCCGGCGACGGCTGCGACGAGCACGCGCAGGATCCAGAAGCCGGGCTTCGAGTAGTGGGAAGGGGTGGGAGCTTCCTTCTCGTAGAGTCGACAGGCGATGAGAATCTCGACCGCGACACTCCCTGCCGCACCCCAGAGGAATGATTCCAACAAGGCCTAGGCCCGGCCTGCAACCTTGAACCCACCAGGGTGGTTTCCCAGGTCGTGCCGGGCAGCAGAGCCCTCGTCATCGAGGCTGACGTTGCCGAAATACTCGACGAAGCGGCGCACGACAGGCTTCGACAGGTAAACCTTGAGGCGTTCCTTCGATACCAGCAGAAGAAACACGAACGAGGAGACGACGGCCAGGAAGATGGAAACCGAGCCGAAACGTAGAACGCTCAGTGCGATGTCGATGACTCTGGGAAACATAACCAATCTCCTCTCACGGCAGCCGTCCCGTCCAACCGGCACGCCTGAAGAGTACGACAGGTACCAGATAAAAGCAATACCCCTTACGAGGATCTTTCCACCCTCGCCTCCGTACCCCGCGCCGTGGCCGCCTCCGGCCGGCTGCCCGGCTTCTCGGCCGGGACCGCACCGGCGCGGCAGGCCGGGCAGTCGGCCGGCGCGTGGGACGGCAGGTCGAGCTTCAGGAGGGAGCGGAAGGGGACGTCAAAGGGATCGCGGCCGGCGGTGCGGTCGATGATGGCGCCGATGGCCACCACGCGGGCGCCGCGGGAGGTGGCGAGCGCCGCCGTCTCCAGGGTGGAGCGGCCGGTGGTGACAACGTCCTCGATGATCACCACCCGTTCGCCCTGGCGCAGACTGAAGCCGCGGCGCAACCCCATCTCCTCCCCCTTGCGCTCGGTGAAGCGGAAGGGAACCCCCAGCCCCGCCGCCACCTCGTGGCCGATGATGATGCCGCCGAGCGCCGGCGAGAGCACCGAGTCGGGATGGAACTGCCGCAGCAGCTCCGCCAGGTCGCCCCCCACCTTGCGGGCCCGCACCGGGTCCTCCAGCAGCAAGGCGCACTGGACGTAGGCCTCCGAGTGGAGGCCCGAGGAGAGAAGGAAATGGCCGCGCCGCAGGGCGCCGCTCTCCTCCAGCATCTGCATCAGGAGCCGCTGGTCATTCACGCGCCGCCTCCTCGCGTTGGATGTCGTACTGGTCGAGTTTCTTGTAAAGGTTGCTCCGCGGCGTGTCGATGGCCTGGGCCGTCTGGGTGACGTTCCAGTTGTTCTCCTCCAGCTTGTGGAGCAGGAACATCCGCTCCGAGAGGTCGCGGAACTCCCGCAGCGTCGCCACCGCCAGCAGCGAGGTGGAGAGCTCGGGTCGGGCGCCGCCGGTGGCGCCGATGACGTCCTCGCGCGTCACCTTGTCGCCCGGGGCGAGGATCAGCAGGCGCTCCACCAGGTTCTTGAGCTCGCGGACGTTGCCCTTCCACGGCAGGGCCTTGAGGTGGGCCAGGGCCTCGGGCGAGAACTCCTTGGCCTTGTAGTTGTTCTGGTCGGCGTAGCGGCGCACGAAGTGCTCCACCAGCACCGGGAGGTCCTCCAGGTGCTCGCGCAGGGCCGGCGTGCGCACGGGGATGACGTTCAGGCGGTAGAACAGGTCCTCGCGGAAGCGGCCGGCGGCGATCTCGTCCTCGAGGTTGCGGTTGGTGGCGGCCACGACCCGCACGTCCACCTGCACGGTGCGCTCGGCCCCCACCGGCTCCACCTCGCCATTCTGCAGCACGCGCAGCACCTTGGCCTGGGTGCGGGCGGACATGTCGCCGATCTCGTCGAGGAAGATGGTGCCGCCGTCGGCGGCCACGAACTTCCCCATCTGCTTGCGCACCGCGCCGGTGAAGCTTCCCTTCTCGTGCCCGAACAGCTCGGACTCGATCAGCTCCTCGGGGATGGCGGCGCAATTGACCTGGATCAGAGCGCGGTCGCGGCGGGCCGAGCCGCGATGGATGGCACGGGCCACCAGCTCCTTGCCGGTGCCGCTCTCGCCGGTGACGAGCACGGTGGCAGTGGTGGGCGCCGCCTTCTCGACCATCTCCCGCAGGCGGCGCATGGCCGGCGCCGAGCCGATGAGCTGTTCGGGCTCGACGCGCAGGGTGCGGTTCTCGGCCTGCAGCCGGTACGCCTCCACGGCGTTGCGCAGCGACAGCAGCACCCGCTCGCGCTGCAGCGGCTTCTCGAAGAAGTCGAAGGCGCCGCGGCGGGTGGCCTCGACGGCGGTGGCCACGTCGGCGTGGCCGGAGATCATCAGCACCGGCATGTCGTAGCCCCGCTCGCGCAGGGCCTTGAGCAGCTCGAGGCCGTCCATCTCCGGCATCTTGATGTCGAGCACGATGGCGTCCGGCGCCCGCTCGGCCACCTTGGACAGGGCCTGCGAGCCGTTGCCCGCCTCCTCCACCCGATAACCCTCGTACTCCAGGATCATGTGCAGGCTGTCGCGGATCGCGGCCTCGTCGTCCACCACCAGGATGGAAGCGCGGTAACTGTCACCTGGTCTCGGCATGGTCGCTCACAGTGTAACAAGAAAAGGGGCCGGCCCTTGCGAGCCGGCCCGTCAAAACATCGGATTGTCTGTCGGTAGATCGTCGAATCGTCAAATATCGGTCAACGGGACCCTCTCTACGGCGCCTGCACGACGGCGAAGAACGGCTGAGGTTTGCCGCGCTGGTCGAACTGCAGGGTATAGAGCCGCAGGTAGGATCCCTTCTTGGCACTCTTGATGGCACTCTCGAAGTCCGCGACCCCCTTGACCGGCCGGCCGTTGACCTCGCTGATGACGCTGCCCGGCCGCACGAACTGGTCGTAGAGCGGGCTGGTGGGGGCGACGCTGGTGACGATGATGCCCTGCACGTCGTCCGGCAGGCTGTGGCCCTGCTTCAGGCTGCTGGTCAGGTCCTGGTACTGGATACCCAGCCAGTCGATGCCACCACGGCCCTCGGGCTTGCGCTCCTGCGCCTGCTGGTCCTGACCCGGACGTTCGCGCAGCTTCACGGTCCTGGTGATGGTCTTGCCGTTGCGGAGGATCTCCAGGCTCACCGAGGTGTTGGGCCCCTTGGCCGAGACGTAGCTGATGAGGTCGCGGGTGGTCTTGAGCTTGTGGCCGTCCACCGAAAGGATTACGTCGCCGTGCTCGACGCCGGCGTCCGCCGCCGGGGTGTTCGGCTCTACCGACAACACCAGGGCGCCATCGGCGTTGGCGAGACCGAACGCCTGAGCCTGGTTGTAGTCCAGGTTGCGGATGCCGATGCCAAGATAGCCGCGGCTGACCTTCCCCTTCTCGCGGAGCTGGGGCAGGACCTCCTTGAGGGTGTTGACCGGCACGGCAAAGCCGATGTTCTCGGCGCCGTAGTTGATCGCCGTGGCAATGGCCACCACCTGGCCCTGCATATTGATCAGCGGGCCGCCGGAGTTGCCGAAGTTGATGGCCGCATCGGTCTGGATGAAGTTCTCGAACGAGGTGTCGCTGATGCCGATCGACCGGCCCTTGGCACTGACCACGCCAGTGGTGACCGTCTTGTCCAGGTTCAGCGGGTTGCCGATGACCATTACCCAGTCGCCGACCCGGATGGCATCGCTGTCACCCAGGTCCAGGTAGCGCAGGGGATGGCCGGCGTCGATCTTCAGCAGGGCGATGTCGGTCGACTTGTCCGCGCCCTTGACCTGGGCCGTGTAGTCGCGGTCGCCCAGGTGGACCTTCACCGAGGTCGCCCCCTCGATCACGTGATTGTTGGTCACGATCAGGCCGTCCGGGCTGATGACGAAGCCGCTGCCACCGGCGTCGGAACGGAACTCGTCGGGCTGCTGCTGGTCCTCGCCGTCCGGCGACTGCGGCTGCTGCTGCCGTGGCTGCTGGCGGTTGCGGGGACCGAAGAAGAACTCGAAGGGATCGCCACCGCGGCGCCCTCCGGCAGGCGTCTTTTCGATCGTGGCCGCCTGTATGGACACGACGGCCGGCTCGACCGCTTCGGCGAGGTCGGCAAAGCTGGGCAGGGAGTTCAAATGCTGCGAGGCCATCTTGGTCGCGGACAGGGCGCTCGTGTCCTGGTCCGCGGCGCCGGGGACGGTCAACTGAAGACCCCCGGCGAGGACCATGCCGAAGATGACCGCTCCCAGGACCAGCAGGAACGTCGCTAGGTTTCTTTTGGATGAGGTGTTCATAGACTCTTTCGGGTCTCCTTTCTTACTGCACACTCTCCAGGGAAAGCAAAGACGCTGCCAGCCAAATTCCCCAGGAGAGCAGGATTGGATCGAACCGGATCGCGCCAAATTGGCGTGCCACCTTCCGACGTTCTCGGCTATGATCCGTCTACCAACTGACGGTCCTCCAGGAGCCTTCGCATGGTTGTCAGCCGCGGCTGCATCGCCCTCGCCGGAATCTGCGGCCTGGGGCTCGTCGCCTCCCCCGCCGGGGCCCAGCCCTGGGGGACCCTGGCCTCGTGGCTCCGCGCCGGCTCGGCCGGGGCGCCGGTCCTCGCCGCCGGACCGGAGTCCCCGGCGGCCATTCCCCCCGGGAGCGTCATCGCCGAGGTCCACGTCCTGCCCCGCAATATCTTCGACCCCCGCCAGGATGGGGAGAATCGCCGGCTCTTCCGCCTCGCCAACCTCCTCCACCGCACCACCCGTGCCAAGGTGATCGAGCGCCAGCTCCTGTTCCGGCCCGGGGACGCCTTCTCCCCCGAGCTGGTCGAGGAGTCCGCCCGCCTGCTGCGCACCAACGACTATCTCTACGACGTGGAGATGAGGCCCGCGCTGCGGCCGGACGGCAAGGTGGACGTGGAGGTGGTGACCCGCGACGTCTGGACGCTCGCCGGAGGATTGAGCTTCGGCCGCGCCGGCGGCGTCAACACCACCAGCTTCTCGGCGGAGGATACGAACCTCCTGGGCACGGGCAAGGACCTGACGGTGGCGCGCATCGGCAGCGTGGACCGGGTCTCCAACCTGGTCCGCTTCCGCGACCCCAACCTGGCCGGCAGCCGGCTGCAGCTCCTCGCCTCCTATGCCAAGAATACCGATGGCGACCGCCAGCGCTTCGAGCTGGAGCGTCCTTTCTATTCTCTCGACAGCCGCTGGGCCGCGGGGCTGCGGCTGTTCCGTGACGATCGCCTCGAGCAGCTCTACACCAGCGGCAAGGTCGCCACCGGCTTTCGCCACGTCAACGCCGCCGCCGAGGTCCACGCCGGGCTCTCTCCGGGCCTCGTGAACGGCACGGCACGGCGGTGGGAGCTCGGCTTCACCTGGTCGCGGGACGACTTCACGACCTCACCCCTGTTCATCCCCGGTCCCGTGTTCATTTTCAAGAGCCTGCTGCTTTCAACCCAGCAGCTCCTCGCTCCGCCGGCCAATCGCGCCCTGGCCTACCCGTGGGTGCGCTTCGAGTCGATCCAGGACCGCTATGTCGTGGAGAAGGACCTCGACCGCATCCAACGCTCGGAGGACCTCAATCTCGGGCGGCGTTGGAACCTGCTGGCGGGCTACTCCACCCCCGCCTTCGGCGGCCTCGGCAACCGCTGGATCCTGCAGGGAGCGGCGGCGGAGGGCTGGCGGCCGGCGCCCCGCCAGCTCCTCCTGGCCCAGCTCGGGGTCTCGACCCGGTGGTATCGCGACGAGGCCGAAAACCTGGTGGCCGGCGGCCGCGTCCGCTGGTTCGCCCGCGACTTCGGAGACCACCTCTTCTACGCCTCGCTGGGCGCCGACCTCGCCCACCGGCTGGACAGCGAAGACCAGCTCCTGCTCGGCGGCGACAGCGGCCTGCGCGGCTACCCCCTGCGCTACGAGGCCGGCGACCGCCGCGTGCTGTTCACCGCCGAGCAGCGCTTCTTCAGCGACCGCGAGCTGTTCCACCTGATCCATCCCGGCGCCGCGGTCTTCTTCGACGCCGGCCGGGCCTGGTTCGTCGACGCTCCCGTCGACAAGTTTCAGCGCTTCGTCCAGCGCACGGACGGCAAGGTCCTGCGCGACGTCGGCCTCGGCCTGCGCCTGGGCTCCAGCCGCTCGTCGCGCGGCGCCGTGGTGCACGTCGACGTCGCCTTCCCCCTCGACCGCAGCGGCGCCAGCCTCAAAGCGGTCCAGTGGTTGGTGTCGACGCGGGACACCTTCTAGAACCGGGTGCCGATGGACAGGAACGGCTCGCGGTACTGCCGCGCCGAGCGGCCCCACAGCCACTGGTTGTAGCCGATCTCAAAATTGCTCCGGCTGTTGCGGATCGGAATGATGAAGCTGACCCCGGCCTTGAGATAGCTGGCGTCGTTGAAATTGTAGGTGGGGCTGGAGCCGAAGCGGTCGTCCGGCTGCGACTTCGTGTCGTTGTTCAGGCTGTGGATGAAATTCACCGCTCCCTTGACGGCGATGCCGTGCCAATGCAGGGGGTAGCCGATTTCCGCCCACACCGGAACGGCGTCCGCCGGCGCCCCTTCGCGCCACGTGTAGCCGGCCTCGAAATTCATCCAGCCCGCGCCGTCCATGTAGGAGTGGCTCACCATGTAGCCCAGCGTGTAGTCATGCTTGAGCAGGCCCCGCCACTTCGGGCTGACGGCGATGCGGTTGCCCTTGCTGTCGAGGATGTAGCGGCTGTAGGGACCGGGGAAGTCGTAGAGGAACGGCGTCCGGGTGTTGGCGTCGATCGCCATGGGCCAGTCCCCCTTGGTCACGGCGTACTTGAGGCCGAACCAGGAGTCGGTGAAGCCCGAGTTCTTCTCTTCGTTGACGTGGGGTCCCTCCAGGCCATAGAGATAGTTGATCAGAAAAGTCCCCGAGAGCCGGGGGAGCAGCCCGATCTCGCCCGAGAGGTAGGTGTAGCGAAAATCGTGATTCTGGCGCGCCGGCACGCCGCTGTTGAACGCCGAGACGTGCAGCAGGAAGTCGCCGTTCGCGTTCCACGACGTGTTCGCCGTCTTGCGGCTGAACCCCAGACTGACGTCGACCTTGCCGGGGTCCATAACCCAGGCGCCGCCGCAGAACCCCGCGACCGGAAAAGCCAGCAAAGAGAGAAACATTGCAACCGCCCGACGAACCCCTGTCATCGTGTGCCTCCTCAAAACGTCTGTCCCTCTAGCTTAGCAGGTGCTTCGCAACGAGAGGAGCGATCCGATTCAGAACCCGAACGTCGGAGACCCGTCGTGCTCAGCCTCTCCGCCATCCACTCCCCGGACCCCCTTGTCCACGATCTCCAGAGCCTCGATCTCGTCGCCGCCGGCCGCTCCCATCTCCTTGAAGCGGCGGGCGGCGGGAAGGACGCGCTGCTCCAGGGAGCCCACGGCCTTGTTGTAGGCGTCGACGCTCTGGCCGAGGCTCTTGCCCATCGCTGCCAAATGGCCGGCGAAGGTCCGCAGGCGCTCGTAGAGGGACTTGCCGAGCTCGCTGATCTGCTTCGCGTTCTCCTCCACCTGGGCCTGGCGCCAGCCATAGGCCACGGCGCGGAGGAGGGCGATGAGGGTGGTGGGCGTCGCCAGGATCACCCGCTGCTCGACGCCGTGCTCGATCAGGCCCGGGTCCTGCTCCAGGGCGGCGCTGAAAAAGGTCTCCCCCGGCAGGAAGAGGACGACGAGCTCCGGCGCCGGCTCGAACTGGGCCCAGTAGTTCTTCGCCGCCAGCTTGGTGAGGTGGCTGCGGATCTGCCGCGCGTGCTCCCGCAGTTTGGCCCTGCGGCCGTCCTCGTCCACGGCGTCGAGGGAATCCAGATAGGCGTCCAGCGGGGCCTTGGCGTCGATGACGATGTTCTTCTGATTGGGCAGGCGCACCACGAGGTCGGGGCGCTGGCGGCCGTCCTCAGTGGTGACGGAGGCCTGAACGGCGAAGTCGCAATAGGCCACCATCCCCGCCATCTCCACCACCCGCTGGAGCTGGATCTCCCCCCAGCGTCCCCGCGTCCCCGGGTTGCGCAGGGCTCCCACCAACCGGGTCGTCTCCCGCTCCAGATTGGCCTGGGCCCCGGCCAGCCCTTTCAGATGGTCGGTGAGGCTCGAGTAGGCCACGGCGCGGGCGGTCTCGATTTCCTGGATCTTCTGGTCCACCTTGTCGAGCGACTCGCGCAACGGCTTCACCAACTCGCCGATGGCCTGCTGGCGCAGCTCCAGGTCCCCCTTTGCCCTTTCCTGGAAGGTGGCCAGAGTGGCCTGGGCGAGGTGGAGGAAGCTCTGGTTGTTGCTCTTCAGCGCCTCGTCGGAAAGGGCCTTGAAGGCATTCGAGAGCTGGGCCTGAGCCTCGTTGAGCAGCCGCAGCTTCTCGCCGGCGCCCTGCCGCTCGGCGTCGAGCTGAGCCCGCAGACGGGCGATCTCAGCCTGGAGCCGTGCGAAGAGCCACGCGGCGGTCAACAAGCCGAAGCCCAGGAGGACCAGAAGGAGGACGACCGGGCTGTCCATGGACCCCAGTATAGCCTCGCTTGCGTCGGGTTTACGCTCCTGGGACTATCGCGCCAGCAGGCTCCGCGCGATCACCAGCCGCTGCATCTCGCTGGTGCCCTCGTAGATGGTGGTCACGCGCACGTCGCGGTAGAGGCGGGAGATCTCGTAGTCCTCGTGGAAGCCGTTGCCGCCGTGGATCTGCAGGCTCTCCCAGCAGGCGCGGTTGGCGGCCTCAGAGGCGTAGACCTTGGCCTGCGCCGCCAGGCGCCCGGCCTGGGACGTGTGCTCGGCCGCGCCGGCGCCGTGGGTGAGGGCCCGCGCCGCGGCGAGCTCGGTCGCGATCTGGGCGATCTTGAACTGGATGGCCTGGTGGTCGGCGATGGGGACGCCGAACTGCACACGGTCTTTCGCGTAGGCCACGGCCAGCTCCAGGGCCCGCTGGTGGATGCCCACCGACTGGGCCGCGATCCCCAGCCGCGAGTGGCCGAGGGTGGCGAGGGCGATCTTCAGTCCCTGCCCCTCCTCACCCAGGAGGTTCTCGGCCGGTACCCGGCAATCCGTGAAGTAGATCTGCGCCGTGCGCGAGGACCTGAGCCCCAGCTTCTCCTCGGGCTGGCCGACGGAGAAGCCCGGAGCGTCGCCGGGCACCACGAAGGCGGACAACCCCCGCTTCCCCGCCTCCGGGTTGGTCCGCGCCACCACCACGTACCAGCCGGCGAAGCCGGCGTTGGTGATCCACGCCTTCTCGCCGTTGAGTATCCAGTGATCGCCGGCAGCGCCGTCCCGCCGGGCCGTCGTCTTGAGACTCCCGGCGTCGCTCCCCGCGCCGGGCTCGGTGAGGCCGAAGCCGCCGAGGGTCTGGCCCGCGGCGAGCGCCGGCAGCACCTTGCGCTTCAGCGCCTCGCTGCCGAACCGGACGATCGGCCAGCAGCAGACCGAGTTGGTGACGCTCATCGTCACCGCGACGGCCGGATCGACCCGCGCGACCTCCTCGATGGCCAGCAGATAGGAGAGCGTGTCCGTGCCGGCGCCGCCGTACTCCTCGGGGACCAGCATGCCAAGGAGGCCCATCTCCCCCATCTCCTGGAAGACGTCCAGCGGGAAGCGGTGCTCGCGGTCCCGCTCGGCCACGCCCGGCCGGATGCGCTGCTCGGCGAAACGCCGCACCTCGTCGCGCAGCAGCTCCTGGTCCTCGGTCAAGGAGAAGTCGACACCGGTGTCCGCGGCAGCGGCAGCGATCACATCGGACTTGGGCTCGGCGAGAACGGTCATGGGCGCCTCCCCTGCTCACGCCTTGTTGAGGACCCAGTCGGCGATCACCATCTTCTGGATCTCGCTCGTGCCCTCATAGATCTCGGTGATGCGGGCGTCGCGGAAGTAGCGCTCGACGTTATACTCCTTGGTGTAACCGTAACCGCCGTGAATCTGCAGCGCCTTGTTAGTCACCCGCTGTGCCATCTCCGAAGCGAAGAGCTTCGCCTGCGCGGCCTCCAGGGTGTAGCGCCTGGCGTTCTCCTTGGTCCACGCCGCCTTCCAGGTGAGGAGACGGGCGGCGTCGAGCTCGGTCGCCATGTCCGCCAGGTAGAACTGGATGGCCTGGAAGTCCGAGAGGTGCTGGTTGAACTGCTCGCGCTGCTGGGAGTAGGCCAGGGCCTCCTCGAAAGCCGCCTGGGCGATGCCGATGGCCTGGGCGGCGATGCCGATGCGGCCGCCGTCGAGGGTGGCCATGGCGACCTTGAAACCGTCGCCCTCCCCGCCCAGCCGCCACTTCGCGGGGACGCGCAGGTTCTCGAACGCCAGCTCGGTGGTGCCCGAGGCGTTGACCCCCAGCTTGAACTCGTGGGTGCCGTGGCTGTAGCCCGGGGTGTCCGCCGGCACGATGAAGCAGGTGATCCCCTTGTGCTTGAGCGCCATGTCGACGCTGGCGAAGACCAGGGCGACGTCGGCGTCGGTGCCGTTGGTGATGAACACCTTGTTGCCGTCGAGGACGTAGTCGTCGCCGTCGCGCCGGGCGGTGGTGCGCAGGCCGGCGGGATCGCTGCCGGCGCCCGGCTCGGTCAAGGCGAAGCAGCCGAGCTTGCGGCCGGCCGCGAGGGGGGTCAGGAACTCCTGCTTCTGCTCCTCGGTGCCGAACTTCAACAGCGGATCGCAGACCAGGGAGTTGTTCACCGACAGGATGACGCCCGAGGTGGCGCAGGCCCGGCTGATCTCCTCGATGACCACGCAGTAGGAGATGGTGTCCATGCCGGCGCCGCCGTACTCCTCGGGCATGGCGACCCCGGCGAGACCCAGCTCCCCCGCCTGGTCGAAGAACGAGCGCGGGAACTCGCCCGTCTCGTCGATCTCCTTCGCCCGGGGCCTGACCACCTCGTCAGCGAACCGGCGGACGGTCTCTTGCAGCAGTTTCTGCTCTTCGGTGAGCTCGATCTTCATGGCCCGGGATCGTAACAACCCCCCCGCAGGGGGTCAAGGAAGGCTACGCCTTGCGCAGTCGCTCAAGCTCGGCGCGCAGGCGGACGATCTCGTCCTCGGCGCGTTTCCGCTCTTCCTCTTCCTGCTGAGAGCTGCGCAGAAGCTCCCCGGTGGCAGCGTCCTCGATCACCAGCCGGTCCCTCTCCGGCGAGAGCGAGAACCACAAGCCAAGGGCCTCACACAGCAGGCGCCCTGCCTCGTCCGGCACGAGGGGCTGGTAGGTCCTGGCCGCGTCCAGGCGGTAGCCGAAGATCTCGAACGGGCCGGGGAAGGGGCGCGGGATCCTCACCAACAGGTACTCGCGCACCCCGGCTCGCTGGTAGTGGCGTACCTTGTCCTCCTCGTCCACCCGCCGGATGCGGGCGTCGATCGGCGAGATCACCTCGATGATCAGGGCCGGCGCCACCCCCTGCTTGACCACGTCGTAGGTTCGGAGGTCCAGCGCCGGATTGCGGGCACCCACGATCACCGACACGTCCGGCGACGGGTTCGGCAGGCCCGGCCCCAGCTTGTGCCGGACGTCGTTCAGGACCAGCACCTCGCGCCGGGGTTTGAACCACCGTCGCAGCCGGTCGGCCAGATCCGGAGTCACCTCGCTGTGCGGTCTACCCTGCAACCATTTGTCTCCGAACCGAGGATTGAGATAGTCCTCGGGCGTCAGGGGGACCAGGAGCTGTTCCATCTGGCCGTCCGGCCGCTCGACCCAGCGTTCGAGGAGGATGCCGCCGAAGTCGGTCTCCTCTTCCTCCCGGCTCTGGCGGTCCGCCGAACGGCCCTCGCGACTCAGCGTCTTTCTCGCGAGCTCAGTCATGATCCCGAGTATAGGGGTCTTGCCCCGGTCCGTCAAAGATAGCGCAATCCGGACACCTCTGGGAAGGTCCGGCACGGATGGAGGCGACGGCGCTTCTCAATCCCCCCCGTTTGAGGCACAATCCCGCTGCCATGAAGACGACCACCAACGCTCCTCTCTCCTACACCGAGACCGAGATCCGCAGCTATCTGCCCACCGGCTGGGACCTGCTCGGGAATCCCGAGGGGACCTGGGACCCCAAGAAGAAAGTCTGGCGCTCCAAGGTGATCGACGGCGTGGACTTCGACTGGCCCCTGGAGGTCGCCGCCGGCGACGCCGGCACGCTGGGCCGCCTCGAGGCGCTGCGTCAGGCCTTCGACCGCCTGGTCCGCGAGCGGCTGGGCTGAGCCCCCTCTTCTCTCCGCCCCCTCCGCTCAAGGGACGGCCGTTTCCACCATAATCATCGGTGACTGGCGATGCCCGCTGCGCGGCGGGCGAGGAGACCGGCATGCAGCCTCAGGGCAAGAGGACGGCTTTCGGCAAGCGGTACCCCAGGCCGGGGACCGCGCCGGGGACGTTGCGCCCGCTGGAGACGCCCGGCGCGGGGCCGGTACGCGTCACGGTCATCGACTACGGACCCGACCACTTCGAGGAGAAGCAGGTCGGGAAGATCGAGGAGGTCTTCCCCTACCGCGACTCGCCGAGCGTGACGTGGATCAACGTCGACGGCCTGAACGACGTGCCACTGCTCGAAGCGCTGGGCCATCACTTCGGCCTCCACCCCCTCGCCCTGGAGGACGTCCTCGACTGCGGCCAGCGGCCAAAGATCGAGGACTACGGCAGCCATCACTTCGTGGTGATGAAATCGCTCAACCGCAAAGAGGGAGAGGACTTGCAGATCGAGCAAATCAGCTTCTTCCTCGCCGGCAACTGGATCATCACCCTGCAGGAGGTGCCGGGCGACTCCTTCGAAGCGGTGCGCGAGCGGCTGCGGCAGGGCAAGGGGCAGATCCGCCAGGCGGGCTCCGACTACCTCCTCTACGCTCTGGTCGACGCCCTGATCGACGAATTCTTCCCGGTGCTGGAGAGCTACGGCGAGCGCGTCGAGGAGCTGGAGGACGAGGTGGTGGTGCGGCCCGAGCCGGCCGTCCTCGCCGAGGTCCACCGCATCAAGCGCGAGCTCCTGCTGCTGCGCCGCACCGCCTGGCCCGAACGCGACGTCATCAACAGCCTGCAGCGGGTGGAGATGGACCTCATCCGGCCCGAAACCCGGGTCTTCCTGCGCGACTGCTACGACCATACGATCCAGGTCATCGATATGATCGAGACCTACCGCGACCTGGCCTCGGGGCTGCTGGACGTCTATCTCTCCAGCGCCAGCAACCGGCTCAACGAGGTGATGAAGGTGCTCACCATCATCTCCACCATCTTCATCCCTCTGAACTTCATCGCCGGCCTCTACGGCATGAACTTCAAGAACATGCCGGAGCTGGGCTGGCAGCACGGCTACGCCATGGCCCTCGGGCTGATGGCGGTGACGGCCGGCTGCCTGGTGGTCTACTTCCGGCGCAAGGGGTGGTTCTAGGAACGTGGCTGAAAAGGTGCTTTCAACCTCCCCGCCGGGATTCCGGAGCGCGCTGCGGAAAATCCCGCTCTCCAGGCTGACGCCGTGGCTGAGCCTGGCGTTCTTCGTGCTCGCCCTCTGGCTGCTCCACGGCGAGCTGAAGGACTTCCGCTATCGCGACGTCATCAGGTTCTTCGACCAGCTCCCGGCCAGCCGCGTGCTGCTCGCCGTGGGCTTCACCCTCGCCGGTTACTTCGCTCTCACCGGCTACGACACCCTGGCCATCCGCTACATCGGCAAGGAGGTCTCGTACTGGAAGATCGCCCTGGCCTCGTTCGCCGGCTACGCCTTCAGCAACACCCTGGGCATGCCGCTCTTCACCGGCACGCCGCTGCGGGCCCGCCTCTACTCGGGCTGGGGGCTGACGGCGCTCGACATCGCCCGCATCGTGGTGCTGTCCTACTTCACCTTCTGGCTGGGCTTCTTCAGCCTCGCGGGGGTGGCTTTCCTGCTCGAGCCCATCGCCGTGCCGGCCCGGCTGCACCTGCCCATTTCCAGCCCCTGGCCGCTGGGCCTGCTGTTCCTGGGGATCGTGGTTGCCTACCTCGCCGCCACGGTGCTGCGGCGGCGGCCGGTCGCGGTCAAGGGGATGGAGTTCGCCATCCCGCGGCTGAGCATGGCCCTGCTGCAGGTCGGCGTCGCCTCCCTCGACTGGTCGCTGGCCGGCGCCGTGCTCTACGTCCTGCTGCCTCCGGACTGGCACATCGGCTTCTTCCATTTCCTCGGCGTCTTCCTCTTCGCCCAGGTGGCGGGGCTGCTGAGCAACGTGCCGGGCGGCCTCGGCGTATTCGAGACCATGATGGTGCTGCTGCTGCCGCCCGAGCTGCCGCGCCCGCAGCTCCTGGCGGCCATGGTGGCCTACCGCGCCGTCTACTACTTCCTGCCGCTGATGCTGGCCGCCGTCTCGCTGGGAGTGCACGAGGTCGTGCGGCGGCGCCAGCAGGTGGGACGGCTGGCGCGCATGTTCGGCGGCCGGGCGCCGGACGTGGTGCCGCAGATCCTCGCCGTCACCACCTTCCTGGGCGGCGCCATCCTCCTCGTCTCGGGCGCGACGCCGGCCGTCCACTCCCGGCTCTCCTGGCTCAAGGACGCCCTGCCGCTGTCGGTGATCGAGATCTCCCATTTCCTGGGCAGCCTGGCGGGGGTGCTGCTGCTGTTCCTGGCCATCGGCCTCCAGCGCCGGCTCGACGCCGCCTACCAGCTCACCGTCGGGCTGCTGGCCAGCGGCATCGTCCTGTCGCTGGCCAAGGGCCTGGACTACGAGGAGGCCGCCGTCCTCGCCGTCATGCTGGCGGCCCTCCTCCCCTGCCATCGCCACTTCTTTCGCAAGGCGTCGCTCACCGCCGAGCCGTTCACGCCGGGGTGGAGCCTGGCCATCTCCATCGTCCTCCTGGGCTCGGTCTGGCTGGGCTTCTTCGCCTACAAGCACGTCGACTACTCGCGCGACCTGTGGTGGCACTTCACCCTCTTCGGCAATGCGCCGCGCTTCCTGCGCGCCTCGGTGGGAGTGGTGGCCGTGGCCCTGGGCGTCGCCGTCAGCCGCCTGCTGCGGCCGGCGCCCATGGAGCCGTCGACGCCGACCCCGGAGGAGCTGGAGAAGGCCGCCGCGGTCGCCGCCATCTACCCCCGCACCTACGCCTGGCTGGCCCTGATCGGCGACAAACAGCTCCTCTTCCACGATTCGGGCAACGCCTTCGTGATGTTCGGCGTCGAGCGCAAGACCTGGGTGTCCATGGGCGACCCCGTCGGCCCCGACAAGGAGCGAGCGGAGCTGGTGTGGAAATTCCGCGAGCTGGTCGACCGCCACGGTGGCTGGACCTGCTTCTATCAGGTCAACGACAAGAGCCTCCACCTCTACGCCGACCTCGGCCTGACGCTGATCAAGCTGGGCGAGGAGGCGCGGGTGCCGCTCACCACCTTCTCGCTGGCGGGGAGCAGCCGCAAGAAGCTGCGCTGGGCGCAGCGCAAGTGCACGGAGGAGGGGTGCCGCTTCGAAGTCGTCTCCGTCGAGCAGACTCAAGCCCTGCTGCCGGAGCTGGAGCGGATCTCGGACGAGTGGCTGGAGCATAAGAACACCCGGGAGAAGGCGTTCTCCCTCGGCTACTTCGACCAGGAGTACCTGCGCCGCTTCCCCATGGCCCTGATCTACCGCGGCGACCACATCGTGGCCTTCGCCAACCTCTGGCTGGGAGGCGAAAAGGACGAGATCTCCATCGACCTGATGCGCCACACGGCCGACGCGCCGACCGGCGTGATGGACTACCTGTTCGTGGAGCTGATGCTCCACGGCAAGGAGCTGGGCTACCGCTGGTTCAACCTGGGGATGGCGCCGCTGGCGGGCCTCGAGGCGCGGACCATCGCGCCCCTGTGGAGCCGTCTGGGCGCCATGGTGTTCCGTCACGGCGAGCACTTCTACAACTTCCAGGGGCTGCGCCAGTACAAGGACAAGTTCGAGCCCGTCTGGGAGTCCCGCTACCTCGCCTGCCCCGGCGGCCTCGCCCTCCCCCGTGTCCTGGGCGACATCGCGACTTTGATCAGCCGCGGGTTCCGGGGGGTGGTGGCGAAGTGATCGAAGCCCAAGGACCTCAGGGACACGAAGGATACCGCGGAGACTGGGGCTTCCTCGTCCCGAATGTCCTTGACGTCCTTGGTGTCCCTGAAGTCCTTGCTTCGGCTTCTCCCGCTCAGGCTCCCAGGACGGTGCCACCCGCTACGGCCCCGTATTGCCATCATCCGGCGGCGTCGATTCCTCGGGCGCCGGGGAGGGCCTTGGCCGTGGCCGCCGCGGCGGGGCCGGCGTCCCCTCGCCTGGGGGCGGCGGCGGGGGCTCGTCCGGCAATTGGAGGACGATTTCGTCATCCACCTTGGGCGGCACGGGGTGGGGTGGCAGCAGGAGACGCGAGGGGGTCGTGGGGGCGGGGGTCTTCGCGGGCGGCGGCGTCCCCGGGGTGGGCGACGCCTCCGGGGCGGCGCCCTCCCTGCGGGCCGCCAGCTCGTTGAAGAGGGCCTCTCCGAAGGACTGGATCTCCTCCTGTTGGCGCGCCGTGGCTTCGTCCTTGCCAAGGCCGGCGAAGACCAGGCGGGTCTCGAGCGATCCCTGCCGCAGGTCCTGATCCCCGGCGCCCGCCTGGAACGACTTCAGGCGATCGAACCAGCCGTAGACGCGGCCGAGCTGTGCCGGATCGAGCCGCCCCTGGACGTCCGCGCTCCAGCCGCAGGCCGAGGCCACGACCTCACCCGTGAGATAGAGGGCGACATCGTGGCAGACCCCCGACGAGCCGCCCTGGTGCCAGCCGAGGACGAGCCCATACGTACCGCCGCTCCGGCCCCCCTCCGCGTCGGCCGCCACCGCCCGCGCCCACTCGAAGATCATCCGCTTCTCGGCCGGCCCGGGGCTCGCCTTTCCCTTGCTGTGGAAGACCAGGTCGCCCGGCGGCGACTTCAGCTCGAACGGCGCGTAGGTGCGGAGGAAATACCAGGCGTCGTCCGAGCGGCGTGGGTCGGCGAAGAGCTTCACCGCGAGCGGCCCGCCGTCCGGCCCGATCACCACCCCCTGAATGCCGATGTGCACCAGCTCCCGGGGCTCCGTCCCGCGCCGCAGCTCCATCCAGACGTCCGGCCCGGCCGCCCCCGCCGGCTTCTGCGGGGCCGCCTTTCCGGAGGGCTTCCCTCCCCCGCAGGCCGCGAAGCCCATGAGGACGACCAGGAGCAGGAGAAAGGAGGACCGTGTCATTCCAGGGTTTCGCCCTCCGGTGGACTCCGGAGCCCGCCGTACCATACCGCACGGCCAGAGCGTGCGGAGCGGATGCTCGTCTTATATCCAGAGATATGGCCCGTATCTGGAGACAACGCGGCGTGTCCCGAGAGGATGCGGCATATCCCAAGACGTTGCAACATACGCCCGGACGTTGCGACATACACCGCCATGTTGCCTCATATCCCAAGACGTTGCACCATATCCCGAGATTCTGCGGCATATCCAGCGGTGCTGCGACATATCTCTGGATATGCGCCATATCCTGGAAGGATGCGCCATATCCGGGGACTCTGCGGCGTAGCCCGGGATGATGCGTCATGTCTCGCGACGATGCGGCATAGTCCTGGAGAACGGGCGATATCCCGCAGTCCTAAGACTGTGTTGGTGGTAGAGGGGCAGGAGGAGATCGGCGGGTCTCCTCCTTGAGGTCAGTCGACCGAAGCGGATTTCGGGTCAATCGACACCGGCGCACTGACGCGGCAGGAGGCGAAACTCGTTCCCGATCCTCCTACCTCGTGAAGGATGCCGCAATACAAGTAGCCGTTGCACCAGACCCATTCGCAGGTACAGTAATTGTCCCAATACACGATTAAACAATCTTCCACAATGCAGTTTGAGGTCATTGAGACTTTCGCACTCGGCATGGTGAATGAGAGCGGGTTGATGGTCGCCACGGCCGTGCTCGTGGCGGGGACCCCAGCGCCTGCCGGCGCGGCGGACAGTGCAACCGAGCCCAAGGCGAGAAGCGAGAGCAACGTAATGAAGATTTTCATGGATAAGACTCCTCCTGATTTATCTAAACTCAATGGACAGGAGATGTCAAGCTGAGACAGGCTGAGGGAGAACGGCCCTTCAGGCCTGAAGAGCTGGAAGGCACCGACCCCTTGACACCCCGCCCCCTCTCTGGCACAATTTGAACCATGGTTCAAACTTCCGCCGATCCCCGTGTGCAGCAGAAGGTCCTGGAGAAGAAGCGCGAGATCCTCGATGCGGCCTCCCGGGTGTTCCGTCGTCGGGGACTCCAGTCCACCGGGATGCGCGACATCGCGGCGGAGCTTGGGATGGCCGTGGGGAACCTCTACTACTACTTCAAGGACAAGGAGGAGCTCCTCGCCTTCGTCCAGGAGGGCACCCTCGAAGGGCTCCTCGACCTGGCGGTCCAGGTGCGGAAGAACCGTCTCCCCGCGGACGCCCGTCTCGCCCTGTTGATCGAGGGGCACGTCGTGCTGCTGAACGAGGGGATCCCCGGCTCCCTCGCCCATTTGGAGGTCGAGGCCCTGCGCGAGCCCTGGCGCCGGAAGGTTCAGGATCAGCGCGACGCGTACGAGCGCACCTTCCGGGAGATTCTCGAAGAGGGAATGGCGGCCGGCGTCTTCCGCCAGACCGATCCCAAGGTGACCGCCATGGCGATCCTGGGCGCCCTGAACTGGACCGTCAAGTGGTTCCGGCCCGATGGCGGCAAGACGGCCCTCGAGATCGGCAGGGAGTGCGCGGAGTTGCTGGTACGGGGGGTGATGGCGTGAGGAATGGAGTTGGCGCTCTCCAACTCAAGATCAAGGATTTGTCCACCAAGGACAAGATTACATTCTTTCGGGAAAAAGCCCGCGCGTTGCACGCCCAATTGGGGGCTGTCCAAGGATTTGCCGCCTGCCTCTGAACCGGAAGCGAAAGTGCGCGGGTGAGGGCGCCGCCCATCGTGGCAGGGTAATCGGAAGGTCTATGAAACGTCTTCAGTCCCGAAGGGCCGACAGCATAAAGCCTGGGGCGCAAGCCCCAGGAAGGGCGACCCCCAAAATCCTCATGAGCCCCGAAGGGGCGGCAGCAGCTTGGAGCGGAGGCTGCTGCCGCCCCTTTGGAGTTGAGGAACGTTGGGGTTCCATTTTCCTGGGGCCTTCATCCACACTCCATAGAGTCAGGGGCTGGATAACCTTCAGGCCGGGGTTTCATGCCCCGAAGGGGCAGCGGCATGTAGCCTGGGGCTGGCGCTTTTTGCCAGCCCCAGGAAACCCGCGCCCCCAAATTTCCCATAGCCCCGCAAGGGGCGGCGGCAGCTCATCGTTTGAAGCGAGCTGCCGTCGCCCCTTCGGGGCTTCAAGGCTTTATTGGGTCTACATCTACCTGGGGCTGGCAAAAAGCGCCAGCCCCAGGCTACATGCCGTCGCCCCTTCGGGGCTGGGGAGTTTTGGGGTTCAGTTTCCTGGGGGTTTCGCCACAGGCTTTATGCTGTCGCCCCTCCGGGGGCTGGATTGTAGGACTGCACGGCCTTTGAGGAAGACCAGCGCGCCTAGGGCACTATGGATATGAACTACCTGACGACCCTGAAGCTACATATCAACGGCGAATACCGCCCCGTCGTCTTCGCCACTCACCATACGCTCCTGGAGGTGCTACGAGAGGAGTGCGGCCTCACCGGCACCAAGCACGGCTGCGAGCTCGGCGAGTGCGGCACCTGCACCATCCTGGTGGATGGCCGGCCCGTGCTCTCCTGTCTGGTCCTCGCGGCCGACATGGAGGGTAAACGGATTGAAACCGTCGAGGGGATGCAGCATGGCAACGAGCTCCATCCGCTCCAGGCCGCCTTTGCCGATCTCGGGGCTGCCCAGTGTGGCTACTGCACGCCGGGCATCCTGATGACGGCCAAGGCTCTGATCGCGGAAAACCCGAAGCCCCGTCCCGCAGAGATCAGCGAGGCGCTCGCCGGCAATCTCTGCCGGTGCACCGGCTATCACAAGATCGTCGAAGGCGTGGAATGGGCCGCAGCGAAAATGCGCGGCGAGGAGGGGACGCCTCCTGAAAAGGTCTTCTACGGTTCGCCGGTCCCTGACCCTCACCCCCCTGCCCCCCTCTCCCGCCCCCTCCCACCCCCCTCACCGGGAGAGGGGGGAGATCGTTAAGGATTTCATCATGGCTAACCCTCTGCGCAAACCTGAGCCCGAGCCCCAGCGCGAGCCGAACATCATCGGCAAGCCGTTCCGCCGTGTGGACGGCCGCGCCAAGGTGACGGGCGCCACGCGGTTCGCGGACGACCTCGCGTTCCCACGGATGTGCTTCGCCCGGCTGGTGCGCTCGACCGTGCCTCATGCGATCATCGTGTCGATCGATTTCTCGGAGGCGGAGAAGGTGCCGGGATATCTGGGCGCTTTGACCGGCGAGGAGGTTCCGATCCCCTTCGGCATCCTCCCCGTCTCGCAGGACGAGCACGCCCTCTGCCCGGACCGTGTCCGCTTCGTGGGCGATCCCGTCGTGGCCGTCGCGGCGGTCACGGAGGACGCAGCGTACGAGGCGGCTCTCCGGGTGAAGATCGAGTACGCGCCGCTGCCCACGATCTCTTCGGTCGAGGAGGCGCTCGCGACTCCCGAGCCGCGGATTCACGACTACGGCGACCACGGCAACATTCACAAAGTGGTCTCCATGACCTTCGGCGAGGTCGAAAAAGGTTTCGCAGAGGCGGACGAAATCTTCGAGGACGTGTTCTTCTACGAGGGGAACACCCATCTCCCCATGGAGCAGCACAGCGCGGTGGCCGTGCCCGAGGACGACGACCGGGTGACCCTCTACTCCTCCACCCAGACGCCGCACTACGTCCACCGCGCCCTCAGCAAGGTGCTGGAGCTGCCGGCCTCGCGCATCCGCGTCGTGGCGTGCTCCAACGGCGGCGGCTTCGGCGGCAAGAGCGATCCGTTCAATCATGAGATCGTGGTCGCCAAGCTGGCGTTGAAGCTCGGCCGGCCGGTGAAGATCACGCTCAGCCGCGAGGAGGTCTTCTATTGCCACCGCGGCCGCCACCCCGTGCTCATGGCGGTGAAGACGGGGATTAAAAAGGATGGAACGATCACCGCCCAGCGCCTGCGCACGGCCCTCGACGGCGGCGCCTACGGCAGCTACGGCGTGGCTTCCACTTATTATACGGGGGCCTTGCAGACGGTGACGTACAAGCTGCCCGCCTACGAGTTCCAGGGCGTGCGGGCGTTCACCAACAAGCCGCCGTGCGGTCCCAAGCGCGGCCACGGCACGCCCCAGCCGCGCTTCGGTTTCGAGGTGCATCTCGACAAGATTGCCGTGGCTCTGGGAAAAAACCCGGCGGACCTGCGGCTCGGCATGCTCGCCGAGCCGGACACGGTGACGGCCAACTGGCTGAAGATCGGCTCCATGGGCCTGCGCCAGTGCATCGAGGCCGTAGTCGCGGGGAGCGGCTTCCGCGAGCGCTGGGGCCAGCTCCCTGAAGGGCGCGGCCTGGGTCTCGCCTGCGGCTCGTACCTCTGCGGCGCGGGCCTCCCCATCTATTGGAACCACATGCCGCAGTCGGGTGTAATGTTAAAACTCGACCGCTCGGGCGGCGTCGCCGTTTTCTGCGGCGAGTCCGAGATCGGCCAGGGATCGGACTCCATCCTCGCCGCCGTGGTGGCCGAAGTGCTGGGCGTCGCGCTCGGCGACATCCGCCTCTGCGTGGCGGACACGGACCTGACGCCCGTCGATCTCGGCAGCTACTCCTCGCGCGTCACGCTGATGGTCGGCAACGCCGCGCTCCAGGCCGCCGAGCGGGCGCGGGAGCTCATCGCCCAGGCCGTCTCGCAGCAGCTCGAAGTCCCTCAATCAAGATTGGTCTTCGCCGAGCGGCGGGTGTTCGACGCCGAGGAGCCCGACAAGGGGCTCACTTTCCAGGACGCGGTGATTGCCACGGAGGCCCGCTTCGGCACGCTCGCTACCACCGGGAGCTACATCCCGCCGCGCTCTCCGGGGCGCTATCGGGGCGCGGGCGTCGGCCCCTCCCCCGCCTACTCCTACACGGCGTCGGTGGTGGAGGTCGAGGTCGATCCCTTGACCGGGCTGTGGAATCCCGTCCACGTCTGGATCGCTCACGACGTCGGAAAATCGCTCAATCCCGTGCTGGTGCTGGGCCAGGTCGAGGGAAGCGTCTACATGGGCTTGGGCGAGGTGATGATGGAAGAGCAGGCCTTCCGCCGCCTGCCGCGCCACCTCTCGAACGCCCTGGTGCACAAACACCCGTCGATCCTGGAATATAAAAGCCCGACTTTCCTGGACATGCCGCCGGTGACCACCTACCTGATCGAAGATCCCGATCCGCAGGGTCCCTTCGGTGCCAAGGAGGTGGGCCAGGGGCCGCTGCTGCCGATCATGCCAGCGGTGGCGAACGCGATCTGGGACGCCGTCGGCGTGCGCGTCGATCAGGTGCCGATCCATCCGCACATGGTGCTGCGGGCGCTGGAGGCCAAGACCAAGGGTCACGAGCCGCGCTTCGGCCCCAAGCGCTTCCCCGACGTGGACTTCGGAGAAAACCTGATCGTTCCCACCCCCGAGCAGGGCGGCGACGGCAAGGCCATCAACGATTACAAGGAGACGCTGCGGGCCGGGATGCGCTCCGCGTCCGGGACGATGATGTCGCGCGAGGAGGCGCTCAAGAAGAAGAAGCTGGGGGCGCTGACGACATGAGGCTTCCTTCCCCCTCCCAAGACCCTCATCACCCCGGCCCTCTTCTCCCGCCCCCTCCCACCCACCCTCACCGGGAGAAGAGGGAGACCAGCAAGGCCGCTCCAACCGGGTTCCCCTCTCCCGGTTGGGGGGAGGGGGCGGGAGAGGGGACAGGGGTGAGGGTTTCGGGCGGGGGGAAGAAATGGGACAAGGAATAAAGCTATGCTGAGACTCCCCCAATTCCGATATATTCGCGCCAGGAGCCTCGCGGAGGCCGGAGCCGTCCTCACCGGCGAGGGCGCCGCCGAGGGCGAGATCGTCCGTCTGGTCGCCGGCGGCACCGACCTGTGGCCCAACCTGAAGCGCCGGAACCAGAAGGCGCAGACCGTGGTGAGCGTCATGAGTATTCCCGGGCTCTCCGGCATCCACGCCAACGGCGAGGTGCGCATCGGCGCCACCACCCTGCTGGACGACGTGGCGCGCCATCCGGCCGTGCGCCAGCGCTTCCCCGCCTTCGCAACGGCGGTCCATTCGATCTCCTCTCCGCCCCTGCGCAACATGGGGACGATCGGCGGCAACCTCTGCGTGGACACGCGCTGCACCTACTACAACCAGACCGAGGAGTGGCGCCGGTCGATCGATTACTGCATGAAGGAGGAGGGGACGATCTGCTGGGTGGCCACCAGCTCGCCCCGTTGCTGGGCCCACACCGCCTCCGACTCGGCGCCCATGGCCTGCGCGCTGGGAGCTCGCGCGCGGCTCGTCTCGGCGCAGGGCGAGCGGGCGATCCCGGTTGAAAACCTTTTCCGCGACGATGGCATCGACTATCTCGCCAAGCGACCGGACGAGATCCTCACCGACCTCCTCCTCCCCGTCGAAGCCGCGTCGGACCGCTGCGGCACCGCCTTCTGGAAGCTCCGCCGCCGGGGCTCCATCGACTTCGCCGTCCTCTCCGCCGCCGCCGCTCTGTGGACCGATCCTGCGGGAGCAATCACCCGCGCCCGCCTCTATCTCGGAGCCGTCTCCTCCGCCCCCCTGGCCGTGCCGGAAGCGGAGAGCCTCCTCGTAGGGAAGACGCCCACTCCGGACCTCCTCGCCGAAGCCGCCAAGCTCGCCCGCAAGGCGGCGACGCCCATGGACAACACCGATTTCCAAACCCAATGGCGCGGCGCCATGGTCCAGCGCTACACTGAAGCCGCCCTGCGCGAGGCCGCCGGGCTGCCGGTGGAGCGGCTGGCGCCGAAGCATGAACTGTTTGGCGGAGTCACCACTGCCGCTCCGTCGCCACTGAGTGGCTGACGATCGTGCGGCCGTTGTCCTCGAGCGGCTCGAAGGCGGATTGGATGGCGACGCGGCCCGGACCGTGGAGGCGGAGCCAGAGATAGCGGTCGCCCCACGAACGCCAGGAGCGCCAGGAGCCGGCCGGGCGCTCGATGTGGAGCTGCATGTTGACCGTGGTGTCCTTGAAGAGGAAGGCCGTCGGCTTGACCAGGATCGTCTGCCCAGGCTGCAGGGTGCGGACGAAGACGTTGCCCGCGGCATGGAGGAGCAGCAGGCCAGGCACCGATTGCGATTGGAAACGATCGAGCAACATGCCGAGCGGGTAGTGGGTCTCCGTCTCGTTCCCCTCCCGCGTGGAGAACCAGACGTTGGACTGGAACCAGTCGTAGGTGACCGAGCCCGTGGCCACCATGAAGAGGTGCTCGCGCACGTCGATCGCCTGGCCCGGCTGGAGCGGCAGGGCGATCATCTCGCCCGGGGCGTCGCGCGAGAAGGCGATGCGCCCCGGCCCTTCGGCCTGCGTCATGATCAACGGCATCCCCGCCAGCATTCGTTTCCAAGCGCCCTTGAGCGACATCGCCGTGACCTTGACCTGGGTGTCCATCCACAGCAGGACGTGGTGGGAGAAGTAGACGCGATCAGCGGCGGCGAGGCTCACGTCCGCCACCGGCACGTAGGTGCCTTCGATCTGGCAGGTGGAGTGGCCGAACTGGAGCTTCGCCATGTCGCGGCGGCCGGGCAGCTCCGACCAGCCGGAACGGGAGACCACGGCGCGCACGTCGATCGCCGCCCCGCACGCCGGGCAGGAGAGGCTGCTGCCGTCGCTCGCGAGGCCGCACCAGGAGCAGGTGTAGGAACGCCCAGCGGATCCCGCCTCAGGATTCATCGCGCTCTCCCCTCACTCTGTGGCGTGGTGGACGTACATGGACTGGATGCCGACGCGGCCGGGGCCGGTCATGCGCGCGAGGTTCATGCTGGTGCCGCCGAAGAAGCCGCTGGTCAGCTTGATCGGCTCGACGTCCATCTTCACCCCGGAGTCTTTGTAAAGGAAGGCTCCGGGCTCGACCAGAATGCTCTCACCGGGTTTGAGGGTGCGCTCGAAAACGTTGCCATAGCCGTGCAGCAACAGCAGGCCGGGCGCGCTGGTGGTGACGAAGCGGTCCATGAACATCCCCTGCCCGCCGAAGAGGATGTTGCGCAGTCCCTTGATCCGCAGGAAGGTGTAGTCGATGGTGTGGGAGGCGAGCAGGAAGGCGTGCTCGCGCACGTCGAGCTCCATGCCGGGATGGAGCGGCAGCACCACCAGCTCGCCAGTGGCGTCGCGCGAGAAGGCGACGCGCCCGGGGCCATGGGCGACGCTGATGATGAACGGCATGCCGGCCAGCGCGCGCTTGACGCCGCCGGTCAGCGGCAGGACGCTCATCCGCGTCGCGTCGTCCTTCCACAGCAGCACGTGGTGCTCGAAGAAGACCGAATCGCCCTGCCCCAGGTTGATCTCGGCCACCGGCACGATCTCCCCTTCCACCTGGCAGGTGCTGGTACCGAACTGGATCTCGGTCATGTCGCGGATGCGCGGCGCCTCGCGCCATCCCGAGTCGCTGACCAGGTTTTTGACGTCGAGCGGCGCGCCGCACGACCGGCAGGCGGTCGCCGTACCCGGATTCTGGCTCTTGCACCACTGGCATTCGATGCGGACGAGCGGATCGCTCGCGGACGGCTGGGGCTCGGTCATCGCGCATCCCCCTCCCTGGCTTTCAAGTCTACGACAAAAGGGGGGCGCCGCACCGGCTCCCCGGCGAGCCGTTCACCGGGGACCGGTGACCTCCTCACGCTCCTAGCACAGGCCCGGGTGGCACGAAGCGGTGTGGCACCTGCAGGTGTTGACGCCCGAATCCGGAAGGGCGCTGCCGCCCTCCACGTCCTTCATCTCGGAGCCCGACAGGTTGCGCAGCGTCTCTTTGGCCAGGACGATCTTCTTGAGCTGTTTCTTCATGGCGTTTTCTCCCCGGATCAGCAGAATCCCGGATGTTGGCAGGAAAGGGTGGGGCACCTGCAGGAGTTGAACTGCGTGTTCGGGAAGGCGCCGCCGCCTTCCACGTCCTTCATCTCGGAACCGGACAGGCTGCACAGCGTCTCCCTGGCCAGGACGATCTTCTTGAGCTGCTTCTTCATGGCGCTTTCTCCCCGCGGCCCTTCGCCCGCTGCGGCGACATGCCGGGAGCGGCGACCGCTAAAAGAAGAGTGCCGGCCGGCGGCGAGAACCGGACCCGGGGTCAGGCCGAGCCGGCGAACAGCGCGTGGAATCCCAGGTGCAGGGGCCGCTCCAGGGGCAGCACGGCCACCGGTCCGGCGGCGACGTCGAAGGCGTCGAACACGAGGAAGGCGCTCTCCCCTCTCTCCGCGTCGAAGCGCTGGCAGATCACCGCACCACCACCAGCCGGATTCGGAGCGAAGGCGGGCTCGCCGCCCAGGTAGTGCCCCGGCGGCGCCTGCCAGACCTCGACCCGCTCCGGATGGGCCCAGGAGGCGTGGACCACCTGGTCGAAGGTCTTGCGGCCGGGGCGGCCGGTGTGCGAGATGCCCAGCATCCAGAAGTCCTCGTAGGGGCGGCCCGCGAGCTCGGGGTCGATGGCCGGGAAGTCGGGCGCGCGCTCGTAGGCGATCTCGCGGCGGTCCACGAGGGCGCCGGTGCTGAGGTCCACGGTCAGGCGGACGGGGCGGCCCGGGGCGACGTCGGGGAACAGGTCGGGGACGCTGTACTGATCGTAGACGGGGCGGTCGAGCTCGAGGACGTCGACGATCAGGCGATCGGCGTCGGCGGGGTCCTCGAAGGCGTTGATGCCGTGGAGGACGTAGCGCTCGCCCACCGGCACGGAGGCCACGGCCTCGCCGTCATCCCGGCGGGCGACGAGCAGACGGCTCCCCCGCTCCGGCTCCCAGCGCAGGGAGTCGAGCAGGGTGCGCCCGTCGCGCAGCGCCTCCATGTCCAGCCAATAGGGGCCGAGGAAGAAGGCCACGTGCCGGCCGGCCAGGCAGAAATCGTGGAGCGAGCGGGGCTCCGGCAGGGCCAGCCGCCGGCGATAGATCAGCCCGCCGCCGGCGTCGAACCGGTAGAGGTTGAGGCTCGGCTGGACGGCGGAGAAGGAGACGCCGAAGTTGAAGAGCTCGCCCGTCGCGGGGTCGATCTTCGGGTGGGCGGCGAAGGGGCTCAAGGGGTTCAGGGCACCGCCGAAGCCGTAAACGCCGCGGGTCTCCAGGGTGTCCGGGTCGAGCTCCCAGGGCAGTCCCTGCTCGCCGAAGGCCAGGAGGGCGTCGCCGAAGGGGTAGAGGCTGACGTTCAACGGCGACTCCAGGGCGATGCCTCGCACCAGCCGGTCGCCCGGGAAGGAGGTGCCGAAGGCGCGATAGAGAGCGCGGCCGGCCGCCTCTTCCTCGACGAGCTTGGTGCCGCGGACGAAGCGGGCGGTGAGGTGGACGCCGGCAGTCTGCGGATCGTCGAAGCGGAGGGCGCAGACCATGCCGTCGCCGTCCAGCCAGTGCCGGTAGCGCACGTCGCCGCGGGTAAAGCGGGCGGGGCCGTTGAGATAGTAGGTGCCGCGCAGGAAGGCGGGGACCTCCCCCTCGACCCGCAGCCGCTCAGCCGTGCGTTCGGCCGGGACGAAAGAGAAGGCCCGCTCCAGCCCCGGGGCGTGATCGGGAGCCTCGCTCAAGACGACGACGCCTCCATTTCGACCGGCGCCAGGCGCCCGGCGCGGAAGCGGGCCATGCAGGGCACTGCGAAGCGCCACGAATAGGTTTCGGAAGTCTCGCGGCACGCCGCCGCCAAGCGCAGGGCCATCTTCTCCGGATCGAACTGCAGATCGTTGACGTCGATGTCGCGCATATACGCTGCGTTGGTGACCGCCCGCGGATCGTCCAGCACGCTGGCCGTGACGTGGGCCATGGTCCAGCGGGCCAGGTCCCGGAGGTTCTCGAGCTGCTCGTCCAGCACCGCGCGCGCTTCCTCCAGGCTGACCCCGACCTGGTAGAAGGTCAGCTCGGCCGCCGCGAGCGCTCCCACCTCGGTGAAATCGAAAAAGACCGGCGCCGGCGCGGCGAGGACCACGTTCTCTTTTTTCCACCGGTAGAAGGCGGCCAGGAGGCGATGGATGCCGTGGTTGATCGGCCCCAGGCGGCTGAAGCGGCGGAGGAAGCCGGGCAGGAACGCCTGGTCGACGTGCAGGTCGTTGATGAAGGGGAAGACGTAGAAGGCGAAGTAGACGGTCAGCTCCCAGACGTAGCGCAGGGAGAAGCACTCCTGGTCTCCCAGCGTGCAGTAGCTCACGGCGAAGCTGGGGACGTAGGCCTCGTAGATCGCCCGCGCCAGGGGCTCGTAGAGGCGGATCTTGGCCTCCAGCTCCTTGCGGCCGGGCGTCAGGATGCAGTCGGTGATCAGGGTGTTATAGGTCGAGATCAGGTCCCCGCCCGGGCTGTAGAGGGGATCGGTGAAGCGGCAGGCCTCGCCGACCACGGCCCAGCGGGAGGGGGAGATCGTCTGGCCGTTGTCCAGGGCGAAGCTGTTGAAGCCCGAGTGATGGAGGATCTTGCGCTGCGGCAGGTCGCGAGCGAACAGCGGGTACTCGCGGCAGATCCACTCGACGAGCTTCTCGGGGGTCGAGACGTCTCTGAAAGCGACGTTGGCCGAGTCGAAGACCAGCCCCAGGCTCGTCTTGCCGTGCAGGGGGATCTCCCAGAACCAGTAGCCTTCGCCGCAGTAGTGGTTGGTGGCGAGGAAGGTGGGGAAATGCCCCAGGGCTGACCGCTCCGGCCGCAGGCGGATGGCCTTGCGGTCGAGATGGGTGCACTTCTCAGGGTCCAGGAGCCCCTCGACCCAGAGGAACGAGGAGCCGTGAGCGATGGGGCTCGGGCGATCGAGCTGCCGCCGGCGGACGAGAAAACGGTTGCGCCCGGAGGCGTCCACCACCCAGGTGGCGCGGCCCGAGATCACCCGGCCCGCCGCCTCGAAGCGGAAGGCGTGAGGCCCGTCGCCGTCGCCTTCGGCGAGGTCCACCTTCAGGCCCGTGACGGGATGGATCAGCTCGAAGCCGGGGCTCTCGCGATTCTTCTCCAGGACCGCGCCCTCGAACTTGTTGCGATCGAGCTGGTAGGTGGCGATGTTGGAGATCTTGCGGATGTAGGACTGGCTGAGGTCCTCCCAGACGTCGCCGCCGCGCTGGGTCTTCCAATAAAAACGCAGGTTGTACTTGAGGAAGTGCTCCCGCAGGAGGTGCTCCTCCATCTCGAGCACCCGGGAGTAGTAGTAGCCGCTCACCTGGACCGTGGCCTCCCCCACCTTCTGCTTGGGCGAGGGGATCTCAGCCTGCCGGTCCACCATCAGGATGCGGATCTCCGGCCGGCTGAGCAACAGTTGGCGGGCGAGCGTCAGGCCCGCCAGGCCGGCGCCGATGATCAAGACATCAAGCTCTTCCGTCTGCATATCTCCCTCTTCCACTCAACTTTGCCCTGCCGCGCCCAGCACCACGGCCCAGGCATGACCGTCCGCGCTCAGGGCGGTGGCCAGCGCTCTGCGGACCTCCACCCGTTGCGCCGCGGGCCGCGCTCCGGGCAACGGGAAGCCCTCGTCGGTGCGCTCCAGCCCGGGAATGCCGGGCAGCACGCCGTCGCCGAAGGTGCCGAGCAGGGCCACGACCTGGAGAGCGCCCGAGGCGCCGAGGGCCTCGCCGAGCATCGATTTGATCGCGGTCACAGGGAGGTCCGCCGCCCGCGCGCCCAGGGCCGCGGCCACCCCCTTCGCCTCCCAAGGGTCGCCGTCGACGCTGCCGTTGGCCCCGGCGCTCAGGGCGTCGACGTCCCCGGCCCCGAGCCCCGCGTCCTCCAGAGCCAGGCGGACGGCCCGGGCCACGGCGCCCACGGCGCTCTCCTCCGTGCCCAGGGGATCGAACCCCGAGCCGTGGCCGAGCACCTCGCCGAGCACGGGCGCGCCCCGCTCTGCGGCCGCTGCCGCGTCCTCCAGTGTCACCAGTGCGGCCCCCTCGGCGAGGGCGAAGCCGTTGCGGCGGGCGTCGAAGGGGATGGGGAGCTCGCCGTCGTCTGCTTCTTTGCCACCGCGCGAGCCGCAGAGGCGGCCGGCCTGGTAATGGCCGAAGAACGACTCGAAGCACAGCTCCTCGACGCCGCCGGCCAGCAGCGCCGCCGCCCGGCCGCCGCGGATCTGGTCCACGGCGTAGCCGAAGGCCGCGAGCCCGGAGGCCGCGCCGGCCGAGATCGTGGAGTTGAGGCCGCGCAGGCCGTACCAGATGGCCGTCTGCCCGGCGGCGGCGTTGATGACGCTGTTCGCGAAGTCGAGAGGGCTGGCATGCGAGGGCCCAAGCTGCAGGGCGCGGCGGTCGAACTCCGCGATGGTGCGCACGCTGCAGAAGGTCGTGCCGAGGACGAGGCCGACCTCCCGCTCGACGACCGCCTCGGCCGTCCAGCCGCTGCCGACGAGCGCCTGCCCCGCCGCCACCAGCAGCAGGCGGGAGGTGCGGTCGATGGGCCGCAGGTTGCGGTCCGGGAGGTAGCTCTGAGCATCGAAGGGGCGGATCTCGCCGGCCTGGTGACAGCCGATGCTCTCGGTCGGGAAGAGCTCGATGGGTTTGAGACCGCTCCTCCCCGCGCAAAGCGCGGCGTGCAGGCCTGCGCTTGAGTCCGCGAGGCAGGAGAGGCATCCCGCTCCGGTGATCACGACGCGCCGGCGGTCGCTGGGGTGGCTGGTGATTGGCATCAGGCCTCGTGCTTGCGCAGGATGACGGAGGCATTGTTGCCGCCGAAGGCGTAGGCGTTGTTCATCGCCAGCAGCACCCGGTGATCGCGCGCCGCGTTGGGCACAAAGTCGAGGTCCTCCTCCGGCTCCTCGAGGTTCATGGTCGGCGGGATGCGGTCCAAGGCCACGGCCAGCGCGCATACCGCGGCCTCGATGGCCGAGGCCGCGCCCATGGTGTGGCCGATCATCGACTTGATCGAGCTCATGGGCGTGCGCCGGGCCGCCGCGCCGAAGACCCGCTTCACCGCCAGGGTCTCCAGCCGGTCGTTGGTCGGCGTGCCCGTGCCATGGGCGCTGATGTAGCTGACCTCGCCGGGAGCGGCGCCGGCGTCGGCCAGGGCGCGCTCCATGGCGCGGGCCGCGCCATTGCCCTCGGGGTGCGCCGCCGTCATGTGATGAGCGTCGCAGGAGAGGCCGTAGCCCGCCAACTCGGCGTAGATGCGGGCGCCACGGGCACGGGCGCGGTCGAGCGGCTCCAGCACCAGCACGGCCGCCCCTTCGCCGGGGATCATCCCCTTGCGATGGCGGTCGAAGGGCTGGCAGCGCTCCGGCGCGATGGCGCCCAGCCGCGCGAAGCCGGTGTAGGTGATGCGCGAGAAGGCGTCGGCGCCGCCGGCCAGCATGACGTCCGCCCGGCCGGCGCGCAGCACGTCGACGGCGTGCGCGATGGCGTAATTGCCGGCCGCGCAGGCGGTGGGGATCATGGTGTTGACCCCGGCGAAGCCCAGCTCGCGCGCCACGTGGGCGGCGATCATGTGGCAGGGATAGAGCCCGATGAACTCGGGGCCCACCCGGTCCAACTCGCCGGCCAGGTAGCGGTCGTCGAAGCGCTCCACCTCCCGCGGCTCGCCGGAGGTGGTGCCCATGGCGACGCCGGCCCGCTCCGGCGCCACCGCCTCGGGAGCGAGGCCGGCGTCCTCCAGGGCCTGGCGCGCCGCGGCGATGGCGAGCAGGGAGGCGCGGCCCAGCGCCGCGGGATCCTGGCGCCGCACCCAGGGCGCCGGGTCGAAGCCGCGCACCTCGGCCCCCAAGTGGACGCTGAAGGCGCGGGTGTCGAACGATTCCACCGGCGCGAAACCGCAGCGGCCCGCGAGCAGCCCCTCCCAGGCCGCCTCCCGCCCCGCTCCGATGGGGGTGACCAGGCCGAGGCCGGTCACCGCGACCCGCGACTTCATCCCCGCACCGCCGCCGGCTGCTCGGTCCGTTCGCCGAGCCGCTGCTGCACGAGGTCCACCATCGCCGGCAGACTGTCGATCTCCTTGTAGCGCTCGTCGGGCAGCTCCAGCTTGAAGGCGAGATCCACGTCCACCCCGATCTCGAGCAACGACAGCGAATCCAGCTTCAAGTCATCGCGCAGCCTGGCATCGTCGTCGATACGGCTGGCATTGAGACCGGCGACGTTGGCGATGATCTGCTTGACCCGGGTCCTGATCTCCTCGGCGTTGGTGCTCATTCTGATCGCTCCTCCGTCCTCGCGATGGGGAACGGCGCGCCTGGCAGACCGCCGACCCCCGGGCGGGGGTCTCAGGGTCCGGGCTACCGCTCCTAAGTTTAGGCAAGCAATGCACTACGACGACCCAAAGAGGTTCCTGCCCCTCCCTCTCAGACTCTACGCTCTTTCAAGGCGAACCAGACGATCCGCACAGGAGAACAGGCGTTGCGCCCACCGCTCTCGTTACAAGGTGTGGAGTCTTATTATAGATCGATGGCTATTTTTCCGGGGAGAGCTGGCGCGCGCACGTGCCGGCCGTCCAGACGCTCGCCGCCACCACGGCACCGGCACCCTCGAAGGCCAGGCGGGCGAGCCAGATGGCACCCACCGCGGCGCTCCACAGCAGCAGCCAGACTGCCACGGGAAGGGCCGGCGGCGCGCTGCGGGCGAGATCGGGCCAGAAGCGCAGACCGCTATCCGCGGCCGCGAGGCCGGCGCACTGCCGCTCCAGGGTCTCGAAGTCGTCCCGCCAGCGGGCGCAGGCGGAGTCGAAGCGGCTGTTGCGGCGGCCCGCCAGGCGATAGGCCTCCACCTCCATGGGATGGCCCCGGTAGCGGAAGCGGTTGGCGGCGCCGGCGGCAAGATAGAGGACGAGGAAAGGCTGGAACGGCCCCCGGCTCCAGCCGCTCTCCTGCGCCTGGAGGGCGTGATAGGACTCGTGGATCAGCGTCGACAGCCCCTTGGAGGTGCCGGGGCTCCAATGCCGGCGAGCGACGTAGATGCGGGTGCGGCGGGAGAACGGGGATGGCAGGGTGATGGCGGTGGCGCGGATGAGGCCCGCCAGGTGGGGCATCCCGCGGTGGAACGATACGCGGCCGAGGTCGAGCGCCGGCAGCAGCGTGGCCACCACCCGCCGGGCGCCCGCGGGCAGCTCCACCTCGGGCGGGAAGAGCCAGTGCCAGAGCCGCCGACCGGCCTGGCGCAGACGGTCGGCGCGACGCATGGCACCCGCAGAAGCGCCGCTCACGATCCCTTGCGCGCGGCCCAGGCGATGCGGTAGACCGCGCCGGCGTCGTCGTCGGAGATCAGGAGGGCGCCGTCGGGCATCACCTCCACGTCCACCGGCCGCCCCGAGACGCGCCCTCCGCTCAGCCAGCCCTCGGCGAAGGGCTCGTAGGAGACGGCGCGGTCGCCCTCGACGCGGACCAGGGTGACGCGGTAGCCGATCTTCTCGGAGCGGTTCCACGAGCCGTGCTCGGCGATGAAGATCTGGCCGCGATAGCGTTCCGGGAACATCGTCCCGGTGTAGAAGCGCATGCCGATGGCGGCGACGTGAGGGCCCAGCTTGATGGCCGGCGGCGTGAGCTCCGAGCACGGGCGCTTCCCGCCGAGCTCAGGATCCGGGATGTCGCCGCCGTGGCAATAGGGATAGCCGAAGTGGAGCCCCGTTTTGGGCGCGCGGTTCAGCTCGTCGGGCGGCAGGTCGTCTCCCATCATGTCGCGGCCGTTGTCGGTGAACCACAGCACGCCGGTCTTCGGCTGCCAGTCGAAGCCCACGGTGTTGCGGATGCCACGGGCCACGATCTCGGGCTTGCCCTTGGGATTCTTGAGGTCGATGCGCGTGATGCTGGCGTAGGGATCGCCCGGCTCGCAGATGTTGCACGGCGCGCCGACCGGCACGTAGAGCTTGCCGTCCGGACCGAAGCGGATGAACTTCCAGCCGTGGTGGCCATCCTTGGGGTAGGCATCGGTCACCACCACCGGCTTGGGCGGGTTCGCCAGGTGGTCGTCGATGCCGTCGAAACGCAGGATGCGGGAGATCTCCGCCACGTAGAGAGCCCCGTCGCGCCAGGCCACGCCGTTGGGCACGTGCAGCCCCGAGGCGATGGTGAAGACCTGCTCGGCCCGGCCGTCCTTGTCCCTGTCCACCAGAGCGTAGATTTTCCCCGTCCCCATGGTCCCCACGTAGACGATCCCGCGGGGCGACTGCGCCAGCGACCGGGCGCCCGGCACCGCGTCCGAGTAGACCGCGATCGTGAACCCGGGCGGCAGCTTGATGCGGTCGAGCTGCGGCTTGCCCGCCGCGCGCGCCGAGCAGGCCAAGGGCGCGATGAGCAGGACGGCGGCTCCCAACAAGGCGGCGAATTTTGGCTTTCCCATGGCGCTCCTCCCTTGTCTCCACCCGACGCAAGAATCATGCACCCATTCCCCAATCCAAAACCTAAAATCCCAAAATCAACCCCACTCCCGCCGCCATCAGCCCCACGGCCAGGACCTTCGACGGAGTGACGGCCTCGCCGAAGAACAGCCGGCCATAGACCAGGGCCATGCCGTTGCCGATCCCCCGCTTCAGGGTCTCCAGGGTGCCGACGAAGATGCGGGGGAAGGCCAGGAACTGCAGGCCGAGCGCTGCGGAGCTGACGACCAGCGCCAAGACGAAGAGGACGGGGACGCGGCGCACCTGGCCGAGGTCGCCGAGGCCGCCCCGGACGACCAGCGCCAGGAAGCCGGCTGCAGCCACGCCGGCGGTGAGGATCAAGGCATGGAAAGGGGCGGTCGCCCGCTGCACCGCCAGCTTGTCGAGCGGGATGGTCAACGACCAGAGGAGGGCGGTGCCCGTCACCAGGACCGCCCCCCAGGGCGAACCGCCGCGCTGCGCCGGTGCAGCCGGCGAGGACCGGGGCCAGTTGAGCCAGATCGCGCCCAGGATGACCAGCAGGATGCCCACCGCTCCCCGGGGGGACGGCCGCTCTCCCAGGAGGGGGATGGCCATCAGTGTGGTGAAGACGGGCGTCAGCGACAACAGGGGGACGGTGACGGAGATGGGCGCCAGCCGCATCCCCTGAAGGAACAGGAGGTTCGCCGCCACGTTGAGCAGCACGGAGCCCACGGCTGGAGCGAGGTAGCCGGGCGCCGGGGCCGTCACCCCCGCCGTCGCCAGCCAAGCGGCGAACAGGGGGACCGAGCCTGCGGTGAGCAGAAAGACCAGGGCCACCGGCGGGATCTGGCGGACGAGGAGCTGGCGCAGCAGGTCGAATCCCGACCAGCCGAGGCTGGAGGCGACCACGACCAGGAGGACGGTCAAGGGGATGGACACGGCCGCGAGAGTCTACCCCGAACCTCCGCATGTCCTGTCATCCCTGAAGTCCCTGCCGTCCCTGTCGTCCCTCCTTGCCCTACTTCCGTTAAACTGGAATCCGCCATGCACCTCACCCCCGAGCTGGTCGCCGACATCCTGATGCGCCAGGGCTTTCTCAAGCCCGAGCAGGGCGAGGCCATCAAGCAGGAGGCCCGCGCCCTGCCGCGCAGCGCCCGCTCGGCCAACGCCTTCGAGCAGAAGGCCGTGGCCTACGAGCTGGTGCTGCAGATGCGGCTGCCCAACCAGCGCGACTCCGGCAGCCCGCTCACCGAGGCGGACGTCGCCCTCGCCATCGCCGGCGACGCCAGGCTCGACCACGTGCGCATCGACACCCTCAACCTCAACGCCGACCTGATCGAGTCCAAGATGTCGCGGCCGTTCGCCCGCCGCCACCGCATGATCCCCCTCGACATGGCCAACGGCCGGCTGCGGGTGGCCTGCGCCAACCCCTACGACATCGAGGGGATCGACTCCTTCCGGCGCATCGCCGGGCGCGACATCCAGCTCGTGGTCGCCTCCGAGCCGGACGTCCTCAAGGCGATCACCGAGTTCTACGGTCTGCGCCACTCCGTCAAGCGGGCCGAGCGCGACCTCTCCTCCGGCATCGACCTCGGCAACCTCGAGCAGCTCGTGCGGATGAAGAACGAGGCCGAGATCGAGTCCTCGGACCAGCACGTCGTCAACGCCGTCGAGTTCATGCTCCAGCACGCCTTCGAGAGCCG
>JAJKHS010000067.1 GCA_021154885.1 Thermoanaerobaculum sp.
CGGGCGAGCTTCGTGAGTCACCCGCGCACGGGCGAGGGTCTGTATCGCACGGGGGACCTGGGACGTTACCTGCCGGACGGCACCATCGAGTTCCTGGGCCGTGAGGACTTCCAGGTCAAGATCCAGGGCCACCGCATCGAGCTCGGCGAAATCGAGGCCGTGCTCACTCAGTGTCCGCTCGTGCGGGCCGGCGTGGTGACCGCAACGGGCGAGCGGAACCAGCGACGCCTGGTTGGATACGTGGTGTTTCAGGCCGATCCGGCTTCCGCCGCAGTGCATGGGCACTGGAATGGCAACGGCGACCTCCGGGCCGCCGGTCGGCCGGTCCTGCCGCTGCCGGACGCAGGGCCCGCCCTCCTCCCATTCGTGGACGAGACCGTGCCGCTAGCCGACCTGGAGCGGTTCCTCGGCGCGCTTCTCCAGGAGAGGCTGCCGGACCTGCCACTTCCGAAGTACCGCTACGCGTCGGCAGGCAACCTGTATCCGGTCCAGGCCTACGTGCTCGTCCGGCCGGACCGGGTCGAGGGTATGTCCGCGGGCGTCTACTACCACCACCCCAAGCTCCACCGCCTGGTGCGGATGGTCGACGAAACGGCCATGGGCAATTCCTTCGAGCGGGCGATGGAGCACCCGGACGCCGGGCGCTCGGCTTTCGCCGTGTTCCTGATCGCCCGCATGTCCGCCATTTCTCCGCTGTATGGGCGCATGGCTCCCGACTTCTGCCTGTTGGAGGCGGGCTACATCGGACAGCTCCTGCGCGCAGCGGCGCCCGCCAGCGGCCTCGGTCTGCGCTCCGTCCGAGGTGTCGACTTCGACCTCTTGCGGCCGCTGTTCGATCTGGAGGACGGGCAGGTGCTGCTGACCTCCTTCCTGGCCGGCAGGGTCTCGGGAGAGGGAACCGGGGACGCCGCTACGGAGCGCCCGGCCGGTACCCGCCGGACCGCCGGTTCCTCCGCTTGGCGGCAGATGGCGGGTGCCGACCCGTGGAGCGACGGTGGCGGCAGGTCCCTCCGGGCCGAGTTGGTCGACGAGATCCTGCGCCTGGAATTCAAACTGAACGAGCCGGGCCTGCGCCGCTCCGATCCGGTCCGGGGACACGTGCAGTTTGCGAAGCCGCCCCTGGACGACGCCCTGGTTGCTGACCTGACCTTCCGGCGCAGCGACCGCGAGTTCCTGCGCGCACCCTTAGAGCTCGATTCCCTGAAGTGGCTTCTCGCCACGCTGCCCAGGGCTTGCGGCGGCGAGGGTTCTCTGCTGAATGGAGACGCTCCGCTACAGGTCTATCTCCACGTCAAGCCGGGGGGCGTCTCAGGGCTGGACGCGGGGACCTACCTTTGCGACTGCGTCCGGGGCGAGTTGGCCGGGCTCACGCCCGACGCGGCGATCCCCGGGGATGTGCATCCTGCGACGAACCGGGCCGTCTTCGAGGCGGCGGGCTTCTCGCTGTTCGTGGTCGCGCGGGCCCCTGTGCTCGCGCAGCGCGAGGGCGAATGGGCGCGCGACGCCGGGCTGCTCGAGGCGGGCGCTATTGGCCAGCTCCTGATGACCCTTGCCCCGGCCCTGGAGGTGGGCATCTGCCCGCTCGGGACCATGGACTTCGACAGGATCCGGCACCTCTTCGGACTGCAGGGCGATCAGGTGCTGCTGCACCACTTCGTGGGCGGTAGCATCCTGCCGCGACGGAGTGTGGTCGCGGCCGTGGAGCGGCCGGCCGCGCAGCCGTCCGCCGGGGCGTCCCGGAGCGCCGGGGACGCGGAGAAGCAACTGGAGGAGCTGCGCGCTTTCCTGGGAGCGAGACTACCGGGGTACATGGTGCCCGCCACGTTCATGGTCCTGGATAGCCTGCCGCTGACATCAAACGGGAAGGTGGACCGTAACGCCCTCCCCGCACCCGAACGGAGCGAGCTGGCCGCCAGCCCGGACTACGTGGCACCGCGTACTCTGGTGGAAGAGCTGCTGGCGGGAATCTGGGCGCAGGTGCTGGGGCTCGAGCGGGTCGGAGTCGAGGAGAGCTTCTTTGAGCTGGGTGGGAACTCCCTGCTGGCGACGCAGCTCGTATCGAGGATCCGCGAGCTGTTCCGGGTCGAGGTCAAGCTGCGCGCCGTCTTCGAGGCTCCCACCCTGGCCAGCCTCGCCGAGCACATCCTGGCCGAACAGCGGTTGGGTGGGCAGCAGGAGCTGCCCCCGATCCAGCCGGTCCCGCGCCAGGGAGATCTGCCCCTGTCCTTCGCTCAGCAGCGGCTGTGGTTCCTCGACCAGTTGGACCCGGGCAACGCGGCCTACAACGTGCCGCTGGGGGTGCGTCTGGAGGGCGATCTGGATGTGGCCGGTTTGGAGGGTGCCCTGCGGGAGATCGAGCGGCGGCACGAGGTGCTGCGCACCCGGGCCGTGGTGCGGGGAGACGAGCCGTGCCAGGTCATTGATGCGCCGCGGCCATGGCGTCTGCCGCGGGTGGATCTGGGTGGCCTGGAGGCCGGGGCCGCGGAGCGGGAGCAGTGGCGGCTGTCGGCGGCCGAGGCGGAGGCACCGTTCGATCTGGCGCGCGGGCCGTTGTGGCGGGCGGTGCTGCTCGATCTGGGCGAGAGGGAGCATGTCCTCCTGCTGACCCAGCACCACATCGTCTCTGACGGCTGGTCGCTGGGAATCCTGGTGCGAGAGGTGGCGGCGCTCTACGCGGCTCTGCGAGCGGGGCGGCCGTCGCCGCTGCCCGAGCTGCCGATTCAGTACGCCGATTTCGCGCTCTGGCAGCGCCGGTGGCTGCAGGGGGAGGTGCTGCAGGCACAGCTCGACTATTGGACTCGTCAGCTCGGCGGCATGCCGCCGGTGTTGGAGTTGCCCACCGACCGGTCGCGGCCCGCCAAGACTACCCGCAGCGGCTTGGCACAGCACCGCCTCGCAACCCCTTTGAGCGAGCTCCGGGCTCTGAGCCAGCGTCAGAATGTGACGCTGTTCATCCTCGTGATGGCCTCGTTCCAGGTCCTGCTCGGCTGGCTCGTGCGCCGGGAAGACATCGTGGTGGGCACCGACATCGCGAATCGGGACCAACTCGCGATCGAAGGAGTGATCGGTTTTTTCGTCAATCAGCTCGCGATCCGCACCGACCTGTCCGGCAACCCCACCTTCAGCGAGCTTCTCGCCCGGGTCCGCGAGGTGACACTCGGAGCCTACTCTCATCAGCAACTGCCATTCGACAAGCTGGTCGAAGTCCTGCAGCCGGAGCGGAGCTCCGCTCATGCGCCGATCTTCCAGGTCAAGTGCAATCTGCAGAATCTTCCGGCGGAGAGTCACGAAATGCCGGATCTGGCCCTGCATCCGTTGAAGAGGCCGCCGTCGACCGGCCAGCTCGACTGGATCCTCAACCTGGTCGAGAGCGGCGAAAATCTCCTGGCCTCTCTGCAATACAATGCCGACCTTTTCGATGCCGCAACCGCCCGGCGTGCGCTCGCGATGCTCGATCTCCTGCTCGCCGCGGCCGTGGCGCGTCCCGAGTCCACGGTGGCCGAGCTCGACGGAGTGCTGGCACGGGCCGACGACGAGCAGCGTGAACGTCGGGAGAGCGAAGTCGAACAGGCCAGCCTGAAGAAGCTGCAGAGAGTGCGGAGGCAGTCGGTGCGCGTCTCCTGATGGACGGAGTACCGGAAGAGGAAGCAATGGAAACGAAAGTCGTCGAAGGGTTCCGTCTTTCGCCGCAGCAGCGGTGGCTCTGGCGGCTGCGGGAGGAGCTTGACGGCGCGGTTGACCCGTACCGTGTCTGCTCGGTCCTCCAGGTCTCGGGAGACCTGGACGCTGAGGTCTTCGAGCGCGCCGTCCGCACGGTCATCCAGCGCCATGAGGTCCTGCGCACCGGCTTCGTCATTCTGGCCGGGATGAGCCTGCCCCTGCAGGTCATCCGCCAGAAGGCCGCGCCGTGCATCCGGCATCTGGACCTGTCGGATCTGCCTCCCGACGAGCGCGCTCCGATGGCCGAGTCGCTCTTCGAGGAGCTGAGGAAAGAACCTTTCGACGTCGAGAACGGGCCACTCCTGCACCTGCGGCGGGTCAGCTTCACTCCCGGCGAGCACCTGGTGCTGGCGGGCCTGTCGGCGTTGTGCGCGGACGGAGTCGCCCTGGGCGCCCTGCTGGCCGAGATCGCCTGTTGCTACGAGGCGTTGGCCCAGGGTCGGGCGCTGGAGCTCGAGGAGCCGACGCAGTACGTCGATCTTTCCGAGTGGCAGAACGAGCTGCTCGAGTCCGAGGATACCGAGACCGGGCGGGCCTATTGGCAGAAGCTGGAGCTTCCGTCCACCGATCTCGATCTCTCACTGCTCAGCGGCGACAGACACTGCGCGCCTTTCGAGCCCCGGTTTCTGCGGGTCGCGCTACCCGCCGAGCTCTCGAACGGTCTCGGCCGCCAGTTGGAGAGCCTGCCGGATTGCCCGCCCGCGGTCTTTCTACTCGTTTGCTGGCAGGTCCTTCTCTGGCGTCTCACCGGCGAGAGCGAGCTCGCCGTCGCCATGGCGTTCGACGGCCGCAGGTACGAGGAGACCGCGAAGGCGCTCGGAGTCTTCGTCAAGTACCTGCCAATGCCCTGCCGCTTCGGCCCGGAGCAGCGGTTCGAAGAGGCGCTTGCCCAGGCCTTGATCTCCTACCGCGCGGCGTACAAATGGCAGGAGTTCTTCGAGCAGGAGCGCTCGTTCCCCATCGCTTTCGAGTGCGCGGAGAGGCCGGCGGTCTTCTCGGCCGGCGGGCTCGGTTTCGCACTGTTGCGGCAGGAGGCCTGTCTCGACCGCTTCGAGCTGAAGCTCTCTTGCTTCCGTTCCGGCGCGACGTGGGCCGCGGAGCTCCATTACAACTCCAGCCGGATCGGGGAAGAGGACGCCGGGCGCGTCGCCGCTCGCTTTTCCGCGCTGCTGAACGGCGCGCTCCGGTCTCCGCGGACCGCCCTCGGAGAGCTCGAGATCCTGCCTCCCGCGGAGCGGGAGGAGGTGCTCCGCGACTTCAACGATTCGGCTCTCGACCTTGCCACCGACCGGTGCCTGCACCAGCTTTGCGAAGAGCAGGCGGTCCGCACTCCCGACCAGGTCGCGGTGGTCTTTGAAGACCGCGCCTTGAGCTTTGCCGAGCTGAATTCCCGAGCCAACCAGCTCGCGCTCCACCTGCGGGAGCTGGGCGTGGTGCCGGAGGCCCGGGTCGCAATTCTCGCGGAGCGCTCACTGGACGTGGTCGTCGCCCTGCTCGGAGTGCTCAAGGCCGGCGGCGCATACCTTCCCCTGGATCCGGCTTACCCGCGGGAGCGCCTGGCGTTCATGGTCGAGGATGCACAGCCCCAGGTCCTGATCACGGAGCGCCGGCTGACCGGTCTCCTGCCGCCGCACTCGCTGCCCACGGTCCTGCTCGACGAGGATGGCCCGCGCATCGCCGGGAGGTCGTCGGCTCTCTCGGAGGGCGGGGCGGTGCCGGCCAACCTGGCGTATGTCATCTATACGTCCGGTTCGACCGGACGGCCGAAGGGCGTGATGGTCCCGCACCGAGCGATCGTCAACCGCCTTCTCTGGATGCAGAGGACGCTGCCGTTGCGCGCCGGCGATCGAGTGGTGCTCAAGACTCCGCTGAGCTTCGATGCCTCGATCTGGGAGGTCTTTGTCCCCCTCCTGGCGGGCGCCACGGTCGTCGTGGCACGGCCGGGGGGCCATCAGGAGAGCGCCTACCTGGTGCAGCTCATCGCTCGCCAGGAGGTCTCTGTTCTGCAGCTTGTTCCCTCCATGCTGCGGATCTTCCTGGAAGAACCGGATCTCTCGGCCTGCAAGCGACTGTACCGGGTTTTCAGCGGCGGCGAAGAGCTGCCGGTCCACGTCAAAGAGCGCTTCTTCGCCCGTCTGGATGCCGAGTTGCACAACCTGTACGGCCCGACGGAGACGGCCATCGACGCCGCATACTGGCAGTGCCATCCCGACCCGGCAGAGAGAGCCGTGCCGATAGGCCGGCCGATCGCCAACGTGCGGATCCATCTGCTCGACCCCCGCTTGAGCCCGGTCCCGGTCGGGGTCACGGGAGAGCTGCACATCGCAGGTGCGGGGCTGGCCCGCGGCTATCTCGGCCGGCCGGACCTCAGCGCCGAGAAACTCATCCCGAACCCCTTCGCCCTCAGCCCTGGCGAGCGTCTGTACAGAACCGGTGATCTGGCCCGCTATCGGCCAGGAGGCGCGGTCGAGTTCCTGGGCCGCAGGGACCATCAGGTCAAGGTTCGTGGCTTCCGCATCGAGCCGGGGGAGATCGAGGCCGCTCTCCAACGGCTTCCGGCGGTGGCGCAGGCGGTGGTCCTGGTGCGCAAGATCGTGGGGGACCATCAACTCGTGGCTTACGTGGTGCCCTCCGGCGAGGCCGAGCCGCGGCCGAACAGCTTGCGGGCAGCCCTGCACGATGTCCTGCCGGAGCACATGATCCCGGCGGCGTTCGTGCTCCTTCCGGCGTTGCCTCTGACCCCGAACGGCAAACTGGACCGGGCGGCCCTGCCGGAGCCCGAGCTCGTGGCCGAAATCTCTCCGACGGCACCGCGCGGCTTGGCGCA
>JAJKHS010000068.1 GCA_021154885.1 Thermoanaerobaculum sp.
CCCGTGCGGCCCACCCAGTAGGCGTGCTGCACGTCGTTGAGCGGGAACGGCTCGTAGCGGCTCGCCGGCGACGGCACCAGCCGGTATCCCTCTGGAGACTCGCCCGGCTGCTGCGACCGCTCCTCGCGCAGACCGGTCTCGCCCGATATCCTCTCCAGCTCCCTTGCCAGTCCCGCCACCGTCGGGGTCACAAACAGACTCCGCAGCGGCAGCTCGACACCGAAGACGTCCTTCACTCGCGACGTCACCCGCGTCGCCAGCAGCGAGTGCCCGCCCAGCGCGAAGAAGCTCTCCTCGACTCCGACCCGCTCGAGCCCCAGCACCTGCGCCCAGATTCCCGCCAGCAGCTCCTCCGCCGGTGTCCGCGGCGCCACCGATCCTTCCGCCACCCGCGCCATTTCCGGCGCAATCCGCTCCAGAGCCCGCCGATCCACCTTGCCGTTGGGCGTCCGCGGCAGCGATTGCAGAGAGACGAAAGCCGCCGGGACCATATAGCTGGGCAGGCGCTCCTCCAGCCAGCCGCGCAGCGGCTGGCTCCGCTCCTCCTCTGCCCCGTCCGCCACCACATACGCGGCCAACCCGCTGCCGCCTGGCAGGTCGGCGCGCAGCAGGACGACCGCCTCCCGCACGGCCGGATGGCTCACCAGCGCCGCCTCGATCTCTCCCAGCTCGATCCGGAAGCCCCGCAGCTTGACCTGAAAGTCCGACCGACCGGCGAACGACACCTCTCCATCGGGCCGATAGCGTCCCAGATCGCCCGTGCGGTAGATCCGGTCTCCCGCCTCCGCGGTGAACGGGTTGACCTGGAACCGCTCGGCCGTCAGCTCCTCGTTGTCCAGGTAGCCACGCGCGAGATGCGGGCTGCGCACCACGATCTCGCCGATCTCACCGAGCCCGGCCAGCATTCCCACGCGGTTGATCACCAGGAGCTGCACATCCTGAATGCCGCGCCCCAGGGGCAGGACCTGCCTGGCCCGCTCCGAGACGGCCTCGGCCTCTTCCAGCATCACCCGGTGGAACGCCACCGCGCGCTGGGTTTCCGTCGAGCCGTAGAGATTGATGCAGGTCACCCCGGGAGCCATGGCGCGGAGTCGGGCCACGTCCTGGCGCGTCAGTGCCTCGCCGACCAGGAACACGCGGCGAAGGCTGGGGACGAGCACCACCTCCCCGTCCGGCGGGCGTTCGGCGAGGAGCTGGCCAAGAGAGGGGGTCAGGTGCGCCACCGTCACGCGCTCCCGGCTCATCCAAGTCGCCCATCGTCCGGCGATCCCGATATCCGCCGGGTCCGGGACGACGATCACCGCGCCCAGGAAGAGCGGAGTGAAGATGTCCCGCTGGAGCGGGTCGTGGGCCAGGCCCGAAAGCAGGGAGAAGCGGTCATCCGGACCGATCTCGAACTCCCGGCAGTGCATCGGCAGGAAATGGGAGAGAGAGCCGTGCAGCCCGAGGATGCCCTTGGGCCCGCCGGTCGAGCCCGAGGTGAAGCCGAAACAGGCCACATCCTGCGGGCCAACGGTCACCCGCGGCGCGCCTCCGTCGAAGGAAGCGAGGCTCTCCAGAGCAGCGGCGCCGCCAGCGGGCAGCTCCAGGCAGGGACAGCCAGCCTCTTCCAGCCAGGACCGGACCGCGTCGGGGACCGGTCCTGCCGCCTTCAGGGCGATCCAGGCGCGCGGCGAGGCGAGGCGCAGCATCTCGACCAGCCGCGGAGCCGGGTAGGCGGGGTCCAGGACCATGAAGGCCGCGCCGGCTGTGAGCACTCCCAGGACCGCCTGTACGAGCGGCGCGCTGCGGTGGGCCAGGATCGCGACCGGATCGCCCGGGCGCACTCCCTGGGCCGCGAGCCAGCCTGCCAACCGCCGGCTTCCCGCGAGCAGATCGCCATAGCTCCAGACGACATCGCCGTCGACCACCGCGGGGCGCTCTGGAGCACGCTCAGCCTGTGCAGCAAAGAGCTCATGCACTCCCCCGATCCAGCCCGCGTCCAGGGCCGCCGTGGGATCGGGCAGCCAGGGCCGCATCGCCTCGCTCACCAGCGACAGGCCATCCACGACATCGTCGGGCCGCTCCACGGCCTGCGCCAGCAGCATCTCGAGCTGTGCGAGCACGTCAGCCATGCGCGCCTCGTCGAAGAGGTCGACGTTGTAGACCAGGTCGATCCAGACCCGCGACTCGGCCTCGGAGACGTAGAAGGTCATGTCGAACTTCGACGGGATCTCGGCCGGCGTCAAGACCTGCAGGTCCAGCTCTGGCAGGGCGAGCCCGCGAGCCGGCAGGTTCAGCATGTTGAACAAGACCTGGAACAGGGGAGCTCGGGACAGATCGCGAGCGAGGCGCAACCGGTTGATGACCGCCTCGAAGGGAACGTCCTGATGCGAGTAGGCCTCGAGCGTCACCGTGCGCACACGCGCCGCCAGCTCTCGGAAGCTCGGCGGGCCGGAAAGATCGGTGCGCAGCACGAGAGTGTTGAGGAAGAAGCCGATCAGACCCTCCGTTTCCTTCCAGCGGCGGCCGGCAACCGGGGCGCCCACCGGCACGTCCTGCTCACCGCTGTGGCGGGAGAGCAGCGCCTGGGTAGCCGCCAGGAGCGTCATGAACAGCGTCACACCCTCGTGACGGCCGAAGCTCTTGAGCCGCGCGGTCAAATCCGGATCCAGAGTGAGCTGCCGGCGCCCGCCGCGGAAGGTCTGAATCGCCGGACGCGGCCGGTCGGATGGCAACTCGACGGGAGCGACCTCCCCACCCAGGCGGACCTCCCAGTAGGCGAGCTCCGCCGCCTGCTTCTCGGCGAGCCACCCGCGCTGCCAGTGCGCGAAATCGGCGTACTGGATTGGAAGCTCCGGCATTGGCGAGGGCCGTCCCGCCAAAAACGCGGAGTACAGCGCCCCCAACTCGCGGACCAGCACCGCGATGGACCAGCCGTCCGAGACGATGTGATGGAGGCTCGACAAGAAGCGGTGGCGCTCCTCGCTCAGGCGCACGAGGAGCGCCACGAACAGCGGCCCGCGCTCCAGATCGAACCCCATGCCCGCCTGCTCCCGGCCCAGGCGCTCCGCTTCGGAGCCGCCGACTGGAGCGGGCAGAGCCGAGAGATCGACGAGCGGCAGGGGGAAGGAGGAAGGAGGCGGCGAGATCCGCTGGTAGGGAGTGCCGGCGACCGCCACGAAGGTGGTGCGGAGAGATTCGTGCCGGCGCACGACCTCGGTCAGCGCCGCGGACAAGACGCCGATGCGCAGAGAGCCGGAAAGCTCGACCTGCACCGGCATGTTGTAGGTCGCCGACCCAGGCTCGAGTTGCTGCAGGAACCAGAGCCGCTCCTGTCCGAATGAGAGGGGCGGCGACTCCACCCGCCCGACCCGGACCAGCGTCGGGACCTCTGGCAGGCGGCCCTGCACACACGTCGCCGCGATCCCTGCCGCCAGACCCTCGACCGTCGGCGCCTCGAACACCGCCCGCACCGGCAGCTCCACCCCGAAGGCCGTGCGCACCCGCGAAGCCACCTGCGTCGCCAGCAGCGAATGGCCGCCCAGCGCGAAGAAGTCCTCCGCGATCCCCACCCGCTCCACCCCAAGAACCTCGGCGAAGATCCCCGCCACCAGCTCCTCGGTGGGCGTGCGCGGCGCCACCCCGGCACTCGTGGCCACCCGCTCCGGACGCAGCTTCGCCAGCGCCTTGCGGTCCACCTTGCCACTCGGCGTCAACGGCAGCGCCGGAAGGACCACGTACGCGGCGGGCACCATGAAGCCCGGCAGCCGCTCCCCGAGGAAGCCCCGCAGATCCGACGGCCCCGGCGCTTCCCCATCCGTACTCACCACGTACGCCACCAGCCCCGCGCCGCCCGCCAGGTCCTCCCGCGCCAGAACCACCGCCGCCGTCACCTGGCCATGGGCCAGCAGCGCCGCCTCGATCTCCCCCAGCTCGATGCGGAACCCCCGCACCTTCACCTGCTGGTCGAGCCGGCCCAGGTAGTCGAGACGCCCGTCGGGCAGATAACGCGCGAGATCGCCCGTGCGGTACAGCCGCCCGCCCGGCTCGCCACCTTCCGCCGGGCCGAAGGGATCGGGAACGAAACGCTCCGCCGTCAGCTCCGGCCGGTCGAGATAGCCACGAGCCAGGCCCGCACCGCCCAGGAAGAGCTCCCCCGGCACTCCGGCAGGCACCAGCTCGCCGGACCGCCCCAGCAGGACCGCCCGGGTCCCCGCGATGGGACGGCCGATCGCCGGCTCCCGCCGCTCCTCCCGCGGCGCCAGGGACCAGGTCGAGTAGGTCGTGGCCTCCGAGGGACCATACAGATCCAGCACGCGCAGAGCGGGAGAGGAGGCATGGAGTCCCTCGACCAGAGATCTCTTCAGCGGCTCGCCCGCGAGGTTGACCGTGCGCACCGACTCCGGCACCGCCCCCAGGCGCACCAGCTCCGCCATTGCCGAGGGCACCGTGTTGACCAGCACCACCTCGCCGGCCGCGGCCAGGTGCGGCAGCTCCAGTGCGTCCGCCGCGAGCACCACCTTGCCACCCCAGGCCAGCGTCACGAACAGCTCGAACACCGACAGGTCGAAGGACACCGAGGTCGCCGCGAGCACTCCCGCCAGATCCTCCGCCGGGAAGACCGTGCGCGCCCAGCGCGCGAAGGCCATGGCGCTGCGATGCTCGATCGCCACTCCCTTGGGGCGACCCGTCGAGCCCGAGGTGTAGATCAGGTAGGCCAGGTTGCCGGGGACAACACCGCTTACGACTCTGGGGCCCGCCGGCACGTCGCGCGAGGCTCCTGGGTCCACCAGCAGCAACGCCGAGCCGTATGCGGGGAACCTGTTGACCAGGTCCGGCTCGGTGAGCAGGACCGCCGCCGCGCTGTCCTCCAGCATAAAGGCCAGCCGCTCGCCAGGATAGGCCGGATCGAGCGGCACATAGGCGCCGCCCGCCTTCAAGACCGCCAGCAGCGAGGCGACCAGGAGGGGCGTGCGGGTGAGACAGACCCCGACCCGCACCTCCGGACCGACTCCGAGACCGGCCAGCCGATGTGCCAAGCCATCGGCCCACAGGTCGAGCTCGCGGTAGGTCCAGCGCTCCCCGGACGACCCCATCACCAAGGCGACCGCCTCGGGTGTGCGCGCCGCCTGCGCCTCGAACAGCTCGTGCAGCGTGAGAGCATCCGAGGGCGGCACCGGGCCAACGTCGTTCCACTCCACCAGGAGCTGCGACCGGTCCACCGCCGACAGCAGCGGCAGCTCCGACAGGCGCCGACGCGGGTCCGCCACGGCACCGGCCAGCAGGCGCGTGAAATGCCCCGCCAGCCGCTCCATCGTCGCGCCTTCGAACAGATCCCGGCTGTACTCGAGCATCCCTGCCAGACCCCGATCCGTCTCCGTCAGGGTGCAGGACAGGTCGAGCTTCGCCGTCTCCGTCGTCACGCCGGAGGCTGTCAGCGCGAGCCCGGGAAGCTCCAACGGCCCCGATGGGGCGTTCTGCAAGGACAACAGCACCTGTACCAGCGGCGGCCGGCTCAAGTCCCGCTCCGGCGACAGGTCCTCGACCAGACGCTCGAACGGCACCTCCTGGTGAGCGTAGGCGGACAGCGTCGTCTCCCGTACACGCTCCAGGAGCGCCACGAAATC
>JAJKHS010000069.1 GCA_021154885.1 Thermoanaerobaculum sp.
GCGTTGGCGTAGGCGCTGGCGTTGGCGTAGGCGCTGGCGTAGGCGTTGGCGCTGGCGTAGGCGTTGGCGTAGGCGCTGGCTCTTTTATTTTTGAATTTGACGCCAAATCTAGAGGAAGCCTAGCGCCAAACCGCTCCGTATTCAAGGCATATGGATCAATCTTGATTCCCTTGACAAGCGCATCAGCAATGAGTTCTTGCACTTCTTGTCTCGTTTTAAAGACTCCACTTAGGACCATAAGACCTTTGACGAATCTGTAGAATGCTGGCTCAAAAATCCCACTATGGCTAGGGATCAGATCAGATGGCACCCGCATTATCCAATACCTTGATTTATTTAAAGTGTATTGCAATTCCCTGAGTATAAACCGATCTTTGCCGACCCAAAAGCAAGCTTGACTAGGACTTGGTTCCGAGCACTCTGAGAGAGCGCAGGGTAGTACCGGATTGAATTTCAAGTCTTCCTCTTTCCATGCAGCCACCTCAGAATCATCTTTGGACCAGATTCCATGAACTACTTCATGCGAAAACAGCAAAGATTCGTTCCCCGCAGTGTGAATCAGTAGTTCTCGTTGAGAAGGTATGCCGTCGTCATACGTCCGCATTCGTCGAAATGCTGCCCCGAGGCGATTTCCTAAAGGAAACCAAAAACCATTTGCGCTATCTGCTGTGGACGTTACGGATACAATAAGAGGCAGCCAGCGATTTTTATCTGTCGCACAAAGAAATGGAAGCCTCACCCTATCCGTCTCACGCCTAAAATCCCAGCGACTCAGCGTATCGATGAATTTCTTTGCCTCCAAGGCGGGAGACGCAGGGTTTACTAGAATTACTAGATCTGCCGGAGGCAACCAAACTGATTCTGCTCCGAGGCTGCGAGGCGTAGCAGGCGCTGGACTCGGACTTGATTTCCTCAAGCTTTCACCACCGTCTAAAACTTTATAATCATCGCGCCTTCCAGCCTCATCTATAATTAACCCCGCGAAGGCGGGTATCAGGGCCCTCTCGACAATAAGCCCACCCATTGAATGTCCAATCACGACAATGCGAGTCGCAGTATTTTTGCGAGCCATTTTCATAATTCCATATAATGCCTCCGTTGAAGGCGTGCCCGCAACTCTATAGGCAGCAGCATTACGATCATAGTAAGACATATTCTTAAGCTTACCGGGAAGAGCGAGGGAGTCGCCTCGCCACCCAAAATAAATCCCTACAACCGAACGCTCTGGCCTACCCTCTGACGCAGAGGCATGATGCTCTTCATTGGCTATCTTTTGCAGAACCTCCTTTCGAAATGCAACTAGATTTGAATCTTCCTCAGAGGCGTTATGCTTCCACCCGTGGACGTAAACCGCTACGATCGCGCCAGATCCCGACCGCGCACGGTTGGCATAGGAAATCTCTTTTAGGGCGTATTCAAGTTGACTTTGATTCCACAGGTCGCCGTTGTCATCAAGTTCTATAAAAGCCAGAGAATAACGTCTCTCCGTTACAGCCCCCTCCACGATCAGACTGGAGGCTGCTTGCGGTAACCTAGTATAAACAGTATTAGGTGTACAGGAGGCCAAAATGAGAAGCAATAGGCAGAGCAGTTTATGCATTTACATCTCCCGAGAACGAGAATTAATGGATAATTCTAAGATTTGGCTTTCAATCTTTGACACTCGGTCAGTTGTTGCTGCTCCATATCAATCGTAATCATTGCCCGGAATGAGCTGCGAATGGCGCCATTAGCAAGGCCAACGTTGCAGCACAGGCAGTGTGTAGCATAGATTCCTCCTCATGCGTGGCATAGTAAACGGGGGAGCTAAGAAGCGCAACGTAATCGCTGAGTCTCTACATATAAATATGTCTATTGGTTTTAGATGTGACTGGGTGCGAGAGGCAGAGGGAGCGGAGGCTGTAGGCCGAGGAAGTCGCTGTTGCAGTGGGGCTGGGCTTGGTGCCGCGTTCTTAGCCAGGGTGCAGCTTCTGGCTGGCATTACGCCTCCCCACCGTCAGAAAAATCCCCAACCCCACCGCATTCGTAATTACGATCAACCCCGAAATCTTCACCGCAAACATCAGCCGGCTCTCCACCTGGATGATCGGCACCACCGAGAGGGCCAGGTAGAGGATCGTCATCAGCAGGCCGGAGAGGGCGCAGACCTTCAACCATAACGGGGGACGGGGTTGGACGCCTCTCAAGCCAAAAAGCGGGATGGCGAACATCACGAGGTAGGTCAGCGCGTAGAAGACTCCCGAGGCGTTCCAGAGCAATTGGAAGGCTTCCTGTTTTCCCACTCCGATCAGGCCGACGAGCCCCAGGAAGAGCGTCGCGGCTCCCACGAAGAGGATGGAGTTGACGGGCGTCCTGTAGCGGGCGTGCAGTCTCGTGAACCAGGCCGGGAGGAGGCTGTCCCAACCTGCCACCATCGGCAGGCGGGTGTTGCCGCCGAACATCACGCTCGACTGGGCGATCCGGATGCACAGCAGGGCCAGGATGGTGGTGGTCGCGATGGGCAACGCGAGGCTGAGGGAGCGGAAGCCTTCGCTCAGCACCTGCGGGATGGGGGCGATCAGGTCGATCTGATTCTGCGGGATCAGCGCCAGCACCGAGCTCGTGCCGAGGATGAACATCAAGGCGATGACCGGCGCCGCCAGCCACACCGAGCGGGTCATGGCGCGCACCGGATCGCGGCTCTCGCCGGAGTGGATGGCCACGTACTCGAAGCCGCCCAGCGCGCCGAAGCCCATTTTTCCCAAAAGATTCAGGCTCATGATCGAGAGGACGGGCATCTCGATTCGCAGCGGATGGTAGGCCGGCAGGGTGCCGTGCGCCAAGTTGAGCCACGGCAGGATCAGGATCGCGAAGAAGGTGAGGAGCATCAGCGCGCCGCCCGCCTTGTGCACCCACTTGCCGACGCCGAGCCCCACCGTCGTCAGCAGGACCAGGGCGCCGATCAACATCATGCTGACGACGCCGATGAACCATTTGCTGCTCGTCAGCGCTTCGCTCTCCGGTCCGAAGATGTAGCGCAGGTATTGCGTGACCTGGAGCCCGATCTCCGAGGTGTTCAGGATGGCGAACAGCCACAGGTTCCACGCCACCAGGAAACCGAGCAGCTCGTTGAAGCCGAGCTTGGCCCACTGGTAGAGGCCCCCTTCGAGCGGCATGATGCGGTTGAGGTAGATCACCACCACCGACGAGGGGAGATAGAAGAAGAGCATGGCGAGGAGCCAGAGGACGACGTGCGACGGCCCCTGCTTGGCGGCGACGCCGATCCAGGGGAGGCCCACGATGAAGAGGATCTGCATCAGCGCCAAGTCGGCGAGCCCCAGCTCTTTCTTGAAGACGCCGCTCTTCGCCTCGACGCGGGCTTCTTCGCGCCGCAACTCCTCGGTGGCGTTGCTGTCGACACTGTCTGCCATGGTTTCCCTCGCGCCGGCATTTCATCACAGAGGCTCGACGGAAGGATAGCGGGGCTCCCGGACGGAAGCCAGGGCGCCTGTGGCTGTGACCTTCAGCAGAGGCCGCCACCACTGTGACGGCGAGCCGCTCGGCGGGTATAATGCCGCGAGGCCGACGTTTCAATGGGAGGCCAATGATGACCCGTGTGCAAGTGGAGTTCGACTTCGACGTTTTTTCCACCTTGCGGAGATCTCCGGAGGAGGTTGTCCGGGAGATGCGCTTGGCGGCTGCGATCCTCTGGTACGCCCAAGGCCGCATCTCCCATAGCCGCGCTGCGGAGCTCGCGGGGGTGAGTCGGGCCGAGCTTCTTGACGCCCTGTCGGCGAGCGGCGTCTCGGTTAGCCAGGAGACGCTGGAGGATCTCGACGAGGTTCTGGCGCGTGGATAGGGCCCTGGTCGTCAATGCTTCACCGCTGATTCTCTTGGCCCGCATCGACCGTCTCGATCTCTTGACTTCCCTCGCGAAGCTCCTTGTCTTGCCGGAGGCTGTGATCCGAGAGATCCAAGCAGGTTCCCATCGCGACGAGACGGCCGACAGGGTCAAGAGTCTCCCCTCGGTACTCCAGGTTGCCGATCGACCGCTCCCCGACCGGATCCGCCTTTGGGACTTGGGAGCCGGTGAATCCCAAGTCTTGGCCCATGGGCTTGAACGCCCAGGGGCGGAGGTCGTCTTGGACGACTTGGCGGCACGTCGTTGCGCTCGCAGTCTGAGTCTTTCCATGATTGGCGCTTTAGGTGTCGTCATTCTCTGCCGGCATCGAGGCGTCATCAGCGCAGCACGCCCAGTCATCGAGATGCTCCGCGAGGCTGGGCTGCGCCTGAAACCGGCATTGATGGAAAAAGCGTTGGCAAAGGTGGGTGAGTAAGACTATCGCGATCGGATCAGCTCGAGCAGGGGCAGCCGCCGCGGCGGCGGCATCGCGACCACGTCTCCCTTCAACGTTCGCCAGAGGATGCGATTGAAGAGCTCGTCCGGCGAGGCGTCCGGCGAGCGCAGGTCGAGCAGCGCCGACTCCTTCGCCGCCGGGCCGTTCGCGGGATTGGTCTCCGTCAGCGGGACCGCGGGGACCAGGGCCGTATAGGGCGACAGGTCCGGCTCCGCCGTGAACAGCTCGCGCAGGGGACGGCCGAAGTGATCGAACTGGGAGAGAGATCCCAGGCCCAGGATCTCCTCGATCGTGGCCAGGACATCCGTCGTATTCGCAAACCGGTGCACCACTCCGGGTCGGTTGTAAGGGGAGATGACGAGGAGCACGGAGCGGTGCGAATCCACGTGATCGGGTCCGGCCTGGGCGTCGTCCTCCAGGACGAACACGGCGGTCGTGCGCCAGAACGGCGTCCTGCTGAGCGCCTCCACGAGGCGACCGAGAGCGAGGTCGTTGTCGGCCATGTACGCGCGGGGCGTGGGCAATCCCGGACGAGCGCCGGCCGTATGATCGTTCGGCAGGTGCAGGATCTCCAGCGCCGGCATGCGGCCGCTCTTGACGAACCCCTGGAGGTCCGCGATCCAGGCGTCGGCCCGGCGCTGATCCTGAATGGAAAGGTCATACGCGGGATACTCCGCGCTCGTGAATGGCGCGATGCTCTTCTTCTGCGAGCGCGTGGTCTTCTTCTCGACGACCGCGTACTCGCCATAGACCCGCAGGCCGATACCCTTGCGCAGGGCGGAGTCCCAGAGAAAACCGCTCGCCGGCTCGTCCGTCTCCCCTTCGTCCGGCGGCTGCGGCCGGCGGTCGGAGTAGCTCGAAGGCGTCGTCTTCTCCGTGTAGTCGGTCACATATCCCGACATGGACCAAGGGTGGCCCTGGTTGCTCACCTCGGCATTGGTGAAAAAGCGATCGAACAAACCGAAACGCTCGGCGAGCGCATGGTGGTTCGGCGACACCTCGCGGGGAAAGAACAAGAGGGACGTGTCGCCATCGCCCTGCGGTAGATCGCTCAGGACCTGATCGTAGGTGCGGTTCTCCTTGATGATATACACGACGTGCTCGAACGGTGGATATCTGGGCGCCTGCCGCGGACGGCCCCAGCCGTTCGCGCGAGCGACCCGCTGCGAGAGCGCCTGCAGATTTTTCAGGTCGGAGAATGGGAGCACCGACAGTGTGCCGTTGATCTGGCCCAGGGTGTAGTAATGAGAGTCCTTGGGCAGCTTGTCCTTCGGCTGCACCATGCCCGGATTGGGTGCCGTGCCCCGGCCCTTCGCGTTCAGGACCAGAAGGGAATCCCCCACCGCGAGCACGCCGCTCGGATACCAGCCCGCGGGGATGCGTCCCAGCAGGCAGTCCCTGCCCTTCGCGGAGGCGACGCCCGAGGTCGCGGCGGACAGGCCAAAAACCGCTACGGCGTTGCTGTCCGCCTCGGCCACGAACAGGCGGGCGCCGTCCTTCGAGAGCGCCAGGGCATTGGGCGTGCTGCCCTCCCCCGGTCCGGAAGGAGGAGGATCGGCGAGCGTCCTGACCACCCGCAGCCGCGCCGTGTCCACGACGACGACCCGGTCCGTGCTGGCCGAAGCGACGAACAACCGGGTGCCCGCCGGGTTGAGCAGGAGCGCCGAAGGATGCCGGCCCACCTCGACCCGCCGGACGGCCGCCAGCGAGCCCGTCCCGTCAGGACGAAAGACCGCCACGTGGCGCTCCCCCCAGGCGGACACGAAGACCGTGCCGTCCCGCGAGACGGCCACACCGTAAGGGCTGTGGCCCGCCGGCAACCGCTGAACAATTCGTCCATCAGGCAGCTCCATCACTGCCAGAGAGTCCCCCACGTTCTCGGCCACGTAGAGCCGCCGTCCGTCCGGCGACAGTGCCAGGCCCGCCGGATACCGGGTCGCCTCCTTCCCCGCCTCCTTGGGAGCCAGCGCCAGGGTACCCGCCGGCGCCATCAGACCGTCCTTGAGGCTGTAGCGAACCACCTGGTCCTCATTGCCGCCGGAGGCGTAGAGAGTGCCATCCGCCGCGAACGCGAGCCCCAGGAAAGCGGCCGTCTGGGGAAGCGTCTGCACCACCCTCCCCGTGCGAGGCTCGACGATCTGCACCCCCTGCTCGCGCCAGCCGCTGAGGAGGACGGCGAGCCGGTCGCCGCCAGGCGAGAGCGCCATCGCCAGAGGCAGGCTGCCCAGGTCGAAGGACTCGCCGGCGGGATCGAGATGCAGGCCCGTGGGCAGCAGCGACTGCTCGCGGAGGGTCCTGGGCGCCTCGGCTGCGAGGCCGGGGGCGGCGGCCAGAGACCAGAACAGGAGAGCGGGCAAGAGCCCGCGTCGGAGTCGTTTGGGCATGAGGGATCCTCGCTGGCTGATGATTCTACCTTGTCAGATTGCCTTATCGAGCCGGTGGCCCTCATCACCCCGGCCCTCTTCTCCCGGCCTCCCCCCCGACCGCCGGGAGAAGAGGGAGTGGTTAGTCTGAAACAAGCAGAAGCAAGAAACCCTGGGAGCGCCGGCGTCTCGCCGGCCACTTACTCCGTTTTTTGAAGCCCTCTCTCTCCCGGCCGGCGGGGGGGAGGCTGGGAGAGAGAGGGTTGGGAGAGTGAGGGTCCGCCCCGAAGGGGCCGCGCGTCAGACCATCTCCTTCACCTTGTCCGAAGCGATGGTGAGGGCGATCTTGCCGCCGTGGGGAGTCCCCTTGGCGAGGGCTTCGGCGAGGTGGGCGGCCTGCCGGGCGGAGGTCTTGGGGGGCATCGGCGGCTCGTTCTGATCGACGACCGCTTCGATCACCACGGGGCCGGGGCGGGAGAGCGCCTCGTCGAGCACGTCGCCGCAGGCGGCCGGGTCCTCGACGGTGAAGCCGCTGGCACCGCAGGCGCGGGCGAAGGCCGCGAAGTCGATCGGCTGCAGCTCGCAGGCGTACTCGGGGTTGCCGAGGAAGACCATCTGCTCCCACTTGATCTGGCCGAGCGAGTTGTTCTTGACGATCACGATCTTGATCGGCAGCTCGTACTTGACGGCGGTGGCGATCTCACCCATCAGCATGGTGAAGCCGCCGTCACCCACGAAGCCGACGCACTGCCGCTGGGGATAAGCGATCTGGGCCGCGATGGTGTACGGGAGGCCGTTGGCCATGCTGGCGAGGGTGCCCGAGAGCGAGTGCATCTGGCCGCGCTTGACCGGGATGTGACGGGCGAACCAGGAGGCGATCGTCCCCGAGTCGCAGGAGATGATGGCGTCGTCGCGCAGTCGCTTGCCGAGCTCCCAGGCGACCACCTGCGGCTTCATCGGCTTGTCCTGGCGCGAGGCCTGCTCCTCCATCAGCTTCCACCAGTCCTTCATCGCTCCTTGAGCCTTGCGGAGGAAATCGCGCTTCTCGTGGCGCTGGAGCAGCGGCATCAGCTCGCGCAGTGTCGCCCGGCTGTCGCCGATCAGCCCGACCTCGACCGGGTAGCGCAGGCCGATGCGCAGCGGATCGAGGTCGATCTGCACTCCGCGGGCCTGCCCCGGCTTGGGGAGGAACTCGATGTAGGGGAAGGAGCTGCCGATGATCAGGAAGGTGTCGCACTCCTCCATCGCCTCCTGCGAGGGCTTGGTGCCGAGGAGGCCGATGCCGCCGGTGGTGTAGGGGCTGTCGTCCGGCACGGCGGCCTTGCCGAGCAGGGCTTTGATGATCGGCGCGCCGAGCAGCTCGGCGATCTGCTCCAGCTCCTCGGTGGCATGCAGGGCACCGCGGCCGGCGAGGATGGCGACCTTCTTTCCCTGGTTGAGGATCTCGGCCGCGCGGCGCAGGTCCTCGCCCGCAGGGAGCGCGGCGCGGCGGGCGAGCACGCTCGACTCGTGATGGGGGCGGTTGCGCGGCGACCGCTCGCCCCCCTCCTGGTCCTGAAGATCGGTGGGGAAATTGACGTGGGAGACTCCCCGGTAGCTGAGGGCGGCGCGGCAGGCGAGGTTGGTGACGTTCTCGACATGAGTCGGCCCCATCACCCGCGTGTTGTAGACGGCGACGTCCTGGAAAACCTTGTCGAGATCGAGGTCTTGCTGGGCGAAGGTGTCGATCAGGTCGTGGTAATGGTGGCCGGTAATGGCGAGCACCGGCTGGCCGTCCATCTTGGCGTCGTAGAGGCCGTTGAGCAGGTGGATGCCGCCGGGGCCGGAGGTGGCGAGGCAGACGCCGAGCCGGCCCGTGTACTTGGCGTAGCCGCAGGCCATGAAGGCAGCGGCCTCCTCGTGGCGCACCTGGATGAAGCGGACCAGCTCCTGGCGCTTGCGCAGCGCCTCCATGATGCCGTTGATGCCGTCCCCGGGAATGCCGAAGACGGTGTCCACCCCCCAGTCGATCAGGTTCTCGATCAGAATGTCCGCCCCCGTTTTCGCCATCGCGCGCTCCTTTCCTTGCAAGCAGGAATTACACGGCTGGTGAAAGGAGAGGTCCGGCGTCCAGGGAGGGAACGAGCCCGATCCGTCGCCGGACCGTCTCACGGGAGAGAGCGTGCAAGGGGAATGCCTCGCACCTGGAGGCGCTCTCATGCCATAGTTCTCCGTCGGCTCAAGCGCCCCAGGGCTCAAGGGAGGAACGCCCCGTGCTCAGCACAATGATGGATTTCCCGCTGACTATCCAGCACATCTTTCGCCATGGCCGCAGGATCTACGGCAACAGCGAGATCGTCACCTGGACGGGGGCGGAGCCGCGCCGCGCCAGCTTCGCGGCCATCGCCGACCGCGCCGAGCGCCTCGCCGCGGCGCTCCAGCGGCTCGGCGTCGGCCCCGGCGACCGCGTGGGCACTCTGCAATGGAACAACCAGGAGCACGTCGAGGCCTACCTGGCCGTGCCGGGCATGGGGGCCGTACTGCACACACTCAACCTGCGGCTGTTTCCCGACCAACTCGCCTACGTCATGAACCACGGCGAGGACAAGGTCGTGATCGTGGACGACTCGCTGATCCCGGTTCTCGCGCGCGTCCGAGACCGGCTGACGACCGTCGAATGGATCGTCGTGGCCGGGTCCGGCGATGCATCTGCGCTCGGCGACGGCGTAGACCGCGTGCTGCGGTATGAGGAGCTGATCGGCGCTGAAACACCCGGGTTCGCCTGGCCTGAGCTGGACGAACGCGCCGCCGCCGCGATGTGCTACACGACCGGCACCACGGGCGATCCGAAGGGCGTCGTCTACTCGCACCGCTCGATTTTCCTGCACACGCTCGGGGTGGGTCAGCCCGCGGCCGTGCCATTGACGGAAAGGGATCGCGTGCTGGCGATCGTGCCCATGTTCCACGCGCTGTCGTGGGGTCTGCCCTATCTCGGCTGGTCGTGCGGCGCGGACTTCGTGATGCCCGGCCCCTTCCTCCAAGGGGAACCGCTGGCCCGGATGATCGCGGCCGAGCGGGTGACGTACGCGGCGGGCGTGCCGACGATCCTGAACGACCTGCTGCGCTACGCGGAGCGGCACGCGACCGATCTCTCCTCGCTGCGGATGGTCATGGGCGGCGGCGCGGCCGTGCCCCGCGCGCTCATCGAGCGGTTTCACGAGAAGACCGGCGTCTGGATCGCCCAGGGCTGGGGCATGACCGAGACGTCGCCGGTCGCCGCGCTGGCGTGGCCGCCACGCGGCACCCGGGAAGGGGAGCAGGCGGAGTGGTGCGCGAAGACGGGACGGGCCTTCACCGGCGTCGAGATGCGCATCGTCGACGACGCCGGCGACGAGCTACCCTGGGACGGCAAGGCCATCGGCGAGATCGAGGTGCGCGGCCCCTGGGTCACCGGCTCGTACTACAAGAACCCGGCGCCGGAGCGATTCCACGACGGCTGGCTGCGCACCGGCGATGTGGGCTGCGTCGATCCTCTCGGTTTCATCCAGATCACCGATCGCGCGAAGGACGTCATCAAATCCGGCGGCGAATGGATCTCGTCGGTCGAGCTCGAAAACCATCTCATGGGTCATCCCGACGTCACCGAGGCGGCGGTCATCGGCGTGCCCGATGCCACCTGGGACGAGCGTCCCCTCGCCTGCGTGGTGCTCAAGGAGGGGGCCGAGAGAGACGCCGGGGCCCTGCGCCGCTTCCTGTGCGACAAGGTCGCGGGGTGGTGGCTGCCCGAGCGGTGGACGTTCATCCCGGAGATTCCGCGAACGTCGGTGGGCAAGTTCGATAAAAAGGTTTTGCGGGCGCGGTATGCGGATGGGGAGCTGGTGGTGGTCGAGCTGGAAGGCGCGAAGCGCTGATCCTGTCAAAGAAGAAGAAACGGCAGGAGAAAAAGCGGAGTAAGCTGCCGGCGGGACGCCGGCGGTCCCAGGGGGGGGCCTGGTCCCGGAGTCCGGAGGAGGATCAACGGTTCATCGCTTCCCCACCACCCGGAACGGATACCCGCCGATCTCGGACGCCGTTCCGTCCGCCTGGATCCCTTCGACTCGCAGCCGATACTCGCCCGACGCAAAGAAGGTCGCGGGGAAAGTGATCATCAAGGTTTCCAGAGCGTTTGGCTGAAGACCGGCGTGGCGGAACACGGTCGCGCCCGTCCGGGTGAGCGTCACGCGGTAGCTCGCGAAGCGGGCGCCGGCTCCAGGGTCCACGGCCAGGGCCAGAACGGGGCCGGTGCGGGAGAGGTCGATCGTCGCCGGCGGCTCGCCCGCGCCGCGGACGGCGGTGAGCAGTACCACTGGAAGGAGGCCCGGAGAGACCCCGGCAGGCTTCGCCTGGGCGAGCTTCGCTTCCAGCTCGCGGCGATTCGCTTCACTCTCGGCGAGGCGCTTCTGGAGATCCGCCGCGTCCCGGTCCCGGCTCTGCCAGCGCTCCCGCAGGGAGGTCGTGGTCTGGCGCAGGCTCTTCGATTCCTCACGGACCCAAAGGACTGGAAGGATACCAAGGACGAAAACGACGAGCAGAGCGGCGAGGGCCAGGCCCCACTGGGCGAGCCGGCCGCGCCGGGCCAGCCACGCGAAGAGGCCCAACTGCACCGCCGTCCGCGCGATGAGGGCGTCCTCGGCAACCATGCTCTTGAGGCCGCGCTGGAATCCCCGCGCCAGCTCGAGCTGCTCGGTGCACTCAGGGCAGGCGACGAAGTGCTCCTCGAAGCGGGCCTCCTCTTCGGGCGGCAGCAGGCCCTGGTGGTAACGCTCGATCAGGCCGTTCTCTTCGATGTATGCATGGTCCATGCGTCACCCCGCCCCCCGGAGCATCCACTTCCATAGTGTGATCAGGAGCAGAAGGATCGCACCCCCTGCGAGCGCGGCTCCTTGCTTGCCGGTCCGCTCCAGGAACAGCTCCTTATAGCGCTGGCGGGCGCGGTGCAGGACGCGGTTGAGCTGCAGACTGGTGAGGCCATGATCGGCGGCGATGCGGTCCTTGTCCTCCTCGGCGATGTAGAAGCGCAGCAGGATCTCGCGGTCGCGCTCGTTGCCCAGCTCGCGGATGACGCGGCGGACGAGGGCGGCGTTCTCGCTCTCCAGCAGCGCGCTCAACGGGTTGGCGCTGGGGGCCACGGCCTCCCCGATCGCCTCGCTGTCGGTGTCGGTCTTGCGGCGGGTGGCCTTGCGGTAGTGCTCGATGGCGAGGCTGCGGGCGATCTGGGCGAGGAAGCCGGGGAGCTTGGCGGGCTCGCGCAGCTCGCCGCGCCGCAGCTTTTCGAGCACGAGGCGGAAGGTGTCCTGGAACAGGTCCTGGGCCTCGGGCCGGCCGTTGGTGTGGCGGTCGAGGAGCACCGCCACACTGCGGCCGTAGAGCTCGACCACCCGCTCCTCGGCGCGCCGGTCCCCGGCCTGGATCCTGGCCACCAGGGTTTCCAGGAGCTCGCTTGCCGGGTCGAGGACGGTGCCGTTGCTGGCCAGAAGCCGGTTTCCCTGACTTTGAGGTCAGGTGGATTCTAGCACGCCTCTCCAGGGCTTCGGCGAGCCGCCGCCCGGCGTGCCGCTCGCACCCCAGACGCCCACCTGGTCGGGGTCGCCGTAGACGGTGCAGCCGAAGAGGTAGGGATAGGACCCGCGGTCGTCCGCGTCCTGGCGGAAGATCTCCGCCAGCGCGATGTTGATGTTGAGCTCCTGTCCCTCATGGAGGCCGTGCCATCGGAGCTGCTCGCCGACCAGCGACAGCAGACGATCCGGGGCGCCGGCGAAGATCACCCCGCCCGACTTGTCGAGCAGCGCGAAGCCCACCTGGACCTCGTAGTCATCGCCGAAGAAGGTAGGCGGCTGAGCGCCGTTCTTGCCCGTGCCGATCTCGACGGAGCTCAGGGCCGCCAGCGGCTGGCCCAACTGGGTGAGCGGCCCGGTGGCAAAGTTGACCGGCCAGTTGCCAATGAAAGATCCGATGTTCATGTTTGCCTCCTCGTAGCGTCGGTTCAGTCCGGTAGTGGGGCGGCGAGCCGAAAGATCGCACCCCGTTCATTGCCAGTCTCCCTCCAGGACGAAGCCGGCCCAGAAGTAGGGATCGCGCCAGCGCCGTTGCTGCCGCAGGGAGAGCTGGGCGGCGCGCAGGGCCGCGGCCGGCCGCAGCCGCTCGACCCAGAGGGCGCGATAGAAGCGGGTCATCAGCGCCGCCGTGGCGAGGTCCTCCACCCGCCACAGGCTGGCCACCACCCGCGGCGCTCCGGCGTAGAGAAAGCCGCGGGTGAGGCCGATCAGCCCCTCGCCCCGCACCAGTTTGCCCAGCGCCGTGCGGCAGCCGGAGAGCACCACGAGGTCGGCGTCGAGCCGCAGGTTGTAGATGTCGTGAAGATGAAGGAAGCCCGCCTGCGGCTTACCCGCGCGATCCACCATGGAGAGCGCCAGCCCCGAGAGCGCCGGATGCTCGGCGTCGATGATGCCGTGGGTGGCGAAGTGGACGATGCGGTAGGCGCTCAGCCGGTCGCTCAGGGCCTCGGACCGGCTGGCGTCGAAGTCGAGGGCCAGGCGGGTGCTGGCGGCCGGCGCCAGGGCCGCGATCGCCTCCGCCTCCTGCCGGGAGCCCGGAAGACGCTCGAAGATCTCGGATACGGGGCCGTCGTCGCCCCGGGTGCGGGCCGACGGCCGCCGGGCGAGCCGCACGAGCCGCGTGAGGCGTGGATCGCTGGGATCGAACACGGGATCGGCCAGCACGAGGAGCCGCTTGGGCGCGGGCGGGCGCCGCTCCAGCACCTGGCGCTGGATCGCCAGCGCCGAGGCCGAGGGGAGGTAGACCACCTCGTGGCGCTCCAGGATCGGGCTGGCGAGGGCGCCGCCGCCCGGCTCCGGCAGGGCCCCGAACGGCACGTATTCGAGGGCGCCGTCGGGCACCAAGACGAGGCGCTGGCGGTCCAGGCGGTCCGCCACCGGTCCCAGGAGCATGCGACCGAGGGCCTTGCCATGGGCGGCCTGGCGCACGCGGCCGGCGGGATCATGGACGCTCAAGCCCTCGTGAAACTGGCGGGCCGCCCCTTCGATGGCGGCGCGGCCCGGCAGCTCGAAGCTCGCGATGGTCTTCGCGGTCACGGCCCAGAGGACGCTGCGGGCCTCGCCCAGGGAGTAGCTGAGCAGCAGGGTGTCCGCGTCGAGGAGGGCCTGGATCTGCGGCGCGGCGAGCGGCTGGGGCTGCACCAGAGCGGCGTAGCCGGGGCTGCGCTCGCGGATCTCGGCTTCGACGATGTCGAGATCGCGCAGGATGGCGTCGCGGTCCTCCTCCAGGGCCGCCCGTTCGTCGGCGTTGGCCGGCCGCTCGCGCAGGGCGCGCTCGGCCTTGGCGCTCAGCCGCCGAAGCAGCGAGGCCCGGCGCTCGAGCAGGTTGGGATCGGCCCCCTGGTGGACGTCCACCCGGGCTTCGGCGAGCAGCTCGAGGAGGGTGCGTGCCCGTGCTCGCTCGGTGGCCTCCAGCGCCTTGCGGTCGAAGTCGGCGGCGGGCGCGGCCTCATGGGCCGCCATCAGGAGATCGATCTCCAGCTCGTAGGCGTCGTGGGTAAGGGCCGAGTAGGAGGCGCGCAGGTCCGGGCTGCCGATGCGCGTGCGCAGCGTCTCGACGAGGGTGAGGGCGGCCTCGGCGTGGGTCCGGGCCTCGGCGGAGCGCCCCAGCCGGCGCTGCGCCCGGGCCAGACCGAGCTCCGCCTTCACCTCGCCCGCCCGGTAGCCCGTGGAGCGCGCCAGCTCCAGGGCCTGGCTCAGGCTCTCCATCCCCCTGGCAGGCTGACCGAGCTCGGTGCAGGCCTCCCCGCGGTTGGACAGGGCGTCGGCCTCGGCGGTGAGGGAACCCGTGGCGCCGAGGAGCTCGACCGCGCGATCGAACGCGGCGAGGGCCGCGGCGGCGTCCCCCAGCGCCAGGGAGGCGCGGCCGAGCTCGGCAAGGGTGAACCCCTCTCCGAAGCGGTCGTTGCCGGCGCGGTAGAGCACCAGCGCCTGTCGCTCGAAGGCCAGGGCTTCCCGCGGCCGGCCCAGGAAGTTGTTGACCTGGCCCAGAGCGGTCAGCGTGGCGGCCTCCCCCTTGGCATCGCCCACTTCGCGCCGCAGCCGCAGGGCCTGCTCGAAGTAGGAGAGCGCCCGCGGACGCTCGCCGAGGCTCTGGTAGACGAGGCCGAGGTTGTGGAGGACGTTCGCCTGCCAGCGCCGGTCATCGAGGGCGCGGAACACCTCCAGCGCCTGGCCGAAGTGGGCGGTAGCCTCCTGGTAGTTCCCGAGTGTGGAGTGGAGCAGGCCGATCTGATTCAGGGTCCGCGCCTCCCCCGCCCGGTCCGCCGTGGCGCGCATGCGGGCCAGGGCCTGCTGATAGCGGTCCCGCGCCTGATCCGGCTCGCCGAGGACATCGTAGACGCGGCCGATGCTGAGCAGTGCCGAGCCCTCCAGGCCCTGAGCCTGCACCTCGTGCAGCACCGGCAACGCCCGGTCGTAGCAGGCAAGGCCGGCCCGCAGCTCGCCGCGAGAGAGGTCCATCAGGCAGAGATTGCTGAGCGAGACCCCCTCGCCGTAGCGGTCGGCGATCTGGCGCTGGAGGACGAGGGCCTGCTCGAACGCGGCCTTGCCCTCGGCGCTCTCGCCCAGCAGCCAGTGGTCGAGGCCGATCTCGTTCCAGGTCGCGCCCTCCCACAACCGGTCGCCCAGGTCCTGCCAGAGCGGGAGCACCTCCTGGCCCCAGGCGAGGGCCGGGCGGGTGTCGTTGACCAGCCGGGAGAGGACCGCCAGGGCGTAGAGCGACCGCGCCTCCTGCCGGCGGTCCCCCACGGCCCGCCACTCCGCCAGGGCCTGCTGGTGCTCGGCGATGGCCTGGCGCCGGGCCTCGGCTGTGCCCGCCAGGTATCGCTCCCCCGCCCGGGTCAGGGCCCGCTCGGCGGCGAGGCGGTGAGGATCGGTCGCCGGCGACAGATCGTCGACACGAATTTCATAGCGGCCGGAAGGCGCCGCCTTCTCCTGGGCGCGCACCTCGACGCGATAGAGGCCCGCCACCGCCGGCTCCACCAGCACGGTCTCCGGCCCCTGGCGGTCGAGCGGGCTGTCGACGGCGGCGAGGCGCTTGCCGTCCGGCGCCGAGACCTCCACCACCACGTCGATCCCCCGCTGCTCGACGGTCAGCAGCCAGGGCCGGCCCGCGCTCAGCTCGACCTGATGGACCTGGGACTCCCCGGCGGCAAGGTCGCGCTCGACCGGCTCGCCGGGACGAAGCGACGAGGACGGCGCCGCGGCGAGGAGAGCTCCACCGAGGAGTCCCCAGGCGAGCGGGCGGAAGGGCGGCCGAAGGCGAGGCATGGGAGGATCGCGAGCGTGACGGGACGCCCGATGATAGCAGGGGCGAGATGAAGGAGCCGCTGCTGACGCTGGGGGGTTCAGTCCAGCTCGTGCTAGCATGATCGCCGTCAGACGGTTTGCGCCGGAGTTTTCGCCATGACCGCCCATGCCATCACTCTTCATCTCCCAGAAACTCTCTACCAGCGCTTCCGGCAGCGTGCGAAATGGAGTCACCGCAGCCTGGAAACCGAGCTTCTGGACGCGGTTGCATCCGCAGTGCCGGCCGAGAGCGAGCTCTCGCCTGAGCTCATCAAGGCCATCGAGGCCCTTGAAGGATTGGCGGATGACGATCTCTGGCGCCTCGCCAGGAAGGCCATGTCACGAGAGGCGAGCCAGGAGCTTGAAGCCCTGCACTTCAAGCAACGGAACGAAGGACTGAGCCAAGACGAAGACATTGCTCGCGTGAAGCTCATCCAAGAGTACGAATGGACGATGTTGATCCGGGCTCAGGCGGCCCGGCTCCTCAAAGACCGCGGGCATGACGTCTCCGGGCTCTTGTCCACCCAGTGAGCTCCGACTACATCTCTGTCGAGTTGCGCCGGCGCGTGGCTGAGCAGGCGCGATATCGCTGTGGTTACTGCCTGACCCAGGAAGCTGTGATCGGCAGGTCCATGGAATTCGATCATCTGCTTCCACGTTCCCTGGGCGGTCCCACGACGGAGGACAACCTCTGGCTCGCCTGCTCGCTCTGTAACGATCACAAGAGCAACCGTTTTCTCATCGTTGATCCGGAGACCGGGCTGAGCGTCAGGGTCTTCAATCCACGCCAGCAGGAATGGACGGAACACTTCGCGTGGTCCGAAGGTACGACGCGAATCGATGGGAGGACAGCCGTAGGGCGCGCAACGGTGGCGGCACTCCAATTGAACCGGCCAAGCCTCGTTCTGGCGAGAAGGCTCTGGGTGGCCGCAGGCTGGCATCCGCCGAAAGATTGAAATCCTCACCCGATCCGCAGCACCTTCGCCCCCCGGATCTGGCGCGCCTTGAGCTCCCGCAGCGCCCGGTTCGCCTCTTCCAGCGGGTACTCCTGAGTCTCGGGGCGGATGGGGATCTCCGCCGCCAGGGCCAGGAGCTCCCGGACGTCGCTGCGGGCCACGTTGGCGACGCTCTTGATCTCCTTCTCCAGCCACAGGTCGCGAGGGTAGTCGAGCCGCAGGAGAGCGTCCTTGTCCCTCTCCTCCTTGCGGATGGCGTTGATCACCAGCCGTCCCTCGGGCTCCAGGTTCCTGAGCGCCTCGACGACCGGCTGCCAGGCCGGCGTGGTGTCGAGGATGGCGGCGAGCTTCTCCGGCGGCTCGTCCATCGCCTCCCCCGCCCAGACGGCGCCCAGCTCGCGGGCGAATTCGCGCTCGCCCTCGCTCCTGGCGAAGACGTGCACCCGCGAATGCGGGTAGCGGTGGCGCGCCATCTTGAGCACCAGGTGGGCCGAGGCGCCAAAGCCGGTGAGGCCCAGGGATTCGCCGTCCCGCAGCCCCGAGAGCTTCAGCGAGCGGTAGCCGATGGCGCCGGCGCAGAGGAGCGGCGCGGCCTCGACGTCGGAGAAGACCTCCGGGATGGGATGGACGTAGTCCGCCCGCGCGATCATCCTCTCGGCGTAGCCGCCGTCGACGTCACGGCCCGTGGCCCGGAAATCGGGGCAGAGGTTCTCGTTCCCCTCGCGGCAGAGCTTGCAGTGGCCGCACGACGAATAGATCCAGGCGACGCCGACCCGGTCCCCCTCGCGCCGGGAGGTCACGCCGGCCCCCAGGGCGTCCACCCGGCCCACCACCTGGTGGCCGAGGACGACGGGGAGCCGGGGCGGCGGCGTGCGCCCCTCGATCTCGTCCAGCTCCGTGTGGCAGACGCCGCAGACCGCCACCCGGATGCGGATCTCCCCCGGGCCCGGCACGGGGTCCGGCAGCTCCGCCTGCACGAGCGGGACTCCGTTCTCCTCGATGGGCCCAAGCGAGCGCAGGATCATGGCCCTCATGTCTGGAGGATAATGGAGGGGGGCTCGTGCAGACCAGCGGCGAAAGGGTATTCTCTCCCTCCGAGGATCAACATGGCAGACTTCAACGAACCCGAAACCGACACCCCTCAGACCGCGGGGGCCCCGCTTGCGGGCGAGCCCCTGCACTCCCCAGACACCGGCGAAGCGCCCGGCCTCCCCGAGGAGACCGCGCCTCCCCTGCCCACGGAAGAGCCCGTCGAGGTGATCACCCCCGGCGAGGAGGTCGTCACCCCTGGAGAAGAGGTCACGCCGGGTGAGGAGGTCACTACCGGCGAAGAGGTCAACCTCGGCGAGGAGGTGAACCTCGGCGAAGAGGTCCACCTCGACGAGAGGATGGCCACCACCGAGCGGGAGGACCGCCCCGCCGGCGCCGCGGCCAAGACCAGCCCGGAGCAGCTCGAAGCCAACCTGCGACGCAAGGAGGAGCTCTGCGTGCGCGCCGAGGAGCTGAGCGAGGCCAGCGACTGGAAGGTCACCGCGCAGGCCATCAAGACCCTCCAGGCCGAATGGAAGACCATCGGCCCGGTGCCGAAGGAGCGGTCGACCGAGCTGTGGGAACGGTTCCGCAAGGCCGGCAATCACTTCTTCGAGCGCCGGCAGGCCCACTTCCAGGAGCGCCTGCGAGAGCTCGAGGAGAACCTCCAGAAGAAGGAGGCCCTCTGCGTCCAGGTCGAGGAGCTCAGCACCTCGACCGAGTGGAAGACCGCGGGCGAGGCGATCAAGGGCCTTCAGGCGCAGTGGAAGGAGATCGGTCCCGTCCCCCGCGACCAGGCCGAGACCGTGTGGCAGCGCTTCCGCAAAGCCAACGACCAGTTCTTCGAGCGCCGCCAGGTCCACTACGACCAGGTGGAGAAGGAGCACAAGGAGAACATCCGCAAGAAAGAGGAGCTCTGCCGGCGGGCAGAGGAGCTCTGCACCTCCACGAGCTTCAAGGAGACGGGCGAGGCCCTGAAGGCCCTGCAGGCCGAGTGGAAGGCCGTCGGCCCGGTGCCGAAGCAGAAGTCCGAGGCGCTCTGGAAGCGCTTCCGGGGCGCGATGGACCAGTTCTTCGAGCGGCGCAGCGCCTGGTTCGAGGAACGCGAGAAGGACCGGGAGCAGCGCAAAAGCGAGTGGAAGGAGCGCCTGCGGGAGACACAGACCTACAAGCAGGAGCAGCTCGAGCGTCTGCGCGAGTCGATCGGCCGCGACGAGGAGAACCTCACCCGCTGGCGCGCCCGGCTCGAAGGCCTGCGTCCCGGCCCGCACGCCGACGCGACTCGCGCCGAGCTCGAAGGCAAGATCGGCGAGGTCGACGCCCGCGTCGCCACCAAGCGATCACGCATCCAGGAACTGGAGACGGACATCCAGGAGATCGAGGTGAAACTGAGGTCTCATCCCCCGGGCGCTGCTGTCCCGGAGGGCGCGGAGGGAGAAAGGCAAGAGCAGAGCTAGGAGTCGACCAGAATGAACTCCACGCCGGCGCCGGCAAGCGCCTCGAGGAGGGCCTTGAAGTCGGTCACCGGCCTCGCCGTGCCTCACGGCCGGCGCGACGGACCTCCTCGGCCAGTTTCTGGAGCTCCATGGCTGCCAGGATGCGCTCTTCCGGAGTCAGACGGAGATTCTTCTTGAGAAGAGTCAGGTCCACGTCCCGTTTGTACGCTTCGATGACGGGGTCCTTCCAGTTCACCTGAGCCATGTCTAAACGATACACGAAATCCGGGAATGAGAGACCATCCGGGGCTTGCAAAATCGGCCTCGCCCTTGGCGGCGGCTTGGGACGGCAATCTGACAAAGCAGTAAACTGGTAGTCCTGAGCATAAAGGAGAGTCGCGGATGATCATCCTTGGTGGCTTGATTTGCCTGATAGCTGCGATCTGGTTGGTGATCTTGGCCTTCCGAACGAGCATTCTCTGGGGCTTGGCGGCCTTCTTCATACCCTTCGGTTATCTGATTTTTGCGTTCACCCACTGGAACAAGGCCCGACCGGGCTTTATGACCTTTCTCGCAGGGTTCGCGTTGATCCTCGTCGGCGTTGCTATCAGATCCTGAGCCGCCACCCAATCGCGCTGCGACCATCCGGGGCTCGCAAAATCGGCCTCGCCCTCTCGGCGGCTCCGCGCGTGGGCAGGGACGACGGCTGCGAGCCTATCCCAATCCTGATACGGTTGAGGCGCGTGAACCGCTCCTCCAGAGAACCTCTCGTCCTGCTCGGCCTCGGAGCCGTGGCCCTAGTCGTATCGGCCATCGGCGCCTACGATCGCCTGACGTGGTTCCTGGAGGTCGCTCCGATCTTCATCGGGGTGCCGATCCTAATCGCCACCCACCGGCGGTTCCCGTTGACGCCTCTGCTCTATCGGCTGATTTTCCTCCATGCTTTGATCCTGATGGCGGGCGGGCACTACACCTATGCCCGGGTGCCGCTCGGCTTCTGGTTCCGGGACATCCTCGGGCTGACCCGGAACCACTACGACCGGCTAGGCCACTTCGCCCAGGGACTCGTGCCGGCGATCCTGACCCGGGAGATCCTGTTGCGGAAGGGCATCGTGCTGCGGCGAGGCTGGCTGTTCTTCCTCGTCACCTGCGTGTGCCTGGCCTTCAGCGCCTGCTATGAATTCGTGGAGTGGTGGTCCGCCGTGATCGGCGGCTCGGCCGCGGACGAGTTCCTGGGCACCCAGGGCGACGTGTGGGACACGCAGTGGGACATGCTCTGGGCGCTGATCGGAGCGATCTCGGGGCAACTCACGCTGGGGCGGGTCCACAACCGGGAGATGGCGCGGCTGGAGGGGACGGAGGGTTGATCGAAGCCGTCCTCCTCGATTGCGACGGAGTCGTCCTCGACAGCGAAGTCCTCTGGGACCGTTCTGGTACGTGGACGGCGGTCTCGTCAACCCGGTGCTGATCTCCCTCTGCCGCGCCCTGGGAGCGGACATCGTCATTGGAGTCGACGTCAGCCAGGGCCTGTTGGACAAAAACCGACCCTGGCGACCACGACTCTCGACGCCGGGAGGGCAGTTCGTGGAGGCCGTCCGCGAGGATCTGGAGCGGACCCTGGGGGCTGGGGCGGCGGACTGGTATAATCCGGCTCCCTAACGCGCAGCCTGCGCCCCAAGGAGAACGATGTTCGGCTCGCTGGATAACGCCCGGGAGGTCATCGAAGAACTGGTTGAGAGATACCAGGCGAACCGCGATCGGTACAAGTCCTCTACATACAACGAGGAGACCGCACGGAATGAGTTCATCAACCCGTTCTTCGAAGCGCTGGGCTGGGACGTCTCTAACCGCTCTGGTGCCGCCGAGCAGTACAAGGACGTCATCCACGAAGAGAGCATCATCACGGTCAGGGATTACTCGGCCCCGGACTACACATTTCGCTTTGGGGGTATGCGGAAATTCTTCGTCGAGGCGAAGAAACCCGCCATTGACCTGAAGGCCAGCCCTGCCCCAGCCCACCAGCTCCGGCGCTACGCCTGGAGCTTGAAGCTCCCTCTCTCGATACTCACCAACTTTGAGGAGTTTGTCGTTTACGACACACGTATAAAGCCACGCGAAAGCGACAAGGCCTCTGTCGGCCGCATCCTCTACATACGCTTCGATGAGCTACTCCCTAAACTCGAGGAGATCTGGGGCATCTTCTCGAAAGAGGCCGTGCTCAAGGGCTCTTTCGATCGCTATGTCGAAGACACACGAGGCAAGCGCGGAACGTCCGAGGTCGACGACGAGTTCCTGAAGGAGATTGAAGGTTGGCGACAGGAACTCGCGAAGAACATTGCCCTCCGCAATCCCGACCTTTCGGCCGACGACTTGAACTTCGCAGTGCAAGCCACCATCGACCGCATCATCTTCATGCGCATCGCTGAAGACCGGGGTGTGGAGGGCTACGGACGTCTCCTGGCGCTGACGAACGGCCCTCGCATCTACGCGCGACTCGTAGAACTCTACCGGAAGGCCGACACGCGCTACAACTCCGGCCTCTTCGACTTCCACGCTGACCAGCTGACGCCGGGCCTAACGATAGACGATAAGGTGCTGAAGCCGATCCTCGCCAATCTCTACCATCCTCAATCACCTTACGAGTTCTCCGTCCTACCGGTCGAAATCCTCGGGAACGTTTACGAACAGTTCCTCGGAAAGGTCATCCGCCTCACAAAGGGCCACCGTGCGTCTATTGATGAGAAGCCCGAGGTGAGGAAGGCGGGCGGCGTCTACTATACTCCCTCCTATGTCGTAGACTACATCGTGGAGACTGCGGTCGGGTCTCTGACAAAGAGCAAGTCTCCGAAGCAGCTTGAAAGGTTACGCATTCTTGACCCTGCTTGCGGTTCGGGTTCCTTCCTTATTGTCGCCTATCAGCACCTCCTGAATGTTCATCTCGCGTGGTACCAGGATCACAAGCCGCAGAAGCACAAGAAGGAGGTCTTCCTCGGGCGTGGTGGTTGGCGCCTGACGACAGCAGAGAAGCGGCGCATCCTTCTCAACAACATCTACGGCGTAGATATCGACCGTCAGGCCGTGGAGGTGACGAAACTCTCGCTCCTTCTGAAGGTACTTGAAGGCGAGAACAATGAGACACTCACGCAGCAGTCTCTCTTCGGGGAGCGAGCACTCCCAAGCCTCGAGCAAAACATCAAATGTGGCAACTCGCTCATAGGGAGCGACCTTTTTATTGGGGAGCTCTTTCCCAATCGCGAGGAAATGAGGACAGTCAACCCACTGGACTGGGGCAAAGAGTTCCCGAGAGTCATGAAGGGTGGGGGATTCGACGCTGTAATTGGCAACCCCCCGTATCTGAACATTGACGACACTTATGGTACTAAGGACGTCCGGCTAGGTCTCATCAAGAGCGCCTATCCAGACGTTTACACGGATAAAACGGATATCCTATTCTACTTCCTCACCAAGGGAATCCAACTGTGTCGCGGGAGACTTGCTTTCATCGTATCTAGAGCTTTTCTGGAGGCATATAAGGCAACTCGACTCCGTAACTACCTGCTTGCGCATGCGAAGATAGAAAGGATCATTGACTTTCAGAACTTCCATGTCTTTCGTGGAATTGGAATCACTACATGCATCGTCATCCTTCAACCCCACGAGACACCTCATGAAATCAAGGTATCCAAGCTGAGAAGACCCCTTCCGCAGCCACACGATCTAATCACGGCCCTTGACAATTCGGATGTCTTCAGGACGATGCAGGCGCTACAGGAGCGGCTTTCATCAGACTCTTGGAACTTCACTTCCGATGAAGCTCGGCTTCTAAACGACAAGATCGATGCCGCAGGCGATCGGATCGACAGCATCCTTGACATTGGTCAGGGTATGCAGACCGGAAGGAATGAGGTCTTCGGTGAACGAAGCGAGGAGGAGATCCGATCATGGAATGTACCCAAGGCCCTTTGCTTTAAACGTGCTGCCAACTCCGACATCCAACGCTATTTCGTACGAGACCGCGGTGAGTACCTGCTGTATCTGGAACAAGTCAACGCTTTTGCAGATTTGCCGAAGGGTGTCCAGAAACACCTTAACGACAATGCGACAGCCTTAAGGGCGCGCGCTGCGTTCAAGCGGGGTGACTGCGAGTGGTGGAAGTATACATGGCCCCTACACAAGGATTGGTTAGGCCGTCGAAGAATTCTCTGCCCATACCTAGCCCTGACGAACCGATTTGCCTTAGACGCTCGCGGGATCTTCCTAGGCCTAACCGACACTACAGTCCTTTTTGACAGGGGCCAATCGGAAAACCTTTTGTATATTCTCGCACTTCTAAATTCGAGGCTCCTTACTTTTCGATTTCGAAGCATTGGGAAGCTTAAGAGTGGTGGCATATATGAGTATTTTTGGAACAGTGTATCCAGGCTTCCAATCCATAGGATCGATTTCTCTAACAAGAGAGAGGTGGCTGCCCACGATGAGATCGTTATTTTAGTAGAGAGGATTCAGAGAACGGCGTTTGAGCGGCAAAAGGCGCGAAGTCCTCACGCTCGAGCGGAGCGCGAACGCGAGGAATCCATACTCGATGAGAGGATCGAACGACTTGTTCGCAGACTTTATGGTATTACGGGCGAGGAAGATGCAGTAATTGAGGCTGAGATAGCGGAAACAGATGCTTCGATTCGACGGACGCTTCCAGAAAACAGTGAGCCGCAGGCGACTTAATATCTAAAAGGCCGGACCTCTTACTCTACGCCCGCTACGATAAGATCTGCTGCCGGAGGCAGATCAGGTCGTAAAGTTTTTCGCGGAGATCGCCCTTGCCAGAATCGCTCTTCGTACGGCGAGTACGGCGCGTTGACCTCCTCGTCACCGTCACCGCGCAAAGGACATCGCGAATGCTACCGCCAGCCGCAAATCGACCTCGCCCTCGGCTGCGACTTCGCTCGTGGCGGAAATCCCTCGACACCACCGACAACCTCTCCTGGAGCAGTTCGTGGCGATCAACGCAGATCTGGCGGGTGGTTGAGGTATTATCGCCTGCCCGCCAAATGTTAGTAGGGCGCTTCACCGATTGGTGTGGGTAGCCCTTTGGGTTGTGGCCCCGGCTGGGTAGAGATCGAGGCCACCGAGGTGGAAGCAGGTCGCGATCTCTTGGAAGAACCCGTCGGGCCGGCCAGCCTCTTCCCGCTTCTTTCCCTACCTGCCAAGAGCTGAGCGGGTCGGGCGCTCCACCCTCGACCGCCGGACCTGGCTATCCTACGGGCTGGCGCACGACGCCCGATCTGCCCGTCTGTCGCCACAGACCCACCAGGGCTCACCGCCAGCTACTGCCTCAACCTACCCACACAATTGGGCGAAGACCCAGTGTTAGAATGAGTTAGGGTGACGACATGGTCGCGCAGATCGAACTGACAGACGAGCAAGCTGAAGCGCTGGACAAACTCGCCGCTTCACGGGGACAGTCGGTATCCGAGCTGATCCTCTCAGGTGTTGCGGCGCTGCTTCGGCAGGAGCCCGCCCACGATCGGGACGACCTCAGGCAGCGAGCTCTCGAGCTCAGTGGGAGGTTTCGGTCCGGGCTGACGGATTTCTCCATCGAGCACGATCGCTACCTTGAAGAAGCCTTCAGCGATTGACCACCCTCATCGACACCTCCACAGATTCCTCCCGATACTGAATCCCCCCGGGATGGTGAGGGCGTGCGCTAAACTCCCCCGAGTCACCGTCGCGTCCCAGAGGGAGAGCCCATGGATTTCACCGTCTCCACCGCCGTCCGGGATCTGACCGCCACCGTCCGCCGCTTCGTCGACGAGGAGGTCCTGCCCGTCGAGCGCTTGGTGCTGGATAAGGGCTTCGGCGCCGCCGGCGTCGAGATCGAGCGGTTGCGCGGCCGGGTGCGGGAGATGGGCCTGTTTACTCCTCACATGCCGAAGGAGTGGGGCGGCGGCGGGCTTCCGTTCCTCGATCTCGCGCCGCTCTCCGAGGTCCTCGGCCGCAGCCTCATCGGCCACTACGTCTTCAACGTCCAGGCGCCGGACGCCGGCAACATGGAGCTGCTCCTCCATCACGGCACGCCCGAACAGAAGGAGCGGTGGCTACGCCCGCTCGTCCACGGCGACGTCCGGAGCTGCTTCGGCATGACCGAGCCGGAATTCGCGGGCTCGAACCCCGTCTGGCTCGGCACGACCGCCCGCCGCGAGGGGGACGAGTACGTGCTCGACGGCCACAAGTGGTTCACCTCCGCCGCCGACGGTGCCACCTTCTGCATCGTCATGGCAGTCACCAACCCCGGCGCCGCCAACCCCTATGCCCGCGCGAGCCAGATCCTGGTGCCGCTGGACGCCGCAGGCTTCGAGGTCGTCCAGAACCTGGCCGTGATGGGCGAGCGGGGTGAAGGCTGGATGAGCCACGCCGAGATAAGGCTCGACGACGTGCGGGTGCCCGCCGCCAACCGCATCGGTGCCGAAGGGTCGGGCTTCGCCCTGGCCCAGGAGCGGCTGGGGCCGGGACGCGTCCACCACTGCATGCGCTGGCTCGGGATCTGCGAGCGGGCCTTCGACCTCCTGTGCGAGCGGGCCGCGAGGCGCGAGCTCTCCCCCGGCAAGCCGCTCGGTGGACGCCAGCTCGTCCAGGCCTGGGTCGCCGAGAGCCGGGCGGAGATCGACGCCGCCCGCCTCCTCGTATTGCGCACGGCCTGGCGCATCGACCGCGAGGGCGCGTCCGCCACGCGGGACGACGTCTCGCTGATCAAGTTCCACACCGCCGGAGTCCTCCAGCGGGTGCTCGACCGCGCCATCCAGACCCACGGCGCCCTGGGGCTCACGGATGCGACGCCCCTCGCCTTCTGGTGGCGGCACGAGCGCGGTGCCCGCATCTACGACGGCGCCGACGAGGTGCACAAGACGTCGGTCGCGAAGAGGATCCTGGAGCGGTACGGCATGGAGAGGATGAAAGGATGAGCACCTTCGATTCCATTGTCGACTCCACCCGCCCCGTCCGCCCCGGCGAGGAGATCGACGCCGCCCCCCTGGCGGTCTGGCTTAAAGGACGGCTGCCCGGCGTCGAGGGTCCCATCGCCATCGAGCAGTTCCCGGGCGGCCACTCGAACCTTACCTACCTCCTTCGTTTCGGCGACCGCGAGCTGGTGCTGCGCCGGCCTCCGTTCGGCTCGCAGGTGAAGACGGCCCACGACATGGGGCGGGAGTACCGCGTCCTCTCCCGCCTCTACGCGCTCTATCCCAAGGCGCCGCGGGCCCTCCTCCACTGCGACGACCCGAAAGTGATTGGCGCGCCGTTCTACATCATGGAGCGGATGCGGGGGATCATCCTCCGCGAGCAGCGCCCGGTGGCGGGAATCGACCTCAATCCGGAGCGGATGCGCGCGATCAGCGAAGCGGCGGTGGACAGCCTCGCCGAGCTGCACGCGGTGGACTATCGCGCGGCCGGGCTCGACGATCTCGGGCACCCCGAGGGATACGTGGCTCGCCAGGTCGCGGGGTGGAGCGAGCGCTGGCGGCGCTCCCGCACGGACGACATCCCCGAGCTCGAACGCGCCGCCGCCTGGCTCGCGGGTCATCAGCCGCCGGAGCGCCCTGGAGAACGATCGGCGGCGCTCCTCCACAACGATTACAAGTACGACAACCTCGTGCTCCACCCCGAAGAGCTGGAACGGAACGTCCGCATCATTGCCGTGCTCGACTGGGAAATGGCCACCGTCGGCGATCCCCTGATGGACCTCGGCACCAGTCTCGGCTACTGGATGGACCCGGACGACGCCCCTGCCCTGCGCCTCCTGCCGGCCGGCCCCACCACCCTGCCCGGCAATCTCCGCCGCGCCGAGGTCGTCGAGCGCTACGCCGCCGCGACGGGCCGCGATGTCTCGGACATCCTTTTCTACTATGTGTACGGACTTTTCAAGATCGCCGTCATCGCCCAGCAGATCTACTACCGCTACCAGCAGGGGCTGACGAAGGACGAGCGCTTCGCCGCGCTGATCGGCGCCGTGCGCATCCTCGGCCACACCGCCGCCCAAGCGCTCGACAAGGGGCGCATCGACCGACTTGATTTTGCCGGGTGAAGAAATAGCAACGCGACGAAAAGCTTGCCCCCGGGATTTTCTTCTGTTACTCTAAAGACTTAGCCATTGAGGAAAAAAGAAGGGGCTTTGCTATGAAGCTCGACGACTGTTTCCGGATTATCAACCGTCATTTGCGGCAGGCCCAGGACGAGGTGGGCCGCCGGAAGCGCGAGGGTCTGCAGTTCCGGCCCTGGCAGCACCGGATCGTGGAGTTGGAGGCCGTCCGGCGGGAGATCGCCGCCCTGGCCACGCCCGAGGAGCTGCGGACGGGAACGTCTCCACCTCCCGGATAGCGGGGGGAGCGAGGAGCAACTCGCTCAACGCCCGGGGTCGATCACTTCATAGAGAGCCGCATAGTCCTCCCTCCCCTTGCCTGCCTCCACCGTCCGGCTCACGATTTCGCGAACTCCTTGGAGGGCCGTCGTGTCGAGCCCCAGGGAGGTTGCCTCCGAGCGCGCCAGATCGAGATCCTTGAGCAGCAGGACGGCCGGGAAGTTGGTGTCGGTGAAGTCGCGCGCCAGGATCTGCGGCAGCTTGCGATCGAACGTGGTAGCGTGCAGAGGGCTCTTGCGCAGAATGTCCAGATACACGTCGACGTCGACCCCCTTGCGCCGCACCAGGCCCAGGCTCAGGGAGTAGGCCGCCGCGAGCGAGCCGATGAGCTGGTTCAAGGCGAGCTTGACGACCGATGCGTGCCCCACCGGGCCGACGAGCCGCGGCTCGGGGCCGAAGCGGCGGAGCACGTCGCCCCAGCGCTCGAACAGCTCGGGAGCGCCGCCCACCATCACCAGCAGCGAACCCTCCGTCGCCTGCGGCACGCTGCCCAGCACAGGCGCCTCCAGGTAGTCGCCGCCGGCCTTTCGGACGTCCTCCGCGAGCGCTTCGCTCTCCGTCGAGGCGATGGTGCTCATCTGGATCACCGTCTTCCCCGTGAGATCCGGGAACGATCCGCCTTCCGTCAGGAGGTCCCGGACCGCCGCCCCATCGCGCACCATGAACACCGTGGCCTCCCCTGTCTCGATGGCCTCCCGCGCGCTGCCGGCGATCCGCGCCCCTTTCGCCGCGAGAGGCTCGGCCTTCTCGCGCGTCCGGTTGTAGACGGTCACCTCGTACCCGCCGGTCAGCAGCCGCTCCGCCATGGGGCACCCCATGAGACCGGTACCAATGAAGGAAATCTTCATGTCGCCACCTCCTTCCGTTCCGCCATTCCTATATCACTGACGATGCCCAGATTTGCTACTCTGCCCCCCATGCTCAATCCCACGCCGCCAGAGCATCTCGTCAACGCTCCGCCGCCCCGGCGACGCTCGTCCGCTCCACTCGCACCTCCGGCGTCGCGAAAAGGCGTGTAGAAGAGGGGCATGAAAAGAAGAGGCCGGCGGGACGCAAAAGGCCCGGGGAGATGAGGGCACCGGCGGAGCCCGCAACGGCTCCAGGCTCCGCCGGGAGGTTTCTCAGGATCAGACGGCGACGATCGTCGGGTCCGGGCAGGTGTCCAGACGGCCCGTACAGGCGTAGCAATCCGAGATGACGTTCGTGCAGGGATTGATGAAGGATCCCTTGGCTACGGCCGCCGCACCCCCAGCCTCCCCCAGCCTGGAGTCCGCCAAGGAACGCAGGGTCTCACGGCTCAGGCTGAGCCGGGTCGACTTTCTCTTTTTCATGGTTCAACCCTTTCGTAGGTTTCCAGTCTCAGGCCACGCCGCACTGCGGCGGGGCCGTCGGGCAATTCCTGGCCGACGGGCAGGTATCCAGCTCGCCCGTGCAGGCGTAGCAGTCCGAGACGACCTGCGTGCAGGGATTGAGGAACGACGGCTTGGCCACGGCCGCGCCGGCAGCTCCCGGCAGGCTGCGCTCCTCCAGGGAGCGCAGGGTCTCGCGGCTCAGGCGCAGCTTCCTGATCTTCTGTTTCTTCATTCTTCACCTCTCTCTTCTGAAATCCGGGCAGAACGGCTGTCCGGAGAGTTTGACCGTCTCTCAAGTCCAACCTTGGTTCCCATCCTCGATCATGCCGCCCGGGAACTCCCTGGGGTCGGGCAAAGCTGGCAGCGGCCCCCGCAGAGCGAGGGCAACGAGACGGCCATCGATGCGCAGCAGCACGTGCCGGCGCCGAAGATCCTCGGCGGCCACGCCGATCTCGGATTCTTCCCGCCCCAGACGCCCGGCCAGCGCCGGCTTGAGCCGCTCCTCGACAGGCGCGTCGTCACAGGCCAGGTAGACCTCCCGCGCCAAGCCGGAGATCTCACAGCTTTCCTCCAGGGCGCACCGCCGCGTGTCCGTGAAGCGCAGGACGGCGCCGTCGTCCTCGCGGGTGAGGGCGGGCGGCCCGCTCCAGAAGGCGTGGTTCCAGCGGTTGAGACCGTCGCGCACGGCCTGGGCTCCCGGCCGCCCCTGCATCAAATCGCTGCCGGAATCGGCGAAGACGTCCGGCCGGCCTTCGGCGGCAAAGAAGTAGGCGAGGTCCGCGAGATCGGGCTCAGGCAGAGGGTAGACGTGGCGCATCGCGGGCGCCGGTCGCAGCGCGAGGCCGAAGTCCTGTGCCCGCTTGTGATAGGGGCTGAAGCGGTCGTAGCGCACGCGGGAGGCGCCGCCCGGCGGCTGCAGGTGCTCCAGGGCCGGAAACCACTCGGCCATCTCGGCATACCAGCCGTCCTCCTCGCCCGGGAAGCCCCACAGCAGGTTCCAGGTCAGGCGGATGCCCAACTCCCGGCACCACTTGAGGAGCTGCACGTTCTGCCAGCCCTGGACGCCCTTCTCCATCAGCTCCAGCACCGCCGAGTGGAGGCTCTCGATGCCCGGCTGCAGCCAGATGATGCCGGCGCGCTTGAGCATCTCCACCTGGGAGCGGCGGAGATTGGACTTGATCTCGTAGAAGATGCGCCGCCGTCGGTTGCCCTCCTCGGCCAGGGCCGGGAGAACGCTCTTGAAGTAGGCCATGTCGAGGATGTTGTCCACCGTCTCGAAGCTCGCGATGCCGTAGCGCTCCTCCAACTCCCGGATCTCCGCCAGCACCCGCCCGGGGGACTTGGAACGGAAGGTCATCGACGTGCCATTCAGGCCGCAGAACGTGCAGTGGCGGGCGGCGCCCCACCAGCAGCCGCGCGAGGTTTCGAGCGGCAGCCCGGGCCGGATGGCGGCGGCGAACCGGGACTCGCCGACGGCGCGAAAGTAGTCGTCGAAGTCGGGAGCCGGCAGGGAGTCGAGATCGTGGAAGACGGGCCGCGGGACCTCCTCGGAGCTGCTGGCGAGGACCGCCAAGCGCGGCCGGGCGGCGCCGCGCCTGTGCGCCGGGCCGAAAACGCCTGTGGGCAGACGCTCCTTCGGCACCTCCCGGCCCTCGGCGAGGATCTGGCGGCAGAGATCGCCGACCAGGGCGTCGGCCTCGCCGGAAACCACGTAATCCACCCAGGGGAAATTGCGGTGGGTGGTGCGTCCCATGACGCTTTCGCAGTTGGCGCCGCCCAGCAGAGTGACGACCGAGGGATCGATCTCGCGGACGCGCCGCAGCAGGGCGAGCGAGGCTACGTGCTGCTCGAATGTCGAGGTGCAGCCCACGACGCGGGCGCCGGTGGCGAGGGCCTTCCGGGCGGCCTGGTCGACGAATCCGGCCGCCGCCTGCCGCAGCTTCCGCAGGTCCTTCTGGAGCCGGATGGCATCGGACGGACGACGATGATAGCCCGGGATCTGCTCGTAGGCGCCGGCGATGCGCCGTAGATACTCTTCGTCGTCGCGGTACGCGTCCGGAAAAGCGGCCGCCGCGAAAGTCCATTCGCCGGCCAGGTACTCCTTGGGGAACAGGGAAGAGCAGAAGTGATAGAGGGGGAGCCCCACCTCCTCGGCGAAGCCGAGGTTGGGATAGACCACCCGGGCGGCGATCCCCTCCCGCTCCAGGATCGCCTTGAGCAGCCCGAGAGCGAGAGACGGCCGGTTCAGGGAGGCGTAGGGCATGTTCACCAGGCAGACGTCCACCCGCCCGGGCGACACTACGGGCTCGCTCCCCCACTCTGCGACGGCTGTCATGGCAAAGCCTCCGGAGAGGCGGCTCAAGAATCTGGGCCGCCTATCTCTGAAGTGCCGCGACGGGGGGATCGGGAGACAGCCCTCAGGAGCCTGCGCCGCAGAAAACTCGACGCAGGGTTGGTGGCCCAAGCCCTGGGACAGCAAGGACGTCAAGGACACCAAGGACATCAGGGACACGAAGAGAATCGCCGAGACGAGAGCTTCCTCGTCCTTGTTGTCCTTGTTGTCCCTGCTGTCCTTTTCGTCCCTGCTTTGGCTTTCTGCCGCGCAGGCTCCTGGCCCTGGCGAAAAAGAGGGGCGGGATCCGCCCCCGGCGGACTCAGTTACAGGCAGGGGTCGCCCGGGCCGCCTCATTGGTCTTGGCGGACGGTCCACCAGCGTTGAAAGCCCAGACCCGGTAGGCGTAGGTCGTGCCGCCACACTGGAGGCCGGTGCTCTGATAGGTGGCGGTGCCGGTGGAGTTGGCCGACACGTCAGGCAGCGATGTCCAAGGGCCGCAGCACCCCTGTTTGCGCTCCACCTTGAACCCGGCCTCGTTGTTGGAATTGTCCTGCCAGGTCAGCTTCAGTTGGGTTGCGGTCCCGGGGATGGTATCGACACGCAGCCAGGTCGGGGCGGCCGGTGGAGTGGTGCTTGCATTGAATGTGGCGGTGACCGAGCGGTCGGCATCGAGCGTGACCGTGCAGCTCCCCGTACCCGTGCAGGCGCCGCTCCAGCCGCCGAAGGTCGAGCCGGACGCGGGCGCGGCGGTCAGGGTTACGGTGGTCCCGGCCGTGAAAGTGGCCGAGCAGGAGGCGCCGCAACTGATCCCGGCAGGGCTGCTGGTCACGGTGCCGGCGCCCGTGCCGGTTTTTCCGGCCGAGAGGATGTGGCCCGCGGTGCAGGAGGTTCCGCCGTAGGCCGCCGCGTCGAGGCCGATCGCCGCGGCCAGCGCCTTGACCGGCCGGAGGCCCCGGTAGATACCGAAGCAGGCGGTCTGATTCCAGGTGTGTCCTCCGGCCCAGCCGTACTGCGAGAGAGCGGTGTCCAGTTTGTCGTCGAGCAGAGAAGTGCTCAGGTAAGTGTAGAGCCCAGCTCCCAGGCCGTTGTAGTAGTAATCGGTGCCGCAGTTGCCGGACACCGCCGTGCCGTCCTGGTTGTATTGGACGCAGGAGCTGGTGGCGGTCTGGGTGCCATTGGCGAGCAGGAGCTGCACCCAGGCGGAAAGCTGCGCATAGGCGCCGGTGAGCGGCGCCTGGTGAGTCCCGAGATCGAGGGCACGCAGGACATCGCCCATCCATAAAGCACGGGGTGCATCGGAGGCGTCCCAGGCCCGCCCCTGTTGCCAGTAATAGGAATCTCCCGGGCGGGGCGCGATCGGCTGGGCGGCGATGTCCCAGCCGAAGTTGGTGCGACCGAACGTCAGGTTCGAACCGTTGAAGGTGCTGGCAATCAGCCACTGGTCCACGACTTCTCTGGCGCGATCGGAATAGGTCGAATCTCCGGTCGAAATGGCGGCCGCGAGGAGGAAGCGCGCTACGTCCTGGAAGTAGCCGATCCACATCTTGAGACCGCCGACGCCGGCCGTGGCGGTGTTGGCGCCGCCGGCCAGCCAGTCGCAGAGCGAGGCGCCAGTGACCGGGCTCGTGTAGCAGCTGTGGGGGGCGTACTCGGCCGCGACGTGCTGCGCGGCAAGCGCGTCGCCGGCGCTGCGATAGATGGCGCGGGAGGCGGCCGGGAAGCTCGGGTTGTTGGCCGCATAGTAGTAAGCGAGGCCGAAGCGGGCCGTAGCGTCGGTCGCCGTGTCCGGGGAGCGGCAGACGAGCGAGTTGCCGGAGACCTCGGCGATCCAGCAGGGCAGGCCGGGATACGTCGCCGACGCCATGGCTTGGACGGTGTTGTGGATCTCCATCATGCGGGTGTCATCGTCGGCGAGGGCGGTGACCACGGCCAGTTCGGAAAGCTCATCACTCACCACCAGGTAGTCGGAGAACGATGGCGAGGCGATCATGCCGTTATTGCTCTGAAGATGGGGTACGTCACAATCGGTCGATGACCAGAACCAGGGCGGAGCCTGGAGGGTCTTGCCGTTGACGACGACGCGGTGGGTGGGTTGGAAGTCGACGGAGTAGAGATCGTGGACCAGGGACAGAAAGTTCTGACTCCTGGTTTGCCCGTTCTGACCGGAGTCGGTGGGCTGGAGGATACACTGAGCGGCCGCCGGTCTGACATACGAAACGCTCAGATTCGACAGAAGGAGCACCGTCATCCAAGTGGGCCAGGTAATCTTTGATCGCATTTCTTCCTCCGGAGCTTCAGGGTTTATTCCCTGCCCCGGACTGCAATCTCGATTCCATGACTGTTGCGACAGAGAGCAAGGAAAACCGATCAGTTGATTGGCACTTTTGAGTCAAGTTGATGGGCAGCCGCTCAGTCTCTTGGCACGGCCCCGAGATGCCACGCAATGAAGAGACCGTCACATCGTGCGGGATATCTTCAAGCGCTCCATCTTCAGGCTGAGCCCGTTCCTCGTAATCCCCAGCAGCCGTGCCGCCTTCGACTTGTTGCCTTCCGCCACGGCAAGCGCCCGCAGAATCGCCTCGCGCTCCACCGCGTCCACCTGCTCCTGGAGGGTTCCTGTGACTGCGGGCGAGTCGGGGTGCGCCGGAGGCGGTGCGGCGGGGAGGGGCTGGTCCGCGGCACGCTCCAGGGTCCCGAGATGCTCGCGCTGGAGGGTGCCGCCGTCCGGGCAGAGCAGCACGGCCCGCTCGATCGCGGTTTCGAGCTCGCGGACGTTGCCCGGCCAGTCGTGGGCCCGTAGCGCGGAGAGAGCCCGACGGCTCACGCCATGGACGCGCTTGCCGTATTTGGCCGCAGCACGGGCGGCGAAGGCGAGGAGGAGCGAGGGCAGGTCGTCGCGCCGCTCGCGCAAGGGCGGCAGCCGCAGCTCGATACCGCGCAGGCGGTAGTAGAGATCGGCACGGAACAACCCTTCCTTAACCAGCCGGCCGAGGTCGCGGTTCGAGGCGGCGACGATCCGCGCGTCGATCTTGCGGGGCGTGGAGCCGCCGAGGGGGAGCACCTCGCGCTCCTGGAGCGCTCGCAGGAGCTTGGCCTGGAGGCGCTCGGGCATGTCGCCGATCTCGTCCAGGAAGAGCGTGCCGCCGTGCGCCTGGATGAACAGCCCCGGCCGTGGATCGACCCCGGTGGCCACCCGCCCGGCAATGCCGAACAGCTCGGCCTCCAGCAACTCGGCGGGGATGGCCGCGCAGTTGACGGCCACAAAGGAGCCGCGCGCGTGCGGACCGGAATCATGGATCAGCCGCGCGAACAGCTCCTTGCCCGTTCCCGTCTCGCCCGTCAGCAGGACGCTGAGATCGCTCCGCGCTGTGGCCCGCAACTGCGTAAGGAGATCCTGCATGGCGGCCGAGGCTCCCACCACCATGCCCGGCGGCAGGCGCAGGACGTCGTCCACAGGCAGGGCGGCTTCATGCCGTTCCACGGGCGACGCCGGCAGCAGCTTCTCCGCCAGATAGGAGAAGAAATCTCGCTGCCATGGTTCCGGGGCGCCGCCGAAAAGAGCGATCAGGCGCGCACCGCCGGCGGCGTCCGCCAGGAGCGTCTCGCCGGCCGCAACGTCGATCTCCGCAGCTAGATCGCCAAGGCGGGATTCGGACGGCAGCAGCCCCTCGCAGGCCAGCACGGCCGGTTCGCCGGGAGATCGGACATCGAGGATCAGGAGGCTTCCGGCTCCGAGGGCACGCCGGGCGCGGCCGAGCCGCTCGGCCGGATCGTCGATACCGCTCCGTTCGAGCTCGCGTACGAAGCGCAGGGCCGCGGCGGGCGAGGAGCCGGCGGCGGGCGGCAGGGCCGCGGTATCCGTGGCGAGCGGACCGGCGGCGGCGTGGCTGACCGGAGTCTGGAAGCGCAGGCCGGTCTCGCAGTCCGAGGAAGAGAGGTCTTCCAGGGCGAGGACGGCATGGCCGAGACGGACGGTCTTGCCGGGAGTGAGAAGGATCTCGTCGAGCCGCCGGCCGTCGCGCACCAGGCCGTTGGTCGAGCCGAGATCCGTGATCAGCAGGGCGGAGCCTTCCGGGCGGAGCTTCGCGTGATGGCGGGAGATGCCGGGGAACGGCGCGACGAGGTCGTTCTCCGCCGCGGTGCCCAGTTGGACGTCGCGATCCGGCATGGGAAAGTAGCGAATCTGCTCCTGATAGCGCAATGCGAGGCGGAGCATGGCGGGATCTCAATCCTTGATCTGACGCTGGCGTTGCTTCCAGAGCCTCAGCTCGGCGACGGCATTCCCGGCCTCGCGCGTCCGGCCGGCCTGGCGGGCCGCCGCCGCGAAGCGCTCGGCGACCAGATCGTAGTGAGAGCGGGCGGCAGGGCTCGTGCCGAGGCTCTCCCGCGTCTGGCGCAGGGCCTCCTGCTCAGCCGCCATCGCTTCGGCGACGCGGCCCAGCCGGCCAAGGAGCTCGCCTCGCAGGGAGAGGAGGAACGGTCCGGCTTCGGAGGTACGCGTTAGTTCTTTGTCGACTCCTGCGAGCAGCGTCTGAGCGGACTCCTGGTGGGCCCACTGGAACTCGATTTGCCAGTAACGGGCCAGATCTGGATTGCTGGTATCCCGTCCCGCCTCAGGCGAAGGACTCTCGCCGGTCCGCCACCGGACGTATTCACGATAGCCCTCCGAGGGGTTGGTCGATGGATAGGCTGCGTGGAACCGCTCCACCTCAGTGAGGGCCTCCTCCCAGCGTCCCAACTCACCCAGACAGAACACGATCCCTTCGAGATATTCGTACTTGCCCCTCCCGGCCTCCGCGGTCGCCCCTTGGCCTAGCCCCCGTCGATACCAAGCCAACGCGCGTCTGACGTGTCCCTGGAGGTGGAAGGCGTGACCAGCATCGTAGGCTGCCTCTGAGCCGGTATCAGGATTGGTCGCCAGCTTCTGGAAAAGGGCCTCGGCCTCGCCGATGCGACCCGAGGCGGCCAGAGCCTTGGCTTTTACCCGTGAGATCCATTCCACGAGGTAAGGATCGACCGAGGTCTCCGCCTCTCTTAGCGCCGCCTCGGCCTCTGGCAGGGACTCGGAGGAGCGGCCCGCCCGCAGCAGGCGCGTGGCCTCGCGCAGGTACGCATAAGCCTGACCGCGCTTGGCCTGTCGCGACGCTGCCGGCAGAGGCGACGGAAAGGCTTTGAGGAAGCCGCCGAACCCGACCTCCACTTTGGGTTCGCCATGATAGTAAACGGCGAGCGTCGGCTTATCGTGGTAAACGGCCATGCTTCCCGGCTTATCCGGAGTGGCCCGAGGACCGAGGGCATACCAAAGCAGGCCGCCGCTGGCACCATAGATCTCGTCGGGAGAGGAGGCCCTGTACATCACGTCGCGGCCAGGGACTCCCTCACCCACCCAGGGCACTACCTTGACGGCAGCGATCCCCGAGTACCAGCCCATTCGATTGTTGATCCCGGATAGGATCACCTCGGGACGGCCGTCACCATCCACGTCTGCGGCACCGGCAACGGTGTGGTGGCCAGAGCCGACGAAGATCACCCTCTTCACGTCCCGGCGGGGCTCGTAAAGAACCGTATAGCTTGGCCACCAGGGATCGTGACAATAGCTGATCAAGACCTCATCGGTCCCGTCGTGATCGAGATCGAGTGTCCGTACGAAGGTGGCGTATTGATTTGAGAAGCCTGGGAAAAATTCATGAGCGCTGGGCAAGGAGACCGGCTTCACGACTTTACCCGTCTCGGCATCCAGGATGGAAAGCACATTGACCCACTGGGGATCATGAATCCCACGCGGTTGTAGTACGGCGGCCAAGTAGCGCCGGTCATCTCCTTGCAGGTGCAGATTGGCAAAGTTGTAGTCCAGCTCGAATTCCGGTTTCTTCCAGAGCTCCCGGCCCTGCGTATCCAGAGCGACCACCCCGCCGCCCTTCATAGGGACGAGGTGGGAGTATCGCGGCCGGCGCGAATAATTCCACAGCCAGACCGCCGCCACGAGGGTCACCAGCAGGGCCACTGCTGCGGCCCAACGGATGACGCGCCGCCGCCATCCCCTGGTGCGCAGCAGGCTCCGCCGGCCGAGGTCGGCCAGGACGGCGTCCGCGGAGGGATAGCGCCGCGAACGGTCCTTCTCCAGCAGGCCCGCCACGATCGACGCCAGCCAGAAGGGCACCTCGGGACGGAGCTGGCGGACGTCGGGAGCCTTGGCGCGCAACCGGCCGAGGACGGCGCCGAGCGCGCTCTTCCCCGCATGCGGCAGCTCGCCGGTGAGCATCTCGTAGAGGACCACGCCGAGCGAGTAGAGGTCGCCGCGCGCATCCACCTCCTCGCCCAGAGCCTGCTCGGGGGAAACGTACTCGAGCGTCCCCAGCACGCCCTCACCGACGGTCATCCGGGTCTCGTCGCTCGCCGACCGGAGCGCGAGCCCGAAATCGGCGAGCTTGACTCCGCCCCCGGGCTCCAGGAGGACGTTGCCGGGCTTGACGTCGCGGTGGACGATGCCCAGGGAGTGGAGGACGCGGAGCCCTTCCAGGATCTGGAGGGTCAGCCGCACGGCCTCGTCGATGGGCAACGGCCCCCGCGCCAGGCGCTCGCGCAACGACTCGCCTTCGACGACCTCCATCGTGAGGTAGACGGCCGCGTCGGAGACCCCGATGTCGAAGATGCGCACCAGCCGCAGGCTGGCCGCGTCCCGCGCCACGGCCGCCTCGCGACGCAGGCGTTTCAAGGCCCCCGAGGTCATGCGATCCGCGCGCAGGACCTTGAGCGCCACCTCGCGCCGGAGCTCGCGGTCGAATGCGAGATACACCACGGCATAGCCGCCGAAGCCGAGCACCCGGCGGATCTCGAATCTCTGGTCCAGGCAGGTGCCCGGATCGAGGATACGGATCGATGCCGGCAACGGGGCATCGGGCAAGACCGATTCCGTCCGATCGAGCTCCGCCATGGAATTGAAGTCTACAGGATCGAGGCACCCCATCGCCGGACGACCGGCGGAGCCCCGGAAGCATCCCGGAGCTCCGCCGGCCGGATCGAATCCGCGGGCTCAGGCCACGGAGCCGGTGTCCGGCTGCTGCGGGCAGGAATCCAGACGCCTGGTGCAGGAGGCGCAGTCGGAGATGGCCTGGGTGCAGACGGGAACGCTGAGGTTCCCCTGGGGCCGCACGAAACCGCCGCCGGCCATCAGCAGGCTGGCATCCGTCAGGGTGCGGAGGGTCTCCCGGTTGAGCTTCAGCTTCGTCGCCTTTCTGTTCTTCACGATTCACCTCTTCCTTTGAAATGAGTATCGATCGATGGGAAGCCGCCGGAACGGGACCGGCGGCGTTTTCCTGTCGTCTCTTTCGCAGGAAGGGGCGGGTTTGGATGAACGGCTACGCCTCAATCTTCTTGAAGAACGCCTTCCTCACCCCGGCGAGGATGAGGAGAGTCAAGCCGAAGGTGGCCACGATCGCGGCGCCCGTCGGCAGGTCGAGGAGGAACGACAGGGCGACGCCGCCGGCCGAGACCAGCGCGCCCATCGTCCAGCCGATGGCGAGGCGCGCCCCCAGGCGCGAGGCAAAGAGCATCGCCGTCACCGAGGGGACGATCAGGAAGCAGAAGACGAGCAGCACGCCGGCGATGGCGACCGAGGAGGTCACCACGAAGCCGAACGACATGTAGAAGAGGAAGTCCCAGAAGCGAATGTTGAGGCCCCGCCGCTCGGCCTCCTGCTCGTCCATCGAGATGATCAGGAAGCGCTCGCGGAAGATGTAGTGGAAGACGCCGACCAGGGCGTAGAGGACGGCGGTCTTCGCCAGCTCGGGCCAGGTCACCGAGAGGATGTTGCCGACCAGCATCTCCTTCAGATGCTCGGTTTCCTGGGTCGCTTTCGACATCACCAGGATGGCTACCGCGGCCGAGACCGCGTAGACGATGCCGATCACCGCCTCCTGCGGGATGCGGGTCTTGCGGTGGACGCGCGAGAAGGCGAAGATCGCGGCCCCCAGGAAGGTGAAGCCGAGCGAGTAGAGATAGGCGGTCGTCGAATGCAGGTCGTTGCCGAGCAGGTAGGCGACGGTCGACCCGAGGGCGGCGATCTGGGCGAGCGAGAGGTCGACGAAGATCACCCCGCGCTCGACCACGTGCACGCCCAGGTAGGCGTGGATGCCGGTCAGGATCAGGCTCGCCACGAAGGCCGGCAGGAGCAGTTGGAGGATGCTCACTTCTTACCCTTCACCGCCGCGACGAAGGCGTTGATGTCCGTGTCGAACAGCGCGAAGTAGTCCGTGATCGCCGGCGTGCCGCCGACCGAGGGGTAGAAGGTCACCACCGTCGCTCCGGTCCTGGCGGCGATGGAGTCGGGCGTCTTGCGGTCGAAATAGGGCTCGACCAAAATCACCGGCACCTTCTGCGCCTGGATCAGGTTGATGATCTCGAGGGTGTGGGTGGGGCTCGGCGGGATGCCGGGCTTGGGCTCGACATGGCCCACGATGTCGAGCTTGAAAGCCTTGGCAAAGTTGGGCCAGGAGTCGTGGAAGGTGACGATCCGGGTGCCCGCATAGGGGGCCATCTTCGCCCGCCATTCCGCCTCCTTCTGGGTCAGGCGGGCCTCGAAGGCGGCGAGGTTCTTCTGATAGGTGGCACTGCCGGCCGCGTCGAGCTGCGACAGGCGGGCGGCGATCGAACGCGCGACCACCCGGCCATTCTCGGGATCGGTCCAGTAGTGCGGGTTGCCGTAGGGGTGGACGTCGCCCATGGCCCGGGTAACCTGCGTCGTGGGTCGCTGCAGGATGTCGCAGCCGACCGAGCCGTCCAGATAGCCGGGGTTTCCGGGGTGGATCTTGTCGTTCCGGCTCTGGTCGATCAACGGCGGCAGATAGCCGATCTCCAACTCCAGCCCGGCGACGATCAGCAGGTCGGCGCGCGAGAGTTGGAGCACGAAGGAGGGCTTGGCGTCGACGAAATGCGGGTCCTGGTAGCCCTTGGCGAGGGCGAGGGTCTCGACCCGGTCGCTGCCGATCGACTGGGCGATCGAGGCGAAGTCCTGGAGCGAGGAGACGACGCGGAGCTTGGCCTCGGCCGCGGAGCCGAAGCTCGCGAGCGCGACCAGGGCGAAGAGGACGGGGAGGATTCGTTTCATGGCGTACCTCTAGAAAGGATGGGCGCCGTGGGCGCCGATCGCGAATTGGAGTTGCAGGAGGAGCTCGTTGGCGGTCTCGTCGGTCAGGCTGTAGTGGCGGCGCCGAAGCTCGGCCCGGAGCTGCGAGAACTCGCTCGGCCAGAAGGTCAGGGTGGCGGCCTCGCCGGTGTCTCGCTTCGAGGCGTCGCGGGCCAGGTCCGAGGTCTCGTAACGGGCGCCCACGAACCAGCGTTTGGCGAGCTGATAGTCGCCGGCGGCGAACCAGCCGATCGCCCTCTGCACGCCGCCCGGCTGATCGCGGAGACTGCGGAACAGCTCGCCGCGCAGGGTCACCGAGCGGTAGCTGGCGGTCTGGAGCGGCTTCCAGCGATAGGTCGCGTCGAGGCCCTCGAGGCGGGTGCGGGAGGATGGCGTCGCGCCGTTGGGGCCGGTGGCGTAGGAGAGGCCGAGGTCCAGGTTGGAGGCGTCGGTCAGGTCCTTGAAGACGCGGTAGTGGCCGTTGTAGGCGAGGTCGCTGCGCCGCTGCTCCTCGAAGAGATCCTCGGCCTGGCCGCGGAAGATCTGCAGTGTCCCCTCCGTGAAGGTGTCCCCGATGGGGAGCAGCCGGGCGACCGACACACCGGTGCCGATCCAGCCGTCCGAGCCGAGGAGGTTCACGACCGGCAGCGGCTCGTCGGGCCAGGGGAGGACGTGCAGGTGGAGGGTGTTGATCTTGCCGAAATAGGCCCGCATGCGGCCGACCTTGGCGAGCAGGCTCTGGGGCAACGCGGTGAAGGTGACGAACCCCTCCTCGACGTCGACGTTGTGCTCGCCGAAGGAGATGAAGAAGTCGGCGCGCGCATAAGGATCGACGATCGCCTGGATCCCCAGCTCGGACTCGCGCAGCTCCGCCGAGGGGAGGTTCTCGGTGCGGTTCTGGCCGCCGACCGCGAGGAAGTTGCCGATCACCGAGACGCTCGGGTTGAAATAGTTCGAGGTCTGAGACGGCCCGCCGGCGCCGCCCGCCCCGGGGCCCGGCTCGGTCGCCGGCACGGCCGCGCCCTCGGGGGCCGCGGGTTGAGAGGGCGGCGCCTCAGGTGCCGGTGCCGGGGCTGGAGGGGGCGTCGCCTCTGCCGTGGCGGGGCCTGGGGCCGGGGCCTGTCCCTGAGCCGTCTGCAGATCAGTCAGACGCTCCTCAAGGTCAGCGATCCGCCTCTCGTACTCGGCCTTGAGCGCCTCGAGCTGGGCGCGGAGGTCGGCGACGGGGTCCGGCGTCTGGGGCGCGGGCGCCGGCGCGGGAGCCTGAGCGGCGAGAGGCGTCGCCAGCGTGGCGAGCCCAAGGGCGAAGATCAGCGCGAGCGCAGCGGGGACCGGCGCGGCATTCCGGGCTGCGCGAGTCCAGACATCGTGGTCCATGGCGTCCCTCCCGATCGGGGCTCCCGATCTTCCAGGCTCTTCAGATTCCATTGCGGCCGGGCGCCTCGCGACGAGGACCGGCGACTTCAGGGAAAACGAACGGAAGGTCTAGGCGGAGGGAGGAGCGCGGCTGTGGAGATTGGCGCTGAAGAAGGCCCGAACAACAGTGTTGGCCGGCAGGGGGGGCGCGGCCACGCGGGCGATGGGGGCGAAAACCGAAAGGCCAGCCGAGAGGATCGCCGAAAGCCCTGAGACCATACAGACCGGGCATTCGTCCGTGCTCCCGGTGGCCGCCTCTGACGGCGTGTGCACGGCCGGGGTGGCGGGACCCTGGATTGCCAGCATCCCCAGCAGATTGCAGTTGGGGTGGAGCAGGGGCGCCGTCGCGAGCAACTGGAAAGCCGCGAAGGAGACGACCAGAAGCAGGGTGGCGAGAGGCCGGAGTCGGATCATGGTCGGAGGCGGGTGCCGCTTTGGCATCCTCGCAAGATGGTAACACGATCCTCAGCAGGTCTACTCCCGACGAAGGCGTCGCGGTACCTGGCCCGCCTATCCCGCCGCGAATCCTTCAGAGAGATAATATATGTCACGAAGGAGGAAACGTCACCGCTATGCCCTCAATGGCCCATGAGATCCTTGTGGATCTCTTCAAGAACCGTCCCTCGCTCGCTGCCGAGATCCTGGTCGAGGTGCTGGGCGTCTCGCTTCCACCCTACACCGAAGCTCGACTCGCCTCCAACGACTTGACCGAGATCCAGCCCGCCGAATACCGCGCCGATGCCGTCGTCGTCCTTCTCGACCGCGACATCCCCATCCGGGTGATCATCGTCGAGGTCCAACTGGCGGTCGATTCCAGAAAGCGCCTCAGTTGGCCTGCTTACGTGACGGTCTCGCGCGCCATCCACGGCTGCCCGGCGGATCTCCTCGTCGTCGCGCCCGATCCGGTTCTCGCCGGGTGGTGCGCAGAACCGATCGAGATCGGCGTCCCCGGCTTCGTCCTGCGCCCGCCTGTGCTGCGCCGCACCGCTGTTCCGGTCGTGACAGACCCCAGGGAAGCGGCCCGCCGGCCCGAGCTCGGAGTGCTTTCCGCGCTGGCGCACGGCGAGACTGACCAGGGAACGACGATCGCCGCCACGGTGCTGCCCGCGATCCGAGGACTCGACGACGACAGGGCCAGGTTGTACTACGACCTCGTGTACAATTCCCTGAATGAGGCGGCTCGCCGCGCGCTGGAGACGATAATGAAGAGTTACGAATACCAGAGCGATTTCGCGAAAAAGTACGTCGCTCAGGGGCGCGCCGAGGAGGCGGCGCGCAACCTGCTGACCGTGCTTCGGGTCCGCGGCATTGCAGTGCCGGACGCTGTCCGCGAGCACATCCTGGCCCAGAAGGAGCCGGAGCGGCTGGAGCGCTGGCTGGAGAAGGCCGCCGTTGCCGCTTCGGTCACCGCGGTCATCGACGAGCCGAACTGAAGCCCCGAAACCGCCCCTCCTCCTACCAGAGATGAGGCTTCTCGGGCGGGGCGGTCTAGCCCTTCTTCTTTCCCAGCCGTTCCACCAGCGCCCGCAAAGCCCCCTGCGTCTCGGGGCTGAACCACTGGTCCACCAGACCCGCGAGCTCGGCCTCGTTCTCCGTGAAGAGCGCGACGAGGTCGGCGCGGGCCAGGTGGCGGGTGATCGACAAGGCCCGCGGCGGCAGGGCGAGGAGGGCGTTGCACTGCTCGACGGCCCGCGCCACGACCCCCTCGGGGGCGACCAACTCGTCGACGAGGCCGATGCGCCGGGCCTCATCCCCGAGCACGAGCTGGGCCGTCACGCAGAGACGCTCGGCCTGTCCGCGCCCCACCAGCCGCCGCAGGGCGTGGTAGATGACCGGCGGCATGGGGATACCCACCTGGACCTCGTTGAGGCCGATGCGGAACTCCCCCTCGGCCATGACGCGGGCGTCGCAGAAGATGGAGAGCACGGCGCCGCCGGCCGGGCTGTGGCCGGTGATGGCCGCCACCACCGGGATGGGCGAGGCGGCGAGAGCGCGCAGCAGACCGTAGAAGTCCCGCCAGGTGGCGGCGATGGCCGGCCGGTCGAGCTGGATCAGGTGCGGCACGTCGAGGCCGCCCGAGAACCGGCCGGGCGCGCCGGAGAGGACCAGCGCCCTGGCGCCGGCCGAGGGTGCCCCCTCCACCGCCGCGCGCAGGGCGGCGATCAGCTCCGGCGAGAGGGCGTTGGCCGGCGGCCGGTCGAGGCGCAGCTCGCGTACGGCTCCATGGTCGATGATTTGGATCATGATCGATATCTCCTATCGCGAATCCTATATCTTTTCGCCGCCCGTCCAACCGGCAGTCGCGGGATGATAAAATCCAGGGAGACCTGGGGAGACCACTTGGACGACGTCAAACGCAAGGAAGTCCGCCGGCTGCTCGTCGCGCTCGAAGCGGAGAAGGAGCAGGACCGCTTCCGCGAGCGCGAGGCCGTGCTGGAGAAGAACCGGCAGATCTATCGCTTTCAGGAGATCAAGAAGACGATCCTTCTCCCCACCCTGCGGGAGTTCATGATCGATCTCGACCGCAAGGGCCACCTCACGCGGCTGCAGGAGCTGACGCCCGAGAAGGTGCGCATGGACGTGCAGGTGCAGACCCAGACCCCCAAGCGCGGCGCCATCGAGTTCTCGCTGGACAAGGCCGAGCCCGGCACCATCAAGGTCAGCTACGGCTGGGTGGTGAAGGAGGCCCGCTTCGACCACGAGAGCTTCCCCATGGATCGCGTGGCCTCCGGCTTCGTCATCGACCGCGTGCTGCACCTGCTGCGCGGGCTGATCTAGACCCTGAGGAACGGCCGGGAGGGTCCCATGTAGATCCGCCGGGCGGGGACGGAGACCAGCTCGCGCTCCGGCCAGCGCAGGGCCGTGAGCCGGCCGCCGAAGACGCAGCCGGTATCGATGTTGAGCGTGCGGTTGAGCCATTGCGGCTCGGCCACCGGCGTATGGCCGTAGACCACGTGCGCCGCGCCCCGGTAGCCGGCGGCCCAGTCGGCGCGCACGGGGAGGCCGAGCTCGTCCATCTCCCCCGTGGTCTCGCCATAGAGGGCGAAGTCGCGCACCCGGCCGGAGGCCCGCCCCTGCATCTCCGCCCTGAGGCCGGCGTGGACGGCCACCAGCCGGCCGCCGTCCAGCACGTAGTGGCTCACCAGGCCGTCGAGGAACGCGGCCACGTCGGAGCGGAAGCCGGGCGGCTCGGCCTCCAGCTCGTCGATCGACTGCTGGAGGCCGTGAGCCACCCGGACGTTGCGGCCCCGCAGCCACTTGAGCAGCTTGACGTCGTGGTTGCCCGGCACGCAGAGGGCCGAGCCCGCCGCTACCATCCCCCTCGCAATGCGAAGCACGTCGACCACCCGGGGGCCGCGGTCCACGAGATCGCCGAGGAACACGATCTTGCGCCCCTCGGGGTGACGCCAGACGCTCGAGAAGCCCGCCTCGTCCGGGGCGTAGCCGAGATTCGTCAGCAGCTCCTCCAATTCGTCGCCGCAGCCGTGGACGTCGCCGATGAGATCGAAGGGCCCACGGTCGGACCGGCGGTCGGGCCGCAACGGCCGGCGCTCGAGGGTGACCGTCTCCAACTCCTCGGGCGAGCGGAGGACCCAGAGATGCCGGAGCCCCTCTTTCTCGAGACCGGGGAGCGAGCGCCGGAGCTCGCCGCTCTGGCGGTGCAGCACGTGGGGCCCGAACCGGCGGTCCGGCCGCTTCCGGTTGCGCGCCGCCAGGATCTCCTCGGGCAGGTCGAAGACGATCGCCACCGGCTGCACGTAGTGCTCGCGGGCGAGCTCCAGCAGCGGCTGGCGCGCCTCCGGCTGGGTGTTGGTGGCGTCGATCACGGTGAGCCGGCCGCGGCGCAGGCGTCTGGCCGCGATGGCGTGGAGGATCTCGAATGCGTCCGCGGTCGCCGACTGATCCGTCTCGTCGTCGGACACCAAGCCCCGGCAGGCGTCGGAGGACAGGACCTCCGTCGCCCGGAAGTGCCGGCGGGCGAAGGTCGACTTGCCGGCGCCGGACGGGCCGACGAGGAGGACGAGGGCGAGCTCGGGGAGGGAGATCTTCACACCGGGTCGCCCACCGCGCTCCGGCGGGCCTTGACGAGGAACCGGTTGGCCCATTCGTAGTCCGGCCGGTCCGGCAGGGCGGTCGATTCAAAGGCGCGCTCGAACTGCTCATGCAGATCGAGCCGCCAGGCGTCCACCTCCGCCCAGGGGACCTCTCCCCGCTTGATGGCCAGGAGACGCTCTCGGTGCTCCTCCACCCGCACCGGGATAAACCCCTCGCGCAGGGCCGTGATCCCCGCCATCAGCAGCCGGATGAGGTGCATGGCGTGCTGCCAGCGCGGCGCGCCGGTGGTGCGGACGTCCATCTCCAGGCGCTTGAACTGCGACATGACGTAGCCGTTGTACGTCTGATAGATCAGCTTCGAGAGGAAGGCCGAGCGGCCGGCGATCAGCTCGTCCGCCAGTGGCGTGCTGAACTCCACGAGCGGCGTGTAGAGGCATTCGAGCACGTTGGGATTGGCCTTGAGGGCCATGGTGATGAACTTGCGGATCTCCCAGTAGCACTCCTCGGTCTCCCGGTTCTCGAGCTGCTCGGGGAGATCGAAAAGCGACCAGTGGAGGTCCGCCGGCGGCAGGTAGAACCCTCGCCGGTCGATGTCCGAGCCCTCCCCCGCCAGGCCGTAGGCCAGGGAGCCCACGATGCAGCGGTAGATCACCCGGTCCCAGAGACCTTGATCGAGATCCCCCGGCCGCGCCCGCTCCAGGTCCTCCCGCTGCACGAGCTTGCGGACGCTCAGGTGCTGGCGGTGCAGGGAGATCTTGCGGCCGTCCGGCAGGAGGACGCGATAGGCGTGAGTGCTGTCCACCGGCGACTTGACGACCTTGCCCACGGCACCCGCCGGGCAGAGCAGGTTGCCCCGGGAGTCCCGCACCTCGGTCCGGGTCACGACGTGGGTCCCCACGGGGAGGATCCACTCGGGGAAGGCGGCGGGCCCGGTCATGGCCGCTCCGTGGCCGGGGCGTGGGCGGTGCGGAGGGTGGGGAGCATGGAGGAATCAGAGACTCTCGCCTGCAAGGCGCAGGACCGCCGCCCGCGTCTGAGGAGAGAGGCGGAAGCGTAGGGCCTGGAGCCGGTCCCGACAAGGGGCTACCCTCTCGATGAGTCCCGCTCGCTTGGCATCCAGCAGGAGGCCCACAGTCCCGGTCAGGCGAAGTCTGAGGGTTTCCGCACAGCGTCTCGCGAGAGCGTCGTCGAGGATGACGATCGGATCGGAGGCCTCCAGGGCCAGCATGAGCACCTCGGTTTCACCGGGACCGAGATCGTGGATCAGAGGCAAGGCAGGTTGGCTTTGGGGGCGCCGCAGGCTCACCCAACTCAACGTCTTCGGGTCGGCCAGGCTCACGCCCGCTTTCCTGCCGATCGCAAGCTCCTCCTCCACGGCGACGGGAACGACGACCTCACCCGCGAGAGCAGGGAGGATATGGAGGAGTCCGAGCTGATGGAGATACTGAAGAGGTGAGGTGTTGCAGATCACCTCAGGCAAGGCGAGCTTCCCTCTGAAGCTCCTCCTCGGTCAGGCTGAAGGTATCGACCCCGTAATCGGCGAGCCTGGAGAGGAAGACGACGCGTGGGACGCCGGCCAGAACCGCCGCCGCCCCCGAGGAGAGGCGCCCCAACTCGAAGAGCTTCACGGCGGCGGCCATCCGCAAGGTCTCGCCAAACTCGTCCGCCCGTAACTTCAGGGCCAGCATGGAGTCTTCCGGGATGTCCAGGAGGATCTGGCTCATGGCGTTTTCTCCGATCCCCGAGGGGCGACAGGCCCCTCGGTCATACCCTCATTCTACAACCCGAACCACCCCCGCCTCCGAATACGCCATGAACTCCGGCGCGTACATCGACTGCAACGTGGCCGGACCGACCCGGAACTCGCCCGCGAGGTTGGCCCGCAGACGGTACTTCAGGGTGTATTCGCCGGCCGGCAGCGCTTCGAAGAAGAAGTTGGTGGCGCTGTCCCGCGTCTCCTCGTACCACAGCAGGCCCTGGTTCCAGCGCCAGCCGGAGCGGGCGGCGACGGGCTCGAGGCCGGCGGCACGGGGATCGCGCAGGTGGACGTACTCCGCGGGCGCCCGGCTGCTCACGGTGAGCTGCACCTCGACCTCGTCGCCCGGCTTGAGGACAGCCCCCTCTTCGAGCGGCTTCAGCACCTTCTCCTGCCCCTGGGAGACGCGCAGGAAGTAGCGGCGGGAGACGTGGAAGAGGTCGCCGCTCCCCTGCGCCGGGGGCTCCTCGGTCGAGAAGTGCCAGGTGGCGGAGGCGAAGAGGAAGCCGGGGGTCGCCTTCTCCACCTCGACCGCGGCATGGGCAGGATCGATCCTGTCGCCCGGGATCACCACCCGGTTCTCCTTGCCCGTGTAACGGTCCGGCTCGAAGGTGAAGGTGGTGGCCTGCCCGGCGGTGCGGACGGTCGCCGACTCGGTCACGCCGAGCTGTCCCTCCTTCTGGAGATAGTGGACCAGGGCGTAGAGGACCTCGGCCGTGGCCCGCGTCGATTTCCAGTGGTTGAAATGCTTGTTGAGGAAGAGCCACTGCACGAGGCCGTGACGGCGGGGATCGTCCGGCCGCAGCTCCATCAGGGCGTGCAGGGCGAAGGCGTGGGATTCGACGGTGTCGTCGTACCAGAGCCAGGAGCGCGCTTCCGGCTGCCAGAAGGTGCCCTCGTCCGGGGTGGTCCTCGCCCGATCCAGGACGCTGTCGAAGACGAGCCGCGCGTCGTCCGGCCGGCCCATGCGCTTCAGGGTGAGGGCCAGTAGGCTCCGCAGATAGGGGGAGAGCTCGGTCCAATGCTGGAAGCTCTCGTCCAGGATCTGCCGGCGCTCGGCCTCGGTCAGGGCATTCCCCATCCATGAAGGATCGGGATAGGCCGAGGCCGTGTAGTTGAGCAGCACGGGGAGGGCGAGGCAGCAGCTCTCCGCCGGGCGCTTCCCATGCTCCTCGCGGTAATTCGCCGCCAGGTAGGACCACCCCTTGCGCACCGCGTCGCGCAGATCGCGCGGCACCTCGACGCCGAACTCGGCCGCCCGGGCCAGGCCCTGGAGGACGTAGGCGGTCATGTAGGGCGAGGCCGGCCCGCCCGGCCACCAGGGGAAGGCGCCGTCCGCACGCTGCATCTTCACGAGCTTCGCAAGCGAGTCGTCGCGTTGAGCGCGGGCGATCCGCGGGTCGAGCACCTTGAGGAGGTCCTTCCCGTCGCCGCCCCGCGCTTCTATCAGGAAGGGCGATTCCTCCAGGGCCAGCTTGCGGTTGGGATCCGTGGCGTCCCAGGTTTCGAGCCGCGTCTCCCGCTTCGCCAGGTCCGCGGCCAGCCGGGCCACGGCGGGGTAGCGGTCGAAGAGGCTCGTCACGATTTCCGTCGAGAGGAAGCGGTTGAGGGTCTGCTCGGTGCACTCATAAGGATAGTTGACGAGGTATGGCAGGGCCGCCAGCACGCCCTGGAAGAGCTGGCCGTCGACCGTGACCACCAGTTGCTCGTCGATCCGCGTCGGATCGTCGTTGCGCTCCAGGTCCGCGAAACGCAGCTCCCGGCGCTCGGCGTCCCGCAGGACGGCGAAGCGGGACTGGGCGAGGTGGACCCGCGACGGCAGCACGGGCAGGGGCCGAAGCTCGCCGTCGCTCTCGTCCCCTGCCACGGCCGTGACCTTGAAGGCCACGGGCCCCACCCGGCGAGGAGCAGTCAGAGGGAAGGTGACGCTCGTGCCGCCGCCGGCCGCCGCCGTGAAGGGGAGGCGCGCCGGCCCGGCGGTGAGCCCGAAGTCCGCCAGCAGGCTCTGCCCCGTCTCCGGATCGGCGATTTCCAGCGCCACCTCGCCCCGCATGGCCGTCTTGCGGGCGTTGGTGACGACGACCTTGAGCCGTGCCTGGTCCCCCTCGCGCAGGAAGCGCGGCAGGTAGGGGCGGACGAGGAGGTCGCGGGCAGAGCGGGCCTCCTTCTTCACCGTGCCCGCCCGCAGGTCGCGCGTCACCGCCTGGACGAAGACGTTCCACGCCGTGACCGAGTCGGGCACGGTGAATTCGATCGTGGCCGTGCCGTCCGGACCGGTGAGGAGTTGCGGCTGCCAGAAGGCGGTCTCCGCGAAATTGCTGCGCGGTGGCCCGCCCGGGGATGTCCTGGAGGCCGCCCGGGGATCTCGCACGGGATTTGACTCCAGGGCCACGGTACTGACGGTGTCGAGCTTCGCTGCCTCCCCAGTCACGACGATCTCCTCTTCGACCACGCCGTCGCGCACGGTCAGAGGTCCCACGCGCATCCGCTCCTGGCCGAAATTCGGGAATAGCAGCCAGTCGTCCTCCAGCTCCGGCAGCGCAGGGCGGGACTCCATCTGCCCCAGCCAGATCTCGCTCTTCGACCCCAGGTTCGAGGTCAGAGAGGGGATCGGGGTCCGGTCGGGGTAGAGGCCGAGCGGGTCTGGGCGCTCGTCAGGCACCAGGATCTCGTCGAGGCTGCGGTCGGTCATGATCGCCAGCACCTCGGCGGCCGCCGCCTCGGGGGCCTCGCCCGCGGGGGGACGGACGGTGATCTTCCACCTCTCCCGCGCACCGGGGCGCAGGTGGTCGCGGAAGGTGGCGAACCCCACCCGCAGCTCGCGGTCGTCCCACGGCACCCGGACGGCCGCGGTGAGATTGCAGAGCTGGTGGTCGCGCAGCAGCACGAGCTTGAAGCCGAGGCCGCCGCGATCCGCCGCGCCGATGGGGAGCGCGATCACCGCGGGCGACTCGCCGCCGCGCAGCATCCGCCGCTCGAGGCGCTCGCCGCCGCGCCAGACTTCGAAGAAGAAAGCCTGGCCGGGGAAGCCCGAATGGACCAGCAGCCGGGCGGTGCCGCCCACGCGCACGGAAGCGCTCTCCACCTTGAGCACCGCCGGCAGGGCGAGCGGGGTCCGCGCCCCGGCCACGATCATCTCCTGCTGCGCCTCGACCCGTACCCCGAAATCGTCCAGGGTCTCCCAGCGCAACCGGTAGGCTCCCGGCCGCAGCGGCGGGAGCTTCACCTCGGCCGCGCCCGCCGTACCGTGGCGCAGCTCACCGCCCGCCAGCCGCCGCCCCTGGGGCCAGCCGCGCAGGGCGAGCTCCGGCTCCCGAAGCTTGTTCCACCTTGGACTGAGATCGTCGCCTGGAGTCCGGAAACCATTTTCCGCAGGCGCCGGCACCGGCTCGTCGCCCGGCAGCAGGGCCTGCTCGGGCTGGCGCAGCTCGTAAAGCGACCAGGAGCCGGCGCCCGGGTGCGGCACGCCGTTCAAGTCTCGCCGGGTGACGGTGAGGAAGGCCGGCCGGCCGGCGAGCAGGAAGCCGCGGTCGCTCGCGATCGACCCTTCGACCGAGGTGCGTCCGATGCGGAAAGTGCGATCGGTCCCGCGCGTCTCGCCGCCGTCGTCCGTTACCTCGGCGAATACCTGATAGTCGTACGTCAGCTCGCCCCGGCTCCGCACCTCCGATTGCGGCGTGAAGGCGAGCTCGAAGGTTCCGTCCCCGCTCGGAGTCGAGGTCCCCACCGCCACGGTCCGGGCGGCGGACCGGGCATCCCAGCGCCACCACCAGGGATAGGACGGGGCGCGGACGATCCGCCAGCGCACCTGGCCATGGGTGACGGGAAGGCCGAAGTAGTAGGCGACCCGGCCGGTGAGCTTCGCCGGAGCATCCAGCCGCAGGGAGGTGGCAGGATCGTCCAGGACGACTTCGAAGGTCGGTCGCTTGTACTCCTCCACCAACAACGGCGTGGAGCCCATCTCGCTGTCGACGGACTGGGACTCCACAGATGTCCTCAGCATCCACGACCCCAGCAGGCGGCCGGCGGGGATCTGGAATTCGCCTGCGGCCGTGCCGAACCCGTTGGTGGTCACGGTCCGCGACGCCACCTCCTTGTAGTTGGCGTCGCGTAGCGTCACCGTCACCGCCCGCCCGGCCACGACGCCGAACCGTCCCTCATTACGCGATCCCTGGTAGGCCAGCACCTTCCAGAAGATCGTCTGCTGCGGGCGGTAGACGGCGCGGTCCGTGTAGAGCAGGGTCGAGACGGTGTCCGGCCGCTCCGGGTCCTGGGGATAAATCGTATCCAGCCGTGCCGGCCCGACGGCCGAGTCTCCGAGCACACGATAGCTCTGGCGCGGCTCCAGCGGCAGGCGGAGGGCGCCGTCGGCTCCCGTGGTCCCGACCCCGAGGATCCGGGAGGTGTCGTCGGCTACGTGGAGGCGCACCTCGGCGCCGGCGACGGGCTCGCCCGTGGCTCCCGACAGGGCCAGAATCTCGACGTCCTGGCCGCCGGCGTCCCGGCTCAGCAGCACCAGGTCGCTCAGGACGATGTGGACGGCGGCGAGCTGACTCTCCTTGCGGGAGAAATCCTCCAGGGACGAGGCGACGATGACGTAGGCGCCCGGGCGGTCGATGGGCGGCACGATCCAACTGGTGTGCCAGTCGAAGTCCGGCGTCGCGGGAAGCTCGCTGCGCCAGGCTGACACGGGCTGGCCATCGCGAATCAGGGCCTTCATCGCGTCGGTGGACGGCCGCTCGCTGCCGGCCTGCGACTTCGGCTCGGCAGGATAGGCGCGGAAGTAGACCGCCGGGAGGTTCTTGTGGCGCACCTGGAGAGAGCGGCGGCCGAGCCCGTCGCTCTCCATGGCCGTGAGCTGGAGCCCGGATTGCTCGATCTCCTCGGCGATGGACCGGCAGCGCTCTCCCCCCGGCGAGCCGGGCCAGGCGTCGCGGCCGGCGACGGCGGTGGCATGCGCCCGGGCGAGGTGGCCGGGCTCCTCCCCCTGCTTCAGCAGGTCCGCCAGGGTGGCCATGCCCATCGACCACCAGGGGACGTCCCGGAAGGTGGCGAGATGCTCTTCGAGGTCGCGGCGGATGAGCCGGCGGTCCTCGTCGTCCGCGAAAGCGTCGTGCAGCCGCCGCAGCCGCGACAGCCGGGCCTCGAGCGCCGCCTCCCGCCGGCCCGCAGCGAGGTCCCATGCCTCGAGATCGCCGAGCACGGCCGCCATTTCCCGCAGCGGGTGCACGGCCGATCCTTCGGAGGACGTGGCGTCGCCGCGGATCAGGGGAGGGAGGTCGAGGCCCTCGGCGGCGCCAGAATCCTCCTTCGACCACAGGGCCTTGTTCCCCAGCAGCCCGGCGTAGAGATAGGAGAGGGCGTCGCGCGCAGTGCCGCGGACCGTAGCAGGGTAGCTGTTGGGCTTCAGGTAGAGCTGGAGCCGGGAGAGAGGGGCGTCGCCGAGCTCCTGCCGCCGGCTCCAGGCGTCGCGGCAGGCGGCGAGGGCGGCGGCCGCGATCTGCTTCCCGGTCTGCTGCTCCAGGGGAGGCTCCCCCTCGGACTCCAGCGTCTCCCGCTCGACGATCTCCCCCGAGGAGCCCAGATAGCGCACCAGTGTTTCGGCGTAGTAGAGGTCGACCACGGTACGGTAGAGCGGCCCTGACGGCCGGGGCTGCTCCTTGAGGAAGCGAGCGGCGTTCTCGGGCTTCTGGAGACTCCCCCGGAGCAGAGCAGTCCGCACCAGTGCCCGCGTCCACATCTCCTCGTCTCCGGCCGTTCGGGCCTCGGCGAGGAGCTTCTCCACCCGCGGCAGGGCCTCCTCCAGCTTGTCCGCGGCGACGAGCTCGTCGATCTCAACCCACGCGGCGGCGAACGCGGAGGACGGCGATACGTCCGTTTCAGAGGACGCGGCAGCCCTCTGGGGAAGGGCCAGGACGAGACCCAGCAGCACGACGGCGAAAACGCGGTACGAAGCGGCTTCACGACGCATTGCGAAGCACCTCCCAGAGATCTCAGGCCCCCCTGAACGCAAATACTGGAATCCTGGGATTGCAACTTCGCGGCCAGGGGATGGGGGGACCTCCTCCCCCAGCGGTTTGGAAGCTCCCCCAGTAGGGTGAGATCCCAACGCCCCGTCAGCTCTTCCTCATCAACAGACGAGCTTGCCAATCCGTGCTCGGGACCATGGCGGCTCCTTCGAGAAGGACGGTCTCCTCGGGGACGTGCTCCGGAAGGCAGCGCTCGGCTCCGGCGAAGGCGGAGAGATAGGCGACGAAGGCGCAGATCAGGGCGTCGAGGTTGTCGTCGTTCTTGCTGGCGAGGTCCTTCTGGGTGTCGGGACGGGGCCGGAGGCCCGTGCCCTCGCTGAGGAGCCGGAGCATCTTCTCCCGGTGCTCCCGCTGCTTGGTGCGGTTCTCCCGGTCGTCGAGGCTCGCGCCTTTGTAGTCTCCGACCAGGCCCTCCGCCGTGTCCCGGTCCGTGAGGCTGGCGACGATCACCGCCCAGGCGACTCGCGGGTCCGTCTCGAAGAGCCGGCCCCGGCCGCCGCAGACCACGTCCCGGGACAGCCCCAGGAGATTGGCCAGCTCGACGGCGCGCCAGATGTCCGAGCCGCAACTGGTCTGCTGGGCGGTGCTGCGGCGGATTCCCATGTTGGTGAGGCGCTCGGCCAGGGCGAGGTCGGTGCGCCGCCAGAGGTAGGGATCGCCGTTGGCCTCAGGGTCCGTGTCCCCCAGGAACCAGCGCATGCAGGGCGCGGGATAGGCGAACGGATGATCGACCGCCGTCTTCTCCGCGTCGCGGAAGTGGGTCTCGATATTCTCGAGCCCGGCGTGGCCCTGCCAGGATTCGTTGGGGAACCGGTAGAAGAGACCCTCGTCGGTTTCGAAAATCTCGGCGACTCCGGTATTTCCGCCTTCACCGGCAAGGTCGACGCCCAAATAGGTTTTCATGATCTCCCACTTATATCACCCCGGCAGCAGGTGCTTCTGGACCTTGCCCAGGGCGTTGCGGGGCAGGGCCTCCAGCAACTCGAAGCGGCGCGGCACTTTGAAGCCCGCCATCTGCGACTTGCAGAAGTTGATGAGGGCGGCCTCGTCGAGCGGAGGATCCGCCACCAGGAAGGCCACGGGGACCTCGCCCCACTCCGGGTGGGGACGGCCGGCGACCGCCGCCTCCCGCACGCCCGGAAAGGTCGCGAGCACCTCCTCCACCTCCCGCGGGTAGACGTTGAAGCCGCCAGAAAGGATCAGCTCGCGGCTGCGGCCGAGGAGAGTGACGTAGCCGGTCGCGGGGTCCTCGCGGGCGAGGTCGCCGGTGCGGAACCAGCGCCGGCCGAGATCGTCGTGGACGAAGCTCTCCGCCGTCTTCTCCGGCGCCCGCCAGTAGCCGGCGAAGACGTTGGAGCCCGCCACCAGGAGATCCCCCTCGGCGCCGGGGACCAGATCCCGGTCTTCGCGATCCACGATGCGGGTCGAGACGCCCGGGAGCGGCGTGCCCACGGTGCCCGGCAGCCGCGGACCGGCGTAGGGGTTGGAGAGGTTCATCCCCGTCTCCGTCATCCCGTAGCGCTCCAGGATGTCGTGCCCGGTCAGCTCGCGGAAGGCGGCGAAGGTTTCCGGCGCCAGGGGAGCGCTCCCCGAGCAGAACAGGCGCAGGCGGGCGAGGCCGGCACGGTCGTCCCGTCGCTTCAACTCCTCCACCAGCCGCACGTACATAGTGGGGACGCCGAAGAAGAGGGTCGACTCGCCTTGAATCAGGCCGGTCGCCACCTCGCCGGCGTCGAAGCGGCGGCGCAGGAGGACGGTGGCCCCGGCCGCCAGGGCGCAGTGGAGGCCCACCACCAGGCCGTGGGTATGGAAGAGGGGGAGAGTCAGGAGAAGGGCGTCCGCCGGCTCCCAGGCCCAGGCCGCCAGCAGGCCCGTGACGGTGGCGAGGATGTTGTCGTGAGTGATGACCGCCCCCTTGCTCCGCCCGGTGGTGCCCGAGGTGTAGAGGAGCATGGCGGCATCGCTGCCGCCGACGACAGGCGGGCTCAGACGGGCCGGATCAACTCGCAGGCCCTCCAGCTCCTCGGCCAGGATCACCCGTTCGAGGCTGCGCCGGTCCCCCTCTTCGAGCTCGTCCAGGAGGGAAAGGAGAGAGCGCTCCGTGATCAGCAGCCGGGGCTCGGCGTCCTGAAGCATGTGGGCGATCTCCCGCCGCCGGTAGGCGAGATTGATCGGCACCATCACCGCCCCGAGGCGGATCACCGCCAGGTAGGCGACGACGAACTCCGGCCGGTTGCCGAGGAAGAAGGCGACGCGGTCTCCCTTCCCCAGTCCCTGGGCCGCGAGCCCGGCGGCGAGGGAATCCGCCGCCGAAAAGAGACGGTCATAGGAGAGGATGGTCTCCTCCTGGTTCTCGCGAAAGCGGAGCGCGGCCTTGTCCGGCGTGCGCCGGCGGGAGATGGCGAAGAGGTCCAGGAGGTTCATGGGCCGCATGCTACGATGCTTTCGTGTCCCCGGGATATTTCGAGCCGTAGTAGACTGGCCTCGAATGAGAGCGAAACTCGCGCTCCTCGGCTTCTTTTTCTTCGTCTCGCAGGCCCTGGCGGACGCCAAGATCTCCGAAATCAAGGTCCAGCTCGACGGCGAGAGGGTGCAGGTCTCTTTCGCCCTCCAGGGCGCTTTCGATCACCGGCTGTGGGAAAGAGTGGACAGCGGTCTGCCCACCTCCTTCGTCTACCAGATCGAGCTCGACCGCGACCGCCAGCGGTGGTGGGACAAGAAGCTGGAGGACGCGACGCTGGAAGTGACGGCCATGTACGACGCCGTGGCCCGTTCATACACCGTCAACTCCAAGCTCAACGACAAGCTCATCGAGAGCAAGATCGTGCGCGACCACAAGGCGCTCGAAGAGGCGATGACGGTAATCGCCCGGCTGCCGGTCTTCGACGTCGCCGACCTGCCCAAGGAGGGACGGGCGCTGATCAAGGTCCAGGCCGAGACCGGCTCGCGCACTCTCCTCTCCTTCATCCCGGTCGCCATCACGACCGACTGGAAGGAGTCCCCGAAGTTCCGGGCTCCGAAGCAGCCCTGAGCCCTCACCCCTGTCCCCTCTCCCACCGCACTCCCCCCAACCGGGAGAGGGGAACGTAGCTGAAGGGATCTTGCCTTTCTTCTCCCTCTTCTCCCGGTCGGGGGGAGTGCGGTGGGAGAAGAGGGCCGGGGTGATGAGGGGGCTTGGGCGGGGGGATGAGGCCGGGAGATGAGGGCCGGCAGTACCGGGTAACCTGACGCAGTAGAATCAGCAAGAAGTCAGACACGAGATCCCCATGGGCCTGCGACAGAAGATCGTCCACAACCGCAAGGACTACCGCCTCATCCTCGGGGGCCTGGGCGCCCTCCTGCTGCTGTTCACGGCCCTGTTCTACATGGCCCAGCGGGGGCGTGACCTGCCGAGCGCCCTGGTGACGAACAAGGTGCTGCTGTTCGTCCTCTGGTACGTCAACGTCGTCCTCATCCTGGCCGTCCTCTTCGTCCTGCTGCGCAACCTGATCAAGCTGCTGGTCGAACGCCGCCACCGGGTGCTGGGCTCGACGTTCAAGTTCAAGCTGGTGGCGACCTACGTCGGCATGTCGCTGATCCCCGTCCTCCTCCTCTTCGCCATCGCCACCGAGCTGCTCCGGGGGTCGATCGACCGCTGGTTCAACTCGCCCGTGGCACCGGTGCTGGAGCGGGGCAACGCCGTGGCCCAGGCCCTCTACGACCAGATCGAACGGACGAACGTGCGCGATGCCACCCGGGTGCTCCAGGAGATCCGGCCCCTCGACCTGCGCAACGCCCAGCAGCGCCCGCTCCTCAACCGGCGGATGCAGGACCTGCGGGAGGAGCTCCATCTCGACCTCCTCGCCGTCTACGAGGGGCGGGAGCTCGTCCACGCCATCCTCAACACCCCAACGGGCATCCGCGACCTGCCGGAGCCGGACCGCTCATTCCTCGAAGAGGCGGCGAAGAAGGGTCAGGCCACGGCCGTGCAGTCGGCGCCGGGGACCAAGGGAAGCCTGCTGCTGGCCGCCGTGGCCGCGCCCTCAGGGACGGCCACCCTGCCGCCCATCCCCACCACCGAGGCGGAGCGGGCGAAGGTGCGGCCGCCGGCGATCGTCATCGCCGGCACGCTGCTCGATCCCGTCCTCTCGGCGCAGCGGGAGAAGCTGGTGCAGGACTACCAGGCCTACCGCCAGCTCCAGGTGCAGAAGGACGACCTGCGGGCGAGCCACATGCTGCTCTTCCTGATGGTGACCCTGGTCATCCTCCTCGCCTCGTCGTGGACCGGGCTCTACCTCGCCCGCCGGGTGACGGTGCCCATCCAGGCCCTGGCCGAGGGGACGCGCATCATCAGCGGCGGCGACCTCACCCACCGGGTGGACGTGGAGGCGGACGACGAGCTCGGCGTCCTGGTCGACTCCTTCAACCGCATGACCCAGGAGCTGGCCAGCAATGAGGAGGCGCTGGAGCGCAGCAACCGCGAGCTGACGACCAGCAACGAGCGGCTGGCTGCGGAGCGGGCGCTGATCGCGGCCGTGTTGCAGAACGTGGCGGCGGGCGTCGTCTCCATCGACTCGGACGGCCGCATCTTCACCTGCAACGGCGCCGCCCTCGTCATGCTGCGCCAGAGTGAGGAGGAGGTGGTGGGGCGCTCGGCCGACGAGGCCTGGGGCGACCGCGAGCGGGCGCGGCTGGCGGCGGTGGTCCGGGAAGCCGGCCAGGGGACTCCCGAGGGGAGGACGAGCAAAGAGGTCCACCTCACCCTGGGTGGCGAGTGGAAGACCTTCGAAGTGAAGGTCACTGCCCTGCGGGATGCGGCGGGGACCGTCCAGGGCAAGGTGCTGGTGATCGAGGATCTGACGGAGCTGATCAAGGCGCAGCAGCTCGCGGCCTGGAACGAGGCCGCGCGGCGCATCGCCCACGAGATCAAGAACCCGCTCACCCCCATCCGCCTCTCCGCCGAGCGGCTGTTGCGCAAGCACCGCCTGGGGGACCCGGGGCTGGGCCAGGCGATCGAGGAGGGGGTGGAGATCATCGTCCGCGAGGTGGTGACGCTCCAGGGGATGGTGGACGAATTCTCCCGCTACGCCCGCATGCCCCGTCCCCGGCCGGCGCCCGTGGACCTCGACCGGCTGGTGGGCGAGACCATCCACCTCTACCAGAACCTGAAGCCCGGCGTGGAGGTCGGCGCCGAGGTGGACGCAAAGCTGGCCACCGTCTGGATCGACGGCGAGCAGGTCAAGCGCGCCCTCATCAATCTCCTGGACAACGCCGTCGAGGCCACGGACGCCCCCGGCCGCGTCCGCGTCTCCGCCCACGCCATCGACGGTCATCTCGAGATCCAGGTGGCGGACACCGGCCGGGGCATCCCCCCCGATGCGAAAGAGAAGCTCTTCCTCCCCTACTTCTCCACCAAGGGCCGCGGCACGGGCTTAGGGCTCGCCATCGTCCATCGCATCGTCACCGACCACCAGGGCTCGATCCGAGTGGAGGACAACGCGCCGCGCGGGACGGTGTTCACGGTCGAGCTGCCCATGGGCTGACCCTCCCTCTGGGCCCCGCGGGACCGCCGGCATCCCGCCGACTACTTACTTCTCTTTAGTAATTTGCCCCAACCCGACTGAAGCGCGTCGTTCGATCTACGCCGACACCACGTGACCGTGCGCCCGGCCCGCCCGGGGACGGGGCGTGAAGCCCAGGACCCGGGTGGACGGCGGCGTGCTGCGGATCTCCACCGTCTCCAGGTTGTAGCGCAGCACGACGGACGAGCCGTCGGCCAGCAGGAAGTTCAGGTCCGAGTACCGGGTCAGCAGCGCCCGGCCCTGGGGGCTGTGGGCGTCCAGGAGGGTCTCCGGCGTCTTCCACTCCAGGCCGCTCTGCACCCAGCCGCCCGCATCCGTCCAGACGAAATCGCGGCCGGCCACCCGGCTGGTGGTCGGCAGCACGAACGACGGCTCGCCTACGAAGGTCTCCACGTCCGGGCGCGGCCGGGGCTCGTCGCGCAGGAAGCCGTCGCCGACGCCATGGTTGGCGGCGAACAGGGCCACCACCAGGGCGAGCCCCATGGCGGCGGAGGTGCGCAGGGTGGGACCGACCGGGAACAGCCGGACGCGCAGCCACTCCAGCGCCGGCCGCAGCCCGCGCTCCGGCGGCGCCGTCTGCACCTGCCGCCGGATCTGCTGGCGCAGCGCAGCCGGCAGCTCGGCGCGCCGGGCGCCGCCGAGGCCGTGGACCACCCGCCGCAGCGCGGCGAGACGCGTGCCGCACTCGGCGCACGCCGCGCAATGAGCTTCGAGCGGCCCGACCTCGGCGAGCCCGAGCTCGTAGTCGAGATAGGCCGAAAGGTCTTCAGTGGAAACGTGACGAGTCATAGCCCTTTCTCCAGGAGGAGCCGAAGATGCTCGCGGCCGCGTGCGATCCGCGAACGGACCGTGCCCACCCGGACGCTCAGCACTTCAGCAATCTCCTCATAGGATAAACCCTCAAGGTCCCGCAACACCACCGCTTCGCGGAAAACCTGCGGCAGCCGGGAGAGCCCCGCCGTGACCCGGCGGCCCTCGTCCGCGGCGACCGCCAGCTCCTCCGGCCCGCGGGCCGTATCGGCGAGCGTCATGCCTCCCCCTTCGGGGTCCCCGTCGATCGACTGCATCGGGGGGACGTGGCGCGACAGCCGGTCGCGGCAGTGGTTGATGGCGATGCGGAACACCCAGGTCTTGAGTGTCGAGCGGCCCCCGAAGCTGCCGAGGTGCCGGTAGATGCGCAGGAAGACCTCCTGCGTGAGGTCGGCGGCCTCCTCGCGGTTGCCCGCGAGGCGGAGGGACAGGTTGTACACCATCTCCGCGAAGCGTCCATAGACCTCGTCGAACGCCTGGAAGTCGCCGCACCGATGGCGCTCGACCAGCTCCACGTCGAGCGCCACGTCCTGATGCATGGGGTAGACCGTTGCGACGCCCACCGTCTCCTCCCAGGGCTGATTCACCTGCGCCCTGTTCTGATAGACGCCCGAAGGCTGCGAAAAGTTCCCGAAGAGCTTCAAGGATAGAAGGGTAGCACCGTTTTAGACGGAGGGTGACAGGCGTCAACGATCACCGCAACGGCGCCGGGAGAAGAGGGAGAAAAAAAGCGGGGGCTCTCCCACCCGCGAAAGGGGAGCCCCCGCCGCCCCATCCGGGAAGGCAGTTGAAATTCAGTTTTCAAAGAACCGCACCAATCTTGCAGCCTCCTGTACCGAGGTCTGAGCCTTTCGCACCAAAGTCTGAGCCTCTCAGACCTTGGTCTCGACCCCCTGCACGAGGTCTGCGCCTCGTAGACCTTGGTCTGCGCCTCCCGGACCTCGGTCCGAGCCCCCTGCACCGGGGCCTCGACCTCTCAGACCAAGGTCTGGACCCTCTGCGCCAAGGTCTCGACCTCTCAGACCTTGGTCCCGACCGCCTGGAGCAAGGTCTGGACCACGTGGAGCTCGGTGCGAACCGCTTTGAGCAAGGTCTGGGTCGCTTCGAACCCGATCCAGACGGCCCGCAGCCTCAGCCGGAATACGCCCCGACTGGATAAGACCATAGCGACGCCCAATCGTCAACTCTGCACAAAAAGGGTCTTGACAAGCCGGAATCCATGGATTACATTGCCGATGCTTCAGGCAGCAAAGCAGCAGGATCCAGAGAGAAGTACCACTGGCGCATAGACCGCCAACAAGAAAGGAGATGCCTATGGACACGAGCTGACGTTGAATCGGGAACAGAGAGAGTCAGAGTTTCATGGCCGGCCGGCGCATAGGGCACCGGACCGGCGACAAACAACCAAAACTGTTAGAAACGTGAAAGGAGAAACACAATGGCCATCATCAACGCACAAGGCAAGGTCTTCCGGTCGTGGGAGGGGTCGCTCAACGCCTGCGACGCGCAGGCGGCGCGACTGCCGAACGTCGAGCCGCTCAAGGCCGAGCTGCAAGGCATCCTCACGCAGTCCCGGCAGGTCAAGGCTCAGCAGGAGGAGAGCCAGGCGAAGGTCCAGAGCCTGACCCAGGAGCTGAAGGAGCTCATCAAGAACGGTCAGGAAGCGGCCCGTCGTCTGCGGGGCTACGCCAAGTCCCAGCTCGGGACGAAGAACGAGCTGCTGGTGCAGTTCGGCGCGGCTCCCATTCGTCACCGCGTGCAGTCCACGAAGAAGGCCGGGGCCGTCTCGCCCGACCCCACGCCGCCGCCCAAAGCCACTCCGTAGGCTGAAGGTAGGCAGCCCGCAGAAGTAAGCAGTTGGCCCGCCCCTCTCCAAGCCCGTCCTGGAGACGGAAGGAGAGGGGCGGCTTTGCTCATTGACAATCGAAGCGATCAAACCCCGGGACCGGAAGCCGGCCGCTCCCGGGGTCCCTACCTGTTCTACAACCTTTCCCCTCCGGTCCC
>JAJKHS010000070.1 GCA_021154885.1 Thermoanaerobaculum sp.
CGCCCGGCCTTCCAGCCGAAGGACGGCACCGTCACCGCCGGCAACGCCAGCAAGATCAACGACGGCGCCGCCGCCCTGGTGCTCACCACCGCCGCCGAGGCCGCGCGCCGGGGCGTCAAGCCACTCGCCCGCGTCATCGCCCACGCCTCCCTGGCGCAGAAGCCCGAGTGGTTCACGACGGCGCCGGGCGGCGCCGTGCGGGCGGTGCTGGAGCGGGCCGGAATCAAAGCCGCCGACGTCGACCTGTGGGAGGTCAACGAGGCGTTCGCGGTGGTGGCCCTGGCCTTCCTGCGCGACCTCGAGCTGAACGCCGAGCGGGTCAACGTCCGCGGCGGCGCCGTCTCCCTCGGACACCCCATCGGAGCTTCCGGCGCCCGTATCCTGGTCACCCTGCTGCACGCCCTGCGCGAACGCGGCGGCCGCCTCGGCTGCGCCGCCATCTGCATCGGCGGCGGCGAGGCTACCGCCATGATCGTCGAGCGGATAGACTAGCCTCGCTCTCATGCGCGGACGACACTCCCATTCGACGGCCCTCGCGCTGGCGCTGGTCCTGAGTCTGCCTGTCATGGCGCAGACATCGCAGACATCGCAGACATCGCCGCAGACAACACCGCCGACGCCGCCCGAGCTGGTGCCCCAGGGCCCCATCCAGCCCGTGGCGCCGACGCCGGGGAGCCAGCCGACGCCGGGCACGCCCCAGACCCCGCCGGCGCCTGCCCCCGGTGCGGCCCCTGGTACGCCCGCCGTGCCGGCGCCGCCGGCCGGGCCGCCGGGCGCGGGACCGGGCCGGCTCGACTTCAACCTCAAGTTCACCACCGGCAAGGGGGCCGGCAGCGCCGCCGGCAGCGCCGCCACCCTGGACTACAAGCGGGAGGACTACGCCGTGCTCACCGGCGCGGTGCAGATCCGCTACCAGGACATCGACCTCAAGGCCGACCAGGCGGAGATCGACCTCAAGACCAAGGTCGTCACCGCCAAGGGCAACGTGATCATCGACCAGGGCCCCCGCCGGCTGACGGGCGACTCCGCCACCTTCAACCTCGACACCAAGACCGGCAAGCTGCTCAACGCCGGCGGCCAGGTCGCCCCTGACTACTACTTCAAGGGGCGCGAGGTGGAGAAGACCGGCCCCGACACCTACCTGGTGCACGACGGCCTCTTCACCTCCTGCACCCAGCCGGTGCCGGACTGGAGCTTCCGCCTCAAGGAGGCGCGCCTCCAGGTGGAGGGCTACGCTCACGTCAAGCACGCCTCGATGCGGGCGAAGAAGCTGCCGGTCTTCTACACCCCCTACATCGTCTGGCCGGTGAAGAACGAGCGCAGCTCCGGCCTGCTGATCCCCAACGTCGGCTACTCGGATCGCCGTGGCACCTCTCTGGGCCTCGCCTACTTCCAGACCCTGGGCCGCAGCTACGACACCACCTTTCACGCCGACCTCTTCACCAAGAACTTCCTGGGCCTGGGCGACGAATTCCGCTACCGGCCCACCGCCGGCACGCGGGGCGACCTGCTGACCTACTTCGTGCGCGACTCCACCGTCAACCAGTGGCGCTGGAAGGTGAACCTCAGCCAGACGACCGACGATCTGCCGCAGGGCATGCGCGCCGTCATTCAGTACCAGAACTACTCGGACTTCAACTTCTTCCGCGACTTCGAGCGCAGCTTCGACCAGAACACCCTGCGGTTCATCGACAGCCGCGGCTTCCTCACCGGCAACTGGGGCGCCAACCTGGTCAACCTGCTGCTCAGCAGCCGCGAGACCTTCATCAACCAGAGCACCACGGTCACCCAGCGCAAGCTCCCCGAGCTCCAGTACCGGCTGCGCTCGACGCGCCTCCTCAACACCCCGCTGTACCTGCAGGTCGACAGCTCGCTCGACTACCTCGACGTCGACCGGCCGGGCAGCTACACCGGCAAGTACGGGCGTTTCGACCTCTTCCCGCAGCTCACCCTGCCGGTGAAGACGGTCCCCTGGCTCAACCTGTCGTTGTCAGGCGGCGAACGGGGCACCTGGTACGGCGACTCCCTCACCGCCGACCAGACGGGCTTCACCGGCGCCAGCCGTACCCGCACCTTCCCGGTGGCCGGCGCCGAGATCGTGGGCCCGTCGTTCTCGAAGATCTTCGCCGGCACCCTGGGCGGCTACAAGATCAAGCACGTCATCGAGCCGCGCTGGACCTACTCCTACCAGGGGGAGGTCAAGGACCCGCAGACCATTCCGCTGTTCGACGAGGTGGACCCCTCCCTCTCGACCGCCACCAACTTCGGCCGCATCGCCCTCGACAACCGCATCCTCGCCAAGCCGAACGTCGAGAACGGCAACGCCCGCGAGGTATTCCTCTTCGAGATCGCCCGCAACTACAGCTTCAACGCCGCCCAGCCGCTCCAGTCCTCCATCGACGCCCTGACGACCACGAACGCGGGGCCGCTGGAGACGCTGCTGCGCTACAACCCCACGGACAAGATCAGCCTCAAGATCGACGCCACCTACGACACCCTCTTCAAGGGGATCTCGTCCACGTCGCTGACCGGCAACTACGGCTTCGGCCCGTCGAACTACGTGGCGGCCACCTGGTTCACCCGTTCCCGCGCGGAGACCAAGAACACGCTGGCCAACCAGGTGCGCCTCGGCGGCGGCTACAGCATCACGCCCTGGGGCCTGCGCCTGGAGGGGCAGTTCAACTACGACTTCGAGCAGCAGCTCCTGCAGAGCGAGACGCTGGTCGCCAACTACCTTTCCCAGTGCTACGGAGTGCGCGTCGAGCTGCGGAAGTTCCAGAGCGCGACCGGGGCTCAAGGGGTGCAGGACAAGGAGATCCGCTTCTCCCTGACCCTGAAGAACGTCGGCACGTTCCTCGACCTCACCAGCCGCACCTCGACCAACCAGCCGTAGGCATCGCGCTTATCGGAGATCCGATGAAGGGGCTGATCCTTTCGGGAGGCAAGGGGACGCGGCTGCGCCCTCTCACCCACACCTCGGCCAAGCAGCTCGTGCCGGTCGCCAACAAGCCGGTCCTCTTCTATGCCATCGAGTCGATCGTCGCGGCCGGCATCACCGAGATCGGCATCATCGTCGGCGACACCCGGCGGGAGATCAAGGCGGCGGTGGGCGACGGCGCCCGCTTCGGCGCCCGCGTCACCTACATCGAGCAGGAGGCTCCCCTGGGCCTCGCCCACGCCGTGCTGATCGCCGAGGCGTTCCTGGCCGGCGCGCCCTTCGTCATGTACCTGGGCGACAACCTCATCGCCGGTGGGATCACCAGCCTGGTGGAGGAGTTCCGTGCCCTGGGCTGCAACTCAGAGATCCTGCTCGCCGAGGTGCCCAACCCGGAGCAGTTCGGGGTGGCGGAGCTCACGCCTGAGGGGAAGGTCCGCCGGCTGGTCGAGAAGCCGCCGGAGCCGCAGAGCAACCTGGCTCTGGTGGGCGTCTACATGTTCGACCCGTCGATCTTCGAGTCGGTCAAGCGCATCCAGCCCTCGGCCCGCGGCGAGCTGGAGATCACCGACGCCATCCAGGACCTCATCGACCGCGGCCTCGACGTCCACCCCCACATCGTCCGCGGCTGGTGGAAGGACACCGGCAAGCTGGACGACATGCTGGAGGCCAACCGCATCGTCCTCGAAGGGCTGGAGGTGCCGCGCGGCGCGAACCTGCGCGAGGTCGGCCAGGGCAGCCGCATCGAGGGCCGGGTACAGCTCGGCGCCGGGGTGGAGCTCGTCGACTCGCTGGTGCGCGGTCCGGCGGTGATCGGCGACGGCGCCCGGCTGGAGAACGCCTTCGTGGGGCCCTACACCTCGATCGGCGAGCGCTGCACGCTGGTCGCCTGCGAGCTGGAGAACTCCATCGTCCTCGCCGACTGCGAGATCCGCGACATCCCGCTGCGCATCGACGGCTCGCTGATCGGCCGCAACGTGCGCATCGTCAAGACCGATTTCAAGCCCAAGGCCTACCGCTTCATGGTGGGGGACAACTCGGAGGTCGGGATCACCTAGATGCGCAGCCTGGTGTTCGGCGGGACGGGGATGCTGGGCCAGGCGGTGGTCGCGGAGGCGAGGTCCCGCGGCTGGGCCGCGCTGGGGCTGTCGCGCGCCCAGGCTGATATCGCCGATGTCGCCCACTGCGAGCGCCTGCTCGGCTGGGCCGACTCCTTTCACCCCGAGCTGGTGGTCAACTGCGCCGCCTTCACCAAGGTGGACGCCTGCGAGACGGAGCGGACCCAGGCGTTCGCCGTCAACGGCGAGGCGGTCGCCCACGCCGCCGCCGTGGCCGCGCGGGCGGCGGCGCCGTTCGTCCACGTCTCGACCGACTACGTCTTCGACGGCACGGCGGGGGTTCCCTATGGGGAGGACGCGCCCACCGCCCCACTCTCCGTCTACGGTCGCAGCAAGCTGGCGGGCGAGTCCCACGCCCTGGCCTATGATCGCAGCCTGGTGGTGCGGACGAGCTGGCTCTTCGGCCCCGGCGGCCCCAACTTCGTGGCCACCATGGTGGACCTGATCGAGGCCGGCCGCGTTCCCCTGCGCGTGGTGAGGGACCAGGAGGGGTGCCCCACCTATGCGCCGTTCCTCGCCCGCGCCCTGCTCGACCTGGCGCAGGGCGGAGTCACCGGCATCGTCCACTATCGCAACCGGGAGCCCGTCTCCTGGTACGCTTTCGCCGCCGAGATCGCCCGCCTGTGGTCCGGAGCGGTCGAAGTCGTGCCCGTGGCCACGGCCGAGTTTCCCCGCCCCGCCCCGCGCCCGGCGTACTCGGTGCTGGACGTGAGGCGCTTCGAGCGGAGCGCCGGCCGGCCGGTCGAGCCCTGGGAGTGGGGGCTGGTCGAGACGCTGGCGCACCTGCGACGTCTGCGACAAGACCGGGAACTGCGAAAAGGGAGAAGAGGATGAGAGCACTGATCACCGGGATCACCGGCTTCGCCGGCTCCCACCTGGCGGAATACATCCTGGCGGAGCAACCGGGCGTCGAGGTCTTCGGCACCTTCCGCTGGCGCAGCCGCATGGACAACGTGGAGCACCTCGACGGTCGTATCAAGCTGGTCGAGGCCGACCTGCGCGATTACACCTCGATGCACCAGGCGCTGGCGACCTCGCGGCCGGACGTCGTCTTCCACCTCGCGGCCCAGAGCTTCGTGCCGTCGAGCTGGAACGCGCCCAGCGACACCCTGGTCACCAACGTCACCGGGCAGACCAACCTGTTCGAGGCCATCCGCGCCCTGAAGCTCGACCCGGTGGTGCAGATCGCCTGCTCCAGCGAGCAGTACGGCCTCGTCCATCCGGAAGAGACGCCGATCAAGGAGACCAACCCGCTGCGGCCGCTGTCACCCTACGCCGTCTCCAAGGTCGCCCAGGACTATCTTGGCTACCAGTACTTCCAGAGCTACGGCCTGAAGTCGGTTCGCACCCGGGGCTTCAACCACACCGGGCCGCGGCGCGGCCAGGTATTCGTCACCTCCAACTTCTGCAGCCAGGTGGCGGCCATCGAGCTCGGCCTCCAGGAGCCGGTGATCCGGGTGGGGAACATGGAGGCCATCCGCGACTTCACCGACGTGCGCGACATGGTGCGCGCCTACTGGCTGGCGGTCACCAAGGCCAGGCCCGGCGAGGTCTACAACATCGCCACCGGCCGCGGCATCCACATCCGCGAGATGCTGGACCTCGTGCTCTCCTTCTCGCAGGTCGAGGTGCGCACCGAGGTCGATCCCTCGCGCCTGCGCCCCTCGGACGTCGAGATCCTCATCGGCGACAGCTCGAAGTTCCGCGCCGACACCGGCTGGGAGCCGAAGATCCCCTTCGAGCAGACGGTGCGCGACCTGCTCGACTACTGGCGCAGGGTGCTCGCCGCGCGCAAGGCGCGCCTCCAGGGCTAGACGGCACTCCCCCGGCTTGCCATGCACCTCTTCATCACCGGCATCGGCGGCTTCGTGGCCTCGCGGCTCGTCCGCTACCTGACCGCGCGAGGGGACCGGGTGAGCGGCAGCTACATCGGCGCCCGGCCGAGCTTCCCTGGCGTCGACCTGCACGAGGTGGACCTGCTGGACCGGGCCGGTCTGGAGCGAGCCGTGCGGGAGGCCGCGCCGGACGCCGTCGTCAACCTCGCCGGCCTCTCCCATATCGGCGAGTCATGGGACTGGGAGAAGATGGCCGACTACTTCTGGGTCAACGTCGTGGGCACCGAGAACGTGGTCGCCGCGGCGGCAGGAAGGCCGGTGGTGATCGCGTCGAGCGCCGACGTCTACGGCACGGTCCCCGGCGAGGAGCAGCCGATCCCCGAGGACCGCCGCATCGCGCCGCAGACCCCCTATGCCCTGACCAAGGCCGCGGCCGAGCGGCTGGCGCTGGGCGGCAACGCCGTGATCGTCCGCTCGTTCAACCTGATCGGCCCGGAGCAGTCCCCCAAGTTCGCCCTCGCCTCCTGGGCCTCCCAACTCGCCGCCATCCAGCGCGGCAAACGGGAGCCGGTGCTCGAAGTCGGGGATCTCTCGACGGCGCGCGACTTCGTCCACGTCGACGATGGCGCCGCCGCCTACCGCCTGCTGGCCGAGAAGGGGAGCCCCAGGACCGTCTACAATCTGGCCACCGGCAGGGCCGTCCAGATGCGACACGCCCTGGATCGGCTCCTCGCCATCTCGGGCGTCCAGGCGGAGGTGAAGGAGGGGGTCTATCCCCCCCGTCCTTTCGACATCCCCTACCTCTCCGGCGACGCGAGACGCCTGCGGGCCCTGGGCTGGGAGCCGAAGAGGACGCTGGACGACGCCTTGACGGACCTGTGGAGGGACGCTCGACCATGAAAGTCCTCGTCACCGGCGGCACCGGCTTCCTCGGCCGCCGCGTCGTCTCCGAGCTGGCGCCCCGGCACGCGCTGCGGCTGCTGGTGCGCCGGGGCTCGTCGCGCGAGCGCTTCCCGGCCGGCGTCGAATTCGCCGAGGGGGACGTCACGGATCGCGAGAGCCTCAAGCGCGCCGTCGCCGGCTGCGACGCCGTGGTGCACGCGGCGGCGCTGGTAAAGATCCTGGCGCCCCGCGAGCAGTTCGACCGCATCAACGTCGGCGGGCTGGAGAACGTCCTGGCCGCGGCCGAGGGGGCGGGGACGGTGACGCGGCTGGTCTACGTCTCGAGCTTCATGGCCCTCGGCCCCACCGAAGGCGGGCCCGGAGGCGTGCTCGACGAGAGCGCCGAGCCGCGTGATCGCATTTGGATCAACGACTACGAGCGCACCAAGGCTCTCTCCGACCGCCGGGCCCGCCAAGCCGCGGCCGCGGGTGCGCCCCTCGACGTCGTCTACCCCGGCGTCATCTACGGACCGGGCGAGCTCACCGAGGGGAACATCGTAGTGCGCCACGTCCTGGACCTCGTGAAGGGAAAGTTGCCCGCCCTGTTGGGAAAGCCCGAGCGGCGGTGGAACTACGTCTTCGTAGACGATGTCGCCCGCGGCGTGGCCCTGGTCCTGGAGAGTCCGCTCCCGGCGGGGCGGCGCTACGTCCTGGGCGGCGAGAACGTGGTGCAAAGCGATTTCTACGCCACGGTGGGACGGATCACCGGCGCCAAGATCCCGTCGCTTCGACTCCCCGACGCCGTGGCCAAGGCGGCCGGCGCCCTCCAGAAAGGCTGGGCGCAACTGCGCGGCACCACTCCGCAGCTCACCCCCGACCTCGTCGAGGTCTACCGTCACGACTGGGCCTACGACTCCAGCCTGGCGGAGAAGGAGCTGGGCTACCGCTGGCGCTCCCTTGCCGAGGGCCTGGGCGTCACCGCCGGCTGGCTCCGGCAGAGCGGGCAGATCCCGTGAGCGGCTTCACGCGCGGCGAGCTGGCGCGCAAGGTCACCCACATGGGCGTGGGGCTGATCGCCTTCTCCCTGCGTTTCCTGGGTCCCGCGTGGGCGGCCGTCCTCGCCGCCTGCGCCCTGGGCTTCAACCTCTTCCTCCTCCCCCGCATCGGCGGCCGGCGGCTGTGGCGGCCGGCGGAGCTGGAGGCCGGAGGCTCGCTCGGCATCGTCCTCTATCCGCTCGCCGTGCTGCTGCTGATCCTCGTCTTCTGGCAGCGGCTGGAGGTGGCGGCGGCGGCCTGGGGGATCCTGGCCTTCGGCGACGGCATGGCCTCGGTCGCCGGCATGACGCTCGGCCGCAGCAAGCTGCCCTGGAACCCGCGCAAGAGCTGGATGGGGAGCCTCGCCTACATCGTCTGCGGCGCCGTGGCCGCGGCCGTGCTCCTGGTGTGGACGGCGCCCGTCCAAGAGCGCTCGTACGGATGGGCCTTCGCCCTCACCGCCGGTTTCGCCACCGCCCTGCTCGCCGCCGCCCTGGAGTCGCTCCCCCAGGGGCTGGACGACAACCTCGGCGTCCCCCTCGTCTCCGGCTTCTTCCTGCTCGGCCTGGTGCTGACGCAGGGGCACTGGCACGCCTTCCTGGCCGATCCGGGGCTGCCGCTGCGCCTGCTCCTGGCGGTGGTCGTTAACGCCGCCCTCGCCGGGGCCGCCTACGCGGCGCGCACGGTGGACGTCTCCGGCGTGGTCGCCGGCTTTCTGGTGGGCTTCCTCATCTACGCCTTCTACGACTGGCGGGGCTACCTGCTGCTGCTGGCCTTCTTCGTCATCGGCAGCGCCTGCACCAAATTCGGTTACCGCAAGAAGGTCGCGGCCAAGCTGGCCCAGGAGAAGGGGGGCCGGCGGGGCGCCCGCCACGCCCTGGCCAACGCCGGCGTGGCCACGGCCTGCGCAATGCTTGCCGGGGTCGCCGGCGTCACGGATTACCGGACTCTCTTCGGTCTCGCCTTCGCCGGGGCCTTTGCCACTGCCGCCGCGGACACTTCGTCGAGCGAGATCGGCCAGCTCCTCGGCCGCCGCACCTTCCTCCTCACCACCTTTCGCCCCGTGCCGCGGGGCACCGAGGGCGCCGTCTCTCTGGAGGGGACGCTGGCGGGCGTCGTCGCCTCGCTGATCGTCGCCGTCCTCGGCGCCGCCCTGGGGCTCTATCCCTGGCTCGGCGTGCTGGCGGTGGTGGTGGCGGCGTTCGTGGGCACGACGTTCGAGAGCGTGGTGGGGGCGGCGCTCGAAAAGCGGCAGCTCCTCGACAACGAAGCGCTCAACTTTCTCAACACCCTCGTGGGCGCGCTGGTCGCGGCGGCCTTCGCTCCCTGGGTCTTGCGATAGATCATGACCTCCAAGCTCTCTCTCTACAGCCAGCTCGCCCGCCCTTTCACTCTGCTGCCGCCGCTGCTGGGGATCGTCTCGGGTGCGGTCTGCGCCTTCGGCTCGGTGCACAACCCCGATCCGGCGCGGCAGCTCACGACGCCGGTCGTGCTCACCGTGATCCTGGGCTCGCTCTGCGCCAGCTTCATGAACGCGGCGTCCAATGCCATCAACCAGATCTACGACTTGGAGATCGACCGCCTCAACAAGCCGAACCGTCCCTTGGTCACCGGCGCTCTGTCGCTGCGCGAGGCCTGGATCTTCACCTGGATCTTCTACGCTCTGGCGCTGATCCCCACTTGGCTGGTCGTGCCGCATCCCTACGATACTCTCCAGCAGAAGCTGACGGCGCCGCTCTCGGAGCACGTGACCTTCTTCATCTATCTTGCCGGGCTCCTGTTCACCTTTGTCTACTCGGCGCCAGGGCTGGGGCGGACGAAAATCCGGGGGATGCTCGCCAACCTCACGATCGCCATTCCCCGCGGCGTGCTGCTCAAGGTGGCCGGCTGGGCGATGGTGGCGCACGTGACCTACACGGAGCCCTGGTACATCGGCGGCGTCATCGGCTTCTTCCTCGTTGGAGCCGCCTCCACCAAGGACTTCGCCGACATGGAAGGGGACCGCGCGGGCGGCTGCCGGACCCTGCCCATCGTCTACGGCGTTAAGAAAGCGGCCTGGATCATGGCCCCTTTCTTCGTCCTTCCCTGGCTCCTCCTGCCGTTGGGCGCCCACACGCCGGACCCGCAGAACCCGCAGCATGCCATCCTCACCGGCAATCCCCTGCTGCTGACGATCCTGGGCGTCCTCTTCACCCTCTGGGGCGCCTACACCGTCTACCTCCTGGTGCGGGACCCAAAATCCCTCACCGAGACGGAGAACCACCCGTCGTGGAAGCACATGTACCTGATGATGATGGGGGCGCAGGTGGGGCTGGCGTTGGCGTATATGTTCTAGCCGCCGCCCTCCAGCCGCCGGGCCACGATCGCCATGTGATGGGCGTTGTGGTAGAGCGTGAAGAAGAGCATCTCGCGGACCGTCAGCTTGCCCAGGAGGGGATGAGGCAGGCGCACGCGGTCGAGCTCCCTCTCGGACCAACGCTCCGAGGCGGCGATCCAGTCGTCGACCGACCGGCCGTAGACCTCGACGATCTCCTGGCGCCAAGCCGCCAGGTCGGGCGGCAGCGGCTTGTCCGACGGCGCGAACCGGCCCGCCTGTCCTCCGGCCGCGAGCCGGGCGCGATAATCCTCCCGAAGTTTCTCGAAGCTGCGCGACAGCTCCGGCGCCGCGCCGAAGAGCAGCCGTGGCACCAGCTTCGGCAAGCGGAGCGCCCGGGCCACGGGAAAATTCGCCTTCGTGAGATGCCGCACGTGCCAGGCCGGCGACCACGACGAGCCCTGCGGAGCGAAGAACGCGCCGGTCGGAATCGAGCCAAGAAACTCCACGATCTCCGTGTGGAGCCCCTGGGCGGCGGCACGGATCTCTTTGCCTGTGCTCGGGCTCCCTATTTCGAAGGATGGCATGCCCGAGCACTGTACCAGCGGGCTTTTGCATCCGCGGAAGGCTTTTTCCAGCCTCAAAAGTCTGGGAACAATAGGCTGGACCGCCAAAACAATGCTCCAGCGCTCCGCACCTTGCTCGGAGGCGTTCGCGCATGTGTGAGCCGCTCAAGCAATGCGCTGGACGATTTTCACAATGTGCTTGGGGTTGTTCTCATTGAGAAAACCGTCCGCACAATAGGGTAGGCGCTCACCCTATTGTTGAAGCGCTTCTCGGGCTGGAAAAGCTTCCGGGAGTCTGGAACCGACGGCGGTTCCATTGTGCAAGCCGTCAGGAGTCTGGAGCAGCCGTCCGCAAGGAGTGTTGAGCGGCTTTCCCAATGGTTCTCCCCATCCTGGCCCACTTCTTGCTCCCTTTAGACAGCAGGAGCCTTCCCGCTCAGAGTCGCCGTCGGTTCGGTGCGGCGGGTGGCCCGAGATCAGCTACGGAGGATTGCACCATGATGACGAAATCACGCGTAGCTCTGGGTTTCGTGGTTCTCGCCTTCTCGCTCCTCGCCGTGGCGCCGGCCCATGCCGTCACGAATACGACGAAGTGCGAGATGAACTTCACGCTCACCGAGTGGGCGGCCGGAGTCAAGGTGGCCCATGGCTCGGGGACGATCACCTGCGACAACGGCCAGACCGCGCGGGTGAAGCTCGACGCCAAAGGGGTCGGGCTCACCGCCGGGAAGAACGTGGTTCGCGACGGCCACGGGAAGTTCTCAGAAGTCTCGGACATCCGCGAGGTGTTTGGCGACTACGCCAGTGCGGGCGCCTCGGCAGGCGCCGGCAAGTCGGCCGAGGCTCAGGCTCTGACCAAGGGGCCCGTGTCGCTCGCCCTGACCGCCAAGGGCACGGGTGTCGAGCTCGGCATCAGCGTCGAGAAGTTCACCATCTCCAGGGCGGAGTAACCTCGCGATCACCGGGCCGGTTTCCTCGTGCGACGAGGGCCGGCTCCTACCTCTTGACCTGCAGGAGCTCGATGCGGTTCCCGAACGGGTCCGCCACGTAGACCCAGTCGTATCCGGGCAGGGGCTCGTCGCGGCTGACCGGGTGCCCCGCCCCGGCACAACGCTCCACAATCGCGGCCAGATCCTCCACCAGCAGCGCCGGATGAGCTTTCCGGGCGGGACGGAAATCGTCCTCCACTCCCAGGTGCACTTCGGCAGCACCGGACCGGAACCAGGCGCCGCCCCGCCCGGCGAGGCTCGCGGGCTTCGGCAGCTCCGAGAAGCCGAGCACCGTGACGTAGAACGACCGCGCCTCGTCCTCCCGTCCGCGCGGCATCGCGAGCTGCACGTGATGAAGGCCGGTGATCGCCATTTGCTCCCTCCAGCCGAAGAGTATCCGTTGACGCCGAGCGGCCCGCTTTTGTATCTTAGACGCACCTAACATCTTGGAGGGGCAAGCGCCTCAAGCCCGGAAAGGAGAGGCATGGACCTGACAGCATCCCCCGCGGCACCCCTGGCCCAGAGCCACGGCTCGCAGACCTTCCTGGAGCGTCTCAACACTGTCTGGCACGAGCGGGCCCTGCAGATCTTCACCGTCATCGTGCTTGGCCACTGGGCGGAGCACTTGGCGCAGGCGTTCCAGATCTACGTCCTCAAATGGCGGGTGCCGCAGGCGCGCGGCGTGCTGGGCCTGTGGTACCCGTGGCTCATCAAGTCGGAGGTGCTGCACTACGGCTACGCCCTCGTCATGCTGATCGGCATCTGGTTGCTGCGCCCCGGGTTCACCGGCACGGCGCGGAAGTGGTGGACGGTGGCGCTCGTCATCCAGTTCTGGCACCACATCGAGCATGCGCTGCTGCAAGGGCAGGCCCTCCTGGGACAGAACCTGTTCAACTCGCCGGTGCCGACGAGCATCGCCCAGCTCTGGATCCCCCGCGTCGAGCTGCACCTGATCTACAACACGATCGTCTTCATCCCCATGGTGATCGCGATGTACTACCACATGTTCCCGCCGGTGGGAGAAGCGGCCCATATGAAATGCACCTGCGCCTTCCAGCCGCGCCTGTCCGCGGCCTGAGCCCGCTGGCCGCGCCTGGGGTGGTGGAGCGTTTCCTGCGCTGGCGCCACGCGCGAACGGCGATGCAGGTCCCGCTGTTCGCCGTGGCCGTGGCCATGGTCGTCCACGGCTTCCTGGGCCCCCAGCTCGCGCCCCGCAACCTCGCCACCCTGCTCACCTGGGTGCACTACCGGGGGGCGCTCGTCCTGGTGCTGCTCGCGGCCGGCAACCTGTTCTGCATGGCGTGTCCCTTCATGCTCCCGCGGACGCTCGCCCGGCGCTTCTTCAAGCCCACCCTGCGCTGGCCCCGCCGGCTGCGCTCCAAGTGGCTGGCGCTGGGGCTCTTCGTGCTCATCCTCTACGCCTACGAGCTGTTCGACCTGTGGAGCTCGCCGTGGTGGACGGCCTGGCTCATCGTCGCCTATTTCGCCACCGCCCTCGTCGTCGACTCCGTGTTCAAGGACGCCTCGTTCTGCAAGTGGGTCTGCCCTCTCGGCCAGTTCAACTTCGTGGCCTCCACCGTCTCGCCCCTGGAGGTGCGCGTCCGCGACGCCGACGCCTGCCTCACGTGCACCACGCACGACTGCATCAAGGGGACCCGCGATCCCGTCGATCCCGCCGTCGTCCTCCAGCAGGGCTGTGAGCTCGGCCTCTTCCTGCCGAAGAAGACGGGGAACATGGACTGCACCTTCTGTCTCGACTGCGTCCATGCCTGCCCGCACGACAACGTCGTCCTGGCGACGCGGGTGCCGGCGAGCGAGCTGTGGGTCGACCCGCGGCGCTCCGGCGTCGGGCTCTTCTCACGGCGCAAGGACCTGGCGGCGCTGGCGATCGTCTTCGCCTTTGGCGCGCTGGTGAACGCCTTCGGCATGGTGAGCCCGGTCTACGCCGTCGAGGAATGGCTGGCCCACCGCCTGGGGACGACCCACGAGGCGCCGGTGCTGGGCACTCTCTTCCTGCTCCTGCTGGTGGTGGAGCCGGTGCTGCTGCTCGGCCTGGCCGCCTGGCTGACGCGCCGGGGAGCCGGCACGCGGGAGCCGCTGGTGCCGGTCACCAACCGCTTCGCCTACGCCTTCATCCCCTTGGGCTTCGGCATCTGGCTGGCCCACTACACCTTCCATTTCGTCACCGGCCTGTGGACCTTCGTGCCGGTGACGCAGGAGGCTCTCGCCGCGATCGGCGTGCCCTGGCTCGGGTCGCCCAACTGGCGTCTCACCGGGCTCTCGCCGGGGCTCGTCCATCCTCTGGAGCTGGGCTTCCTCAGCCTGGGCCTGCTCGGCTCGCTGCTGGTGGCGCACCGGATCGCGGAGCGCGACTATCCGCTGCGCGCCGCGCGCGCGTTCGCGCCCTGGGCCGGCCTCTTCCTCCTGCTGGCCGCTGCCGCCATCTGGCTCCTCTACCAGCCCATGGAGATGCGCGGTACCATGCTGGGAAGCTGACATGACGATGCGCCGCCGCCTGCCTCTCTTCCTCGTCCTTGCCCTCGCGCTCCTGCTCTGCCGGCTGCCGGCCGCAGCTCACCAGGGGCCGCCGTTCCCCATCCTGGTGGACCGGCCCGTGGGCCCGTACGTCGCCTCGGTCTGGACCGATCCGGACATTGGCACGGGCACCTTCTTCGTGATCCTCGACGCGCCGAAGGGGAAGCGCCTGCCCGCCCAGACCCGGGTGCGGATCGGCGTCCGCCCCGTCTCCGGCCGTCTCCCGGAGGTCCTCTATGACGCGGAGGCCCAACCCGTCCGCCACGGTGCCCGCTACTACACCGCGGTGCATTTCGACCGCGGCGAGATGTGGCACGTCCGCTGTCTCCTCGACGGCTCCGCGGGCGGCGGCGAGCTCAGGGCCGACGTCGAGGCCACGCCGGACGGCACCCTCGGACCGCTCGGCTCGCTGATCTACCTCGTGCCTTTCCTGGGCGTGGGGGGGCTGTGGTTGAAGGCGGTGCTGTACAGGAGGAATGCCGGGAAGGCGGTTGCCCAGACACCTCAACGCCCATAGGCGCCCCCTCCCAAGACCCTCATCACCCCGGCCCTCTTCTCCCGCCCCCTCGCCACCCCCTCCCCGGGAGAAGAGGGAGAAAAGCAAGAAAGGACGACAAGGACAGCAAGGACAATAAGGATGAGGAAGACCACCAAGAATCCCTTCAACCGGGTCCCCCTCTCCCGGGGAGGGGGGTTGGGTGGGGCGGGAGAGGGGACAGGGGTGAGGGTCCTCGGGCGGGGGCGCTCCGAACGTGTCGTTGACGTAGCCTTGTTACGCCGATCGTAGCACGGGGTGCGCCGCGAGCCCGGCATGCGTGGCACGGGGATTGAACCTCAGCCGGAAGACGATAGACTCTTCCCTGGAGATTGCCCATGCCCGACGATCGCACGCCTGATCACCGCCCGACGGACCCGCTGACCGACGAGATCTCCGCCGCCGTGGCCGAGGATCTGGAGAATTTCGACGCCGCCCGCGCGGAGCGGGAATCGGAGGCGGCCCTGGCCCACGGCACGGAGCTGCCCAGCAGCGGCCTGCTGAGCTTCTACGACCGCCTGCGAGAGAAGATCTTCAAGGTGGCGGAGAAGCGCGGCGGCAAGCTCCCGGAGGGAGCGCTCCGGGCGCTGATGCTGGTGCCGGACGTGTTCATCCTCCTCGTCCGGCTGGCGCTCGACAAGGAGGTGTCGGGCTCGGCCCGGGCGCTCATCGGCGGCGCGATCGCCTATTTCATCCTGCCGTTCGACCTGCTGCCGGAGGCCATCCTCGGCCCCGCCGGCTACCTGGACGACCTGGTGCTCGCCGCAGCGGTGCTGGCCCAGGCCTTCGGCGGCGATCTCGAGCCCTACGCCCGCAAGCACTGGAGCGGCTCGGAGGATCTGCGCGTCGTCATCCGCGACATCACCGAGACGGCCCAGTCGCTCCTCGGCCAGAACCTCTACGATCGCCTGCGCCGATTGCTCTCCCGGCGGGGCGTCAAGCTCCAGAGCGATTCAGCCCGGGATTGAAATCGGCGTTGCGCCGCTCCCGCAGCTCTTCGAAAACTTCGCGCACGACCGGAAAACCGCCGTCCGGAAAGTTGTCCGGGTTGTCCCAGAACTCGGCGAGGGCGCCGGTGCCCCAGCGCTCATAGACCGCCACCTTGAGCATGAGCTGGAGCTTGTCGCAGGCCTTCACCAGCCGCGCCTCGGGGGTGGTCCCCTGCTGGTATTCGTCATAGAGGAGCCGGGCCCGCCCGTCGAGAGGCGCGAGGACGTCGGCCATGGCTGCCGCCTCAGCCGATTTCTTGGCTCCGTCGGGAAAGTAGTGGGAGGAGGTGCGCGGCAGGTCGCCGATGCGCAGCTCGGCCAGGTCATGGATGAGGGCGATCTCCACCGCCCGCATCACGTCGAGCCCTTCGATCTTCGGTCCCAGGGCCCAGACGAGGAACAGCACGTGCAGGGTGTGCTCGGCGACGCTTTCCGGCTCGGCGACGCCGCGCAGCACGAAGCCGGCGCGGGGGATGCGGTCGAGCATCTGGATCTCGAGGAAGACGTCGAGCAGCGTGCGGTTCGCTTTCATGGCCTGGGGAGGCTACGCTATTCGCCAGGGCGCGTCGAGGGCCTCGTAGGAGCGATCCATGATGAAATCTTCTCTTCGCAGTATTTCTCGCAAGACTCTGCTCCTCGCCGCTCTCGGCGTCGGTGCCGCGTGGGCGTTCTTCAAGAAACCCGAGCCCTCCTCCGGGGCCGCCGGGCCGATCCGGATTTCCGGCCGGGAGATCGAATTTCCGGCCACGGTCACCCGCGCCTCCTTCGAGCGCGAGCTCCTGGGGATGGGGATGCCCGGTTATCACCTGATCGTCTACAAGGACGGTGGAGCGGCGATGGCGTCGCTCTTCCGGGCTGAGGTCACGGACACCCAGGTGCTGGACGCCTTGGAGGGCCTGGGGGCGAAGCCGGGCAATGCCCTGGGCATGGACACCTGGGAGGAGCGGAAGGACAAGGATTCGAAGGCGCCCGACAAGGTCATCGCAGGCCCGCCAGTCGAAGTCCTGGTGCGGGTGCCGGGGAAGGCCGACCTCCTCACTCTCGATCAGATCCTGCAGGACCCGGGCGGCCGCGGCTTCGACATGCGCTTCGGCGGCCACCGCGCCAACATTCCGAAGTGGAAATCCGGCTGTATCGTCTGCCTCTACTCCTGTCCCGGCAGCAAGGTCGGCAACGCCCGCTACACCGTGCGCGACTATGTCGACGAGCGCACCAGGTTCCGTGTCAAGCCGGGGGTGTTGCCGGCGGATGGGACACGGGTGGGGATCGTGTTCCGGCTACCTGGAGCGCCATAGGATCGTTGGCTTCTGGTCGCCGGGAGGGAGCGACGGCCACGCCTTTGGTAAACTTCACAGCACTACGAGATGCTCTGGCCCAGCACCCGGAGCCGCCGAGAGTGGGATGGAGTCGTCGAAAGTCACCAACCTTCCTCCACTCTGCACGGCAAGAGCGAGCAGATAGATATCCGACACCTGCCGCGGCCCATGAAGGTGGTTCGGGTCCACGTGACGCCCCTCGAGCAAGCTGACGGAGCAGGGCCAGAACTCGTGGTATTCGGTACTCGTTGCTCGGCGCAGGCGGTCGATGGCCTCGGAGGGGGACACCGGGCTCGGATACTTTGGCTGACTGATGATGCGGACGAATCCGTTCTGGGTCAGGGCGCCCAGCCGTGCTGGATCTCCCCGGAGATCCACTCCCGAGCCCTCCGATGGTCAACGTGGCTCGCATCGAGCAACGCGAGGAGCACGTTGACGTCGAGAAGCGCTCGCATCACTCGCCGACTTCCTCGCGAAGCTTGTCGATCAACTCATTGGAGACCGCCGTGCCTCGGGCGGGCAGCGGTTCGAAGCCATAGAAGCTCTCCGGTTCGGTGACCCTGTCGTAGGTGCGGTGCCGATGTGTCAAGCCTTCCCGAGCGCACTCCGACAGGATCTCTCCGGCGCTACGTTTCTCTCTCCGGGCTCTCTCCTTGACTGCTAGCAGGACATCGTCCGCGATGTCGAGGGTGGTTCGCATACATCAGATGCTAGCACATCAGGTCAACCCCGGGTGGCCGAACTGGTGGTCTTCTCTTCGGGCGCGTGCCATTCTTGCCGGACCTCCTCCATCACCTGCGGGTCGATCGGCCCGTGCTCCTGTACGAGGTCCGCGAGCAGTCCGGAGAGGCGATCGTGCTGCAACTGATGGCTGAGCGCAAGGTTGACGTAGCCCGAAAGACCGCGAGCGCCGACGATCCTCACGGGCCTCGGCGACGAGCTCTTCATCGAGGGACTGAGAGACCTTTTCGGTGCCATGGCGAGATCTGTCACCGGTACGCCTAAACTCCCCCCATGCTGGACGCTAAATTTCCCCCCTTCGACCACAAAGGGGTGGAAGTCATGGAAAAAGAGCTGAGATCGGGGATGCTCTCCGCAGCGCCTGAAGGTGCGACGAGGAAGCGTTGATCAGCGAGAGCATGTGTGGGGCGGTGCAGGCCCTTCGGGAGCGGGGCGTGTCGAAGAAGGGGATCGCCCGTGAGCTGGGGTTGGACATCAAGACGGTGCGCAAGTGGTGTCGCCGGAGCTGGTCGGCGCAGAAGCGCCCGGGTCGCGGGCGGCTGCTCGCGCCGTGGGAGGGGTTTCTGCGCGCCCGGGCGCCGGAGGTGGGCTTCAATGCCGTGGTGCTGCATCGTGAGCTTCAAGCAATGGGCTACGGGGTTCGTACTGGGCGCTGTTGAAGTACATCGCGCCCTGGCGGGAGCCTTGGCGGGGGGCTGAGCCGGCCACGGTGCGCTTCGAGACGGGCCCTGGCGAGCAAGCGCAGGTGGACTGGGGCTCGACGTGGATCTATCTGGGCGAGCAACGGGTGCGAGTGCACATCTTCACGATGGTTTTGGGCTACAGCCGTCGTCTGTTCGCGCAGGCGTACCGCAGCGAGGGGTTGGATGCGCTGCTCGACGGCCATGCCGCTGCGTTTGCTCACTTCGGGGGCCGTACGGCGACGATCCTTTACGACAACCCGCGCACGATCGTCACCTCGAAGGAGGAATCGACGGGCCAGGTGGTATGGAATGCCACGTTCAAGGACCGGATGGATTTCTACGGGGTGGGGGTGCGGCTGTGCCGGTACTACCGAGCGCAGACGAAAGGTAAGGTGGAGAGCGCAGTCAAGTACGTCAAGGGCAATGGCTTGGCCGGCAAGAGTTTCCGCGACTTCGATGAGCTGAATGCCTACCTGCTGGA
>JAJKHS010000071.1 GCA_021154885.1 Thermoanaerobaculum sp.
CCACCACCGCCGCCGCCAGCTCCCGAGCCGCCTCCGCCGCCGCCTCCACCACCGCCACCGCCGCCTCCGGCGCCGCCTGAGCGGACGGAAGTGACGTGCGACTTCACGACGGGAAGCGCCCGGTTGACCAACATCTGCAAGGCCAAGCTCGACGAGGTGGGTCTGCGGATGAAGCAGAATCCCGCCGCTCCGGCGCAGGTCACGGGCTACTGCACCAGCGCGAAGGGCTCGGCGGCCAGCAACCAGCGGCTCGCCGACCAGCGCGCCCAGGGGGTGAAGAACTACCTGGTGACGCGGCACGGGATCGACCCGAGCCGGATCCAGACCTCGGGCCAAGTCACCGACAGGAACGCGGCCGTGGTCGTCATCACCGTCCAGCCGTAGCCGGCATCCCCGGCATCGACGGCTGGTTGAAAGGCCCCGCCTCGCGGCGGGGCCTGTTGTTTTCTGACCGGCGGTGGCGGCGGTGCCGTTGGCGCCCTCATCACCCCGGCCCTCTTCTCCCAGCCTCCTGAACGGCCGCTGCCGCTCCTAGCATGAAAACGGGAAATTTCCTCCGCGAGCCGCGCCGGAAGCACCATGATGTGCGGACGCGCTCTGCCCGAGCCATGGTGGCCCGCGGAAAAGCCGGCCAAGGACAGCAAGGACAGCAAGGACACCAAGGACACCAAGGACATCAAGGACATCAAGGACATCAAGGACACCAAGGACATCAAGGACATCAAGGACAAACAAGATACCGGACTGCATCATCACCCGTGTCCTTGAGGTCCTTGTCGTCCTTGAGGTCCTTGCTTCTTTGTTTCCGCCGCGCAGGCAGCTGTAAAGGGCTCCTGAAGCCGTGAACCGGAGGCCTGGTCGTGGCGGGCGCGGAAGAGGTGTCAGCGCCGCCCCGTTCTTTCGCCTCATCCGCTCCTCCACTAGCATGAAAACGGGAAATTTCCTCCGCGAGCCGCGCCGGAGCACCATGATGTGCAGACGCGCTCCGCCCGAGCCATGGTGGCCCGCGGCCGGCGCCGCAACGGAGGGCCTGATCCATGCGCCGCACACTCGTCGCTATAACCCTCGCCTCATCCCTCGCGACCTTCTCTCTGCCCGCAAGGGTCGCCCAGCCCGCCCCGGCGAGCCTCCTCAGCCGCGCCTGGAGCCTTCTCACGATCCTCTGGGGCGAGGAGGGCTGCCACATTGACCCGAACGGCCGCTGCGTGACCGCTCCAGCTCCAACGCACGCTGTGCCGGCCCTGACGGACACGGGCTGCAACGTCGACCCGAACGGCCGCTGCCGCTCCTAGCCTTTACCTTGGCCTCGCTCGCTGGGGGCCGCTCGCTTCGCCGCCTCGATCTCGGCGATTACGCGGCGCGTCAGCTCCAACGTGGCGGCCTCGTGCAAAGCGGCCTCACGGAAGAGTTGAAGCGCCGCCAGCGCCTCGCGCTGAATCCCTTTGGCCTTGAAGATCCACGCCATGCCAATCGCCAGCCCCCGCACCTCCGCCGTGCGCCCCTCTTCCAACCAGAGCACGGCCAGCTCCAAGGAGGAGAGAGCGGCCTCGTAGGGGAGGTCCAAATCCGTGAAGTGCTGGCGAACATGTTCAAGCCCCGCACGGGCCTCCTCAGCTCGTCCCAAACCCGCCGCGGTCCGTGCCTCCAGCCAGACCACGCGAAGGCGATTCATCTCCCCGCCTTGCTGCACTGCCAGCTCCCGAACCGCAGGCAGCAGCCCGGCGGCCTCCTCCCACCGCTTCAGGTGACACAGGTTGTCGGCGGTGTTGAAGCGGAGGGCGAAGAGCAGACCCACGTCTTCCGTCGCCTCCACCCAAGGCGCGGCTTCCCTGAGCACTGCGAGCGCGCTCTCCGAGTCCCCCATGTGCTCGAAGACGTTGCTTTTCTTTACAAGGATTCGCCCGGCGGCTTCCCCGTTGCCACGGCTGGCAGCCATGGCCCGGTCGAGCAGGTTCAAGGCTTGCGGGAATCGATGTTGGGCACGCCGTAGTGAGGCTTCGAGGGAGAGGAGTCGCCATTCCGGCAGCAGCTCGGAATCGAAGTCCGCTCCAGCCGCCCAGAGACTCCAGGCTCGGGCGAAGGCCTCGTCGGCCCCGTCGAAATCCGTGGCGACCCGCCGGGCGTTGCCGACGTGCCCCCAGCAGAAGCCCTGCACGCGGCAGCGCCTGTGTTCGCCGGGAACCTGCCCTGCAATCCACAGGGCGAGAGCGGCCAGCTCCAACGCCTCCTGCACCCCGCGGCTCGCCGCGCGCACGCTCGCCTTGCAGAGGGTGACGGCCAGCACCCAGTTGCGGGAAGCCCGCGGGAAGAGCTCGATCAACCGGCGGCGATATTCCATGGGAAACGGCTCCAGCGCCGCCCAGACCTCTTCGGCTTCGCGGGCCTCCTCCTCCTGCGGCTTCGCTTCGGATATCGACTCTTCGACCAGGTAGGGGCTCACGGCAAGAAGCGTGTGCTCCAAGACTCTAAAGGTTGCGCTGTCCGGCCTGGCCTCGGCCTGTTCGGCGGTGGCGAGAACTGCGGCGAAGAAGCGGCGAAGGTGCGGCACCAAGGCCCACGAGACGCCGGAGGCCTTCGCCATCCGGCGCAGCTTGGCCTCTGGTGGCGTTTCCTTCCCCAGCTCGTACCGCGAGATCTCCGTTTGCGCCACCCGGGCGGCCTTGCCGAACTCCGTCTGACTCAGGCCGGTGAGTGAGCGCAGGAAGGCCACCACCAGCCGCGTGACGCTCGCATCCTCCGTCGTTGCCATGCTGCCGCTCCTCCTCTTAGGTTAAGGTGCTTTGGTCCACTTTTTCCGGAGAGCCGCCCCCGCGGTCATGGCGGCCGCGGCGGAGCGCCTTCCAGGGAGCCACAATGGCCAGCACCTCGTTGCGACGCAAGATCGTTCTCCTCCTGCTCCTCGCCGTCCTCGCCGCACCCTGGGCTTCGGCGGCCGGCCGCCCCACGGCCCATGGCTGGCCGGTGGTGGCCTCCGCGCCAACACTGTTCGATGTTCTCAGCTCCGCCAGGCGATTCCTCACAAGGCTGTGGAGCGAGGAGGGCTGTCGCATCGATCCTGATGGTGCCTGCGTTCCGAAGTCGGCTCATCCTCTCCCAGCGCCGCGAACAGGCGAGGGCTGCAGGATCGATCCAAATGGCGCCTGCCTCCCGGCTCAAATCGACACTGGGTGCCGGATCGATCCAAATGGCGCCTGCATGCCGCAGCCGGCTGAGGTAGATACTGGGTGCCGGGTGGATCCGGACGGCCTCTGCCGGTTCTAGTCTGCTCCATCGGCCCCTCTTCCAGTTTTCCGTTGAGGGGCCGAGACGTTCCACTTTCTGATCTCTGTAAGGGCGCACCGCGTCAGCTCCACCGTCGCCGCCTCCTGTTCGGCAGCATCGCGAAAGAGCTGGAGGGCTGCGAGAGATTCCTCCTGAATCCCTTTGGCCTGAAAGATCCACGCCATGGCCGCCGCCAGCTTCCGCACCTCGGCCGTGCGCCCGGCCTCCAGCCAGAGCACGGCCAGTTCCAAGGAGGAGAGAGACGCCTCGTAGGGAAGCTCCAACTCCGTAAAGCGCAGGCGCACCTGCTCAAGGCGCGCCATGCCCTCCTCGGAATGGCCCAGCCCTACCGCCACTCTCGCCTCCAGCCAGAGCACCCGGAGGAGGCTCAGCTCGTTGCCCCGCTCGAGGGCCAGCTCTCGAACCCCTCGCACCAGCCGCGCCGAATCCTCGAAGCGCTTCAGATGACAGAAATTGTCGGCGATATTGAACCGAAGAGCGAAAAGCTGGTCCGGGTCTCCGGTGGCCTCCACGAAGGGCTCGGCCTCGAGCAGCGTCGCAAGAGCGTGCTCGGAATCCCCCATCTGCTCGAAGACGTTCCCTCTCTTCAAGAGGATTCGCCCGGTGGCCAGCTTGTTGCCCCTGCCTAGAAGCATGGCCCGGTCGAGCAATTCCAAGGCTTGCGGGAACCGGTGCTGCGCTCGGCGCAGGGAGGCTTCAAGGTCGAGCAGCCGCCACTCCGGCAGCAGCTCGGGATCGCAAGGTGTGGCTTTCTTCCGGAGGCTCCAGGCCTGCAGGAAAGCTTCGTCGGCGCCATCGAAATCGGTGGCAACCCGGCGGGCGTTCCCGAGGTGGCCCCAGCACCAGCCCTGGAGACGGAAGAGACAGCGTTCCTCCCCAAGCACCTTCCCGGCCGTGAAGAGAGCCAGCTCGGCCAGCTCCAGCGCGTCCTCCACCTTGTGGGCCGCCGCCCTCACGCTCGCCTCGCAGAGCTTCACCGCGACGGCCCAGGTCCGGAATTCAGGAAAGACGGTGATCAGATCGCGCCGCTCCTGGCGGCTGGCGGCCTTGAGGATGTCCAGCAGCTCGCCGGCTTCGCGGAGCGCTGCGTCTGCCTTCTGCCGCCTCTTCCGGCGGATCAGCTCGTCGCGGACGGCCGCCGTCAGGGTCGATCCCGCGGCCAGGGTGGCGCGGTCGATCCTGCCGCGTTCCGCCGCCGTGAGGGCCACGAACGAGCCGGGCTCCTCCACGGGCGGCGAGGCAACGAGCCGGTGGAAGAAGAGCAGGGCGTCCACGGCTTCCGGAGGGTACCCGAGAGGAGCCACGAGGAAGTCCAGAACCTCGCGGCTCCATTGCAGTTCGTCCCTCTCGAACCGAGAGATCCGCTTATCATCCGCGAACCCGAGAGCGTCGGCCAGCTCCTTTTGCGTCCAGCCGCGCTCATTGCGCAGGTAGATCAGGGTCAGGGCCTCTGCCGAGCGCTTCTCTTTCGCCATGCCGGAGCTCCTGGAAAGCGGGTCCAATAAGAAGAGTGCTCGCGGGCGCCTTTTCGTGACACGAAGGCACGCTCCATTTACCCGACAGCGAGAATTCCCGCTGGGTATTCTAGCCTAGATGAAACGCAAGTTCTCTGTTCCAGAACCCTCGAAGGGCTCGTACTCTGGGCTCCGCAATGAGCCCTCGCGAGCATCCTCAGCCGGACGCCCTTCTGCGCTTCATGCGGGCTGAGTCGCCGCGGGCCGAGGCCTGCGCCGTCGTCCGCCACCTGCTGACCCGCTGTCCGCAGTGTCTCCAGGTGACCCGCCAGCTCTGGCGGCTCGGAGAGGAGGCGCTCCTGAAGCGCCGGAAAGGGAGGGTGCCCGCGCTGGAGGCTGGCCGGGCCGGTTCGGAGTCAGGCGATCTTGACATGGAGGCATTCCGGCAATGACCGAAGCTGCGTTAATCGAAGGCGCAAGGAAGGAAATGCGGGCTGCCGCAGGAGATCTGAAGTCGATCCGCTACCGGCTCTCAGGCGTGCTGGGGAGCATTCCGCCGTCGGCGCAAGAGACTTCGCGGGGCGACCTCGAAGGCGATCCGGATGTGGAGACGGAGATACGCACCGTCATCGCCAACGCCATCCAAGACTGCCTGGACCCCCTGATCGACGATCTGGTGGCAGCAGCCGAGTATCAGCCGGAGAGCAGCGGTCTCCGTCGCGAGGATTGAGCCCACGCCATGCTGCTGGATCCTCCTCCCCGTTTCTCACCGGCTCGCAACCCGGTGAACCGGCTGCGCGCGACGCTGCCGGTCATCGCCGCCGAGGATGGCTCGCCCGTGCTTCCCGGCTTCATCCTCTGGGCGTTTGCCCTCAACGAGGGGGACCTGCTGGCCGTCGAGCCCGGGCCGGACCCGGACAGATCCTGCCGGTTCCGGAGCTATGCCGAGAGAGTGTGGAGCGCCCAGGAGGGGTTTGCCCACCCCTGGCCCTGGGTCGAAGAGCTGTTGCGCCAGCGCATGGCCGCCGTGGGACCGAGGGGAGCGCTGCGGCTGCCCGAGGAGGCGCGGGCGCGGCTCGCCTGCGGCCAGGTCCTGCTGCGGGCCGAGAGCCACGCCTGGAGGGACTCGTTCACTCTGGAGCCGGTGGGCGGGCGGCGGCTCGACCCGGAGCTGCTTCTGCAAGCGGGGTATCTGCTGCCGGTGCTGCCCGGTTTCCAGGTGATGCTGCCAGAAGACCTGCTGTGGATGCTCGACCTCGAGAAAGGCGATCGACTCGCTTGCAAGCCGGGTCTGGCCACGGCCGACTTCGAGCCCTGCGAGTTGAAGAAGCCTCCGGAGGGCTGGCACGGGGTCGAGCTGGGACCGGGAGGTCTGCTCTCCCTGCCGGATTCGTTGCGCGTTCCCTCGGCTCTCAAGGCCAACGCTCAAGTCCGCCTGGAGGTGACTCTCTCGCCGCAGGCGACTTTCCGGGTGACGCATTGGGTGGGGCTGGAATGACGAAAGCCAAACCGCTGGTGCTGTTTGCCGGCCTCCCGATCGTCCTCCGGAAGCTGCGGGGGAAAAGATCGGTGAAGGAGGTAGCGGCAGGAGCGGGGCTCGCCAAGGAGCACCTGGCTCTCCTGGAGCATAGGCCGGCTCGGCGGTTCGGAAACAGGGTCCTTGAAGAACGCGCAGGAAAGACTCCTCGGCTGGACACTCTGGACAGCCTTCTGCGTTTCTACAGTGTCTCCCTGTCTGACCTGGAAGCGCTTCTGCAGGAGGCTCAGAGCGGTGGAGAGTGATGAAAAAGACCTGTATTCGATGCATGAGCTTGCGCGGCAAGCCGGCATTGCCTATACGACGCTCTCATGCTTCCTGAGAGTGCATGGCGAACGGATCCCCTCCGAAAAACGGGGCAGGTTACGCTTCTTTCCGCCGCGGGCGGTCGAAATCGTCAGGGAGATTGTGCGGGAGAATGCAGCGCACCAGGGGCGAAAAGTGCGGCGTAGGACTCGGGAGAAGGCCGCCTCTGACGAGGCCATGAGGTTTATCGATAGAGCGACCAAGCGGCTCGCGGAAGTAACCGCCCACCTTGACACAGCCTATCAACTGCTCCTCAATAATTCCGGCAGTATCGTGCTCTCTCTGCGGACGCTCGCTCCCGGTCTCGTCTTTCGCCAGACGGTGGAGATTCTGCTCGAACCGGATGGGGCGGACTGCGTGGCACGCCTCTTCGAGGTCAATCTTTGTGCGGGCGGCAGAACGAGGCGGGAAGCGATGGAGAATCTCCGTTCCGTTATCGTCGAGACGTACCGGGAACTGATGAGAACGGATCAAGAGCACTGGACACGAGAGTTGCGGGAGCGGGCGGCCCTTGCCGGCATGGTGAGAGAAGCCCGGCCGAAGATCAAGGGCAGCGGTGGCGGGTAGACGGCTCAAGGGCCAGTCGCCGTCCTCGGTGACGACCCAACAGCTCAGGGCTCGGCTGGCAAACGCGAACGGGCGGGATCTACAACGCCTCCCGCCGCAGCGACGCCACGGCGCCGAAGAGGCCGGCCGCGCCGCCGAGGAGGATGAGGAAGCCCACCTCCTGGGGTTTGAGGAAGTCGAGGACGAGGACCGCCGAGACCAGCGAGCCGCGACCCCGGGCGTGGAGGAGCTGGTAGACGCCCCACAGCGCGCCGCTCGCCACCAGCCCGCCGAGCAGCCCCTGAAGCAGGCCCTCGACGTAGAAGGGGCCGCGGATGAAGAACTCCGTGGAGCCCACCAGCCGCATGACGGAGATCTCCTCGTGGTGAAGATAGGCCGTCAGCCGGATGACGCTGGCGATGGTGAAGATCGCCGCTCCAAGCAGGCCCGCCACCAGGGCCAGCCCCACCGTCCGCACCACCGCCACCACGGTCTCGAGCTGGCCCAGCCACTCGCGGTCGTCGTCCACCAGCGTCACCTCGGGCCGCCGGCGCCAGCCGTCCAACCAGGCGGAGCGGGCTGGAGCCCCCGCCGCCGGGTCGAGCCCCACCTCCAGCGACGCCGGCAGCGGCTCGTCCTGCCAGCCGGCCACCAGGTCGGCCAGGCCGGGGAAGATCTGCTGGAACCGCCGGCGCGCCGCCGCCGGGGTGACCGTCTCCACCGACTTCACCCCCGGCTGGCGTCCGGCCTCGGCGGCGAGGCGGCGCAGCTCCGCCTCCGGCGTGTCCGGCTTGAGGTAGATCACCGCCCGCATCTCGCCGCGCCAGCGCTCCACCGACGCGGCCAGGTTGCCGGAGACCAGCAGGAAGGCGCCGCCGAGAAATAAGCTGACGGCGATGGTGAGCACCGCCAGCAGGCTCACCTTCCAGCTCCGCAGCAGGTTCACCGCCGCCTCGCGGCAGAAGTAGCGCAGCGCTTGGAGGAACCTCAACCGGCGCCCCCTTCGCCCTCGGGCGGCGGCTCGGGGTCCGGGCCGGTGCCCGCCAGCAGGTCCAGGGCCGGTGGATCGGTGCCCACCAGCTCCTGGTCCAGGACCACGGCGCCGCGGTCGAGGGTGATCACCCGCCGGCCCACCCGCTGAATGGTGTCGCGGTCGTGGGTGGCGAGGATCACCGTCGTCCCCCGCAGGTTGACCTCCAGGAAGAGGCGGAGGATCTCGCGCGAGAGATCCGGATCGAGGTTGCCCGTGGGCTCGTCGGCGATGAGGATGTCCGGCTCGTTGATCAGCGCGCGGGCGATGGCCACCCGCTGCTGCTCGCCGCCGGAGAGCTCGGGCGGGAAGGCGTTCAGGCGGTGGGCGAGCCCTACCCGGCGCAGCGACTGGTAGGCCAGCTTCTTCTGCCCCTGGAGGTCCACCCCCAGCAGCCGCGGCAGGTAGGTGACGTTCTCGAACACCGTCTTCCGGGCGATCAGCCGGAAGTCCTGGAAGACGACGCCGATCGTGCGCCGCAGGTAGGGGATCTTGCTCTGCGGGATCGACGCGACGTTGCGGCCGTTGACCAGGATCTGCCCCGCCGAGGGCACCTCCTCGCGGAAGATCAGCCGCAGCAGCGTCGTCTTGCCCGCGCCGCTGGCGCCGGTGAGGAAGACGAACTGGCCGCGGGGGATGTCGAACGTGATGTCGTCCAGGGCGGACTGGCCCCCCGGATACCGCTTGCTGACATGGAAGAACTGGATCAAGCCACCGGCTCGCGCTCCAGCGCCTGCTTGAGGAGCTGCTGCACCGTCTTCGGCTCGGCCCGGCCGCCCGAGCGCTTCATCACCAGGCCCACGAGGAAGCCGAGGGTCTGTGTCTTGCCGGCGCGGTACTGCGCCACCGGGCCGGCGTTCTGCTCGACGACCTCCTCGATCCAGCCCTCGATCTGCGCGGTGTCCGAGACCTGACCGAGACCCAGGCGCTCCACCGCCGATACGGGGTCGTCGCCCGTGGCCGCCACCGCCGCGAACACCTCCTTGGCGGCGCTGTTCGAGAGCTTCCCCGCATCGACGAGCGCCACCAGGGCGGCCAGCCGCCGGGGAGCGATCGTACGGCCGAGCTCCACCTTCCGCTCCTTGACGTCGCGCAGCACCTCGCCCATCACCCAGTTGGCGATCCCCTTCGGATTCGCCGGCAGGGCGGCCGCCGCGGCCTCGAAGTAGTCGGCCAGCTCCCGCGCGGTGGTCAATACCTGGGCGTCGCCCGTCGGCAGGCCGTACTGGGAGACGAAGCGCGCCCGCCGCTGCCAGGGCAGCTCCGGCAGCTCGACCCGGAGCGCCTCGATCCGCGCCGCGGCGAGGATCAGCGGCGGCAGGTCCGGCTCCGGGAAGTAGCGGTAGTCGTGGGCCTCCTCCTTGCTCCGCAGCAGCCGGGTGACCCCCTTATCGGCGTCGAAGCTGCGGGTCTCCTGCACCACCCGGCCGCCGGCTTCGAGGACCGCGATCTGGCGCTCGATCTCGTGCTCCACGGCGCGGGCGACGTTCTTGAAGGAGTTGACGTTCTTGACCTCGGCCTTGGTGCCGAGCTTCGTCTCCCCCTTCCGGCGCACCGAGACGTTGGCGTCGCAGCGCAGGCTCCCCTCCTCCATGTTGCCGTCGCTGGTGCCGGTGTAGAGCAGGAGCTGGTGCAGGGTCTGGAGGTAGTCCTGAGCTTCGGCGGCGCTCGCCATGTCCGGCCGCGAGACGATCTCCACCAGCGGCACGCCGCAGCGGTTGAAGTCCACCAGGCTCTGGCCCGGCAGGGCGCCGCCGCCCGGCGCCTCGTGCAGCAGCTTGCCGGCGTCCTCCTCCAGGTGGAGGCGCTCGAGGCGCACGGTCTTGTCGTGCTGCGTCAGGGGGAGGCGGCCGCCTTCGGCCAGCGGCTTGTCGAACTGGCTGATCTGATAGCCCTTGGGCAGGTCCGGGTAAAAGTAGTTCTTGCGCGCGAAGACCGACGCCGGATGGACCTCGCACTCCAGGGCCAGGGCCAGCTTCGCCGCCAGGTCCACGGCGTGGCGGTTCGGCACCGGCAGCGTCCCCGGTAGCCCAAGGCAGACCGGGCAGATAAGCGTATTCTGGGGCGCCCCGAACCGGTTCGGACAGCGGCAGAACATCTTCGTCTCGGTCAGGAGCTGGACATGTACCTCCAGTCCGATGACCGCCTCGTAGTCCGCGTGCGCCATGCCGGGGGCAAGTCTAACCCAAGGCGGCCCCGATGCCGAAAGGGCTTGGCTGGGACACAGAGCGCCGGGTTATTCTTTGACACGCTTCTCTCTCTCCGGCTGGAGGGACCGTCGGATGATGATGAAAGCGACATACAGAAGGCCTATCCCGCTCACCAGCAGGTAGAGTTGATAGCGGGTCAAATCGGGTGGCGTATCGTAGAAGGGGTACAAGACAAAGGCGCACGCGGCAGGCAACAAAGCTCCTGCCAGCAACGCCTCAATGACGCTTGCAAAGAAATCCCCTTGGGCAGACCTGAACTTCCAAGCGCGCCAGACAGCGACAAGCACTGCCGCAATCAGAGCGCAAAGCGCCTCAATCTTGTGTGAGGATAGATTCAATGGGCATGACACGCGTGGAAGGTAACGACTCCAACCCCCACGAGCGCCCCAACGAGCGCGCCAACAGGAGCGATCGCGCTTCCAAGCAACGCTCCACCGAGAGACGCACCCAGAAACCGCGCAATGCTCTCATTGGAAGGCATGGAAAACCTCCATCTCCCTGGCGGCGTGGGCGGCGAGATCCGATGCGTAATGGTGCGCTGTTGTTGTGCTAGTAGAGCCATTGAGACACCCCCAAGCGTTACCACCTTCAAAGAGTACGCACCTGCTCGGTGTCTGTCAAGTGGCGGGCTGCCGGCTGCCATCCCGCCCTCTGCTGACCGCCCCCCGATGGGAGCTTGCAAGGCGAAGGCGGCAGCACTGAGCGCCCGGTCTCCCGGGAGGTGGGCGCCGCGCTCCCGCCACCACCCGCCGTTCAGGGACCGGAGCAGCCTCTCGTACTCCTCGGGCGGCAGATCCGCCAGCAGCCGGAATCCGATCTTCGCGATCCTCTTCCCATCCGGAGCGAGCACGGCGATCGGCGGCGGCGGTCATGCCTTCCGGCGCGAATTCGCGTCCGGCTGAATTCGTGACGCCGGCCAGAAACCTCGCGTTTCAAGCGTGGCGGGCACGATCGATCAAGCTGACCTCCAGGTTGAAATTGGCGATTTACCTGCTATTTTCGCGGGATTGCCGAATTTTGGTGATCCACTTATTGGATTGACTCCGTGGGGCTGAGACATAAGATTTTCCCGTGATCGGAGACGAGCGTATGGGCTGGGTTCTCGCCCAACTGAGAGACAAGAAGATGACCCAGGCGCAGCTTGCGGCCAAGGTCGGCATCCACATCAGCACGCTGAGCAAGTATGAAAACCTGGGCCGCATCCCCGAAGAGGTCTTCCTGCGGATGTGCGAGGCGCTGGAGCAGCCCCCCGATCTGGTGATCGAGGCCACGCTCAAGCTCGTCCGCCGGGATCTGCGCAAAGCCCTCCGAGGGAAGGCTGGCGAGCCGGCCGAAGCAGCTCCGCCCGGTCCTGGGGAGCCCAGGCCGTCTCTGGCGCGGCTGCGCGAGCTGTACGACTCGTACGCCGCCGAGCAGAAGAAGTGGCTCTTCGCGGTTCTCCAATACCTGGGCGGCGATCTCCAGGCGCCCTTGGACGAGCTGTCGGACATCCTCCCTCCCGCGCCCCGCAAGAAGAGGAAGCCGTCCGCGAAGGCGAAGAAGAAGGGCGAGGAGTAGGGCGTGCTTCCTCTGGGGAGCGCCCCTCTAGTTGTGCTCCAGTCGCCAGCCGGTATGCTTTGGGAGTACAATCAACAATGAATCTCCGAACAGATTCTCTCTTGGGGGAGGCTGGATGCCCGACTTCTTCGTCAGCTTCACCCAAAAGGACCAGAGCTGGGCCGAGTGGATCGCTTGGCAACTCGAAGAGGCGGGTTACTCGGTCAGGATCGAGGTTTGGGATTTCACGCCCGGGAGCAATTGGGTCGACGAGATGCAGCAGGCCATAAAGGACAGCGACCGGACCATCGCCGTCCTGTCTCCTGATTATCTGTCCTCCAAATTCGGGAAATCAGAGTGGTACGCTGCTTTTGCAAAGGATCCGACCGGCGAGCAGAGAAAGCTCGTTCCAGTCAGGGTCAGAGAAGTCCAGCCCGACGGCCTCCTGGGGTCGATCGTCTACGTCGATTTGGTGGGGATCGCCGACGAGGCCGAGGCCAGGAGCCGTCTCCTCTCGGGCGTCGCCAGCGGCAGGGCCAAGCCGAGGAGGTCGCCCATTTTCCCCGCTTTACCGGCGGCCTTCCCTGGGCGCCCCAAGCCCCCCTTTCCCGGTAAGGCGTCGCAGGGATTCAGGGGCCCGGCGATCGAAGTGGGCGCCGAGCCTTCGCGGCCGAAGCGGACTCTCTCCGTGCTTCTGGCTCTCGCCTTTCTCACCTTTCTTTTGAGTTTTTTCGTGCCGGCCAACATCAAAGAGCAGTTGAAGAAAAGACTTCCCAGGTGGGTCGTCTCCCTGCCTGGCGAGGAGAGCCCGCAAGTGCGGCAAGAGTTCATCGATACGGTCCGTCTCCTCCAGGAAGAGAAGGACTATCAAGAGGCGCGACGCCGGTTCCTGGAGCTTCGCAAGCGGGTAAGCTCGGAGGAGTCGCGGGAAATCATTGGTGGTGTGGTCATCGCCACCTATTACGGCGAGGGCCACAACCGGGAAGGTCTTCAATACATCTGCCAGCTTTATTCCGGGAGGCCGCCGGACGACGTGCGATACCGAGCGGGCATGCACGCCTTCCTGCGCCGGATCGCTCTCTCGGAGGACTACCAAGCGGCGGAGCTGACCGTGTCGCAACTCCGGGCGCAGTGTAAGCGCCGGGACCTTTCGTACGTTTGGGCGGGGATTCCCTTGGGCAAGGCCGAGTACCTTTGGGAGGGTTACACAACCTTTGACGAGAGCTACAAACTGCATGAGGAGGACAAGAAGTATCTCCTCTATGTCACCAAGCGTTATCCATTCGACGAGTTCCTGGATCACGCCTTCTACTTTCTCGGAGATTTCGAGCGGGTCATCGAACAATATCCCAGGAGTACGATTCTGGACGTCGTTTATCGCGCTGCTGCGCAGAAAGCCCTCGACGCCGGACAATGGGACTTGGTGATCACCTATCTGAAGACCGTGCTGGATCGATGGCCGGCCAGTAAACACACTGGCGACGTGGTCTCCAGCTTGGCTGCAGTATACCGGCAGACCGAGAACTTCGAGGCCCTGGTGAAACTGCGTCATGACTATCCATTCGATGACGAAAGCCCGATTCTGGATCTTCTGGGAGATGGCGGCCCTTTTCGTAGTCCGAAGGAGGTCCGGGCGGTGCTCAAAGCCCTGCGGCAGTACGAATCGAAAGGCAAGTTCGCCGGTCTTTTCGAGACCCACTGCCTGGACTATTTCTCGATCGCCAGAGATGCGATCTGGAATGGACGATTCAAGCAGGCTTTCGACGGCTATGCCGAGACATCTCAAATCTTCAGGGAGTTCTCCCTAGAGGTCCCATCATGCGTCTCGGTGATGCGTGACGTCTTGAACAAGGCCGCCGGAGGTTTTGCGGGCGAGGACGCAGCGCACCTTTATCTCCTGGGGCTTCACCTGCGCAATGACGCCAGAGAAGGGAGAGCGATGCGCTCGCTGTACGCGGTCGCTATCGCAGCCTGGAAAAAGTGCGCCACATCCTTTCCAGACAGTCAGGAGGCTCAGAAGTCGCTCTATCTGGCCGCCGCGCTGGAGCGCCGGTCTGCCGCGCTGGAGAGCCGGTTCTTACACTACCAAACCGCCGCCACTCTCTTCGAGAGGCTGGCCCGGCAATATCCCGAGAGCCCGCTCGCCGATGACGCCCTTACCGAGGTGGGGTGGTATTATCTGGAAGTTCTAAACGACCACGACAGAGCGCGACCGTACTTTGAGCGTGTGGCCCGCGAATATCCCAAGGGAAACGCGGCCGACAACGCGCTTAACTGGCTGGCCATCAGCTACTACCGGAAGGGAGAGTACGAGCGGGCGTTAGAGACCTATCGGAAGGTTGCGGAAGAATACCCGCTCGGCCGCCTGGCATCTTATGCCAGGACTTGGATCGCCAGGCTACAGCCCGTCGTCGCTTCAAAGCGGCAGCGGAATACGATTGTCGGCGTCGACCTTGGTGTCTCCTGGAGCCAGCCTGGGCTCTTCGTCAGGGACGTCACCGAAAGCTCGCCCGCAGCCAAGGCCGGCCTCACGTACGGAGACCTGATAAAAGCGGTTGATGGCGTGGCCGTCCAAGACAGGAATCGTTTTTACACCGCCCTGGCGAAAGTCCGTCCCGGGAACTCGGTAGTCCTGACCGTGGTTCGGGAGAGAGGGCACGAGCTGAAGATCGGAGCGCCTGTCGGTTCCGAATCTTACTACGCTCTGAAGCCTTGAGGAGACCCGCTCCGCCTGTGCCTGCTCTCCGCCCGCCTCCATCCGCCAACCGCCACTGAGCTCCGCCCCAGCAGGTCGACAAGCGCCGACACCCCCGCCTTCCTCTACAATCCCCGGATGCGCAAGGCCCTCCTCTCGCTCCTCCTCCTCGCCGCCTGCCGGCACGAGCCGCCCAACCTCCACTCTCCGGGCCACACCCTCGTGGTTCTCGGCGACTCCATCGCGTCCGGGACGGGGGTGGGGGCCGGGGAGGCCTTTCCGGAGCTCCTCGCGGCACGACTCAAGACCGAGGTGATCAACGACGGCGTCCCCGGCAACACGACGGCGGATGGCCTCGCGCAGCTCGATCAGGTCCTGGCGCAGGACCCCTGGCTCGTCATCGTCGAGCTGGGGGGCAACGACATCCTCCGCCAGGTGCCTCCCGAGCAGGCGGAGAAGAACCTGCGGACGATCCTCGACCGGCTGCTCGCGGCCCGGGTGCTCCCCGTCCTCATCGAGGTGGACGCCCCCTTCGCCGGCCGTTACAACGCGATGTACGACCGGCTGGCCGACAGCTACCACATCCCCATCGTGGACGACGTGCTGGGGGAGATCCTCCGCAGCCCGTCCCTGAAGAGCGATCAGATCCACCCCAACGCCAAGGGGCAGCGCGAGCTGGCCGACGCTGTCGCCAAGGAGGTCGAGCCGTTGATCAAGGCCCGGAGCAGGGGGCGATGACGCCGGAGGGTCCCTTCGTCCGGGGCGGCTTTCCCGTCTGGACGGCCCGGCTGGGAGACGTCGAGGTGCGGTTCACGGGCCGCGGCCCCACGAACGATTGCGAGGAGATCCTCCGCGCGATCGAACCGGACTCTCCGCCTCTCGCCTGGGCCAAGCAGGTCCATTCGGCCGTGGCGCTGCCGGCCCGGCCGGGGGCCTGCGGCGAAGGGGACGCGCTTTACACCGGTGAGCCCGGCCTCACCCTTTCCGTGGTGACGGCGGACTGCGTCCCGGTGCTCATCGCGGGGCCGGAGGGGATTGCCGCCGTGCACGCCGGCTGGCGGGGGATCGCGGGTGGGGTGATCCTGGCCACCCTGGAGAAGATGACGGGCGGTCCCGGCGAGCGGACGGCCTGGATCGGACCGGCGATCGGCCGCTGCTGCTATGAGGTGGGGGAGGACGTGGCCGGACAGGTGGTGGCCGCGAGCGCGCCGGAGGTGTCCCATCCCGGTCCCAAGGGCAAGCCCCACCTGGACCTCCAGGCCGCCGCCCGTCTCCAGCTCGAACGCGCGGGAGTGGGCCAGGTGTTCGTCCTTCCCTGCTGCACCCGTTGCGAGGAGGAGAAGCTCTGGAGCTATCGTCGGGAGGGCAAGGCGGCGGGACGGAACCTGGCGTTCATCTGGCGGGTCTGACTCGCGAGCCCTGTTCCGCGCCTCGCGAGTTTTCGTAACGGCCTCGCGAAGCCGGGTCCCGGGCTCGCGAAGCCCCCACGCGGCCTCACGAATTCTCGTGAGCGCCTCGCGAAGCCTGCTGCCGGCCTCACGAGTTCTCGTCAGGCCCCGCGAAGCCTCCTCGCGGCCTCGCCTTGCCGCGAACGGGCCTCGCGAAGCCGCCCACAGGCCTCGCGGGGCCGCAACGCGGCTCCTCCGACGGCGCACCCGATCGGCCAGGCCGTAGCGCCGGATCTGCGGGCGCTCCCGAGGGCTTCACGGATTCTCGGGCGGAAGCTCGCGAGCTTGCAGTGACGGCGAAAAGCCCAGGCGCGTGGAGGGAGACCGCCAGGTTGGGCCGGCGCGAGGGGGACCCTCAGCCTTGGCCGATAGGCACGACCCAACTTGCAGCGCTCGCCAGCCTACGGGAAGTAGACTTGGACTTCTCTCCCTTCACAAGAGCATGAGCGGGATTGAAGGGATTGCCATCGGCCACGACTTCTTGCCGGCAAGCGCGAGCAGAGGCTACGATGAGGCTCGTGAGTCCGTAGCCATCATACCCCTGAAGGCTTCGGGCCGGTTCCCACGGGCCGGTTCCCAATAGAGACCGCGGTCTACCGACATCTCGCGGTCGCGGAAGGCTTGGGATGAGACCGATCCATCGGGCCTGACGAATGTTGGGTGAATGCGCCTGTGCAAGGGTTCTTCGTCAGCCACCACGCCCGGAACCTCGATCACACCTGCTCTCCGGTGATAACCCAGCGGATCAGGCGCGTCGCTTCCCATCGCGATGCTGCACCCTCAGTCTCTCCCTCGCTATCTACTGCCAGATACTCAAAATGGCCAGGCTTCGGAACTTCAAGCTCCAACTCCCGATCCAGAATCTTCCACTCTAGCTGCACTCCCCCCGATGGCGTCGGAACCAGAAATGGTGTTGGCGCCTCAATCCCATAATCCAAAAGCACGCCAATCGAGTCGCGCAGGAACTGGAGCGCGAAATCCAAGGCTCGACTCTCGGGGCTCCGGGCCTGATACGTGTTCCAGCCATGCTCCAAGCGTTGAAAGCTGCTTGCTCGCTCGGCGACCTGCCGAAACGCTTCCGTCTTCTCTCCGCGCCGGAGTTCGCTTGGCAAATTCATCCCGTCCTCTTCCTGCGGGCTTGCCAGCCGCAATTCTCCGACGTTATGCACTACCTTGCAGGCTTCGTCCTGCGGAAACCCCGACACGAAAATCCTCTGCCACCGGAGTGAGTCAACCTCCTTGAACTGTGACTCACTGATTCGAACGGTAACTTTCTTGGGCGTGGTGTCAATCTTGAATGAATTGTTGCTGCGGTCAATCGCAAAAATCGAGCCGACAAGCTCCACGGGACTCGCCGTCTCAAACTGCTCGGGGGCTTGTAGCGCTATTTTCGTAGACTCAGTAATTGTGCATCTCGCCGTCGTTCCGTCCTCCTCGACGGTGATGTCTACCGAGGCACCAGCCGCCAGGAGGGGGGCCACGGCGAGGCCGATGCGGTTTCTCACCCACGCGGGCAGATAGCCGGGCCATGAGAGGGAACCCGCGAATGAGCTGATCCCATTGACCAAATCAAAGGCAGCAACCGCTGCCGGGTTGCGACCGATTCCGGGGACAGGCAAGATCTCACATTCCAAAACAGCGCTCCCCGAAGAGACGCCAGAGAGAGCCACAGCAGTAAGCCGCTTAGCTTCAGCCTTTAGGCGATTACGACCGGGAAATCCGAGTTGGCGCTGAATCAGGCGAGCTATGGCGTCGTGAAGCCCGCTGGTCAGGGAGCCAGCGTCCTCCAGCCGCACTCGACCCGGCGGAACTCCGGGTTTATTGATGGACACTGATATCTTGGTTGGCACGTCATCCCCGCCTAAAAGGCACCTCTCCTTGCAACCTGGCGCAGATTAACATGCCCAGGTCGCGAATGCAGACTCGGGAAGAGGGAACTGCAGAATCGCCGTGAGCGTTCGCCGGTCCATCATGGCTGGCCTGCTCCCTTCCCCCGGAACCCCCGCGCCTCCCGCCCGAAGGCGCGCAACTGGCCGCAGGCGGCGCTGACGTCGTCGCCGCGGCGGCGGCGGATGGTGGCGATCCAGCCGCGCTGGCGCAGGCGCTCCTTGAAGGCTTCGATACGATCGTCGTCGGGTGGCACCATGCGCTCCCCCAGCACCGGGTCGGGGTTGACCGGGATGAGGTTGACCTTGGCCTTGAGGCCGGAGAGGAGACGCGAGAGCTGGTCGGCGTCGCGCAGCGAGTCGTTGAAGCCCCGGATGAGGATGTACTCGAAGGTGAGCTTGCGCCCCTTCTCCAAAGGATAACGGCGCAGGGCCGGCAGCAGCTCGGCCAGGGGCCAGGTGCGATTGACGGGCATCACGGCCGAGCGGCGCTCCTCGTCCGGCGCGTGGAGGGAGACCGCCAGGTTGGGCCGGCGCTCCCAGCGCGCCATCTCCTCGAGGCCGGGGAGGATGCCGACGGTGGAGACGGTAATGCGGTGAGGGGAGATGAATTCAGTCAGGATCTCGACCGCTCCCCGGACGCTCTCGACGTTGAGCAGCGGCTCGCCCATCCCCATGAAGACGACGTTCAGCCCCTCCGCTGGTAGATGCCGGTCCGCGCGGATGGCCAGCACCTGGGCCACGATCTCGCCGGCCGTGAGGTTCCGTCCGGCCCCCCAGTAGCCGGTGACGCAGAAGGTGCAGGCGAGCGCGCAGCCGGCCTGGCTGGAGATGCAGAAGGTATGGCGCCCGTTGTCGGGGATGTCCACCGCCTCGACGGTGGCGCCGTCGTGCAGGCGGAAGAGGTACTTGCAGGTGCCGTCCGCCGACTCGTGGCGCGAGGCGACGGCGGGCAGGCCGATGCGGAAGCGCGCGGCGAGGCGGACCCGCAGCTCCTTCGACAGCTCGGTCATCTCCGCGAAGTCGCGCGCGCCCCGCTCGTAGAGGGCCTGGTAGACCTGCTTCACCCGGAACGGCTTGTCCACCACCGGCGCGAGGACCGCGGCCAGGCGCTCGCGGGAGAGCCCCAGGAGGTCCACGCGCTCGGGCGCGGTCGGGGCTTCGCTCGTCGTGATGGGCTCGATCATCATCTCGATCATTTGGCTCCGGGCTCGGAGCGGTGGGACCCCGAAGCGGGAGGAGGGAGTCAGTCGGCCGCGGCCCGGCGCCGGCGCAGGCTGCGCGTCGGGTCGATCCCGATGGAGCGCAGGAAGGAGAGGTCGCGGCCGTCGATCTGGAAGGCGGGCTCCCCCGAGTGGAGGCGCGGGGCGGTGGTGGCGAAGGTCAGCGGCTCGATCTCGTTCGCCTCCCGCTTGCAGTCCACCAGCAGGTAGAGCGCGTAGCCCTCTTCGCGAATCCGCCGCAGCGTGCGGTTCACCTCCGAGCTCTCCGAGATGGCCTCGGAGAGGGCGCGCCGCAGGTCTCGCAGCATCCGATGGAGATTGTCGTCCAGCTTCAAACCCTCCAGGCTCCCTGAAACGGGGCCGCCGCCGGATTATCCCCTGCACCCCCCAAGGAGTCAAACGGTGCCAAACCGTTCCGCCGCCTGTGCAACACGCGGCCCCGACTCCTCATTCCCCCGGCGTTTCCGGGAAGTCTAGCATGGTACTCTACGCTGTCCCCCGGGCGGGTTTTCAGCAGCTTTTCCCACGGCTTTTCAACAATGAGGACGCCAGCCGCATGAGCGAGCCGATCCCGGCCGCCGCCAACCCTCCGGAAGCTCTCGCCGCAGCGGGCTTTCCGCCCCTCGAGATCCAGCCCCTGGCGGGCGACGTGTCGCCGCGCCGCTACTCCCGCGTCGTCCTGGCCGGCGGCGGCAGCGCCATCCTCGCCACCTATCCGCCGGAGATCGGGTCGACCTGCCCGCGGTTCCTGCGCACCACCTGGCTCCTCGAGGGAGCGGGCGTGCGGGTGCCGCGCATCCTGGCGAGCGACTGCGCGTCCGGCTGGATGCTGCTCGAGGACCTGGGACCCCAGACGCTGGGCGAGTGGGGCCGGGGCCGGCCCTGGAGCGAGCTCGCCCCCTGGTTCGCGGCCGCGCTGGATGTCGCGGAGCGGATCGCCGGGCTGCCGGTGGCCGCGGCGGAGCTCAATCCGCGGCTGGGGTCCGAGCTGTTGCGCCGCGAGCTGGCGCAGACGTGGGACCTCTTTCTGGAGCCCCGGGGCCTAGTGGCCGACGCGAGCCTGGCCGCAGCGCTCCACGCGGCGCTGGACGCCCTCTGCAACGCTCTCGGCGCCGAGCCGCCCGTGCCCTGCCATCGCGACTTCATGGTGCGCAACCTGATGCCGCTGCCCACGGGCGCGGCTGGGGCGGGTGGCGAGCTGGCGGTGCTGGACCACCAGGACCTGCGCCTCGGGCCGCCGCTCTACGACGCGGCCTCGCTGCTCAACGACACGCTCTTCCCACCGGCCGAGGCCGAGGAGGCGCTCGTCGCCGGCCTTTCCGGGGATGCCGGGGGCGCCGCCACGGCCGGCGACAGCGTCCGCTACCACCGGGCGGCGGCCCAGCGCACGCTCAAGGCCGTGGGCACCTATGCGTCCTTCGCGCGGCGGGGGGCCACCCGGCACCTGCCGCTGATCCCGCCGACCCTGGCGCGGTTCGTGAAAAATTTCGCCCGGGTGCCGGAGGGCGAGCCCCTGGCGGCGCGGCTCGCCGCGGCGTGGCGCGGCACATGGCGTGATGAACCGGAGCCTCCGGCCGGCTGATCTGCTACACTGGCCACGCCCTCAACCGGGCCAAGTGGGGCGAAGACCGCCCCGGGAGATCTTCCGTATGCCTTCCCTCGGTGTCCCAGAGCTCATGATCATCTTCCTCATCATCATCGTCCTGTTCGGCGCCAGCCGTCTGCCCCAGATCGGCAAGGGCATCGGCGAGGGGATCCGCAACTTCAAGAAGGGGATGAAAGAAGGGGAGGAGCCGGAGCAGATCCCCGAGAAGACCGGGACCCGGAACACCTAGCTCCGTGCCGGACTACGATCCTCCAGGCTTCCTCCAGCCGCCGCGTTCGGTCGCGTCGCCCTGACGCGAGGCTGTGCCCGAATGGCGCGGCGGGCCAGCTCTCTTCCGACGCTTCACGTTCCCAGACGCCGGAGACCGGCCTTGCGGCCGTACTCGGCATAGAGGTCGAGCACCTCGCGGACGTAGGAGCGGGTCTCGGCGTAGGGCGGCACGCCGCGGTAGCGGTCCACTGCCCCCGGACCGGCGTTGTAGGCCGCCAGCGCCCGCTCCAGGTTGCCGTCGTAATCCTTGAGCAGGCTGCACAGATAGCGGCAGCCGATGTCGACGTTCACATAAGGATCGAACAGGTCGCGCGCCCCATAGGCCTCGCCGACCTCCGGCGTGACCTGCATCAGCCCGAGGGCGCCGCGGGGGGACACGGCGTGGGGCGCGAAGCCGGACTCCACTGCCACCACGGCGGCGAGCAGCAGGCCGTCGGCGTGATGGCGCTGGGCGGCGACGGCGATGGCCGCGCCGTAGGGCATCCGGTACAGGAAACGGCGCTGGGCCTCGGCGGCCTCCACAGTGTCGGCGGCCTCGGAGCCGGTCTGGAACAATCCGAGCCGGCGCCGGCCGGCCCGCTCGCCGGCGAGGTCCCCCGAGTGGAAGGCATGAAAGCCGGAAGAGGAGGAGCTGTCGCCCGTGGCCAGCCAGTGGGCGAGGTCCTCGGTCCGGGACGCGTCCGGGGTGGGAAGCTCGTGAGGGGCGGGAATCGCCGGGTCGGACGGCGTGGAGTGGAAGGAAACGGCCAGGAACAGGACCGCCGCGAGAGCGAGGAAAGGGTATCGATTTTTGGGACGTCGCTGCATGGGCCGGCGTCTCCTCTGGAATCGGGACTTCGTAGACGTCAAAAGCGCACACCCCGACCGTGCGGTCGGGGTGTGCCGGCTGCTATTTCTCCCTGAAGATGCCTGCGAGATCGGTGCCAGGAGGGGCCCCGCTGGGGGCCCTGCTCTAACTGATCGGCGTTTCGGAGGTGGAGGCGCGCCCGTTGCGCCGGCGCGGCTGGCGCCGGCCGGCAAGGTCGTAGTCCTCCGCCAGGATCCCCAGGTCGGAGACCTTGTTGCGGAGGGTGTTGCGATGGACTCCGAGCGAGCGGGCGGAGCGGCAGAAGTTGCCCCGGTTGGACTTCAGGGAGGCGACGATGAACTGTCGCTCGAACTCCCGTCTCGCCTGCTCCAGCGTCACGCCACGGCGTACGAGCTCATCGACGATCAGATGCAGGCGTCCGTTGAGATTCTGGTCTGCCAAGTGTTTGACCCTCAAGTGGCGAAGAGAAGACAGAAGCAGACAGCTTAACACAGCCCCCGGGCCCAGAAGACCCGGGGAGAGCAACTCCGGGTTACTTCGGATCGAGCCGGTCGCCCAGGCGGATGAGATAGCGCGACTCGAGGATCTTCGCCACCGAGAAGTGCTTGTGGACCGACAGCACCGCCAGCTCGCCGAGGATGACGGGGGGCATGCCGGGCCGGACGTTCTGCCGGTAGATGGTGTACATGTCGCCCGGCGTCACCTCGGCCTCGCCGACGTCGATGTGGACGACGTGATCGGCGCCGAGGGCGAGGACGTCGTCCCGGGCGTAGACGATCGACGGCGCGCTCTCCAGCTTCTCGGCCGCGGCGGGGTAGTTGACGGGCCGCATGGCGGTGCTGCGCCCCAGTGGCACCGGCTCGGGCTGGAAGGGCGTCAGAAAGGCGCCCACCACGATGGGGTCGCAGGCCTGGATGATCTCGGCGATGGCCGTGTTCTCCTGCACCGAGAGGATGCGCACGCGGCCGAGGTAGCGGTAGAACCGGCCGACCACCTCCCGCCGCAGCGGGTGGACCACCGGCTGCTGCGCCACCACCACCGTGAACTGGCTGCCGGCCGACAGCCCCCTCGCCTTGCCGCCGTCGACGTAGATGACATCGCCCGAGGCGAGGCCGAACTTCACCGTCGTGGCCGCGCCGTAGCGTCCCTGGATCTGCTTGCCCACGCGCACGTCGTAGTTGGAGAGGTCGAACACCTGGGAGTCGTACTCCGAGCCGACGATCGAGTAGGGGAACTGCTCGTCCAGGTCGCCGATGTAGCCGCTGCAATAGATGTCGCTCTCGGCGCCCAGCGGCACCGGCGAGCCGGCGGCCTGGCCGGCGGTGATGGCGCCTGGGGGGGGCGGCGGCACGGGCGCGGGGGCGGCGGTGCCGGGCTCGCCAGGGGCAGAGGTTCCCGGCGCCGTTCCGCTCTGCGCCAGGTTCTCCACGGGCGCCACGTTGAGGCCCAGCACCAGCGGGTCTCCCGGATAGATCCAGTGGGCGTCCAGGACGTACTGGTTCTTCTCCCAGATCTGCGGCCAGAGGTAGGGGTTGCCCAGGTACTTCGCGGCCAGGGCCCACAGGGTGTCGCCCTTGACGACGACGTGGACCTGCTGGGCATCTGCCGGGGCTGCCGGGGTTGCCGGCGGGTTCCAGGCCGTCCAATGGTCGCCCACCAGGTGGAGATCCTGCGGCGGCCGGTCGGCGGCCGTCAAAGCGGTGGCACCGACCATCAGGGTCGCCAGCACGAAACCGTGAAGCCGCACTCTCATGAAGACCTCCTGCACCGCACGCCGGGAGGGAAAACTATAGTCGAGTCTCTATGGCTTAAAATAGAACGTCCGCTTGTCGTCTGTCAAGTTTTACCGGGGCGAAGCTCAGGTTCTGCTTGAGCTTTGCCCCGGCGAGACAATCTCTACGGCAGCTTGACCCGCCGCTCCTCGGCCACTGTCGCGGCGGTGGAGGCGGGGAAGCGCCGGACGACCTCGCGGTAGGTCACCCGCGCCCCCTCGACGTCGCCCATCGCCTCCAGACACTGGCCGGTCTTCAGCATGGCGTCCGCCACCTTGCTCCCCTTCGGGTACTTCTCGATCACTTGGCGGAAGGCCGCGAGGGCCCCCTTGACGTCGTTGCGGGAGTAGCGGCACTCGCCGATCCAGTACTGGGCGTTGTCCGCCAGCTCGCTCTTGGGATTGGCCTGCAGGAAGCGCTGGAAGCTCGTCTCGGCGTCCACGAAGTGGCCCTGGTGAAACAGGGTGTAGCCCCGGTCGTAGAGCGCCTGGCTGGCCGGCGAGGCCGCGTCGCCGGCAGGTCCCTGGTCCGGGACCGGGGCGGGAGCCGGAGCGGTGGACGCGGGCGGCAATGCCGGCGAGGGCACCGCCGGTGGCGGTGCCGCGGGCCTCGGGGCCGGAACGGAGGAGCCCGGCTTCGGCGCCGGCCGGGGCGGCTGCGGCCCGGTCGCGGGCAGGTCGATGTCCACCACCTCGATGGGCTCGGCCGCCGCGGCGGCGGGCTCGCGGCGTACGGGCGCCGGGGCGGTGGCTCTCGGCGCCGACGGCTGCGGCGGCGCCGCCGAAGGGCGGGTTGCCATGAGCGGGTCGGCTCTGGCCGGCTCCGGCCGGGGGGGCGGCGTCGCCTGGGACGTCTGGGACGGGCGGGACGAGCGCGGCGGGGCGGTCGACGGAGCCATTGCCGGGGTCGTCGGCGCCGGCCGGCTGCCGCCGTTGCGGGCCTCGAGGTCGGCCACTTTCTGGCGGAGCTGGGCGACCTCCACCTGGTTCATGGCCGCCTCCTGCTGGAGTTGGAGGATCCGGGTCTTGAGGGCCTGGATCTCCTGCTCCCGGGCGTCGTCGTCGCCACGCAGGGCGGTGCCGGCGCAGCCGCCCGCCAGCAGGCACAGAGGGAGGAGAAGAAAGGTGAAGCGGTGCATCATTTTCCTGCTTTCGGTGCCTCGGCCGGGGTGTCCGCCCCGGTCTTGATCTCCGGAATGTTTCGCACCAACGGGCTCTGGGGGAACTCGGTCCGCAGCCGGTCGAAGGCCTTGCGGGCCTCCGCGTGCTGGTTGTTGCGCTCGTAAGCGACCCCGAGGTTGTAGATCGCCTTGTCCTTGGAGCGGTAGGCGGGGTAGGTGTTGAGCAGGAAGTCGAAGCGTTGTACCGCCGCCCGCGGCGCGCCGTAGTGGAGATAGAAGGTGCCGATGTTGAACTCGTGCTCGGCGAGGTTGTCGAGCACCGCCTTGACCTGCTCCTGGGCCTGCGCGGCGTATTCGCTGGTCGGGTAGAGGCGGATCAGCTCCTGGTAGGCCTCCATGGACTTGCGGGTGACGGTCTGGTCGCGGTCGGGCTTCTCCATCCGCTTGGCCAGGCTGTTGGCGATCTGGAACTGCACGTAGGCCGCCTGGTCGCTGGTGGGGAAGCGGTTCAGGAAGTCGCGGTACTTGGCCTCCGCCTGCACGTAGTTGGTGGTGCCGCCCTGCAGGTAGTAGGTGTCGGCGGCCAGCAGCAGGGACTCGCGGCCGACCGCGGAGTTGGGCTCCACCTCGAAGGCGTGGGTGAAGTACGGGCGGGCCTTGTCGTACTTCTCCTTGGCCAGCAGCTCCTTGCCTTGAGCCAGCGACTCCTCGGCGGAGAGCTTCAGGATGGGATCCTCGTGAGTGACGCCGTGGCATCCGGTGGCCGCCAGGACGAGGAGGCCGGCCGTGGCCAGCAGCAGCAGGGTTCGTTTCATAGAGTCTCCGGCCGAGCCCGCTCGCGCAGCTCGGACATGTTGGCCAACGGGTCGCCGCCGGCGAAGATCGCCGAGCCCACGATGCACACCTCCACCCCGGCGGCGACGACACGGGCAATATTACCGCGGTCGATGCCGCCGTCCATGGCGATCTCGGCCGCGAGGCCGGCGCCGGCGATCATCTCCCGCAGCCGCCGGGCCTTGTCGAGGGCGCGGGGGAGAAAGGTCTGGCCGCCGAAGCCGGGGTTGACGGACATCAGCAGCACGTAGTCCAGGCGCGGCAGGGCGTCGACCAGCAGCTCCACCGGCGTGGCGGGATTGACGGCCACGCCGGCCTTGGCTCCCGCCTGGCGGATATGGTCGAGGGTGCGGTCGAGATGGGTCGTGGCCTCCCAGTGGACCGCCACCCGCGCCGCGCCGGCCTTGAGATAGTCGTCCAGCAGCCGGTCCGGGTTGGCGACCATGAGGTGGACGTCGAACGGCAGCCGGGTGCGGGCGTGGAGGGCCTTGAGCACCGGGATGCCGAAGGAGAGGTTGGGCACGAAGTGCCCGTCCATGACGTCGAAGTGGATCAGGTCGGCGCCCCCCCGCTCGTAGAGGGTGAGGGCGCCGCCGAAGTCGGCCGGGTCGGCGGCGAGGAGGGAGGGGGCGAGGCGCATCGTCTTCGTCAGGCTCGTCAGGCTCATCCTGGGGATCCTGGGGCCGAGTCCGCCGTGGCCACCACCAGCGACACGGCGTCCTCGCGGGTCAGCGGGTGGCCGGGGAGGGGAAACTGGCGGAGGATGACGCCGGCCGCCACCCCCTCGTAACGCTCGAACTTGACACTGCCGAGCTTGAAGCCGAGCTGCTCGAAGTAGGGCCGCACCTGCTCGTAGTTGCGGTAGACGAGATCGGGCATGACGAAGCGTTCGCGGGGGATGGCCATCGCCAGCAGCAGGTCGACCGCCGTGGCCGGCGCTACCTCGGCGTCGGCATCGGGGTCCTGCTGCAGCACGGAGCCCGGCGGCTCCTGGCCCGGAGAGAAGGCGCCGAGGATGCGGCCCATGGCCAGGCCTTTCCCCGACAGCGCGGACTGGGCCGCCGGGAGTGCCTGGCCCAAGAGGTCCGGCACCCCGACCCGCCGCGGCCCCTTGGAGATCACCACGACGACCGGTCTCCCCCGCTTGACCAGGGTGCGCGGGTCCGGGCTCTGGCGGGCGATCTGGCCGGCCGGGACCTTGTCGTCGTAGCGGTCGGCGCCGTCGGCGTTCTTGAGCGTGAGCCCCTGGTCGGCCAGCACGTTGGCCGCGTCGCTGCGGGTCAACCCCACCACCGACGGCACGGTGGTAGCGCCGCTGCGCACGAAAACGCTGAAGGAGGTATAGGCCGCGAGCGTAAAGACGAGCACGATAAGCAATAGGTAGGCCAGTCGGCCGAGCCAGCGCAGGAGCCGCGACAACATAGGGGCAGTGTAGCAAAGCGGGGGGACCCTCATCACCCCGGCCCTCTTCTCCCGCCC
>JAJKHS010000072.1 GCA_021154885.1 Thermoanaerobaculum sp.
ACCGAGGGCTTCTCGAAGTGCTGACGCTTGCGCAGCTCGGTCAGAATCCCTGACTTCTCGACCTTGCGCTTGAAGCGGCGCAACGCGTTCTCGAAGCTCTCCTCCTCGCGCACGTGAACAACGGGCATCCGATCTCACCTCTTTTCTTTTCCGGATGAAAGCGCCCCCCAAAATGCGGGGGGCGCAAGCCTCAAGACTCTGGCGCAATAACCGAGGGAAGTCAAGTCGCGGCCGGCTTGAGAGCGTCGAAGTCGAAGAGGTAGACGGCGAGGCGCCCGTCGCTCTTCGCGAACCAGACGGCGGCCGCGGCGCCGCTCGCGTCTCTGGGGTAGAACCAGCCGACGACGCCGCGGTCCGGGTAGTCCCGCACGCTGTGGAGGTTGGGCGGCCCGAGGAGGGCGCGGACCTCGTCCTGGCTCATCCCCTTCTTCAGTTGGGCGAAGGTCTCCCGGGCCACGTAGCGCCGCGCCTGGGCCCTCGCCAGCTCCGCCTGGAGCTGAGGATCTCCTGGATCCACCGCCAGCGCCTCCTTATAGATGGCGATGGCGCGCTGGTAGTCCCCTCCTTCGTCGATGAGCTGGCGGGCGAGGAGGACGTCCTCCTCGCTCTTCATCCGCAGGGCGGCTTTCTGCCGCGCGGTCGGCGGCCGGCCCTGCACCGGCGGATCGGCGTTGATGAGTTCGACCAGCCGGCGGTCGAATTCACCGGCCAGGGCTGCGGTCTGCCTGCGCAGGGCGGCAGCGCCGGGACCGGGACCGGCCGCAGCCAGCAGGCCGCGCTGCTCCGCCAGGGTTGCCTGGGTCTTCTGGAGCCACTGCCACTCCGCTTCGGCGGCCGGGCTCCGCCGGGCCACCATCTCCTTGGCCGAGGGACCGCAGCCGGCGGCGAGCGCGGTGGACCCCAAGAGGGCGCAGATCAAGGCCGCGCCGAGCTGGCGGGTGCCGGGACATCCTTCCATCGACCTCTCCTATACTACCGGTGCCGACCGTACCACAGGCCCCGAAAGCCCGCCAAGGGTGGACCGGACCTGATCCCGGCGGGCTTCGCTAAGCCCTTGTTTCAGAGGCATTTTCGGGCGGCCTCGGCTTGACAGCGTCCGTCCGGCTACAGAATAATCAGGGTCCTTTTGCTGGAATCTGGCTCCACGAGGACGGCCGCGGAGAGCAACGGATGTCCCTTTCGGAAAGAATCCAACGGTTGAATCAGGAGATCGGCTCCTCTGTCGAGCGGTCGATCGCCGAGCTGCGCCAGGAGATCTCTCAGCGGCTGCGCGCCAGCAGCGAGGAGATCCAGCGGCAGATCGAGGAGATCGCTCCCCGGCTGCCGGCTTCCTTCCTTTTCCACGACGACTTCGCCCCTCACGAGCGCGAGGTGGGCTCGACCGCCCGGCGCACGGCGTTTTCCGAGGTGCGGGACGGCGTCGCCGCCATCGACCGCGCCCGCTCGCAGGCGGAGATCCTCACGGCGCTGCTGCGCGAATCGGCGCGTCACTCCTCCCGGGCCGCCCTGCTGCTGGTGCGCGGCGGCGAGCTCCGGGGCTGGGGCAGCGAAGGCTTCGGCGATGCCGAGGGGGCGGTGCGCGAGCTGGCGCTGAGCCCCCAGGACGGTGCCTGGGGCCGGTTCCTCCAGGGCGAGGGTGCCCTGCACCTCTCGGCTGCCGAGTGCGCCGAGCTGTGCGGCCGGATCGAGGCGCCGCTTCCCCAGGCGGGTGTGCTCATCCCCCTGGTGCTCCGCGATCGCGTCGCCGCCGGCCTCTACGCCGACCGCCTGGGAGACGCCGGGCTGGACGTCGAGGCCCTGCAGGTGCTCGCCCACGCCGCGGCCCTGGGCATCGAGACGCTCCCCTTCCGCGAGCGCGCCGTGACGCCGACGCTGAGTCTGGCCGCCGCCGCAATCGCCGAAACCGCCGAAACCGCTCCTCCCCCAGCTCCGGCCGAAGCCGCGCCGGCGTCCGCCCCGCCGCCGGCGCCGGAGCCGGCGAGCGCCGCCGCGCCAGCTCCCCAGGCCCCGGCACCCGAGCCCGAAGCTCAGGCGGAGCCGGAGGTCGAGTTGGAGCCCGAGCCTGCTGCCGGCACGCCGTGGACAGTCGAGGACGAGCAGTCGGCCGTCTCGCTCGACGCCACCGACGCCACCGATACCGCCGACGACACGGCGCCCGCCGTCCCGAGCTGGGATGCCGCCGGGTCGCGCTACACCGCCGAGCTTTCGGCGGACTCGATCGCGGCGGCCGCTTCGCCGGCCTCACCGCCGGAGAGTCCGCTCAGCACGCAGCGGGCCGCCGCGTCCGGCGCCATGACGGAGGACGTCCCCCGCTATCCGCGCTCCGTGGAGCCGGAGACCGCCGCACCCGCGCCGCAGCCCCGGGACGCGAGCCCCGATGCCACCGTGCTGCTGCAGCGCTCCGCCCTGCCGCTCTCCGAGCCCGCGCCGGCGCCGCCGCCCCCCGCGCCGGCACCCACGCCGCTGCGGCCGGTGCCCGCCCCGGAGCCGGCGCCCTTCGAGCGCCCCGCGCCGGTGGCGGGGACCCCCGAGGTGCGGCCGCCCAGCGGCGTGGACGGCCCGGGCTGGGCCTTCGCCACCACCCGCGTGCCGGTCTCGCCGAGCGACGAGGCCATGCACGAGGAGGCCCGCCGGCTTGCCCGCCTGCTGGTGAGCGAGATCAAGCTTTACAACGAGGAACAGGTCGAGGAGGGGCGGCGCAACCGGGACATCTACGAGCGCCTCAAGGAGGACATCGACCGCTCGCGCCAGATGTACGACGAGCGGGTCGACCCCAAGATCCTGCGTTCGACCGATTATTTCTACCAGGAGCTGGTGCGTATCCTGGCTGCCGGCGATTCACGAGCGCTGGGAATCTGACGCGCGGCTCCGGCGTTTTTCGGAGTAGCTGTTGTTGAGGTATCTGAAGTTGAGACGTAGAAGACCGCTTCGGCACTGCGCCACGCCGCTCCTCCTCGTCCCTCTGCTCCTGGGCGCTGCTTCGGCACCGCCCCCGCGCCTGGGCACCGCCGGTCCCCTGCCCGGCCACTCCGACCAGGCGGCGCTGGCCTACGCGAGCGCCGCCGCCGCCGTGCGCAAGAAGGACTGCCCGGCCGCCTACAAGGCGCTGCAACCCATCCTCGCGGGCAAGGGGCAGGAGGCCCGCTTCGCCCAGCTCCTCCTCGGCCTGTACGCCCACTCCTGCGAGCAGGTGGCCTATGCCGAGGAGCGGCTGTTCGCCGCGGCCGATCCCGACGGTCCCCTGGAGGACTGGCGGCTCTACATCCTGAGCGACGCCGCTGCGGCCCGCGGCCATGTCCGCCTAGCCCAGACTTCTCTCGCCCGCCTGCTGGGGGACTATCCCGGCTCGGTCCTGCGACCCCGTGCCCTGGTGAAGGCGGCGAGCCTCGCCTGGCAGCGCGGCGACGCTCCCCGCGCCCTGGAGCTGGTGCAGGCGGCGCGCAGCGAGGAGCTGACCGGCGACGAAGCGGCGCAGCTCGAGGCCCTGGCCTGGGAGATCGGCGGCAGGACGGCCGACCGCAACGTCCAGGCCGAGGCGGCCCGGCGACTGCTGGTGAGGTTCCCCCTCAAAGCCGCCGAGCTCAAGGTGGCGGAGACGTTCCGCGATCCCGCCGGCACCCTGGACCTGTCGCGCAACCTGGACGCGGACCAGCTCAAACGGCGGGCCAGGAGCCTGCTCGACCTGAAGCTGGAGGCGAACGCGCTCGCCTCTCTCGACGCCGTGCCGGCGCCCCGGCGCGACCTCGACTGGGTGCTGCTCGAGGCCGAGGCCCTCACCCGCTCCCATCGCGGCGCCGAGGCGCTCCCGCTCCTCTCCGGCCGCGACTCCGCCGATCCCAAGAAGGAGACCGCCCTGGCCTGGGCCCTGGCCCAGGCCGCCGAGGACGTCGCCACCGCCCAGCGCGGCCGTGCCAACCTGGGCGCCGCCGATCGCCAGAAACTGCGCAGCTACTCGCAACTGTGCCTCGAGCGGGTGGCCCAGGCCGGCGCCGATACCGACCTCACGTCCCGCGCCCTCAAGCTGCTCTATGCCGAGTACCAGGACGCGGGCCTCTTCGACCGCGCCGTCGACGTGCTGCGGCGGCTGCGCCGCGTCGATCCGCGGGACACCACCGGCGCCTCCAATCTCTGGCAGCTCGGCTGGCGGGAGTACGGCAGGAAGAACTACACCGGCGGCGTGGGCTACTGGAGCGAGCTGTTCGCCCTCTACCCCGAGGACGCCAGCGCCCGCCGCGGCCGCTACTGGACGGCGCGGGCCTTCGACGCCCTGGGAGAGAAGGAGCGGGCGCAGCAGATCTATACCGAGATCGCCCAGGCCGACACCACCGACTTCTACCGCAGGAACGCCCTCACCCACATCCACAATGCCGCCGCCCTGGCCGCCGCGGCGCAGCTCCGCAAGGATCCCTGGCCCGTCGAGCCCGGCCTCGACCGGGCGCGGCTGCTCACCGACCTCGGGCTCGACGACCTCGCCCTCTCCGAGGGCGAGCTGGTGCGCGAGAAGGTGCAGCCACGCTCTCTGCACGCCCTGGAGGCGGTGATCCTCGCCCGCCGCGGCGAGCGCCGCAAGAGCGTGCAGGTGATCCGCGATGCCTTTCCGGCCCTGGGCGGCGCCTTCCAGGCCAACGTCCCCGACGAGGCGCGGCGGCTCTACTATCCCCTCGACTTCCAGGACCCCATCCGCACCTGGTCGGCGCTCAACCGTCTCCCCTCCTATCTGGTGTGCGGCATGATCCGCCAGGAGAGCGCTTTCGACAACACCGCCCAGAGTTGGGCCGGGGCTCGCGGTCTCATGCAGCTCATGCCGGCCACGGCCAAGGAGCTGGCGCTGCGCAACGGCCTCACCTACTCGCACGACCTGCTGACCGATCCTTCGTTCAACGTCCGGCTGGGCACCACCTACTTCCGGCAGGTGTACAGCATGTTCGGCGAGAACCTGGAGCTTTCGCTCGCCGGCTACAACGGCGGCCCGTATCGCATCAAGCGGCTCTGGAACGAGTCGGGTGGCGCCGAGATGGACCGTTTCCTCGAAAACCTCGGGGTCGAGGAGTCCAAGATCTACGTCAAGCGGATCCTGGTGCTCTCGGACAGCTACCGTCAGCTCTATCCGCAGGCCGGGTGAGGCAAGGCCCCTGCGCGGCTCGCTTGCGGCTCTCGTCCTCGGTCTCCTCCTCGGGGCCTCGTGCCGCGGCGGCAAGCCGCCCGAGGGGGGACCACCCATCGTGCTCATCACCTTCGACTCGCTGCGCGCCGACGTGGTGGGGGGGCTCGGCGGCGAGCCGGGGCTGACGCCCAACCTGGACGCCCTGCTGCGCGGCGCGGACTGGGGCGGCCGGGCCATCGCGCCGTCGAGCCGCGGCGTGTCGTCCATGGCCTCGCTGTTCACCGGCCTGCGCCCCTGGCAGCACCAGGTGCTCCACGACGGCCAGGCCACCCTCGCGAAGGCGCTGCTCACCCTGCCCGCGGCGCTGCAGGCGGTGGGCTACCAGACCGTGGGTTTCTCGGGAGAGGCCTCCTACTCCAAAGCCTTCGGCTACGACCATGGATTCGACGAGCTCTGGGACCTGGGCAAGGGAATCGAGGCCGCCAGCCGGCTGCAGGCCCTGCGCGGCCGCCAGTTCGTCTGGATCCACGTCCCGGAGCCGTCGGCGCCCTACGTCCGGCGGCCGAATTTCGAGACCCGCGTCGACGCGGCGGGGCTCGCTCTGCCCGCCCGGGTGCCGCCCAACGAGCTCGCGCCCTACTTCGATCCCGCCAACCCCCTGCCGCCCGACCTGCGGCAGCGCTTCTGGACGATGTACCGGCTCAATGTCGCCTATGCCGACGACCGTCTGGGCCGCTTCCTCCAGTCTCTGCGGGAGAGCGGCCAATGGGACCGGACGCTGCTGGTGGTGACCTCCACCCACGGCGAGGAGCTCGGCGAGAGGCACCAGATCCTCAACGGCGGCAACCTCGGCCGGCAGCTCCTGGAGGTGCCCCTGGCCGTCAAGCTCCCCGCCGGATCGCACCGTAGGATCGCGGTGCCCAGGGACCGGCGAGTGGCGGCGGCGCGGATCTGGGCCACCCTGGTGGAGGCGGCGGGCGGCGAGGCGCCGCCCGCCGTGGCCCCCAGCCTCTTCCACGACTTCCATGACTCCCACGGGGCCCCGGCGCCCGTGCTCTCCGAGCTCTACTTCACCAACGGCACGAACCAGTTCTCCCTGGTGGACGGCGACGATCAGCTCCTCTGGGAGTCGCGTTTCGCGCCGCCGGAGCCGGAGTATTATCGCGCCCTGCTGGCGGAGATGGTCCGCGGTAACGCCGAGCTCGCTCGCGCCCGCCTCTCCGAGCCGCCGGCGGCGATCTTCGGCCGGCTGCTCGCCGCCTTCCGGTCAACGCCCCCGTTGACCGGAAAAACCGGGCAGGGCGCGCCGAAGCTGACGCTGGAGCGCTGGGGAGCGGGTCCGGGCGCAGGGAGCTCGCCGGTCGCCGACCCCCTCCGGACGGTCGCGCTGGCCCGGGCGCTGGCCGGGAAGTGGAACGAGTTCCTTCCAGGCGAGTCGACGCCCGGTGCCGAGGTCCATGAATGGTATACTGCCGAATTGCCCTGAAGCGAAGGGCTCCCCGGGTCCATAGCTCAGCGGTTAGAGCATCCGGCTCATAACCGGACGGTCCCTGGTTCGAACCCAGGTGGACCCACTTCGGCACGCTCCGAGCCACGGACGAAGCCGGGGATCGCGGTCTCCGGCCGCATGATGAGGTGAGGTGATTTTCTTTGGAGAGGAGCGAATACTCTAGATGAGTCAAAACCTCCAGACCATCCTGGAGCTGCAGCAGGCGCTCAGTCAGCTCCGGGATGCCGAACAGCGGCTCCACGGGATCCCCGACTGGATGCGCGAGCTGCACGAAGAGCACGAAATCCGAAAAGCCGAGATCGAATCCCTCGAGGCTGCCGCGGCGGAGGCGGCCCGAGAGCGCCGGACAGCCGAAGCCGCCGTGCAGGATTCCCAGGAAAAACTCAAGAAATACCAGCAGCAGATCAACAAGGTGAGCACGCAGCGCGAGTACGGCGCGCTGCTGCAGGAGATCGACACCGTCAAGGGGCAGATCTCCACCGGCGAAGAGCAGGCGCTCTCCTCCCTGGACAGCGCCGAGAAGGCGCAGACGGAGCTGGAGACGCTGCGCGAAGGCTTCCGCGAGATCGAGGAGCGCTATGCGACCGAGCAGACCCGCTGGGAGGCTGAGAAGCCCGGGATCGCCAAACAGGTGGAGAAGCTCCAAGGGCGGATCGCCACCCTGCGCCAGCAGCTCCCCCGCAACGTCGTCGCACAGTTCGAGCGGATTCTGGAGCGCTACCCCTCGGGAGCGGTGGCGCCGGTGCGGATCATCGAGCGGCCGGGCCAGAAGCAGCGGGAGTGGCACTGCGCCGCCTGCAACTACCGCGTCCGGCCGCAGGTGGTGGTGGAGATCCGCAACGGCGGAAGCCTGATTCAGTGCGAGTCCTGCAAGCGCATCCTCTACCTGGAGGCGGCGGAGCCGGGCTGAGGCCGTGAACGGCGACGCGTCCATTGCGGAGCGCCTTGCCGGGATCCGCGACCGCATCGGGGAGGCCTGCCGGCGCGGCGGGCGCCCGGCGGGCAGCGTGGTCCTGGTGGGCGCCAGCAAGACCCAGGCCCCGGCCGCGCTGGCGGCGGCCTGGGACGCCGGTCTGCGCGTCTTCGGCGAGAACCGGGTGCAGGAGGCCGTGGCCAAGAGCCGCGAGCTGCCATCCCACGTCCTTGATGATATCGAGTGGCACCTGATCGGCCCCCTCCAGACCAACAAGGTCCGGCCGGCCGTGGAGCTGTTCCGGGTCATCCACTCCATCGACCGGCCGCACATCGCCGAGGCCCTGGAGCGCGAGGCCGCCGCCCGCGGCCGGCCGCTCGACGGCTTCCTGGAGATCAACCTCGGCGGCGAGGAGAGCAAGCACGGCTTCTCACCCGAGGGGCTGGCGGATGCCGTCCGCCCCCTGGCCGGCCTCGCCCATCTGCGCATCGCCGGCCTCATGGCGATCCCTCCCCAGGGGGACGCCCCGGAGGACTCCCGCCCCTGGTTCCGCCAGCTCCGCGCGCTGCGCGACGACCTCGCGGCCCGTCCCGAGTGGCATGGCTTCCCGGGCTGGCTCTCTATGGGTATGAGCGACGACTTCGAGGTCGCCGTCGAGGAGGGGGCCACCCACGTGCGGGTGGGCACGGCGCTCTTCGGACCGCGCCGGGCGCCTTGAAACACGGACTCATGCTAGGATAGCTATCCTTTTCTCAAGGCGTTTCTCAGCACGGGTACCGGCCGTTCCGAAGGAGATCCGACCATGGCGATCACTCCGCTCGAGATCCAGAAGATGCGCTTCTCGCAGAAGATGAGGGGCTACGATCCCACCGAGGTGGAGGGTTTCCTCTCCCTGCTGGCCGAAGACCTCGCCGGTCGCCTCGCCCAGATCGAGAAGCTCGAGCGGGAGAACAACTACTTCAAGCAGCGCCTGGAGGAGACCGAGCACCGCGAGCACCAGCTCCAGCAAACCCTGCTGCGGGCCCAGAAGGTCTCCGAGGACATCACCGCCAACGCCCGCCGTGAGGCCGAGCTGACGGTCAAGGAGGCCGAGATGATGGCCGACAAGATCGTGCAGCAGGCGGTCGACCAGTCCACCCGCTTCGAGGGCAAGATCGCCGAGCTGCGCACCGCCCGTCGCGAGCTGCAGCTCAAATTCAAGAATACCCTCGACCTCTTCCAGCGCATCCTGGAAGCCGAGATGGACGACGAGCGCAGCAGCGCCACGGTCCACACCCTGAGCGCCCAGCGCAAGCGGCGGGAGGCTGGGGCTTGAGGCTTGCTCTGGGGCCTGCCGGAGCCCGGCGCCTCTTCCCGCACTACGAGGAAGAGGATCTGGACCTCCAGCGCAGCCGCTCCCTGATCCTCTCCCGCCTGCTGGAGGATGGGGATGGCGCCGACCTCGCCTGGCTGGCGGCGGCCCTCCCCGAGACGGAGGTCGCCGAGTGGTTCGGCCGGTACGGCGGGCGCCAGCTCTCCACCCGCAGCCGCGAATTCTGGCGCGTCGTGCTCGGCCGCGAGCCCGGCCCCGTCCACCCGGAGGCCCAGGTCCTGTGGCCCCTGTGAGGCCGATTTGACCCTCGCCCATCTCGAATCGCTGGCCCCCCGCTCCCAGGAGCTTCTGGCGCGTGTCGCGCCCCTCTCCTGGGCCGAGGACTTCTACCTCGCCGGCTCCGCGGCCCTGGCCCTCCACACCGGCCATCGCCCGGTGACGGACCTGGACCTCATGTCCAACGCCAACCGGCTCGCCAGCCCGGACCGGCGCGACCTGCTGGAGTCCCTCCTCGCCCTCGATCCCGAGACCCCTTCGACCGAGGTGGAGACCGCCCGCGACGGCTACCTCTTCGTCCGTCTGGGCGGCGTGGGCGTGCGCTTCTTCTATTACCCCTATCCTCTCGTCCAGCCGTTCGCGGAGATCGCCGGGCTCGCCGTGATCTCCGCCGCGGATCTCGGCCTGATGAAGCTCGGCGCCATCATCAGCCGCGCCAGCCGCCGCGACTTCGTGGACCTCTATCTCCTCTGCCGCGAGCTCCCCCTGGCCGACCTCCTCCATCTCGCCGAGGACAAGTTCGGCCATGTCCGCGACTTCCCCCTCCAGGCTCTGAAAGGTCTGGCCGACCTCACCCAGATCGAGGGCGATCCCATGCCCCGGCTGGCAACGCCCCTGGACTGGGCCGAGGTGGAGGCGTGGCTGCGAGCGCAGGTACGCGAGTTGGGACGGGCGCGGGTAGGACTCTATTAAGCTGCAGCTCTATGCCTGATCTCCTGATCCACGACCTCGCCGAAGTGGCTACGCCGGAGGGGACATCTCCCCGGCGGGGGGCGGATCAGCGGCGGGTGAGCCGCCTGCGCGGCGCCGAGGTGCTGTGCCGCGACGGGCGGATCGCCTTCGTGGGCGAGCCCGGGGAGCGGCGGCGGCTTTTCGGCGAGCTGCCGGAGGCGGAGCGGCTCGACGGCCGCGGCGGCACCCTGATCCCGGGGTTCGTCGATCCCCATACCCACCTGCCCTGGGCCGGCACCCGCGAGGAGGAGTTCGCCGCCCGGCTGGCGGGCAGGACCTACCAGGAGATCGCGGCGGCCGGCGGCGGCATCCTTTCGACGGTCGCCTCCACCCGCCGGGCGAGCGAGGACGAGCTGGTGGCCAACGTCCGCCGGCGGATGGACCTGATGCTCGCCTGGGGCACCACCACGGCCGAGGCGAAGAGCGGCTACGGGCTCAATCGCGACGACGAGCTCAAGCAGCTCCGCGCCATCCGCCGGGCCACGGCCGACCACCCGGTGGACCTGGTGCCGACCCTGCTCGCCGCCCACGAGGTGCCGCCCGAATTCCGGCAGGACCGCGGGCGCTTCGTGGACCTGATCTGCGACGAGATCGTCCCCGCCACCGCCGAGGCGGGCCTCGCGCGCTTCTGCGACGTCTTCTGCGAGACGGGGGTGTTCTCCGCCGCCGAGTCGCGCCGGGTGCTCGCGGCCGGCGTCCGCCACGGCCTCAGCCCCCGCCTCCACGCCGACGAGTTCGCCGACTCCGGCGGCGCCGAGCTGGCGGCCGAGCTCGGCGCCCTCTCCGCCGACCACCTGATGGCCGTCTCGCCCGCCGGCATCGAAGCCCTGGCCGGCTCCGGCGTCACCGCCGTGCTGCTCCCCGGCACCAGCTTTTTCCTCATGAAACACCGCTACGCTCCGGCCCGCAGGCTGATCGAGGCCGGCGTGCCCGTGGCACTGGCCACGGACTGCAACCCCGGCTCGTCCCACACCGAGTCCATGCCCATGGTGGTGGTGCTGGCGGTGTTCGAGCTGGGTCTCACCATCGAAGAGAGCCTCACCGCCGCCACCCTGAACTCGGCCTGCTCCCTGGGCCAGGGCGGCGAGATCGGCTCCGTCGAGGCCGGCAAGCGGGCCGATCTCGTCCTGCTGGACGCGCCCAACCTTCTCCACCTCGTATACCACTATGGGATCAACCCCGTCGCCGCCGTGGTCAAGGCGGGCAGGGTGGTCCGGCGGGCGGTTTGACGTAGAATCGGGGCCATCGCCTCCCATGGAGAACGGACGTCGTCTCGATCCAGCGTTTCGATCCAGGAGGACTCGACCATGCAGACCAGAACCCTCCTTCCCCGCGCCCTCGTCGCCGGCCTGCTGGCCGTGGCGGTCCCGCTTCTCTTCCCCGTCCTGGCCCAGCCGAACAGCCAGACGCCGCCCACGGCCAGGGAGGTCGTCACCCCCAGCGGTCTCAAATACGTCGACCTCAAGCTCGGCCAAGGCGATGCCGCCGCCGACGGCAAGGTCCTGGAAGTCCACTACTCCGGCTGGCTGCAGGAGAACCGCGTCAAGTTCGATTCCAGCATGGAGGACCGCCCCTTCACCTTCCGCCTCGGCGCCGGCGATGCGATCAAGGGGTGGGACGAGGGCCTCGTCGGCATGAGGGTCGGCGGCCGGCGGCTGCTCATCATCCCTCCCGAGCTCGGCTTCGGCAAACAGGGGGTGGGCAGCGTCGTCCCCCCCAACTCGGTCCTCGTCTACGAGTTCGAGCTGCTGGCCGTGCGATAAGCTCGCCAGCTTGAAAGAGAGGAGCGAGCCATGGCAGAAGAGACCACTACACCGTCCGGCCTCAAATACACCGACCTCGAAGTGGGCCAGGGAGCGGAGGCCAAAGCCGGCCAGACCGTCAACGTCCACTACACCGGCTGGTTGGAGAACGGCACCAAGTTCGACTCCAGCCACGACCGCCGGAGCCCTTTCAGCTTCCACCTCGGCGGCGGCCAGGTCATCCGCGGCTGGGACGAAGGCGTCGCCGGCATGAAGGTCGGCGGCAAGAGGAAGCTCACCATCCCCTCCAGCCTCGGCTACGGCGCCGGCGGCGCCGGCGGCGTGATCCCGCCGAACGCTACGCTGATCTTCGAGGTGGAGCTGCTGGGAGTGAAATAGGGCGCGGTCCTGCATGTCTCAACACGTTCTGGTAGCCTGCGCCCGACGCTGCCGGGACGGGGCGGTCCACGCCGGCGAGGTAGCGGGCGGTATCTTGGTTGGTGGCCCAAGCTCTGGGACAGCAAGGACGTCAAGGACACCAAGGACATCAGGGACACGAAGAAAATCGCCGAGACGAGAGCTTTCCTCGTCCTTGTTGTCCTTGTTGTCCCTGCTTCTGCCGAGCGCTCCGGCGAGCGCGGCAACGCCTGGGCGATCCGGGACCTCGGCCGCTTCTACGACGAAGGCGCCCGCGGCCTCACACGGGATCTGAACAAAGCTACCGATTGGAAACGGAAGGCCCTCGCCTTCGACGACCAGGAGGCGAGGGGCTGGCTGATCGCGCACCACCTGCTGGAGTGAGGCGGCTTTCCCTACCACGGGGGAACCTATTCCGCTGGTGCAACGAGTACCGCCTTATCCATAGTCTGTCTGTACTTTTCGAATACCGCGTGGAAAGCGAGATCGCTGCCGGGGGCTCCCGTTAAATCCTCCGGAATTGCTTGAGCAACTTGGTTTGACGGTATTGCCACGAATGGAGGAACGTCCGTGAAAGGCAGCAGGTGGACACGTCGACCGAAACGTTCCGCTGCAAAGCGGATGACTTCGAGAACCATAGAGAGGGTTGCAGGCTGAAAGGTCCCGGCTTGCCAAGCCTCGAAAAGACGGCCTTTCGGCGGAACGCAGGCGGCACAAAAGTAGGCCTCGTCCATGCCCAGGCTGTCGTTTTCACTGCCGACTACCCATTCAATGGTGGCTTTGGCCTCAGCAATTGCTTCATGACAATTGAGCCCAGGTGCTGGCTTAAGCAGCACGTAGCCGCCGGAAGTCACTCCACGTTGCCGCATGCAGGCACCAGCGGCAACGAGTTGCTCGACGCTTTGGCCCTTCGGCAGAACTTTGGTGCGCAGGTGGTGCTCTTTTGTTTCCACGCCAACCCTGATCGTGAGCGCAACGGTTTCGAGAAACTCCAGGAGCGGGTCCACCCGCTCGGGGTTGATGAAGTTCGCGCGAGATTCGATGACCAGCCGGCGAACATCGGCCATCTCGCGGACCGCACGGACGACCTCCTCCTGAAGCTCGAACGGCATATAGAGAAAGCTCCCGGCATTGAAGATGTTCAGGGTGTGTGTCCCCGGAGCAGACTCCAGGGCCGCTTGAAGAGTGAGGCGGAAGAGACGTACGTGTTCCTTTAGCGGGATCGGACCACCGTAGAATTTCCGCTGGTAGTCAATGGCCGCATCCGGCAGGTTGCAGAATGGACAGAGCTGCGGTTTTCGGACGCCTCCAGGCGCGCCCCAATCAGGACAGCCGAAAGGGATGAATACCGTAGTTGCTGTCACGAATCTTTCCTCGCTGATATAGTACCAGCGTCGGGTTCCTCCCTGAAGCGCTTGTATCCGTTCGAGATCCGAGGACATCGGCATGCCTCCTGTCAGCATTGACGAAGCACGGCTCGCAAGCCTATTGCGGCCCCCTTCTCATAGATGAGCGGCGCAATCGCGAGCAGCGCCGCCTGGGCGTCGGTCGGAGCAAAAAGTGCAGCGTGACCGCCTGACGGTCGGTCGACCGCATATCCGTCGCGCAAGAGCCGGACTGGATACACTCCGCCAAGCCAACGCCAGTAGAGAAAGAGTAGTGGATCTCTCGGAGCGCCGTTACGACGGCGGAGCTTGATGTAGTCTTCGGGAGATATCCCCGTCTTGCGGTTCGTCGCTGAAAAGCGCGGCATTCGAGAGCAGAAGATAAAGTGCTCCCGGCCGGCGATCCACCGGATACATGCAGCGTGGATCAGCATTTCCGCTGTGCCAGGCGGTGCCGTCGGCGGCACGGCGAGCGAAACTCCATAGAGATTCCGTCCTTCCGGCTTGAAGGACCGTTTGAGCGTGCCGTTATCGGTCGCCACGTCCCAACTGGTGCATTCATCAGGCTCAAGGTCGGTCGGCTGGAGCACCAAAGTGCCGACGATCGAGCCCTCAGCCACCGCAACGAGGAACCAGGCCGGCTCACCAGCATTGAGGAGGCTGAGCCGGCGACGGATGATGACAGGCGAAGCGACCGCATCCCGATCGACCCGGCTGAATGTTGCCACTTCAACCCTTTCAATGTCCGCGAGGTCGGACCGCCGTGCAGCCCTCACGGTTAGCGACAGCATCCTTCGGTTCATGTGCGTCTCTCCAACGAAACCTTTTCGCTCCACCGGCTTGCTCGGCGACCTGACCGGCCTCTCGGGTCCTCGATCTGGCTAGGAGGCACGGTTCGCCCCCGTCATGGCCACGAAGGCCTTGCCTTCGATTCCGCCGCAACGCTGGCTGTCTATCAAGAAAGGTGCACGAACGTAAGTAAAGAGAGCCTGGGCGGGGGCACGTTGCGCCTTGGCCGCACCACGTTCCGCAGGTCTGCCGGAGACCTGGGTGGGCACGCCGCCGGCGGACGACCGGCAGACTGGTCGGACTTTCGAGACATCCTCTTAGAGAAGAATGCGGCGGGCTACGGGGGAGGCGGCCGCCCCGCCTCGTCGGGGCACACCTCTGCCGCGCCCGCCGGAGCGCCCAGCCCGCATGCTGGGCGCGGGCGGAACGGCGGCGTCCTTGGACCCGGAGGCCGCCGTCCCTTTTCAGTTGTCAATGAACCCCTTGGCGGCGATCCCGCGTTGGTCATCCTCGGAATCCCTCTTGAGCCGCCTCTTCAATATGCGTTAGCTTGCCAGACATGAAGGCGGATGTCAAGAGGGGTCTTGACAGGCAAGAGCAATCAGTGCACTCTATGCGCACCAACAGTGAGACGACTCCAGCCGGCCAAGTGGCCGCGGGAGGGAGAGACCGAGACCCGAGATTCGATTTCCGGCGCCATGACGGCGCCGGATGTTTGAGCCCGGAGTGGCTCAGAAAAGGAGAAGCAGTCATGGCTAGAGAGAGAAGGAACGCAGGGATCCTGGGCGACTTGCAGCGTCTGTCGGTGACGCTGGACGCGAACAAGGATCAACTTCCGCAACTGGAGCCTTTCCGGCTCAAGCTCGCGGGGGTCGTCACTCAGGCGCTGGAGGCCGGCCAGCAGCAGGCCGCGCTGAAGGCGAGCAAGCAGGAGAGCTCGAAGCAGCTCCGGAAGTTCCTCACCCAGGGGCAGACGCTGGCCGACGTGGTCCGCACGGCGGTGAAGGAGCACTTCGGCGCTCGGGAGGAGAAGGTCGCCGAATTCGGCCTGCCGGTCTTCCGCGGCCGGAAGGTGAAGCCGGCGGCTGAGACGCCCCAGCCCACCACCCCCCCGCCGGCGCCGGCCGGCGCGGCACCACCTCCCAAGCCGGCCGGGTAGTCGTCCTGAACGGGGGGCGCGCGACGTCGCGTCCCCCGCTTTTTTCTGGTCTTTCCCCCGCCCAAGACCCTCATCGCCCTGGCCGTCTTCAACGGCGAGATCGTCCTCCCCAGGGCGGGTCGAGCCCCCAACCTGCCGTCCAGACCCGCCCCTACCCTAAGCGCTTCCGCAGCGCAGTTCCTTTGCCTCCAGACAACGGTCCGTTGTACGCAAACGCAACTCCGCCGTCTCCAGACAACGGTCCATCGTACGCGGCGCATTTTCGTCGTCAGCAGACAAGGGTCCGTTGTATGCGTGCGCGGTTCCGCTGTCTGTATACAATGGCCCATTGTCCGCAGACGACGGACCGTTGCACCCTGACAATGGACCGTTGCATGTAGACAATCGTCCTTTGCACGCGGACAACGGACCATTGCACGCGGCGCAATTCCATTGTCTCCATACAACGGTCCGTTGTCCGCAGACGATGGGCCGTTGCACGCGGCGCATTTTCATCGTCCGCTTACAACGGACCGTTGCATGCAGACAATCTCCCGTTGTACGCAGGCAATCTTTCGTCGTCTCCAGACGACGGCTCGTTGTACGCGGCGCATTTCATCGTCCGCTGACAGCGGACTCGGAGGGCGGGTGCGAGGGCCTCAGTTCGGTTCGTCGAGCACCGCAGCGACCGAAGCGGCGACAGCAGCCTTCTCCAGCCAGCGCTCCAGCCGTTCCGGGTCCTTCTGGGCCAGGATGCGCTCGCGGACGGCGTCGGATACTACAAGGCCACGAACCTGAAGCACCGTCAGCACGGCGCGCGCCGCCTCCTCGGTGCGTCCCTCAGTGCGCCCCTCGGTGAGTCCCTCGGCACGTCCTTGCGCGACGTACCTCTTCGCGAAATCACTCTGGTATTCGTAGCCCTTCATCATTGCCTCCAACGCGTGGCGAGCCGCCTCATTCAAGGAATTGTACACGAGGTCGTAGTAGAACCTGGCCCTGTCGTCGTCGAGCCCCTGGATCGCCGGCAGCACCGCGGAGGCAATCGTTTCTCCCTTTTCGGTCTCGCCGTGCGCCAAAGCGGAGAGCACCCCGAGCTCGGGCCGGCGAGCCGCTTCCGCAAGGTCCGTCACCACCGGAACGGCGGTGCGGCGCAGCACCGGCGGGCGCAGGACGAAGCCGGGGATGCCAGTCTCGATCGGTTCCGCGCACCACCCGGCGACGACCGGATCCGGCGCGACGATGAGGAGAGCAGCCGGGCAGCCATGGACAGCGCGCGACACCATCGCGTAGGCGGGCCAACTGAACCGCTTTTGGGGGTCGAGCGCCAGTTGGACCTCGACGATGACCACCCGGACGGGGGTGCCGCCGTCGAAAAGGAGGACGACGACGTCGGCGCGGTATTCGGCGGGCTGGATCTCGGTCAAGTCGGCCGAGACGATGCGGGCTTCATTGTAGGCTGGAAGCGAGACGCCGAGCACCTCGACCAGAATCTCGGCGGCGAGCGAGGGGCGGTTCTTGAAGAGATCCACGAGGATCTCGTGGGCCATCGAGGGCATGGCGGCGAAGGTCTCCTACTTGTCCGCCGCGTACAGCGGCCGGATGTCCACCGGCACGGCTGACAGCCGGCGGATGGCGTCCCGCAGGGCCTGCGAGGGCTTGCCGTAGGTGGCGAGGAACTGCTTCGTGCCCGCGTAGTCGCCCCGGGCCTGGAGCGTCAGCATGTCGTGCAGCAGGTCGCGGATGCCGGCGGGGAACTTCTCGGAGACGGCGTGCACCCGGCCGTGGGCGTCGAGCTGGAGCGCGCCCTTGGCCAGCAGGTAGTTGAGCTGCGCCACCACGCCCTGGCCGTGGGCCTCGTCCACCCCGAAGCGGGCGGAGCGGAACAGGCCGGCGACGTAGGTGGGCTCGAGCGACTTGCGCAGCGCGGCCGGCATGTCGCCCCGCTCGATCAGGGCGAGGATGTTGTAGACGCCCATCACGTCCGCCTTGGCCTCCTCCAGGGTGGAGAAGAGCTCCTTGAGCTCCAGCCGCACCTCGGTCTTGCGGCCGTTCACCGTGATGGTGCCCGGCCCCAGGCCGTGGGACAGCTCGTGGTGGAGGACCTCGTTGAAGTAGGCGTCGAAGGAGACGTCCTTCACCTGGGCGGGGTCGAGCACCTGGCCGGCGATGGGGATCAGGATCTGGTCGTACTTCGCGCGCATGGTGTTGCGCAGCAGGACCTTCTTCGACCCCTTGGCCTCCCGCACCCGCTCGTCGTTGGGCAGGTTGAAGGCCACGGTCTGCACGCCGGCCCGGGTGTCGCCGGCGCTGTAGACGGTGTCCACCACCCGGATGGGGCTCTCGGTGCCGCGGTTCAGGTTCTTGTCCGCGTCCGGGATGGGGAGGTTGCGCTCCAGCCAGGGCAGCCGCTCCTTGTAGAGGGCGAGGGCGGCCGACTCCTTGGGCAGGTTCACGGTGACGAAGGCCTCGAAGGCGGCCTTGTAGCCGTAGAGGTCGTCCTCGTAGGTCTCGTAGGGGCCGATGGTGACCTCCACGGGGGCGTCGAGGTCCATCCAGGCGAGGTCGGAGGCGTAGTAGTCGTCGCTCTCGAAGGCGGCGGCGCGCAGCTCCAGGAACTTCTTGAGCGAAGCGTTCTTGGTGATCGCCGCCGCGTCCCGCAGGAGCTTGGCCGCCGGCTTCAGCCACTGGGCGTACTCCTGGGAGTAGGGCACGGCCGCGAGGCCGCCGTTCTGGCGGCGGATCACGGTCACGGTCGAGGTGAGCCTGTCCTTGTCGCCCGGGTGCTTCGCGAGCCAGGCGTCGAATTCCTGCTTGGTGACGTCCTCCGGATAGTAGCCGGCTCCCGGCGGATGGGGCCGGGTGCCGATGAAGGGCTGGCGCTCCGCCAGACGGTCCCAGGGACCGAAGTTGATGGTGAAGTATTCGCGGGTGGCCGCGGCGTGCGGTCCGTCGAGGGTCTTCAGCTCCTCCCGCAGAGCGGGATTGCCCGTCCACGCCTGGCGGAGGAAGATCTCGTTCATCAGCTTCGCGGCCTCGACCAGCTTGTCGAGCACCTGGCGGTCCTCGGCGCTGAGCGACGAGAGGTCCGCGGAGAACGGGGTGGGAGCGAACTGGGCGACGCGCTTCTCGATGTCAGGCACGATGCGCAGCTCCTCCCCGGGCTTCTTCGCGGTCTTGGGCGCAGCGGCCTGGAGGGAGGTCGCGGCGGCGAGAGCCGCGAGACCCGCCAGGCAGGCCAAAGCTCTCCGCATGGCTTCTCCTTTCGGTGTCGATCTTCGAGGTCGTGTCCATCCCGCTAAGGATGGCACACCCCTCGCATCCCGGCCAAGCGGGAGGAGCCATCATGGCCGAACGAGTCAAGCCCTATAAGTCCGGAATCAACTACTGGCTGTTCGCCACCGATCCGGACGAGTACAGCTTCGGCGACCTGGAGCGGGACACCGCCACGGTCTGGGACGGCGTCACCGACTATGTCGCCCTGAAGAATCTGCGCGACGTGGAGACCGACGAGGAGGCGCTCATCTTCCACGCTGGCACCGAGCTCGCCATCGTCGGCATCGCCCGCATCACCTCCGATCCCTACCCGGACCCCCGCGGCTCGGGCGAGGACCAAGTGGCCGTGGACGTCGTCCCCGAGCGCCGTCTCGAGCGTCCCGTGCTGCTGGCCGAGATCGAAGACCTCCCCGAATTCCAGGACTGGGACCTGATCGACGACCCCGACCTGTCAGTGGTGCCGGTGACGCCGGAGCTCTGGCAGCGCATCCAGGAGGTCAGCGTCGCGCCCCTGGTCCTCTCCACCCAGGAAGATCAGGAGTGAAACGGACGCTCCAGAAAGGCGAAACCCTGCCGTCCGGCAGGGTCTCGACACTCTCTGGAGAACGCAGGGGTGCTAGCTGTTGCTGGTCGTCGTGGTCTCGGCCGGCTCGGCGTGCTTGATCTCGATGGGCTCGTAGACCGGGATCTCGAAGGCGAGCTGCTCGTGGCAGTACTGTTGCCACTCGTCGGTGACGTTGTCGAAGATGATGTTCTGGTCCTTGAAGATACCGTCGGTGACGATATAGTTCTCCTGGAGATAAAGGATGGAGTCGTCGGTGAGCTGGCGATCCACTTCGACCTCTTTACCGTCGACTTCCTTCTTCTCCTTGCGCACGTTGGCGGCGTTCTCCGTCCAGCCCGGATACTCCCGGAACTGCTTTGCCAGGTACGCTTTGCAATACTTTCCCATTTCTGCCATGGGTGAATCCTCCTCACTTCCTTATCGATTCAATCTCTGTCAGCACTTGAAGCGGCGAGCTCAGGCCCACATAGTATCCGCCATCGGACGGCGTGGCGGAAGACGAAAGAGTATCACTCTACAAGTGCGCCAGAATCGCCAGGCGTGACACCGCTGGTAAACTGCGCGGCTGGAGGGGGAGAGATGATGGCAGACCTGTTGACCCTGGACGATCTCGATCTGGCGAACCTGAGGGGCCGGCGCGTGTTCCTGCGCGTCGACTTCAATGTCCCCCTCGCTCCCCTCTCCGCGGCGCACGAGGTCCTGGACGCGACCCGGCTGGAGGAGGCGGTCCCTACGATCCGGGAGCTCGCCGCCGCCGGCGGCATCCTCCTCCTGGCCTCCCATCTCGGTCGGCCGAAGGGCCAGCACGACCCTCGCTACACCCTGCGGCCGGTGGCGGACAAGCTCGTGGAGCTCCTGGGGCAGGCCGTGCGCTTCGCTGAGGACTGCGTAGGTGAGGAGGTAGAGAAGGTGGTGCGGGAGATGGGGCCCGGCGAGGTGGTGTTGCTCGAGAACCTCCGCTTTCATCCCGAGGAGGAGAAGAACGAGCCGTCCTTCGCGGCGCAGCTCGCCGCCTTGGCCGAGGTCTACGTGGACGACGCCTTCGGTGCCGCCCACCGCGCCCACGCCTCGGTGGTGGGAGTGCCCGAGCGGCTGCGCGCCAAGGCCGCCGGCCGGCTGCTGGAGCGGGAGGTGAAGGCCCTGGGCCGCCTCCTGGGCGAGCCGGAGCGGCCGTTCGCGGCCCTGCTGGGGGGCGCGAAGATCGAGGGGAAGATCGACACCCTGGAGAACCTCCTGCCGCGGCTGGACGTCCTCCTCCTGGGCGGCGGCATGGCCAACACCTTCCTGGCCGCTCAGGGGTACGAGTTGGGCGCCTCGCTCTTCGAGCCCGACCGGGTGAATCTGGCGAAGGAGATCCTGGAACGGGCCCAGGGTCGGGGGATCGAGGTCCTCCTCCCCCGCGACCTGGTGGTGACCGACGACCTGGCAAACCCGCAGCGGATCGAGACCGTGCCGGCCCACCGGATCCCGGCAGGAACCAAGGCGGTGGACGTCGGTCCCGAGACCCGCGCGGCCTTCGCGGCGGCCATCGCCCGCGCCCGCACCCTGTTCTGGAACGGTCCGCTGGGGGTCTTCGAGAAGCCGCCTTTCGACGCCGGCACCCGCGCCGTGGCCCAGGCGCTGGCGAGCTGTCCGGGGTTCTCGGTGATCGGCGGCGGCGAGACCGTGGCGGCCGTGCATCAGGCCGGGGTCGCCGGCCGCATCGGCCACGTCTCCACGGGCGGCGGCGCCTCCCTGGAATTTCTGGCCGGCAAGACCCTGCCCGGCGTCGCCGTGCTGGAGAAGACAGCGGAGAAGCAGGCGTGAGCCGGCATCCCCTGGTGGCGGCCAACTGGAAGATGAACCACCTGCGGGCGGACGCGGTGGACTGCTGCCGCGCCCTGAAGCAGGCCCTCGCCGAGCGCCCCGCGCCGGCGCGAGTGGCGATCTTCCCCTCCTTTCCTCTCATCCCGGTGGTGGCGGCCGAGCTCGCGGGCTCCGAGCTGGCGGTAGGCGGGCAGGACCTCCACCCCGACGACAAGGGGGCCCACACCGGCGACGTCTCGGGGGCGCAGCTCGCCGACGCCGGCTGCGCCTGGGTGCTCTGCGGCCACAGCGAGCGGCGGCAGGACCACGGCGAGGACGACGCCCTGGTGGCGCGCAAGGTGGCGGCAGCCGTGCGCCACCGCCTCGCCCCCCTGATCTGCGTCGGCGAGACCCGGGACGAGCGCCGGGAAGGCCGCACCTTCGGCGTGCTGGAGCGGCAGCTCCGATCGGCTGTCACCGCCGTCGCGAGTGCCGCCGGCCCCTTCGCCCTGGCCTACGAGCCGGTATGGGCCATCGGCACGGGCGAGACGGCGACGCCGGAAACGGCGCAGGAGGTCCACGCCTTCCTGCGGCTCCTGCTGGGCGAGCTGGTGGAAGGCGCCGCCGCGGCCCTGCCGATCCTCTACGGCGGCTCGGCGACGCCGGAGAACGCGGCCGGTCTTTTCGCCCAGCCGGACGTCGACGGCTTCCTGGTGGGCGGCGCCAGTCTTGACCCACAGAAATTCCTTGCTATCATTCGGCATTCCGGCTGACCCCCTGCTGGGGTCCGGCAGCATCGTGCCCGTTGGGAGGCTTCGCCTGTGATTTACCTGTTGGAAGCGGTTCACGTCCTGGTCTGCATCTTCCTGATCCTCGTCGTCCTGTTGCAGCAGGGCAAGGGCGCGGATCTTTCGGTCTTCGGCGGCGGCAGCACGCAGACCGCCTTCGGTGCCCGCAGCGCCACCACGCTGCTGCACAAGCTCACGGTGGCCTCCTTCGTGATCTTCATCGTCACCACGGTGTCGATCGCCTTGGCCAAGGGTACGGTGAGCACGGTGATGTCGGGCGCGGCGGCCAAGAAGGCCGCGGCGACCAAGACCGTGCCGCCGGCGAAGCCGGCTCCCCTTCGGACGGCTCCGGCGGCCCCGGTCGCCCCGGCGGCGCCCGCGCCGAGCAGCACCCCGCGGTAGCCTGGGAATAGCCTTTCCGGGGCCACGGTTGGTAGAGAAGTTCTTTGAGCCCAAGTGGCGGAATTGGTAGACGCGCACGTTTGAGGGGCGTGTGGGGCAACCCGTGCCGGTTCGAGTCCGGCCTTGGGCACCATCCTTTC